>NZ_LZSQ01000019.1 GCF_001665535.1 Mycobacterium sp. 852002-51961_SCH5331710
GCCGTTCACGGTTGGCGGCCTGCGCCACCACGGCGAACTTGGTGTCGAGCAGTTCCCACGTGGTGTTACCGACGACGTGCGCGACCTCGCGGGCGAGATCGAGTGGGCCAAGGCGTCGCTGATCAGCCCGGAGGACTATCCGGCCGCGGTCGCACAGGTGCACCGCGACATCCCGTTCGACGCCGCGAAGGTGGCCGCCGTCTACGCCGGCTATGAGGCGCTCAAGGCCCGCCGCGACGGCACCACGCTGCTCGACTTCGACGACCTCCTGCTGCACACCGCCGCGGCCATCGAGAACGACGCCGCGGTGGGGCAGGAGTTCCGGGACCGCTACCGCTGTTTCGTCGTCGACGAGTATCAGGACGTGACCCCGCTGCAGCAGCGGGTGCTCGACGCCTGGCTCGGCGAGCGCGACGACCTCACCGTCGTCGGTGACGCCAACCAGACCATCTACTCGTTCACCGGCGCCACGCCCCGCTACCTGCTCGACTTCTCCCGGCGCTTCCCCGATGCGGCGGTGGTTCGGCTGGAACGCGACTACCGGTCCACCCCGCAGGTGGTGTCGCTGGCCAACCGTGTCATCGCCGGCGCGCGCGGCCGGATGGCGGGCAGCAAGCTGCACCTCGTCGGGCAGCGCGATCCCGGGCCCGCACCGCGCTTCGCCGAATACCCCGACGAGGTCGCCGAGGCCAAGGCGGTGGCCAAGAACATCAAGCGGCTGCTCGAATCCGGCACCGAACCGGCTGAGATCGCGGTGCTCTACCGCATCAACGCCCAGTCGGAGGTCTACGAAGAGGCGCTCACCGAAGCCGGCGTGCCGTTCCAGGTGCGCGGCGGTGAGGGCTTCTTCAGCCGCCAGGAGATCCGCCAGGCGTTGGTGGCGTTGCAGCGCGCCGCCGAACGTGACCTCGACGGGGTGGGGGCACCTCCCGCCGGCGGGGGATTGCCCGAGGTGGTGCGCGCGGTGCTGGAACCGCTGGGGCTCACCGCCGAACCGCCGTCGGGCACCAAGGCCAGGGACCGGTGGGAGGCGCTGGCGTCGCTGGCCGAACTCGTCGACGAAGAGGTCGCGGTGCGCCCCACGCTGGATCTGCGCGCGCTGATCGTCGAACTGCGACAGCGCGCCGACGCCCGCCACCCTCCGGTGGTGCAGGGTGTCACGCTCGCGTCGCTGCATGCGGCCAAGGGTTTGGAGTGGGACGCGGTTTTCCTGGTCGGGCTCGCCGACGGCACGCTGCCCATCTCGCATGCCCTCGCGCACGGTCCCGACAGCGAGGCGGTCGAAGAGGAACGGCGTCTGCTCTACGTCGGAATCACCAGGGCGCGTGTGCATTTGGCGCTCAGCTGGGCGCTCGCACGCGCCCCCGGAGGGCGTCAGAGCCGTAAACCGTCGCGGTTCCTCAACGGCATCGCACCGCAGTCGTCGCACGCCGGTGACACTCCGAACAAGCCGCGTCGGCCCCGCGCCGCGACGCCGCGCTGCCGGGTGTGCAACAGCGTCCTGACCGCGCCGGGCGCAATCATGTTGCGCCGCTGCGAAAGCTGCCCGTCGGACATCGACGAGCAACTGCTCGGCGAGCTCAAGGACTGGCGGCTGCGCACCTCCAAGGAGATGAGCGTGCCTGCGTACGTGGTGTTCACCGACAACACGTTGATTGCGATCGCGGAGACGCTGCCCACCGACGACGCCGCGCTGGTTGCGATCCCGGGCATCGGCGCGCGCAAGCTCGAGCAGTACGGCGCCGATGTGCTGGCCTTGGTCAAAGGTCGGGGGCGGCCGGCCGACGGCGCCAAGCACGGCCAATCGTCGTAAAAATCGCGCCAAAGCCGCTGGTCAAAAAATCAATTGTCAGTTTCGGCTGTTACGCTTAGCCTCAAGATCACACCGCTCGGGTGTCTTTTTGTGCGAAAGGAGGGTCGACATCATGGGTAGCAATCACGTCTTCACCGGCGTAGCCGTTGCTGGCATGACGCGGACCCTCCATGTCGCCGCCGCCGCGGCGCATCCTGCGTCCGCCGCGCATGCCGCCGGTGCCGCCGCTGCCATTACGCCGCAGCGTAAGCGCCGCGCCGCCGCCGCGATTGTGTCGTCCGTCGATCGGAGCTCTATCAGGTAGAGCGACGATTCCGCCGAAAAAGGCCACGGACCCGCAGTCGGATCCGTGGCCTTGGTCTTTTCGGAGCCAATTCCCAAGCCGCCAAGACCTGGTCCCGGATCCCAGAAGAGATACGAAACCCACGACCAGGAAGCAGAGGACTGGACATGTCACTCGGGACATGCCGACAGAAGACGAAGCTGACGGTGCCGTGTCACAGGAACGATCCCGATCTGTGGTTCGCGGAGAACCCCGTCGAACTCGAACGCGCCAAGGCGTTGTGCGCCGAGTGCCCAATCCGGCGTGAGTGCCTGGCCGCCGCGCTGGAGAGGCAAGAGCCGTGGGGTGTTTGGGGCGGCGAGATCCTCGAACGGGGCACCATCATCGCCCGCAAGCGTCCGCGCGGCCGGCCCCGCAAGAACGCCGTTGCCGCACACGCCGCGTGAACGGCTGGAAATGGACGTCGCCGAGCGTACGGTTGTGTACGCAAACCTCGAGTGGACCCGCTGACAAGCGTGCGCTCGGCGCGGACAACCCTGGCTAAGCGGCCTCGTCCGCGAAGCCCGGAATCAATTCCGTGGCAAGCTCTCTGGCCGGCACATGCGCGTCGAGCTGGCATGCGATGGCCACATTCGAGGCGATGACCCGCATCGGGATCGCGAGCTTGGCGGGAATGTCCATCTGCCGCGCGGCTCTGATCTGTCCCGCAGCGCGGTCAGGACGAATATTCGCAGTGGTGATCCGCTGCAGCCACTTGCGGTTGTAGTGGAACACCTCGACCTCGAGCGGTTCAACGTATTGGCGCATCATGTCGTCCATTTCGCGCTTCGAGACCTGCTCTCCCTTCTGCACGAAGCCGACTTTCTGCATCGTGGTGAGCAAGTTCTCGTAGTCATCTTCGAGGGCATACCGCGTTGCCAGACCGATCTCGACCGGGATGCCGCCGGGCATCGGGGCTACGGCGCCGAAGTCGATGACACCCATCTTGTCGTCGGAAAGCAGCATGAAGTTGCCGGGATGCGTGTCGCCGTGCATCATCTCCAATCGGCGAGGCGCATCGTAGGTCAGTTCGAAAAGCCTGGTGCCCATCAGGTCTCGTTGTTCCTGAGTGCCCTCGCGGATGATCACCGACATCGGCACCCCCTCGATCCATTCCTGGATCACGACCTTGGGTGCGCTGGCCACGATGCGTGGCACCACGAAATGCGGATGGCCCTCGTAGGCCTTGGCGAAGGTGCGCTGATTGTCGGCCTCGAGGCGGTAATCGAGCTCCATTTCCGTGCGCTCGATCAGCTCGGCGACCACGCTGTCGACGTCGGCGCCCGGAGCGAGCTGCTTGAGCACACCGACCATGCGCTGCATCGTCTTCAGGTCGGCGCGCAGCGCTTCATCGGCGCCGGGGTACTGGATCTTGACCGCGACCTCGCGACCGTCCGACCACACCGCCTTGTGGACCTGGCCGATGCTGGCCGACGCGACGGGCTTGTCGTCGAACGACGCGAACCGCTGGCGCCACTTCGTGCCCAGCTGCGCGTCCAGCACGCGGTGCACCTTGGCCGCAGGCAACGGCGGGGCCTCGCGCTGCAACTTCGTCAACGCCTCGCGGTACGGCTTGCCGTACTGCTCGGGGATCGCGGCTTCCATCACCGACAGCGCCTGGCCGACCTTCATCGCCCCGCCCTTGAGCTCGCCGAGCACGGTGAACAGCTGCTGGGCGGCCTTGTCCATCAGCTCGGCGTTGACCTCGTCTTTCGACTTACCGGTCAGCCGCTTGCCGAAGCCCAACGCGGCCCGGCCGGCCATCCCGACGGGCAGGCTCGCCAGTTTGGCGTTGCGCGCGGCCCGGCCCCGCTTGATCTCACTCACCAGACCATCATCCACGACGCGGCTGTACACACCGCAACGACTTGCCAACGGGCGATGTCAGCATGCGCAGCGCGGGTGCCGCGACCACCGTCGCGCCACCACCGAGCCCACGTTGACGTCGAACTCCAGCGTGGTGTCCAGCGTCGGCGGCGGTTCGGTCGACCCGGCCAGGTCGGCGCCGCCGCGTACTGCGCGCAACACCCGGTCGACCTGGTTCAGCGCCAGCGCGGCGGTGGCCAGCACCGTCGCGCGGTCGGCGGTGCCGACGGTGTGCCGTAACTGGGCCGCGACAGCGGGCCACGCCGCGTCCCGGTCGGCGCGATGCAGATCTCCACACGAAAGACACGACGTCACGCCCGGCATTACCAACGGCCCCACCAGGCCCACGCCGTCACGCACGCGCACCGGCAGGTGGGCGATCCCGGCCGCGTGCAGTTCGCGCACCATCCGCGGGTCGGCCACCAGGTAATCGGCGAGCACTACGAGGTCGGTCGGCTCCGACGGCGCCCCGGTGTCGGTGCGGGTGCTGTGGCTCAGCCGCGCACCCGAACACCGCAGGGAACCGGCGAGCAGATCCGACAACGGCCCGCGGCCATGGATGCGCACCGCGGCGGTGCGGCCCCGCCGAGCCGTGCCTGCGGTGATCACGCCCGCGTCGACCAGGGACGCCACCAGCCCCTCGACGTCCGCCCCGGGGGCCAGCGCCTTCAGGTCGCTCAATGCGGCGCCCGACTGCAAGCGGCGCAGCAGATCCGCCAGCGTCGCCGACGGCAGTCCCGACGGTGGCCGGATCACGACGGCGCGCCGCGGATCCCAACCCACCTGCACGACCCCGTCGGGCCGCGACAGCACGGGCGTCGCGGCACTCAGCGCATAACGCGTCACCGATCGAGCGTGCCACGCCGGGCAGCGGTCACCGGTGGTTATCCACAGGTGTCGACGGGGCCTACTTGTCGTCGTCGTCCGGGCTCTGGATGTCCTTCTCGAGGTCGGCGAGGGCCTCCTCGATGGCGCTGTCCATACCGCTGGTGTCGCCGCCGATGATGCGATCGATGAACCCCGCGGGCTCGTCGAGATCCTCGGCGCTGGGCAGTAGGTCGGGGTGCTGCCAGACCGCGTCCCGACGGTCGGAGCCGACGGCCTCGGTCAGCCGCTCCCACAACGCCGCCGCCTCGCGCATCTTGCGCGGACGCAGCTCCAGGCCGACCAGGGTCGCGAACGTCTGCTCGGCGGGCCCGCCGGTGGCGCGGCGCCTGCGCAGCATCTCCGCGAGCGCCGACGTGCCGGGGATGCGGTCGCCGAGCGCCTCGGACACGACGGTCTGCACCCAACCCTCGATCAGCGCGAGCAGCGTCTCGAGCCGCTCCAGCGCCGCGGTCTGTTCCGGGGTGGCCTTGGGCTCGAAGATGCCCTGATTGAGCAGCTGCTCCATCTGGGCCGGGTCGGTCAGCGCGGCCGGGTCGAGGCCGGAGGCCAGCTCCTCGATGCCGCTCATGTCGATTTTCATGCCGCGGGCGAACGCCTCGACGGCGTTGAGCAGCTGGCTGGCCAGCCACGGCACGTGGCTGAACAGGCGGTGGTGTGCGGCCTCACGGGCGGCCAGGAAGGTGAGGATCTCGCTGCGCGGCTGCTCGAGGCCCTCCGACAGCGACTCGACCGCTTCGGGCATCAGCGCGGCTACGCCCTTGGGGCCCAACGGAAGCCCGATGTCGGTGGAGGTCAACACTTCTCGCGACAGCTTGCCCAGCGCCTGACCAAGCTGCGAACCGAACGCCATCCCGCCCATCTGCGTCATCATCGACAGCAGCGGACCGGCCATGGTCCGGGCCTCGTCCGGGAGCGCCGACACCCAGACCGTCGAGATCTGTTCGGCGACCGGGTCGCACAACCGCTTCCACGTCTCGAGCGTGTTGTCGATCCAGTCCGTCGGCGTCCACGCGACGGCCTTGTTGGTGCCCGCGGGAAGCGCGGTCACGCCGTCGAGCCATGTCTCGGCGAGGCGCACGGCGTCGGCGATCGCCGAGGACGTCCCCTCTGGAACCGGGGCGACGAAACCGATCTGGCTCGACGCCAACTGGCGGGCCAGGTCGTAGTTGACCGGTCCGGACTGCTTACCCCCGGCCATCGCGCTGCCGGCGCCGCTGAACATCTCGCCGAGCTTGGAGAAGATCTGCCCCAGCTGCGACATGTCGAACTCGGATCCTCCCTGAAAGCCCATGCCGAATGGGTCTCCGGTCCCTTCGGGCCCGGAGTCGGGATCTTTCTTGCGCTTGTCGCGCTCGGGGTCGTCCCCGGCGGAGAAGCCGAAAGGCAGGTCAGCCATGCCCTCAACGGTACCCACCAGGACGCGCCCCGGTCGGTGGGCGCCTTCGCTGACAGCGAATCACGGCGATCGGGGCGCCGACGAAACGGTCTGACGGGCCGGTCCGGACGTCGTGGGCGCGGTCGCCGGCGGCGCAACCTTTAGATTGGGCGGCGTGAACAGGCGGACTTTGACGTTGCTCGTCGCGCTCGTGCCGATCCTGGTGTTCGGGGTGCTGGTGTCGGTCGTGACGGTGCCGTACGTCTCCCTGGGCCCGGGGCCGACGTTCGACACGCTCGGCGAGGTCGACGGCAAGCCCGTCGTTCAGATCGAAGGGACCGATGTCTACCCGACGTCGGGACACCTGAACATGACGACGGTGTCGCAGCGCGACCAGCTACGGCTGGGCGAGGCGATGGCGCTGTGGCTGTCGGGCCGCGAACAACTGGTGCCGCGCGATCTGGTCTACCCGCCGGACAAGACGCGCGAAGAGGTCAACGAGGCCAACACCGCCGACTTCCGCAACTCCGAACGCAGCGCCGAGTACGCCGCACTGCACTACCTGGACTTCCCGATGGCGGTGACGGTGGAGAACGTCAACGACCCGGGCCCATCGGCGGGCAAGCTGCACGACGGCGACGCGATCGACGCCGTCAACGGCACGCCGGTGACCAAGCTCGAGGAGTTCCAGGACCTGCTGAAGGACACCAAGCCGGGCGACAAGGTGACCCTGGACTACCGGCGCAAGGACGCGCCGTCCGGTTCGGCCACCATCACGCTGGGCAAGCATCCCGAACGCGATCAGGGGTTCCTCGGCATCGGCGTGCTCGACGCGCCGTGGGCGCCGTTCGCGGTCGACTTCAACCTCGCCAACATCGGCGGACCGTCGGCGGGGCTGATGTTCTCCCTGGCCGTGGTCGACAAGCTCACCACCGGCGACCTCAACGACGGGCAGTTCGTCGCCGGCAGCGGAACCATCACCGATGACGGCGAGGTCGGTTCCATCGGCGGCATCACCCACAAGATGCTCAGCGCGCACGAGGCGGGCGCGACGATCTTCCTGGTGCCGGCCGACAACTGCGAGGAGGCCAAGACGGCACCGCAGGACGGTATGGAACTGGTCAAGGTCGGCACCCTGTCGGAGGCCGTCGACGCGTTGAAGACCTTGTCCGCCGGTGGCGAACGGCCGCATTGTTAGGTCATCGGCGAAAAGCCGTTGCGTAGAGTTGTGGCCACGTCAAGCAGGACGTACGGGAACCAGACTGGAGTCATCGAGTGGGTATGCGGCCCGCGGCACGAATGCCGAAGCTGACACGACGTAGCCGAATTCTCATCGCGGTGGGGGCCGTCATCGTGCTCCTGTTGCTGATCGGTCCGCGCCTGATCGACACCTATGTCGACTGGCTGTGGTTCGGTGAACTCGGATACCGCTCGGTGTTCACCACGGTGCTGTTCACCCAGATCCTGCTGTTCCTTGTCGTTGCGCTGCTGATCGGTTCGATCCTGTTCGCCGGGCTGGCGCTGGCCTACCGCACCCGGCCGGTGTTCGTGCCGACCAACGGCCCCAACGATCCGGTGGCGAGCTACCGCACGGCGGTGATGGCACGGCTGCGTCTCGTCGGCTTCGGGATTCCCGCGCTCATCGGATTGTTCGTCGGGCTGTTCGCGCTCGGACAGTGGGAGACCGTGCAGCTCTTCCTGCACGGCAACAGCTTCGGGATCACCGACCCGCAGTTCGGCAAGGATCTGGGCTTCTACGCCTTCGACCTGCCGTTCTACCGTCTGGTCCTGAACTATCTGTTCGTCGCGACCTTCCTGGCCTTCATCGGAAACCTGTTGGGCCACTACCTGTTCGGCGGCATCCGGCTGTCCGGCCGCGCCGGCGCGCTGAGCCGTGCGGCGCGCATCCAGCTGATCACGCTCGTCGGCATCCTGATGCTGCTCAAGGCGTTCGCGTACTGGCTGGACCGCTACGAGCTGCTGAGCCACACCCGCGGCGGTAAGCCGTTCACCGGTGCGGGCTACACCGACATCAACGCGGTGCTGCCCGCCAAGCTGATCCTGTTGGCGATCGCCGTGATCTGTGCGGCGGCGGTGTTCTCCGCGATCGTGCTGCGCGATCTGCGCATCCCGGCGATCGGCGTGGTGCTGCTGCTGCTCTCGTCGCTGGTGGTCGGCGCGGGCTGGCCGCTCGTCGTCGAGCAGTTCAGCGTCAAACCCAATGCGGCGCAGAAGGAAAGCGAATACATCAGCCGGAGCATCACGGCGACCAGAAACGCGTACGGACTGACCGACGACGTGGTCACCTACCGCGACTACAGCGGCGACGCGGCGGCCACCGCCCAGCAGGTCGCCGCCGACCGGGCGACCACGTCGAACATCCGCCTGCTCGACCCGACCATCGTCAGCCCCGCGTTCACCCAGTTCCAGCAGGGCAAGAACTTCTACTACTTCCCGGATCAGCTGTCGATGGACCGCTATGTCGGGCGCGACGGCAATCTGCGCGACTATGTCGTCGCCGCCCGCGAGCTCAACCCCGACCGGCTGATCGACAACCAGCGCGACTGGATCAACCGCCACACGGTCTACACGCATGGCAACGGTTTCATCGCCTCCCCGGCGAACACCGTGCGCGGCGTCGCCAACGACCCGAACCAGAACGGCGGCTATCCGGAGTTCCTCGCCAGCGTCGTCGGCGCCAACGGCAGCGTCATCTCGCCGGGGCCCGCGCCGCTGGATCAGCCACGCATCTACTACGGACCGGTCATCGCCAACACGCCCGCCGATTACGCGATCGTCGGCAAGAACGGCGACGTCGACCGCGAGTACGACTACGAGACCAACACCGAGACCAAGAACTACACCTACGGCGGCCAAGGCGGTGTGCCGGTCGGCAACTGGCTGGCGCGCTCGGTGTTCGCGGCCAAGTTCGCGGAACGAAACTTCTTGTTCTCGAACGTGATCGGCGAGAACAGCAAGATCCTGTTCAACCGCGACCCGGCCAAGCGCGTCGAGGCCGTCGCACCGTGGCTGACCACCGACACCAGCGTGTATCCCGCCATCGTGAACAAGCGGATGGTGTGGATCGTTGACGGCTACACCACGCTGGACAACTACCCGTACTCGGAGCTGACAACGCTGTCGAGCGCGACGGCGGACTCCAACGAGGTGGCCATCAACCGCCTCGCGCCGGACAAGCAGGTGTCCTACATCCGTAACTCCGTGAAGGCCACGGTCGATGCGTACGACGGGACGGTGTCGCTGTACGCGCAGGACGAGAACGATCCGGTCCTGCAGGCGTGGATGAAGGTGTTCCCGGGCACGGTGAAGCCGAAGAGCGAGATCACGCCGGAACTGCAGCAGCACCTGCGCTATCCCGAGGACCTGTTCAAGGTGCAGCGCGCGCTGCTGGCCAAGTATCACGTCGACGACCCCGTGACGTTCTTCTCGACGTCGGATTTCTGGGACGTGCCGCTGGACCCGAACCCGACGGCGAGCAGCTATCAGCCGCCGTACTACATCGTCGCCAAAGACCTTGCCGCCGATGATCGTTCGGCATCGTTCCAGCTGACGAGCGCGATGAACCGGTTCCGCCGCGACTTCCTGGCCGCCTACATCAGCGCCAGTTCGGATCCGGACACCTACGGCAAGCTCACGGTGTTGACCATTCCCGGTCAGGTCAACGGCCCGAAGCTGGCGTTCAACGCGATCAGCACCGACACCGCGGTCAGCCAGGACCTGGGCGTCATCGGCCGCGACAACCAGAACCGCATCCGGTGGGGCAACCTGCTGACGCTGCCGGTGGCGCAGGGCGGGTTGCTCTACGTCGCACCGGTGTACGCCTCGCCGGGGGCCAGCGACGCCGCGTCGTCGTACCCGCGCCTGATCCGCGTGGCGATGATGTACAACGACAAGGTCGGCTACGGCCCGACGGTGCGCGATGCGCTCACCGAGCTGTTCGGGCCCGGCGCGGACGCCACCGCAACCGGACCTGCGCCTCTCGCGGGTCCCGGCGGACAGCCCGCGGCGCAGACACCCTCCGACGGCCAGCCGCGGACGGGGCGCACACCGGCCAACCAGGAAGGCCGGGCGCCGGAGGTGCCCACGCCGGTGGCGGTGCCGCCCAGTGGCCCGGTGCAGCTGTCCGGCCCGAAAGCCGCTGCCTTGCAAGAGGTCAACACGGCGCTCGACTCGCTGCGGCAGGCCCAGCAGAGCGGTGACTTCGCCGAGTTCGGTGAGGCGCTGCAGCAGCTGGACGACGCGATGGAGAGGTACCAGTCCGCAAGCTGAGCCGGGCGGCGTGACGTGACTCACCGCCCTTCGTGACCGCGCGATTTGGAACTCGACGAGCGCCTTCGGTAACGTGGCGTTCACCCGACGCGGGGTGGAGCAGCTCGGTAGCTCGCTGGGCTCATAACCCAGAGGTCGCAGGTTCGAATCCTGTCCCCGCTACTAGGTGGAACGGCCCCCGGAGGAAACTCCGGGGGCCGTTCTCATTGGCTTGTCGCCTACGCGCTCAGCCGGCCGCTTCGGCCTTCGCCTTGAGGCGCTGCAGGGTGAGCTTGATGTGTTCGCTGTTGGCGGAGTCGCGGTCGCGCACACCGGTCGCCATCCCCGCGATCGCCTTGAACCAGCCCGGGCGGTTGTCCCAGGTGCGTTCGGTGACGGTGCAGCCGCCGTCGGCGGGTGTGATGTCGTAGCGCCATCGCGCCACGGGAATGACAAAGCTCATCACATCGAAGGCGAACGTTCGGCCCGGGTCTGCGTCGGTCACGGTGCACATCGTGGTCCACTCCTTGCCACCGTTGCGGTTGTGGCCCCTGAAGACGGCGCCCGGAGTGACGCGGTCGCCCTTGTGCCACTCCATCCGGTCGGTTTCCTCGGCTAGCGACGCGAGCGTTGGGAGGTCGGTGATCAGCGCGTAGACCGCGGCGGGATCGGCCGCGATATGTGTCGACGCTTCAGCAGAGGCAGGTCCGGATTCGTTCATGCCGCGATCGTAGCCAGCGGCGCGACGATCGCGGGTTGCCGTGTTCGATCCCAGCACCCCAGACTGCTTGAAATGTTGCGCGACGAAGGAGGCCGCGATGGCGTTGGTCGTTGATCCGCTCGACGACATCGGGGTCATCCGCCTGTCGCGGTGGATCTTCAACTGCTACCTGATCCGTGGCGATCGCTCTTATGTGGTGGTCGACGCGGGCATGCCCGGCAGCGCCGACGACGTCGCCGGTGCGCTGCTGGTCCACAAGGGCACCGTCGGCGCGGTCGTCGCCACTCACGGCCATAGCGACCACGTCGCCGGGGCGCCGCGACTCGCCGCCGAGCACGGGGTGGGACTGCATCTTCCGGAAGTCACGCTCAGCTACCTGGACGGCACGCAAAGGCCTCGCACGCCGACGCTGAGCAAGGTCGCCCAGATCTGGCCCACCCTGATGAGCCAGCCGCTGGACCTGACCGGACTGCGCGGCTTCGTCGACGGCGCCCGCATCGCGGGTTACGGCGGAGCCAAGGGGATGGTCGGCGACGCCCTCGGCGGGGCCCAGCCGCTGGCCGACGGTCAGCCGCTGCCCGGCGCGACGGATTGGGAGGTGTTGCACGTGCCCGGCCACACCGACGACTCGACCGCGTTCTGGCATGCCGGCAGCCGGACCCTGATCTCCGGCGACGCGGTGCTCAGTGCGGACGGACAGGCGTGGTTCACCCCGGAGACCGTCGACGACGCCGCGGCGGCGCGCAGTGAGAAGCGCATGCGTGCGCTGCCCGTCGAGCACCTGCTGCCCGGCCACGGTCCGCCGGTGCACCGCGCCGACGTGTGGGCAGCCACGCGCTGAGCATACGTAATCCGTTGATGTGCAGACCTATTCGTGACTAAGCATCCGGCATCATCGTTTGCGGGTGCGGCGATGCGGCGCAGCGTCACCGCGGCGTTTCTCTAGGTGGTCGATCAGCAGCTGACCCAGCGCTTGCCGCTGCGGTTCCGTCGGTAGCGGCACGTCGGTGACCATTTGGCCCACCATGAGGCCGACGGGTGCGGCCCAGAGAAGGTCGGCGATCGCGGGGGCGTGGGGGGATGGCGCACCGATGAGCTCAGCGATACGTGCCAGTCTCGGTTGGAGATTGGCGAGTTGCTCGACGCCGAGGCTGGATCGAAGCGATCTCGTGGCGATCAGTATCTCCATCGCCGTCATGCTGGCCGGGTTGAGGAAGACCTTCCAGGCGGCGTCAGCGAGCGCCGTCATCCGCTCCTCGATGTTGTCGATGCCTTCCACCTCGTCGGCGAGATCGTCGATTGAAGCCGCCAAGCTCTCGATGGCGTGGTCGATGACGGCGGTCAGGAGTCCGTCGCGGTCACCGAAGTGGTACTGCACGACGCCGGTGCTGACGCCGGCGCGTTCGATGATGTGACGGGTGCTCGCGGCGGCGAACCCCTCTTCGCGAATGCAGCGGATCGTTTCGTCGATGACGAGTTCGCGCGTGCGGTCGGCGCGCTCTTGAGTCTTGTGCCGCGATCGTCGCGGCGACGTACCGCGTGAGCGCTTGGCCGTCATCGGCTTACGGCGCAAAGCCGCATCAATGCGAGCAATGTTGTCGGGAGCCGCACGCATTGATCCTAAGCGGGCACGGTGATCAAATGCGCGACCGGAGAAGACGCGGTCATCCGGATAACCACCGCGCGCGCAGAAATCTACCGATCGGAATAACATCACACGTGATATAAAACTCCTGTCCGCCGATGCAGGGACGGACACATTCGTCGAAACGTCGATTCGGCTCGCCGGCCGACGATCACCCTCGATGCGGAGGCCTCGCCATGACGGAGACGATCAGGCAGGACGGGACAGAACAGGCGCCCCCGCGGCGGGGGTTCTCCTCACTGCAGAAGAGCCTGTTCGGACTGCTCGCCTTTTTCTTCGCGATCCATCCGGTGTTCTGGTACCTCGAGTTTCACGTCGGGGTGGCTCAATCGACCGCCTCGGTAGCGATGGTGATCGTCGTGGTCGGGTGCTTTGTGACGGCGCTGGCGCTGCCGTGGCTACGGGTCGGAGACCGCCGCGACTGGACGCGCGGGGATCGCCTCGGGGCCATGGTGATCGTGTGGGTCTTCATCGCGCTCATTCCGCGATTTATCTGGGAACTCCCGTGGCTGCTGTTCTTCGATCAGATCGTCGAGGGGGTCGAGCAGGGGTCGCTGTGGACCTACATGTGGGCGCCCATCCTGCTCGGCGGTGACGCCCGCTACCTCACCGGCGATCCGCTGATCGTGTGCATGGAGTGGATCGCGCTGTTCGTCGGAATCTTTGAGGCGTACGCCCTTTTTCAGTTCTTCCGAAATGGCAGGCGATTCACCAGCATTCAGCTGTCGCTGGTCATGGCCGGCATGATCGTCGAGGTCACGCTGCCAGCGGTGTACTTCGGCACGGAGATCGCCAACAACCTGGAGAGCATGTCGTCTCCGCTCGAGATGTGGGTGAAGTTCGTCCTCATCAACGTGCTGTGGTGCACGATGCCGCTGCTCACCTATTTCTGGGGCGTGCGCAGGCTCGTCACCCAAAACCTCGAGGTGCGGTTCTAAACACTGACCCGCTGACGGTCACGTGAGGATCAGCGGCACCCGGGCATCACTCGCGCGCAGGTCCGCCTCCTCCGCGGCCGTCGCCGGCCGGCGGCCGGTGCCGATGAGGAGTGCGTCCACATCCGCCCACGACGCGGGAAGCGCCGCTCCCGCCACCTCTTCGAGCAGATTTCGCGAGAACGCAAGCCCCTCGGCGGGCGGCGCGGAGGCATCCAGAAGGTGCGCGATCAGGTCGAGGTGGTGCAACGTCCACTCGAACACGTAGGCGTCGAGATAGTCGCGCACGGTCAGCACCTGGCCGCGCGTGCTGACCAATTCGTCCGGGTCGGCGAGCTCGCCGGCGCGGCCCGCGGCCGAACCGACGTCGTCGAGGTGAAATTTCAGCAACGACGGGTCGCCGTAGGCCGCGGCGAGCCGGGGGATCAGCGCGTCTAGCGGATCGTCGGCCGGCAAGGATTCGACGACTTCCCAATAGGTCACCGAGTTTCGGGTCGGCGGGGAATCGGACGGCGTCACGAGGGTGATCAGGACGTCCTGGGCGTCGATGATCAGGTGGCACACCAGATCGCTTATCAGCCAACCGGTGCAACCACACGGCTTCTGAAAATCCTCGTCGGCGAGGCCGGCGACAACCTCCCGCAGCGCCGCCCAGGAACGGCCGAAGAGATCCACAGCGGGAACGTAGCAGCTGGGGCGCCGCGGGCCGCGTAAACATCAGCACTGTGTCCGAGGCGGATACGGCCGCCACCGCCCCCCGACGGTCGTAAGCTCACGGCGATGCTGGGGAAGTCCACGATCAGGTTCCTTCCCCTCGGCGCCCGTCGAATGGCGTACGAGGTCTCCGGCGACGGGCCACCGCTCGTCGCCCCGGCGTGGTGGGTCAGCCACCTCGAACTCGACGCGCAGAGCCCGATCTTCCGGCGCTTCTGGGAAGACATCGCCGACGGCTACACCCTTGTCCGCTACGACCGCCTCGGCGTCGGGATGTCGGACCGCGCACTCACCGAGGCCGACCTGACCATCGACCGTGAGGTCGCGACGCTGCGCACGCTCCTCGACGAACTCGAACTCGACCGCGTCTCGCTGCTGGGCGGCTCGTCGGGGAGTTGCACCGCCATCGCGTTCGCCGCCGCGTTTCCCGAGCGCGTCGACCGCCTCGTGCTGTACGGGTCCTACTGTGACGGCTCGACTCTCACGGCGCCCAACGTGTCCGATGCGATCCTCGCGGCGGTGCGCGCGCACTGGGGTCTGGGGTCCCGCATGCTCGGCGACATCTTCCTCGGCGGTGCCGAGCCCGCGGAGCAGGACCATTTCGCGCGGATTCAACGCGAGGCGGCGACGGCTGAAACCGCTGCCGCCCTACTGCATTTCGTTTACCGCGTCGATGTTCGCGACCAGCTGCCCCTCGTTCGCTGTCCGGTGCACGTCGTCCACCGTCGCGACGACCGGGCCGTGCCGTACCGCTGTGGGCGTGAGGTCGCGGCCGCGATCGCGGGCGCGACTCTCCTACCGTTGCAGGGCAGCGCACACTTCCCCTGGCACGGCGACGCCGCATCGGTCGTCCGCGCCTGCCGGCAGGGACTGGCGCCCGCCGCAACGTCGACCGACCATCCGGGTGCGGGGGAGCCCACCCTGTTGTCGGAGCGGGAGCGAGAAATCCTCGCCTGCATCGCACGCGGTCTCGGCGACCGCGAGATCGCCGAACACCTTGTGCTGAGCCCTCATACGGTGCACCGTCACGTCGCCAACATCCGGCGCAAGCTCGGCAGCACCTCACGCACGGCCGCGGTGGCCGAGGCCGCCCGCCTCGGCCTCCTGTGATGCCGGAATCGGCCATCTGAGCAAGATGGCCGCTTCGGGCGATGCGTGCCCCACGGGCGCCTCCATATCGTCACGCCATGACCGATATCGATACCGCCACCGCACCGTCGACCAACCCTCCCTCCGCGGTGTGGCTACAAGTCTTCGCCCGGCTGTATGACCCGTTTCTCTGGCTGGGTGAGGCGTCCGGCATGCGTCGCCGCCGCCGGGAACTCCTCGCCGACGCCTACGGCCGGGTGGTCGAGATCGGCGCGGGCACCGGACTGAACTTCGCGCACTACCCCGATGACGTCACCGAACTCATCCTCACCGAACCCGAGCCCGGAATGCGCCGCAAGCTCGCCCGGCGCCTCGCCCGCCATGGCCGGGTCGGACGGATCCTCGACGCGCCCGCGCAGCGCCTGCCCTTGGCCGACGCTTCGGTCGACACCGTCGTCTCGACGCTGGTCCTCTGCACCGTCGACGACCCGCTCGGCGCACTGCGCGAGATCGCCCGCGTGCTCCGCCCTAATGGACAGTTGCTGTTCATCGAGCACGTGCGGGCGGAGTCGCGCTTCCTCGCCGGATGCCAGGATGCGCTCCGCGAACCCTGGCGACACTTTGCGGGCGGATGCATCTGCAACCGGTCGACCGTCGAGACCATGCGAGCCTGCGGCTTCACGGTCACCGCCCGACGCGCGGTGTGGCGGGGCATGCCGTCTGTCGTCCATCCACTGGCGGTGGGCCGCGCGACCCTCTGACCCCCTGCCAGCCCGCAAACGGGCGTCGGTTAGCTTTACCTAAATTGACTAGTCCGACAAGCGCCCGTCGAGGCGGGACGAAGCACGGCGAGGGTGTTCATGGAATCGTTGGCAGCGGTATTGGCCGAACGCTTGACCAACTCGGCGAACGGCCTCTTCGTCTTCGACAACGGCGCCTGGACGCGCCACCCCTGGCCGGAGGTGCACGCTCGCTCGGAGAACCTTGCCGACTGGTTGCTCAACGAGGAGGTCGCGGCCCTCGGCCTGGCCAACGAGCCCACCGTCGAACTCATCGCGGCGATCCTCGGAGCATTCCAGGCCGGCGTCCCGGTGACCATTGCGCCCGGCCCGGTCCGAGGCGCCGACGCCGAGAAGTGGGCGCAGTCCACGGTCGCCCGGTTCGCAGGAATGGGCGTCAGTCACGTCCTCAGCACGGGTCGGCAGCTCGAACAGCTGCGTCTGATCGACGGCGGCCCGGTAGCCAAGGAGTTGGATTCCGTTGCCCCACTGACGAGATCGACGAGTTTCCAGCGGCTGGACCGGCCGGCCGCCGTCGCGATTCTGCAGGGCACAGCGGGTTCGACGGGCGTGCCGCGGGCAGTAAAACTCTCACCGGATGCGGTGCTGGCCAACCTCGATGGGCTGAATTCGCGCATTGGGGTAGGGGCCGACGACGTCGGCTGCTCGTGGCTGCCGCTGTACCACGACATGGGCTTGAGCTTCGTGCTCGCCGGGGCGCTGGCCGGAATCGACGTGTGGCAGGCGCCGACCGGAGCGTTTCAGGCCTCGCCGTTCCGGTGGCTGAGCTGGCTCACCGAGAGTCACGCCACCATCACCGCCGCGCCGAACATGGCCTACGGCCTGATCGGCAAGTACTCGCGACGGGTCACCGACGTCGACCTCTCCAGCCTCCGTTTCGCGCTCAACGGCGGTGAACCCGTCGACTGTGAGCTCACCGCGCGGTTCGCCGACGAGATGGCCCGATTCGGGTTCTCCGCCGGCGCGCTCGCACCCTCCTACGGGCTCGCCGAATCCACCTGTGCCGTAACGGTTCCTGAACCCGGGCGCGGACTGATCGTCGACGACGACGGTCACGCGCTGCTCGGCGAACCGATATCCGGTATGTCGGTGCGCATCGAACCGCGCGGCGACGACAAGGTCGGCGAGATCCACATCCGCGGCACCTCGATGATGTCAGGCTACCGCGGCGACACCCCGCGCAACGCCGACGACTGGTTCGCCACAGGCGATCTCGGCTACCTCGTCGACGGCAGCCTCGTGGTATGCGGTCGCGCCAAGGAACTGATCACGGTGGCCGGGCGCAACATCTTTCCCGCCGAGGTGGAACGGGTGGCCGCAGGTGCGCCGGGTGTGCGCGAGGGCGCAGTGGTGGCCGTCGGAGTGGGGGAGCTGTCGGTTCGGCCCGGTGTCGCGATCGTCGCCGAGTTCCGCGGACCCGACGAGGCGACGTCGCGCGCCGACCTGATCGAGCGCGTCGCATCCGAATGCGGCGTGGTACCCACCGATGTCGTCTTCGTCCGGCCCGGCACGCTGCCGCGCACCTCGTCGGGCAAGCTGCGCAGGCTCGAGGTGAAACGCGACCTGTTGCAACAGCAGCAGTGACGCACCGACGCGCATGACAGGATGACGCGCGTGGGTGAACGCGTCAGCTTCCCGAGCACCAGCGGACCCGCCCTCGCGGGCGTGATCGACGTCCCCGACGGCGACGTCCGCGGATGGGGCGTGTTCGCCCACGGGTTCACGCTCGGCAAGAACTCGCCCGCCGCCAGCCGGATCTGCAAACAACTCGCCGGCGAGGGCATCGGCATGCTGCGGTTCGACAACCTCGGCCTCGGCGATTCGGAGGGCGACTGGAGCGACGGTTCGTTTTCGCACAAGGTGGCCGACACCGTGCGCGCCGTCGAGTTCATGAACTCCTCCGACCGCGAGGTACGCCTCCTCGTGGGGCATTCCTTCGGTGGCTCGGCCGTCATCGCCGCCGCCCACGAGTGCCCGACGGTGAAGGCGGTCGCCACCGTCGCCGCACCCTACGAACCCGCCCACGTCGAGCGGATCTATGACGCGCTCGTCGAGCGCATCGAGGAGGAGGGGGAGGCGCAGTTTCACATCGGCGGCAAGGCGCTGACCCTCAAGCGGCATTTTCTCGAGGACGTCCGCGACGCCGATCTGCGCGAGCGCATCCACTCCCTGCGCCGCGCGCTGCTCGTGATGCACTCGCCGACGGACAACACCGTCGGCATCGAGAACGCCAGCGAGATCTTCCAGGCCGCGCGGCATCCGCGCAGTTTCGTATCCCTCGAGGGCGCCGACCATCTGCTGACGGGCAAAGATCAGGCGGCGCGGGCGGCGCGCATTGTGAGCGCCTGGGCCGACCCGTATCTGTAGGCAGCGTCACCGGACGGCGACGACGACCTTGCCCTTCGCCGAGCGGTCTTCGAGCGCGGCGATAGCGTCCGCCGCGCGCTCGAACGGAAACACCTGCGGTTGCGGCGCCGACACCTTGCCCGACGCGAGCAGCGGCTCGAGCTCGGCCCACTGCTCGGCGAGATAGTTGGGATGGGTGAAAGTCCATGCGCCCCAACCCACACCGACCGCGTCGACGTTGTTGAGCAGCAACCGGTTCACCTTGACCGTCGGGATCTCGCCGCCGGTGAAACCGACCACGAGCAGTCGGCCACCGGGGGCGAGCGACCGCAACGAATCGGTGAACCGGTCGCCACCGACCGGGTCGACGACGATGTCGACGCCGCGGCCCTCGGTCAGCTCCTTCACCTTGTCCTTGAACCCGTCGACGGGCACGACGTCCGTCGCGCCGGCCGCCTTGGCCACCTCGGCCTTCTCGTCGGTGCTCACCACTGCGATCACCCGCGACGCGCCCCACGCGGGCGCCAGCCGCAGCGTCGACGTGCCGATGCCGCCGGCCGCGCCGTGCACCAGCACGGTCTCGCCCTCGGCCAGCCGTCCGCGGGTGCGCAGCGCGTGGTGCATCGTGAGGTCGTTGAAGAGCAGACCCGCTCCGGCCTCGAAGGAGACGTTGTCGGGCAGCTTGAAAACCCGTTCGGCGGGCAGCGCGACCACCTCGGCCATCGCGCCGCACAACATCGTCAGCGCCGCGACGCGGTCGCCTGCCCGCACATGCGCGTCGGCTGGCGCACTGCGCACGACGCCTGCGACCTCGCCGCCGGGCGTGTACGGCATCTCCGGCTTGTACTGGTAGAGCCCGCGCGATTGCAGGACGTCGGGGAATGCGACCCCGGCGGCGTGCACCTCGATGACGACCGCGCCGTCGCCGTCCGGCTCATCGACATCGACGAGCTTGGCGGCTTGAGGTCCATCGAGGCTGGCTATCTGAATGGCGCGCATGCCGCCATTTAACTCCCCTCGGTTCGTGGACCTGCGCCGCGGCACCGATCGTCGCGAAACGCGGCGGGGGTTACACGGTTGCCGCACACTGTTAGATAAGCTCACTTACGCGGCAACGTTGCCGAGTTCGAACGGAGCGCACATGACCACTGGTCCCCGCAGCCGGTCGAGGGTTCACGCCTTCGCGCCCGCGCAGTCCCTGCCCCCCGGTCGCGCCGTCGAGGTGCGCTCCCGAGATGGCATCCGCCTGCACGCCGAGGTCTTCGGACGCGAGGACGGCTATCCGATCGTGCTCGCGCACGGCATCACCTGCGCGCTCCGGGTGTGGGCCCATCAGATCGCCGACCTGTCGCAGGACTACCGCGTGATCGCGTTCGACCACCGCGGCCACGGCCGCAGCGCGGTCCCGGTCCGTCGCGGCGCCTACAGCCTCGACCATTTGGCCGGCGACCTCGACTCCGTGCTCGAGGCGACGCTCGCACCCGGCGAACGCGCCGTCATCGCGGGCCACTCGATGGGCGGGATCGCGATCACGTCATGGTCGGAGCGGTTCGCCGAGCGGGTGACCGAACGCGCCGACGCCGTCGCACTGATCAATACCACCACCGGCGACCTGTTGCGCAACGTCAAGCTGCTGCCGGTGCCCGCACCGCTGGCGAACGTCCGCGTCCGCACCGCGGGGACCCTGCTGAAGACGTTCGGCGCGGTGCCGGTGCCGCGCGCCATCCACGGCCCGAATCAGCGCTTCCTGTCCATGTTGGCGGTGGGCCGCGACGCCGACCCCGCGATCACGGCGTTCGTCCACGAACTGTTCGCCGCCACGTCACCGATCGGCCGCGGCGGCTGGGCCCGCACACTCGTCGATCACCTCGGCCCACAGCACATCGGCCTCCACAATCTGGTCGTGCCCACCCTGGTGATCGGCAGCGAAAAGGACCGGCTGCTGCCGGTGACGTCGTCTCGCCGCATCGCCGAAGAGGTGCCCAACCTCACCGAGTTCGTGGAATTGGCCGGTGGGCACTGCGCCATCCTCGAACGGCCCGCCGAGGTCAACAAGCACCTGCGTGCGCTGGTCGAGTCGGTGACCGCTGAGCGCCGGGTCAGCTCCTAGTCAGCCGGCCAGCGCGCGGTGCACCTCGTCGGCGGCGCGCCTGCCCGATCGGACGGCGCCGTCGAGGAAGCCGGTCCATGTATCGGCGGTTTCCGTTCCGGCCCAATGGATTCCATTGACCGGTTTGCGCAGCCACGGTCCGTATGTCGTCCACGATCCGGGCGGTACAGCAGCGGTCGGCCCGCCCGGTGCGAACTGCTCGGCACTCCAGCAGTGGTCGAGATAGTCGATCGGGTCGAGGGCGGCATTACCGAACAGCGCGGCGAAGCCCGACAGCGCGCGGTCCCTGCGCTGCGCCGGTGGCAGCGAGTCGAACGAGCGGGCGTCGACGAAGCCGAGCAGGATGCCGGGCCCGTCCCCCGAGGGGCTGACGTCGAACGTGATGAACACCGGCCCCTCGTCGGAAAGTGCTTCTCCCGAAAGCCCTTTGGGACGCCAGAACGGTGTCTCGTACGCGGCGTAGGCCTTGCTCAGGTTGCCCTGGGGCCAGTGCTGGGCGAGCTTGCCGTACTCCGCGGGTAGGTCGGGCAGGAATTCGATCGCCTTGCGGTGTTCGGGCGGGATGGCGACGACGACGGCTTTGGCGCGCACGGCGCCCTGATCCGATGTAACCGTGAGCATTCCGTCGCTGTGGGTCTCGATGCTGCGGACCGGGGCGTTGAGCACGACGCGCGACCCCAACTCCTCTGCCATCCGCAGCGCGATCTGCTGCGTGCCGCCGGGAAAGCGGCTCTGCTGCGCACCGCCCTCGACGTCGAGCATGCGGTCGAGCCCGCCCGCGGCCCTGACGTAGCGCACGGCGTGCAGCATCGACACCGCGTCGGGTTCGCAACCCCAGGTGACCCGCGACATGATCGCCATCAGGTCCCGCGTTCCGGCGCTCGCGTGTACCGACTTCAGCCAGCCGTCGAGCGACAGGGAGTCCAGCGCGTCGGCCTGCGGGGCCGTCCACGGCGCCTCGACGGCCACCCGCCGGGACGCCCGCTCGAAGCGCCATTGGATGCGCGACACGTCGAGCAGTTCGACGATCGACAGTCGCGGAATGGTGCTGCGGTACGAGCGGACTCGTCCGCGCCACCGGATCAGGTTCTTGCCCTCGCTGAAGGTGGGCACCGTCTCGCAGCCCAGCTCGGTGGCCAGCTCACCGACGGCGTCCTGGGTGGGTCCGATGAAGGTGCCGCCCAGGTCGACTGGCACTCCGGCGATGGTCGCCGTCGACGACCGTCCGCCGACGCGATCCCGCCCCTCGAGAACCACCACGTCGTATCCGAGCCGGACCAGTTCGCGCGCCGCTGTCAGCCCGGCGAATCCGGCGCCGACCACGACCGCGTCGGCACTGCCTTGCAACCCCACGCGATTAGGCTCTCACGGCGTGAAGGTCATGACAGCGTTGTTCGGCCCAACCGATGCGATCGAACGCGCGCGACTGCTGCGTGACGCGGGCGCCAGCGGTGTGTTCACGTTCGAAGGACCGCACGACGTGTTCGCACCCCTGACGCTGGCCTCGACCGTCGGCGGCCTGGACCTGATGACCAATGTCGCCATTGCGTTTCCGCGCAACCCGATTCAGCTCGCCCACCAGGCGTACGACCATCAGCTGCTGGCCGAGGGACGCTTCATTCTGGGCCTCGGTACGCAGGTCCGCGCGCAGGTCGAGAAGCGCTACGGCGCGGCGTTCGACCGCCCCGTCGCCCGGATGAAGGAGATGGTCGCTGCGCTGCGGGCGGTATTCGCCGCGTGGGAGACCGGCGAGCGTCTCGACTTTCGCGGCGAGTACTTCCGGCACACGCTGATGACCCCGACGTTCAACCCGGGTCCCAATCCGTACGGCCCTCCGCCGATCTACCTCGGCGCGCTCGGCCGGCGGTTGACCCACGCGACCGCTGCCGTAGCGGACGGCCTGCTGGTCATGCCGTTCGGTTCGAAGCGGTTCTTGCACGAGGTGACGATGCCGCAGGTGCACGCCGGCCTGTCGGAATCGGGCCGGTCCTTCGACGAATTCGCACTCGTGCCCGAGATCATCGTGTCGGTGGGTGATGACGATGCGGCTCACGACGCGGCGCGCCGGTTGTTGGCGTTCTACGGCTCCACCCCGGCCTACCGTCCGGTGCTGGACGTGCACGGGTGGGGGGATCTGCAGCCGGAGCTGAACGCGATGTCCAAGCAGGGCCGGTGGCAGGAGATGGCGACGCTCATCGACGACGAGGTGCTGCACACCATCGCCGCGTGTGGCACGCCGGACGAGATCGCCGCCCACATCCGCGACCGCGTGGCCGGGGTGTCCGACCGCGTCTGCCTGTACCAGCCCGGCCCCATCGCGATCGACGCGTTGTCCGAGATCGTCGACGCGCTGACGGCTTGACTCCTATGGTGGTACTCAGCGGGACCAAAGGAGGTTGCGGATGAGTCGCGATGAGTATTCCGACGTGCTGATCATCGGGGCGGGCATATCGGGAATCGGCGCGGCCTACCGCCTGCAGGAGAAGAACCCGGGCGCGACCTACAAGGTCCTCGAGCGGCGGGCGCGGATCGGCGGCACGTGGGATCTGCACCGCTATCCGGGCATCCGCTCCGACAGCGACATCTTCACGTTGAGCTATCCGTTCGAGCCGTGGACCCGACCGGAGAACGTGGCCGACGGTCCCGACATCCGCGACTACCTGGTGCAGACCGCGCGCAAGCACGGCATCGACGAACACATCCGGTACAACACCCATGTGCTGTCCGCGGACTGGGATTCGTCCACCGATACGTGGTCGGTGCACGCCGAAGAGGACGGGACGCCCGTCACGTATCGCAGCCGCTTCCTGTTCTTCGGCACGGGTTACTACAACTACGACGAGCCCTACCGACCGGACTTCCCGGGTCTCGAGGAGTTCAGCGGTGAGGTGGTACACCCGCAGCACTGGCCGGAATCGCTGGACTACGCGGGCAAGCGGCTGCTGGTGATTGGCAGCGGCGCAACGGCGGTCAGCATGATCCCGTCGCTGACCGAGACGGCCGGCCACGTGACGATGCTGCAGCGCTCGCCGACCTACATGCTGTCGGGTCCGCGGGTCAATCCTATTGTGCAGGCGCTGCGCAAGGTGCTGCCCGGCCGGGCGGGCTACTGGGGCGCACGCATCTACAACACGATCTTCACGGTGTTCATCTACGCGTTCGCCAAGGCAGCGCCGAAGCTCAGCAGGCGCTACATCCGGAACTACGCAAAGCGCAACCTGCCCAAGGATTATCCGGTCGACGTGCATTTCAAGCCGCGGTACGACCCGTGGGATCAACGGCTGTGCGCTATGCTCGACAACGACTTCTACGATGCGATCAACACCGGGCGCCTCGATGTGGTGACCGACCAGATCGACCACATCGATTCGACGGGCGTCGTGTTGCGGTCGGGTCAGCGGATCGACGCCGACATCATCATCACCGCGACCGGGATTCAGCTCCAGGCGCTCGGCGGGGTGCTCATCAGCATCGACGGTGAAGAGGTCAAACCGCAGGACCGCTTCGTCTACAAGGAGCACATGCTCGAGGACGTGCCGAACCTGGCCTGGTGCGTGGGCTACATCAACGCCTCGTGGACGTTGCGCGCCGATCTGACCGCCCGCGCGTTCGCAAAGCTGGTCTCCTACATGGACTCTCACGGATACACCCACGCCTACCCGCATCTGGGCGACAAACCGATGGCCGAGAAGCCGGCGTGGAACATCAACGCCGGCTACGTGCAGCGTGCCGCGCACGTGCTACCGAAGTCGGGTACGCACCGGCCGTGGAACGTCCGGCACAACTATGTGCTCGACGCGATCGATCGCCGCCTCGACCGGATCGAGGAGTCGATGGTGTTCGGTCGGGCTCCGGTTGCGGTGACGCCGGTCGCCTGAAATCGCGTCAGTCGGCGACGGTCAGCCAGTCCTTGAACCCCGAGGGGTCGTGCCGGCCGAGCGCGCCGTGTTCGAAAAGGCCCCAGCCCTCGCTGGTCTTGCCGCCCTCGGTGCATTCGGCGCGGCCGACGTGGTCGATCACGCCGAACATGCTGCGGCCGTTGACCGCCGGATCGCTCATGTCGTAGGTGAGGCGTTCGCTGAACTTATCGCCCTTCCAGACGCCGTGCAGCCAGTCCGAGTCGCCGCCGTATCCGCCGCCGATGTGGATTGGAACCCCCAACTTGGACTCGACCTCGAACACCACCGGAGAGCCGTCGGGGGTGGTCGCTTCGATGGTGGCGCCGTAGGGGATTCGCGTTCCGGAAGTGTAGTGGATCTTCACCCGCGGCCAGCCGAGCTGTTCGACGCGGCCGTCGCGCCAGATCCGGGTGCAGTCGTTGAGGCTGCGGAATCCGCTGGGATCCTCCTGAATGATCATCACGATCGCGAAGTCGTCGAACGCCATCGGCACGTACAGCCACCACATTCCCTCGAACGGCGGATGGGCGGGCCTGCCCGCGGGTTCGGGTTCCCCGATGGGGCGGATACCCCACGACCGGTCGCGGCTCCCGATCCACACCGACGGGTCCACGGTGATCTCCTCACCGTCGATCGCGATGACGCCGCTCCACGTGCCGACCTGCGCGAAACGCTGCGCGTCCAACGTGATTCGCGTCCCCGTGCGCAGAATGTGGCGCTGTTCCTGCACGACGTCGAAGAGGCCGTTCCAGGTGAGGTCGACGGCGATGCCCTCGGTCTCCTCGAGCACGATGCGCAGTTTGTGCAGCGGTTCGGTGACCTCGACGCGGTAGCCCAGCACGTGCTGGTTGAGCCGGTCGGAGTCGATGCCGTCGGACAGATGCACCGCAGTCTGCGTGCTGCCGCGGCGCACCAGCACGAACGCGTCCTTCACGCCCAGGTTCGGGTAATACCCGATGCCGGTGATCAAGAAGATGTCACCGCTGCGGTCATGGGCGTTGAAGTAGGACCGGTCGTAGAAGTTGCGGTCGGAACTCCCCGGCCACGCGATCGGCTGCGGGATCTGGTGGATCGGGAATTCGTCGGTGGGGCCGAGCATCAGGCGTCATCTCCAATGAGTCGTTTCAGCAGTGCGCCGTGGTAGAACAGCGATTCGACGTCGTCTGGCTGTTCGATCTCACCGAAGCGCACCCGCCGCGCGCTGGTGCGCATGAACACGCACGCCCAGATCACGCCGGAGTAGACGTAGAACCAGTGCAGGTCACCGAGTTCGACGCCGGTGAGCGCCGCGTAGGTCTGCTTGACGTCCTCCTCGCGCATGAAATCGGGCAGCCCCGGCAGCCCGGCCAGGCCCGCCAGTTCCTGGAACACGTTGTGCGCGAAGATCATCCACGCCGCATCCATCTCGCGCGGTCCGAGGGTCGCCATCTCCCAGTCGAGGACGGCGACCGGCTGGTAACCGGAGTACAGCACGTTGCCCACGCGGGAGTCGCCCCAGACCAGGACCGGATCGTTGGCCGCGGCATCGGCGGGCCAGTTGGCCTCGAGCCAGTCCAGCGCGCGTTCCACCAGTGACGAGCGACCGATGTCCGGGACGGCGAACCGATACCAGTCCTGTAGCCAATTGAGGTTGCGCCGCAGCGCATTGCGATCGGATCCGTTGTCGAGGAAGCCGAACACCTTCTCTGGCTCCGGGATCGAGTGCAGCTTGGCGATCACGCCGACGGTGGCGTCCTGCAACTCGCGCCGCTGTTCGGCGGGGGAGTCGGAGAACCAGTTGCCGCCGAAGGTGTAGGGCATGACGTCGGGTGGCACCCGGCCGTCGACGTAGTCCATCAGGAAGAACGGCGTCCCGAGCACGTCGCCGCTGTTCTCCAGCCACCGCACCTGCGGCACCGGAACATCGGTCTTCTCCTGCACCAACCGGATCACGTCGAATTGGTGATCCATCCGGTACGACGAGAACACCGGGACGTCCTCGGTGGTCGGCGCGACCCGCGCCACCCACTTCTGTTCCTGCGGCTGCCCGTCGGCGGTCCATCGCCCGGTGAGGATGATGGTCTCCGACGACATCCCGTTGGCGTCGACACCGCTTTCCACGGTGATCTCCGGGGCCGCCCCGCCGGGCAGGACGGTCGACAACCACCGCGACATCACGCCGGGCAGGGAGCTGAGATCGCGACTCGAGTGTTCTAGGCGGCTGACATCTTCGACAGCCGGTTCATTGGCCACAAGCTCTTCTTTCGACGGTAATTACGATACGGTGGGTAGCGTTATGAAACCAGACGCGTCATCGGTTGACAAGGCCCCGGGCGCCGGGCGACCCCGTGACCCACGCATTGACGCTGCCATATTGCGCGCCACCGCGGATCTGCTTGCGGAGATCGGTTATTCGAATCTGACGATCGCCGCGGTGGCCGAGCGGGCGGGCACCACCAAGACCGCGCTGTACCGCCGGTGGTCCAGTAAGGCCGAGCTCGTGCACGAGGCGGCGTTCCCCGCCGCGCCGACTGCGATCGCCACGCCGCCGGGGGATATCGCCGCCGACATCCGCGCCATGCTGGCCGCCACTCGCGACGTGTTCTCGACCCCGGTGGTGCGCGCGGCGCTGCCCGGCCTGATCGCCGATATGGTCGCCGACGCCGAGCTCAATGTGCGCGTGATGGACCGTTTCACCGGGGTGTTCGCGGCCGTCCGCAATCGGCTGGCCGACGCGGTTCAGCGCGGCGAGGTCTATTCCGACGTCGACCCGGACCGGCTGGTCGAGGTGATCGGCGGCGCGACCCTGCTGCGGATGCTGCTGCGACCGGGCGAGCCGCTCGGCGACGACTGGGTCGAGCAGACCACCGCGATCGTGGTCCACGGCGTCGTCGCGTAACTCTGTTAACCCCTTCTTGCGCGAGCGTGCGTGTTTGCACACGACACGCCGCGCCGAAGCAACACCTCGCGCACGCTCGGCGCCCGCGAGCGTGCGCGAAATGCTGTGGATCACCCGCGTGCCGTCTACAGACACGCACGCTCGCGGAAACTCAGGTCTCGATCTGGCTCTTGTTGCGCTCCGAGATCGCGCGGAACCGGTCGCCGAGCCCGTCGAAATCGCGGTGCTGGGCGTACGCGATCTTCTCCTCGGCGGCCAGCGCGGGGCCGATCACCGCGACGGCGCCGGTCATGTAGATCTCCTTCAAGCTGCGCATGACGGACGACGGCACCTCGGCGATCTGCGTGGCCAGCTCGACGGCCCGGTCGAGCAACCGGTCATGGGCGACGACCTCGGTGACCAGTCCGATGCGTTCGGCGCGGGCCGCGTCGACCACCTCGCCGGTCATCGAGAGCCGGCGGGCCATGGCCAGCCCGACCACCTGCGGGAGCCGCGCGGTCATGCCGCCACCGGGCAGAATGCCGACCCGGGCGTGCGTGTCGGCGAAGACGGCCCGCTCCGAGGCGATCAGGAAATCGCAGCCGAGCGCCATCTCCAGGCCACCGGTGAAGGTCGCGCCGTTTATGGCGGCGACGATCGGCGTGCGCATATTGCCCGTCGCGGTGATACAACTCTGCGACCGGAACTCCTCGAAATAGCCGAGCCCATCACGTTGGGCCTCCTTGAGGTCGACACCCGCGCAGAACGCCGGGTCGGCGCCGGTGAGGACGACGGCGTTGACGGACTCATCTGCGTCGGCCTCGGTGAGCGCGGTGTACGTGGCCTTGATCAGTCCGCGGCTCAGCGCGTTTCGGGCCTCCGGGCGGTTCAGGGTCAGCACCCGTACCGGGCCACGGTCGTCGACGAGCACGAGCGAGTCGGTCATGGAAATCGAATCTAGCCTGTGGTCGGTCCATCGCCTAGATTGATTACGAAACGGCACCGTAACGAAAGAAGGATGATGGCTTCTGACGTTCTCGTCGTGGGCGCTGGGCCGACGGGCCTCGCAGCCGCATGTTCCCTGCTGATGCAGGGGGCCCGGGTCCGCGTCATCGACGGAGCGGCCGCGCCCGCCACCACCTCGCGTGCCAACTTCCTGCACGCACGCGGTTCTGAGGTGCTCGACCGTCTCGGTGCGCTCGGCGACCTTCCCGAGCGATCGGTGCGGGCCATGAGTATCCTGACCTACCTCGGTGACGAGCCGATCATGCGAATCCGCTTCGGCGACCCCGGGATGCACACCGCTGCGCCGCCGATGGTGATCTCCCAGGCGGAGGTCGAGTCCACACTACGCGACCGACTCAACGAACTGGGCGGTGAAATCAACTGGGGCACAGAGTTGGTCGGGCTCCGCCAAGGTAGTGGCCAGGTCACGGCCGTCACCGCCGACGGTGACGACATCACCGCCGACTGGGTGATCGGCTGCGATGGCGCCGGTAGCGCCACCCGCCGCGCGGCGGGCATCGACTTTCCCGGGGTGCGCCTGACCGAACGCTTCCTGCTCGCCGACCTTCGCATCGGATGGGATCTCGACCGATCGGGCACGACCGGCTGGATACATCCCGACGGCATGCTCGGGGCGATGCCGATGCCCGGCGGAGCGTGGCGCATCATCGCGTACGACCCGCGGTCAGGTCCCGAAAAGCCCTCGCAGGACGAGATTCTCACGCGCTTGAAGCGGATCATTCCGGAGCGCACGGGCCGCGTTGCTCCCATCGAGCGGGCCGACTGGCTGTCGATGTTCAGTGTGCACCGCCGTCTGGCGACGACGTACCGGCGCGGACGGGTGCTGATCGCAGGCGACGCGGCGCACACGCATGCGCCGTTCGGCGGGCAGGGCATGCTGACGGGCCTGGGAGACGCCGAGAACCTGGCCTGGAAGCTCGCGCTTGTGACGGCGGGCATCGCCGACGAACGGCTGCTGGACACGTATGAGTCCGAACGACGTCCGCTCGCCACCGAGGTGCTGCCAGAGTCAATGTGGCGCAGAGCAGGATCGGCCGATTCGTTCGCGATCGTCTGGTCGTACCGATGATGAGCCTGTCCGCTGTGCAACGCTGGGTGACCTACCGGACATCGCAGTTGTGGGTGTCCTACCGTCGTGGTCCCTTGGCGGATCGCTCGCTGCGGGTATCCGGAGTGCGCCCGGGCGATCGGGTGCCCGACCTCGCCGCCGGGGGAGAACTGGGCGGGCGCTGGGGGTTCGTGGGGGCCGACGAGGATCTGAGAAACATCGCGACCGAGCGCCTCGGACCGGACCGGATCACGGTCCTCGATCGCCGCGGGGGCGGCGATGCGATGCTGGTCCGCCCGGACGGCCACCTCGCCTGGCGCGGGCGTCGACCGGAAACGTTGCGCCGCTGGCTGACCCGTGCACTGACGACGGGATGTGCGCGATGACGGCACCGGCCAGGGGCCGGCCGCGTAGCAAGGAGCTGGACAACGCGATCATGCGCGCGGCGCTCGACATGTTCATCGAACGCGGCATCGCGGGTGTGAGCATCGAGCAGGTGGCCAAACGCGCCGGCGTGGGCAAGCCGACCGTCTACCGCCGGTGGTCGACGAAGGAGCAACTCGTCGCCGACGCCATCGAGTCGCACGTCAGCACCGACATCCAGTGGCCGACACACGAGCAGATCGCCGTCAGCGCTCCTCAGGATCTGGTGCGGCGCAACATCGCCGGCGCCGCTCGCGCCGCGACCGATCCTCGTTTCCGTGCGTTGATCGCGCAGATCTACGGGTCTGCCGTCACGCATCCGAGGCTGATGCAGACGTACTGGGACCGATACATCCGGCCCCGTCGCGACCTCGCCGTCGCCTTGCTCGAGCGGGCGCAGCGGGACGGTTCGGTCGACGGCGACGCCGACCTGGAGGTTCTCGTCGACATGTTGGCCGGCGCGGTGACCTACCGACTGCTGCAACCGAACCCGCCGACAGAGCGGCAGATGCGTCGCTATCTCGAGGCCGCCTACCGTCAGGTCGGTCTGCTGCCTCGGGCCTAACGCAGGAACTGGTTGGCGCTGTCGGCCAGATCCAGAAGCGGTTGCGGTAGCGCGCCCAACGCGAACGTCACCGCCGCGGTCACCGTCACCACCGTCGTGCTGAGCGCGCTCGGCACCACCACGGTCGGTGCGTCCTCGGGCGGATCGGTGAAGAACATCAAAACGATCACGCGGACGTAGAAGTACGCGGCGATCGCGCTCGCGATCACGCCGACGATCACCAACGGGATCGCACCGCCTTCACCCGCGGCCTTGAACACCGCGAACTTGCTGACGAAGCCACTGGTCAGGGGGATACCGGCGAACGCGAGCAAGAAGAGCGAAAACACGATCCCCACAATGGGATAGCGGCGTCCCAGTCCCGCCCACCGCGCCATCGCGGTATCTTCCTCGCCGTTGCGGTCGCGCACCAGGCCGACGACCGCGAAGGCGCCGACCGTGCTGAAGCCGTAGGCGAACAGATAGAACAGCGTCGACGAGAGTCCCGCCTCGTTGGCCGCGATCAGGCCGGTGAGGATGAAACCGGTATGGGCCACCGCGGAATACGCCAACATCCGCTTGACGTCCACCTGAGTCACCGCGGTGACGGTGCCGACCACCATCGTCAGGATGGCGATCGCCCACAGCACCGGGCGCCAGTCCTCGTGCAGACCCGGCACCGCGACGTAGAACACCCGCAGCATCGCGCCGAATGCGGCGATCTTCGTCGCCGCCGCCATGAACGCCGTGATTGACGTCGGTGCACCCTGATACACGTCGGGTATCCACGAGTGGAACGGCACTGCGCCGATCTTGAACAGCACACCGACGAGCAACAGGGCGGTGCCGATCAGCGCCAGCGACGTCTTACCCGATCCGGCGGCGACGGCTTCGGAGATACCGACCAGATCCAGCGTCCCGGCGTATCCGTACAGCATCGCCACGCCGTAGAGGAAGAACGCCGACGAAAAGGCGCCCAGCAGGAAGTATTTCAGCGCCGCCTCTTGGGACAGCAGACGACGCCTGCGCGCCAGCCCGCACAGCAGATACAGCGGCAGCGACAGGACTTCCAGCGCGATGAACATGGTCAGCAGGTCGTCAGACGCGGGGAACAGCAGCATTCCGCCGACGGCGAACATCGTCAGCGGGAAGACCTCGGTCTGGATCACTCCGGACTTGGTGGCCAGTTGTTCGGCGACGCTTCCGGGTGTGGCCGATGCCTGCGGGGTGAACCCGTCGAGTCCGCGGCGCACCCCGGCACCGACCTCCGCGCCGACTTGCCGCTCGGCTATCAGCAGGACGCCGAGGACGCCGACGAGCAGGATCGTGCCCTGCAAGAACAACGCCGGTGTGTCGATGACGACGGCCCCCATGACCGCCGAGCGGCCAACGGCGCCATGCAGACTCCGCGCGAGCACCACCACGGACACCAGGGCGGCCGCCAACCCGCCGAAGCAGAGCACCAGCTGGCTGGCATACCGATGCTGTCGCGGGAGGAACGCCTCGACGAGCACCCCGGCGATGGCGACCCCGAAGATGATCAGTAACGGGCAGATCAGTCCGTATTCGACGGTGGGCGGGGTGAGGGTCATGGTCTCGGCCCTTCCGCGAGTCTCGGTGCGGGATCAGGTTGATCGATCGTGGTCAGGGTGTGGTCGACCGCGGGATTGATGACATCCAGCGCGGGTTTCGGATACACCCCCAGCACGAGCAGCAGCGCGATCAACGGGGCGACAACGACGAGTTCGCGCGGCACCAGGTCGCGCACCCGCTCGTTGCCCTCGGTGACGGCTCCGGTCATCATCCGCTGGTACATCCAGAGGATGTAGATCGCCGAGAGCACGAGCGCCGTGGACGCGAACACCGCCAGCACGGGGTACCGCGTGAATGTGCCGATGAGCACCAGGAATTCGCTGATGAACGGCGCCAGGCCCGGTAGCGACAACGTCGCCAGGCCTGCCACCAGGAAGGTACCCGCCATCACCGGCGCCACCTTCTGCACGCCGCCGAATGCGCGGATCACGCGGGTGCCCCTGCGCGACACCAGGAATCCGGCGATCAGGAACAGCGCGGCCGTCGACAGGCCGTGGTTGATCATGTACAGCGTCGACCCGGACTGGCCCTGGCTGGTCATCACGAAGATGCCCAGGATGATGAACCCGAAGTGGGAGATCGACGTGTAGGCGATCAAGCGCATCACGTCGGTCTGACCGATCGCGAGGATCGCACCGTAAACGATGCCGATCACCGCGAGGGTGACCACCAGCGGCTGGAAATACATTGACGCATCGGGGAACAACTGCAGGCAGTAGCGCAGCATCCCGAATGTCCCGACCTTGTCCATGACGGCCATCATCAGCACCGCGCTGGCCGGGGTGGCCTCGACGGCGGCGTCGGGCAGCCACCGGTGGAAGGGCCACAGCGGTGCTTTGACCGCGAAGGCGAACATGAACCCGAGGAACAGCAGGTTCATCACGGCAGGGTTGACGGCGAACGCGCCGCTCGACACCGCGGCCACGATCTCGCGGAAGTCGAACGTCCCCGCGCCGAACGCGTCGCTCGAGGCCGTCACGACGTACAGCCCGATCACCGCGGCCAGCATGATCAGGCCACCGAACAGGTTGTACAGCAGGAACTTCACCGCGGCCTTGCCGCGGTTCTCGCCGCCGAAGCCGCCGATGAGGAAGTACATCGGGATCAGCATCGCCTCGAAGAACACGTAGAACAGCAGGATGTCCAGCGACACCAGCGACATCAGGACCATGCCCTCGACGGCCAGCGTCAACGCCAGGTAGGTCTGCACCGACCGCCCGCGCAGTCCGGTTTGGGCGTCGGCGTCGTTCCAGCCGGCGATGATCAGCAGCGGCACCAACACGGCGGTGAGCACGACGATCGCGAGCGCGATTCCGTCGACGCCGAGGATGTAGCCGGTGCCGAACGACGGGATCCACCGGTGGTTTTCGACGAACTGGTACTGCTCGCCGCCCGGTTGGAAGTCGAGCGCCAGGACGGCGGTGATCGCCAGCACGGCGATCGAGATCGCCAACGCGAACCACTTGGCCAGCACCCGCTGGCCGGCGGGCAGGAGGATCACCAGCGCGGCGCCGACGGTCGGCGTCGCCCAGAGCACCGTGAGCCAGGGGAAGTTGTTCACCAGAGTTGCACCGCCAGGATCGCCGCGACCACCAGAACCGCACCGGAAAGCATCGAAAGGGCATACGAGCGTGCGTAACCCGTCTGCACGCGCCGCAGGCCCGAAGACAACCGGGCCACCAGCCCGGCGAGGCCGCTGGCCGCGCCGTCGACCGCTTCGTCGTCGATCTCGACGAGCCCGCGGGTCAGCAGTTGGCCGGGCCGCATGAGCGCCGCCTCGTTGAACGCGTCGCCGTACAGATCCCGGCGCGCGGCTACGGTGAGCGCCGATCCGGCCGGGACCTCGTCGGGCACCGGCTTGGTGGCGTACATCCGGTAGGCGATGAGGATGCCCACCGCCACCACGGCCAGGATCACCGTCGTCACCACCCAGACCGGTGCGACGTGGTGCACCTCATGCGCGCCGACCACCGGCTCGAGCCAGTGTTCGAGCGTGCCGCCGATCGCGAACGCCGCACCCGACCCGACGGAGCCGATGGCCAACAGGATCATCGGCCAGGTCATCACCGCGGGCGCCTCGTGCGGGTGCGCATCTGGCGCCCAGCGCTTCTCGCCGAAGAACGTCATCAGCATCACCCGGGTCATGTAGAACGCCGTGATGCCGGCGCCGAGGATCGCCGCGCCGCCCAGGATGATTCCCTTGGCGCCGCCTGCGCCGAGCGCCGCTTCGATGATCCCGTCCTTGGAGAAGAAGCCGGCCAGCGGCGGCACCCCGATGATCGCGAGGTAGCCCAGACCGAAGGTGGCGAACGTGATCGGCAGCGCCTTGCGCAGGCCACCGTAGCGGCGCATGTTCACTTCGTCGTCCATCGCGTGCATCACCGAACCGGCGCCCAGGAACAACCCGGCCTTGAAGAAGCCGTGTGTGAGCAGGTGCATGATCGCGAACGCATAGCCGACCGGTCCGAGCCCGGCGGCCAGCACCATGTAGCCGATCTGCGACATCGTCGACGCCGCAAGCGCTTTCTTGATGTCGTCCTTCGCGCAGCCGATGATCGCACCGAACAGCAGCGTGACCGCGCCGACGATGACGACGCCGAGCTGCGCGTTGGGTGCGAGGTCGAACACCGGGCCGGACCGCACGATGAGGTACACACCCGCGGTGACCATGGTGGCGGCGTGAATCAGCGCGGACACCGGCGTCGGGCCCTCCATGGCGTCGCCCAGCCAGGACTGCAGCGGCACCTGCGCGGACTTACCGCACGCGGCGAGCAGCAGCAGCAATCCGATCGCGGTCAGCACGCCCTCACTCGCGGTCGGGGCGGCGGCGAAAACGCCCGCATAGGAGATGTTTCCGATATAGGCGAACATCACCATCAGCGCGATGGCCAGGCCCATGTCGCCGACGCGGTTGACGACGAACGCCTTCTTGGCCGCGGTCGCCGCCGACGGTTTGTGCGCCCAGAAACCGATCAACAGGTACGAGGCCAGGCCGACGCCCTCCCAGCCGACGTAGAGGCCGAGATAGTTGTCGGCGAGCACGAGGAGCAACATCGCCGACAGGAACAGGTTCAGGTACGCGAAAAACCGTCGCCGCCCGGGGTCTTCGGCCATGTAGCCGATCGAGTAGATGTGGATCAGCGAGCCGACCCCGGTGATCAGCAGCACGAAGCACATCGACAGCTGGTCGAGTTGCATCCCGAAGTCGACCTGCAGCCCGCCGACCGGGACCCAGGAGAACAGCGCCTCGTGAACGGCGCGGTGTTCGGAGTCTCTGCCCAGCATGTCGACGAAGAGCAGCGCGCCCACCACGAACGAGCCGATGGCGGCGGCACAGCCCAGCAGGTGGCCCCAGGCGTCGGTCCGACGTCCGCCGAGGAGCAGGATCGCCGCGCCGGCCAACGGCAGCGCGATGGTCAGCCAAACTGGAATCGTCATCGCGCCTCTAGTTCTTCAGCAGGCTGGCGTCGTCGACCGAGGCCGACTGGCGGGCACGGAAGATGCTCATGATGATCGCGAGGCCGACCACCACCTCGCACGCGGCGACCACCATGGTGAAGAACGCGACCACTTGGCCGTTGAGGTGTCCGTGCATGCGGGAGAACGAGACGAACGCGAGGTTCGCCGCGTTCAGCATCAGCTCGACGCACATGAACATCACGATGGCGTTGCGGCGCAACAGCACTCCGGACGCGCCGATCGTGAACAACAGCGCCGACAGATAGAGATAGTTGTCGGGATTCACTCCCCGCCTCCTCTGCCGTTCGTGACGGTGACCGTCCGCTTCTGCAGGATGGGGCTGACCGACAGGTCCGACCCCGAACCGTCGGGCAACCGGGCGGCGATGTCGACGGCGTTGTTGCGCGCGAACACACCCGGATTCGGCAGCGTCGTCGGGTAGCCGCCCGGCTTGAACCGTTCTTCGGCGAGTTCGCGTTGGGTCTTGCGGCGCTCGAAGCGTTCCCGATGCGCCAGCACCATCGCGCCGAGCGCGGCGGTGATCAGCAGCGCGCTGGTCAACTCGAACGCCCACAGGTAGCGCACGAAGATCAGCGCCGCCAACCCTTCGACGTTGCCGCCGGCATTGGCCTGTGCCAGCCCGGTGAACCCGCCGGCCGACACGTTGCCGATGCCCGCGATGAGCAGGATCCCGAAGCCGACACCGATGACGATGGCCGCGACCCGTTGCCCGCGAATCGTTTCCACGAGCGAGTCCGAGGAGTCGACACCGATCAGCATCAGCACGAACAAGAACAGCATCATGACGGCGCCGGTGTAGACCACCACCTGCACGACACCGAGGAACAGCGCACCCTGGGCGATGTAGAACACCGCCAGCACGATCATCGTCGTGGCCAGAAACATCGCCGAGTACACGGCTTTCGGCGCGGAGATCACCCCGAGCGCGCCGAGCACCGCGACGGTGCCCAGCACCCAGAACAGCACGGCTTCGGTGGTCGTGGTGTGCCCGGGGGTGTCCGCGGCCACCGCCGCGAGCAGGTCCAGCCTCACCGCACGTCCCCGGTGACCTTCTGGGGCTCCTGGTCGACGGGCCCGATGTTGCCCAGGTAGTAGTCGTCGTCGGTGGTGCCGGGCGCCATCGGATGTGGCGGCGGCAGCATGCCGGAGCGCAACGGCGCCAGCAGCTTGTCCTTGCCCCAGATGAGATCGGCGCGGTTGTCGTCGGCCATCTCGTATTCGTTGGTCATGGTCAACGCCCGTGTGGGACACGCCTCGATGCACAGACCGCACCCGATGCAGCGAAGGTAGTTGATCTGGTAGACGCGGCCGTAGCGCTCACCGGGGGAGTACCGTTCGTCTTCGGTGTTGTCGGCGCCCTCGACGTAGATGGCGTCGGCGGGGCACGCCCAGGCGCACAGTTCGCACCCGATGCACTTCTCCAAACCGTCGGGATACCGGTTCAGTTGGTGGCGCCCGTGGTAGCGCTTGGCGACGGGCCCGGGCTTCTCCGGATACTCCTCGGTGATCGGCTTCTTGAACATGGTCCCGAAGGTGACTCCGAAACCCTTTATCGCGTCGAGGAACTTAGGCATCGGCTCGCTCCTTGGTTGCGGTCGGTCCCGAGACGGGCGTTGTGCTGCCCGGCAGGGGCGGGACGGGGAAGATCTCCGGATCCAGCTTCTGCTGCGGGATCTCGCGGACATTGCGGCGGCGCGCCGACCGCCACAGACCGACGACGATCAGCAGCGCCACGATGGTGCCGAGAGAGGCGAGCGTGGTGGTGACCTGGCTGAAGCCCTCGTTGCGCAGCGCCCGCGCGGTGGCGACGATCATGATCCACGCCAACGAGAACGGGATCAGCACCTTCCAGCCCAGCCCCATGAACTGGTCGTAGCGCATGCGGGGCAGCGTGGCGCGCAGCCAGAAGAACAGGAACATGAACGCCCACACCTTGGCGACGAACCACAGCAGGGGCCACCAACCGGTGTTGGCGCCGTCCCACATGTTGATGGGCCACGGGGCGTGCCAGCCGCCGAGGAACATCGTCGTCGCCAGCGCCGACACGGTCGTCATGTTGACGTACTCGGCGAGCATGAACATCGCGAACTTGATCGACGAATACTCGGTGTGGAACCCGCCGACCAGTTCGCCCTCGGCCTCGGGCAGATCGAATGGCGCACGGTTGGTTTCGCCGACCATCGAGGTGACATAGACCAGGAACGACGGCAGCAGCAGGAAGATGAACCACGTGCCGTCCTGGGCGGCGACGATGCCGGAGGTCGACATCGAACCCGCATAGATGAACACCGCCACGAAGGACAGCGCCATCGCGATCTCGTAGGAGATGACCTGTGCGCTCGACCGGATCCCGCCGAGCAGCGGATACGTCGAACCCGACGCCCACCCGGCCAACACGATCCCGTACACGCCGATCGACGTCGCCGCCAGGATGTAGAGAACGGCGACGGGCATGTCGGTCAGCTGTAATGCGGTGCGGTGACCGAAGATCGAGACCTCACCGCCCATCGGGATGACGGCGAACGCGATGAAAGCGGGTACCGCCGAGATCACCGGCGCGGCGAGGTAGACGAACTTGTCCACCCCCGCGGGGACCAGGCCCTCCTTGAGGGCGAGTTTGACGCCGTCGACGAGAGACTGCAGAAGTCCCTTGGGGCCGACGCGGTTGGGGCCGAACCGCATCTGCATGCGTCCCAGGAGTTTGCGCTCGATCAGGATCGCCGAGAGCACCGACAGCATCAGAAACGCGAAGATGGCCACCGACTTGCCGAGGATCAGCCACCACGGGTCGTGGCCGAACAACGTGGGATCGGGATGGATCACGGCTCGGCCCGCCCGATCGACACGACATCCCCCGGCGAGACGCCGAGGCTGCGGTGCACCGCCGAACCCGGTGAGTTCAGGGGCAGCCACAGCACACGATCGCCCATGTCGGTGATGGCCAGCGGCAGGGTGATCGTTCCGCGTGGCGTCCGCGCGGTGATCAGATCGCCGTCGTCGGCGCCGATTTCGGCGGCCGTGGCGGCGGAGAGCCGGGCCACCGGCGTGCGTGCGGTGCCCGCCAGATGCGGTTCACCGTCCTGCAAGCGGCCCTCGTCGAGCAGCATCCGCCACCCCGCGAGCACAGCCTGTCCCTCGACCGGAGGCGTGCGCTTCGACGGCGGGACGTTCGGTGCGTCGGGTCGCCGTCCCGCCCACATGCCCAGGCGGGAGATCTCGTCGCCGGCCGCCGACGCGGTGGGCAGGTTCAACGCCACCCCGATCTCGTCGGCCAGGAAGTTCAGCACCCGTAGATCCGGGATGGCGTTGGTCTTCAGCGACGGCTGGAACGGGCGAAGTCGGCCCTCCCAGTTGAGGTATGAACCGGCCTTCTCCACCACCGGCGCGATGGGGAAGACGACGTCGGCGGCCGCGGTGACCGCGCTCTCTCGCAGCTCGAGGCTGACGACGAAGGGCGCGGACTCGATCGCGGCCAGCGCCGCCTCGGGATCCGGTAGGTCGGCGATCTCCACTCCACCGACGAGCAGTGCGCCGAGTTCGCCGCTGCGCGCGGCCTCCAGGATCGCGGTGGTGTCGCGGCCCGGCGCGCTGGGCAGCGCGTCGACGTGCCACGCCACCGCGGTCTGCTCGAGGGCCGTGCCGTCGCTGATCGGCCGGCCACCGGGCAACAGGGTGGGCAGCGCACCGGCTTCCACCGCGCCGCGCTCACCGGCCCGTCTGGGCACCCACGCCAGCCGGGCGCCGGTCGCTTCGGCCAATCTGCCTGCCGCAGAGAGGGCTCCGGGCGAGGTGGCCAGTCGCTCGCCGACCATGATGATCGCGCCGGGCAGCCGCAACTGCGGGTCGCTTGCCAGCTCGTCGAGTGCGGCGGCCTCGTCTCCCGGGGCCGTCGTGACCAGTCGGCCGCGCAGCTTGGTCAGGCTGCGGGTGGCGAAGGGCGCGACGGAGATCACCTGCAGCGCCTTCTTGCGGACGGCCTTGCGCAGCCGCAGGAACACGATCGGCGATTCCTCTTCGGGCTCGAATCCGGCCAGCAGAACCGCGGGCGCGTTCTCGAGGTCGGTGTAGGTCACCGTCATCGGCTGACCCGCGACGTGGGCGGCGAGGAAGTCGGCCTCCTCGCCGCTGTGCGCGCGGGCCCGGAAGTCGATGTCGTTGGTGTTTAGCACGATTCGGGCGAATTTCGAGTAGGCGTAGGCGTCTTCGAGGGTCATCCGACCGCCGACCAGCACACCCGCGCTGCCGCTCGCCGCGGCCAGCCCGTTGCCGGCCACCACCAGCGCCTCGGACCACGACGCCGGCCGCAGCTTGCCGTCCTCGTCGCGGATCAGCGGTGTGGTGATGCGGTCACCCTGGGTGGTGTACGTGAACGCCCACCGGCCCTTGTCGCAGTTCCACTCCTCGTTGACCTGCGGTTCGTCACCGGCCAAGCGGCGCAGCACCTTCCCGCGGCGGTGGTCGGTGCGCTGCGCACACCCGGACGCGCAGTGCTCGCACACGCTGGGGCTCGACACCAGATCGAAGGGCCTGGCCCGGAACCGGTAGGCCGCACCGGTGAGCGCGCCGACCGGGCAGATCTGCACGGTGTTGCCGGAGAAGTACGACTGGAACGGCTCGCCCGGCGCGATGCCGACCTGTTGTAGCGCACCGCGTTCCAGCAGCTCGATGAACGGGTCGCCGGCGATCTGTTCGGAGAAGCGGGTGCAGCGGGCGCACAGAACGCACCGCTCGCGGTCCAACAGCACCTGCGAGGAGATGTTGATCGGTTTCGGGAACGTGCGCTTGACGTCTTCGAACCGAGTTTCGGCGCGGCCGTTGGACATCGCCTGGTTCTGCAGTGGGCATTCGCCGCCCTTGTCACACACCGGGCAGTCCAGCGGGTGGTTGATCAGCAGCAGTTCCATCACGCCCTGCTGCGCCTTGTCCGCCGCAGGCGAGGTGAACTGCGTGCGCACCACCATGTCGGGTGTGCACGTCGTGGTGCAGGACGCCATCGGCTTGCGCTGGCCCTCCACCTCGACCAGGCACTGCCGGCACGCGCCCACCGGATCGAGCAGCGGGTGATCACAGAATCGCGGGATCTGGACGCCGATCAGTTCGGCGGCCCGAATCACCAACGTGCCCTTGGGAACACTGACGTCCACGCCGTCGATGGACAGGTTCACCATCTCGACTTCCGTGGCCGCCGCACCGGTGTCAGCGGTCTGCGTCATCGAATCACCCCCCTAGCTCGCCGAGCGTGCGACCAGATCGAGAAATCGGCCGAAATGTCGCGCTGAGCGCACGTTCGGCGACTCATGGCACGCCACCCCATCAGACCCCGACCCCTTCCGTCGCCATCAGCGTGGACGCATGCGGATCGAACGGGCAGCCGCCGTCGAGGTGGGCGATGTACTCGTCGCGGAAGAACTTGATCGACGACATGATCGGTGCCGCCGCGCCGTCACCCAACGCGCAGAACGACTTTCCGAAGATGTTGTCGGAGATGTCGAGCAGCTTGTCGATGTCGGCCTCGGTGCCGGCGCCCGTTTCGAGGCGTTCGTAGATCTGGGCCAACCAGTAGGTGCCTTCACGACAGGGCGTGCACTTGCCGCAGGATTCGTGCGCGTAGAACTGCGTCCAGCGGCGCACCGCACGCACCACGCAGGTGGTCTCGTCGAAGATCTGCAGCGCCTTCGTCCCGAGCATCGTGCCGACGCCGGCCATGCCCTCGTAATCCAGTGGCACGTCGAGGTGTTCGTCGGTCAGCAGGGGAGTGGACGACCCGCCGGGCGTCCAGAACTTCAGCTGATGTCCGGCACGGACACCGCCCGCGTACTCCAACAGTTCGCGCAGCGTGATCCCGAGCGGCGCCTCGTACTGGCCGGGATTGGCGACGTGACCCGACAGCGAGTACAGCGTGAAGCCCGGCGACTTCTCCGATCCCATCGAGCGGAACCAGTCGATGCCGTTGAGCAGGATGGGCGGCACGCTGGCGATCGACTCGACGTTGTTGACCACGGTCGGGCAGGCGTACAAACCGGCCACGGCAGGGAACGGCGGCCGCAGCCTCGGTTGTCCGCGGCGGCCCTCCAGAGAGTCCAGCAGCGCGGTCTCCTCCCCGCAGATGTAGGCGCCCGCGCCCGCGTGGACGATCAACTCCAGGTCGAAGCCCGACCCCAGGATGTCGTTTCCGAGGAAACCCGCCTCGTACGCCTCGGCCACCGCGGCGTGCAACCTCCGCAGCACGGGCACCACCTCACCGCGCAGGTAGATGAACGCATGATGCGCCCGGATCGCGTAGGCCGCGATGATCGCACCCTCGACGAGGAAGTGCGGGGTGGTCAACATCAACGGAATGTCTTTGCACGTACCGGGTTCCGACTCGTCGGCGTTGATCACCAGGTAGTGGGGCTTGGCGCCCGCGCCGGTGTCGTCCTGGGGGATGAACGACCACTTCGTGCCGGTGGGGAAGCCGGCGCCGCCACGACCACGCAGGCCGGAGTCCTTCACCAGCCCGATGACGTCGTCGGGACCCATCGCGAGGGCCTTCTCCAGGGCGCGGTAACCGCCGTGGCGGCGATACGTGTCCAGCGACCACGGTTCTGGCTCGTCCCAGAACCGGCTGAGCACGGGTGTCAGAGCTGTCATGCGCGTGAATCCGTTGCGTCCGGGCTTGTTTCGATGTTGTTCGGCTTGGGCGGGATGGTCGCCGACGGGCCGGGTGCGGGTGCGTTCGAGGTGGCTTCGGCACCCGCCTTCTCGTCGTCGGGCGTCTCAGTGGAAGCGGCGGGGGCATCGGCGTCGGGTGCCTGCATGCCGCGTTCGCGCGCCACCCGCAGACCCGCGAGCGTCGCGTCGCCGATCCTGCTGCCACCCGACCGCGGATCGGGCAGGCCGGCCAGCGTGCGCGCCGTCTCCCGGAAGGTGCACAACGGCGTGCCCCGCGTCGGTTCGGGCGGATTGCCGCCGCGCAGCGCGTCGACCAGATCGCGCGCCGACGACGTCGTCTGGTTGTCGAAGAACTCCCAGTTGACCATCACCACCGGCGCGTAGTCGCACGCCGCGTTACACTCGACGTGTTCCAGCGTGATGCGCCCGTCCGGCGTCGTCTCGCCGGCGTGCACGCCGAGATGCTCCTGCAGCGCGTCGAGAATCGCGTCGCCACCCATCACCGCGCACAGCGTGTTCGTGCACACCCCGACGAGGTACTCACCGGTCGGCGTGCGCCGGTACATCGAGTAGAACGTCGCCACGGCGGTGACTTCGGCGTCGGTGAGCCCCAACTGCTTGGCGCAGAACGCGACACCGGCCGGGGTGATGCAGCCGTCCTCGGACTGCACGAGGTGCAGCAGCGGCAACAGCGCCGAACGCGATTGCGGGTAGCGCGCGATGATTCGCTCGGCGTCGGCGGCCAGTCGCGCCGCGACGTCGTCCGGATAGGACACCGGCCCGTTGATCGGCGGGCCGGGTTCCTCGGGTCGCTGACCGAGCTCCAGGAATACGCTCACCTGTCCACGCCTCCCATGACCGGGTCGATCGACGCCACGGCGGTGATCAGGTCGGCGACCATGCCGCCTTCACACATCGCGGCGACGGCCTGCAGGTTGTTGAACGAGGGATCGCGGTAGTGCACGCGGTAGGGGCGGGTGCCGCCGTCGGAGACCATGTGCACGCCCAGTTCGCCTCGGGGAGACTCGATTGCGACGTAGACCTGACCGGCAGGCACCCGGATCCCCTCGGTGACGAGTTTGAAGTGGTGGATCAGTCCCTCCATCGAATGGCCCATGATCTTGGCGATGTGCTCGGGTGAGTTACCGAGCCCGTCGGGACCGACTTTCAGATCGGCCGGCCATCCCAGTTTCTTGTCCTGAATCATCACGGGTTCCGAGGTGAGGCGGCCTAGCCTCTCCACACACTGCTCGACGATCTTCAGCGACTCGTGCATCTCCTTGACCCGGATCAGGTACCGGCCGTAGGAGTCGCAACCCTGATCGGTGATCACGTCGAAGTCGTATGTCTCGTAGCCGCAATAGGGTTGGGCCTTGCGCAGGTCGTGCGGAAGCCCGGTGGAGCGCAGGCACGGCCCGGTGATCCCGAGCGCCATGCACCCGGTCAGATCGAGGTAGCCGACGCCGACCGTGCGGGCCTTCCAGATGTAGTTCTCGTTCAGCAGGTCCTCGAGGTCCTTGAGCCGCTTGGGCATCAGCTCGAGCAGTTCGCGGATCTGCGGAATGGCCTCATCGGGCAGGTCCATCGCCACCCCGCCCGGGCGGACGTAGGCACTGTTCATCCGCAGGCCGGACACGGTCTCGAACACCGACAGGATCTGTTCGCGCTCACGGAATCCGTAGAACATGGCGCTCATCGCGCCCAGTTCCATTCCGCCGGTCGCCAACGCCACCAGGTGCGAGGAGATCCGGTTGAGCTCCATCATCATTACGCGAATGACGCTGGCGCGCTCGGGGATCGCGTCGGTGACGCCCAGCAGCTTCTCGACGCCCAGGCAGTAGGCGGTCTCGTTGAAGAACGGCGACAGATAGTCCATCCGCGTGACGAACGTGACGCCCTGGGTCCAGTTGCGGAATTCGAGGTTCTTCTCGATTCCGGTGTGCAGGTAGCCGATTCCGCAGCGGGCCGAGATCACGGTCTCGCCCTCGATCTCGAGGATGAGCCGCAGCACGCCGTGGGTGGAGGGGTGCTGCGGTCCCATGTTGACGACGATTCGCTCACCGGCGTGTGCCGCGGCCGCTTCCTTGGCGGCCTGCACCACCTGGTCCCAATCCTGGCCGCCGACAACGACAACCGTCTCGTTGTTGTCCGAGGCGTCCGGCGACGATGCGCCGCCCTGCGTGGGCGGAACGTGGGAGATGCTCATCAGTTGTAGGCCCTCCGTTGATCGGGCGGAGGAATCTCGGCGCCGTGGTACTCCACCGGGATGCCGCCCAACGGGTAGTCCTTGCGTTGCGGATGCCCAACCCAGTCGTCGGGCATCTCGATCCGGGTCAGCGACGGGTGACCGTCGAAGATGATGCCGAAGAAGTCGTAGGTCTCGCGTTCGTGCCAGTCGGTGGTGGGATACACCCCGAACAGCGACGGGATGTGCGGATCGGCGTCCGGCGCGGTGACCTCCATGCGGATCCGCCGATTGTGCGTGATCGACATCAGCGGATACACCGCATGCAGTTCCCGCCCGACGTCGTCGGGGTAATGCACGCCGCTCACTCCCAGGCACAACTCGAAGCGCAACTCCGCGTCGTCGCGCAGGGCCTGAGCAACCGCAGGCAGCTGGTCGCGCTGGATCTCGAGGGTGAGCTCGTCGCGGTAGACCACGACGCGTTCGATCGAGGCGGCGTAACCGTCCTCACCGAGCACCTCCGCGAGCCGGTCGACGACCTCGTCGAAGTATCCGCCGTACGGGCGCGGGGAGCTGCCGGGCAGCGCCACCGGACGCACGAGTCGGCCGTAACCCGAGGTATCACCCGAGCCTCGTGCCCCGAACATGCCGCGGCGCACACCGATGATCTCGGGACCGCCGTGACCGTTGGTCCCGTTGGCCTCGCTCACCGCAACAGACCCTTGAGCTCGATGGTCGGCGTCACGGCCAGCGCCGCCTTCTCCGCCTCGCGGATGGCCTCTTCGCGGTGTACGCCGAGCGGCATTTCCTGAATCTTGTCGTGCAGCTTGAGGATCGCGTGCAACAGCATCTCCGGTCGCGGGGGGCAGCCCGGCAGGTAGATGTCCACCGGCACGACGTGATCGACACCCTGGACGATCGCGTAGTTGTTGAACATGCCGCCCGAGGAGGCGCACACCCCCATGGCCAACACCCATTTCGGCTCGGCCATCTGGTCGTAGATCTGCCGCAGCACCGGCGCCATCTTCTGGCTGACCCGGCCCGCCACGATCATCAGGTCGGCCTGGCGCGGAGTGGCCGAGAACCGCTCCATGCCGAACCGCGAGATGTCGAATCGCGGACCCGCCGTCGCCATCATCTCGATCGCGCAGCAGGCCAGCCCGAACGTCGCTGGCCACAGTGAGCCCTTGCGGATGTATCCGGCCACCTTTTCGACGGTGGACAGCAGGATTCCGCCGGGCAGCTTTTCCTCTAGTCCCATGCCAGACCTCCCCGCCGCCAGACATAGGCGTAGGCCACGAACACCGTCGCCATGAACAGCAGCATCTCTACCAGCGCGAACAGCCCGAGGTTGTCGAATGCCACGGCCCACGGGTAGAGGAAGACGATCTCGATGTCGAAGATGATGAACAACATCGCGGTCAAGTAGTACTTGATCGGAAACCGCTGGCCACTGGGCTGACCGGACGCGCCGCCGTGCGGCACGGGCTCGATCCCGCATTCATAGGCCTCGAGCTTGGCCCGGTTGTAGCGGCGCGGGCCGACCAGCAGAGCAATGGCGACCGAGCCGACTGCGAACGCGGCCGCAATAGCGCCAAGCACCAGGATTGGCGTGTACAAATCCATACCGAGCAAACGCTCCCTCGTGGGCTGTTCGATGTGAGCTTACCCACACCCTAGCGCCCTTTGGGATGCGCGCCACACCTTTTGGTTAGTATCGCTATTAGCAACGCGTGGCTATGTCGTCATGCCTCCAATAGGCAAGTGCGACAGCTGTTTACGTGTTTTCTGGCTATTGCACCAGCGTGCGCAGCAGCGAGGCCACGGCCTCGCCCAGCCGGATCGGATCGATCGGGTGGGGGACCGCGGCTTCGGCGCGTGACCAGCGGGCCAGCCAAGCGTCATCGGGCCGGCCGGTGAGGACCAGGATCGGCGGACAATCGGCGATCTCGTCCTTGAGTTGCTTGGCGATTCCCATCCCGCCGGTCGGGGCGGCCTCGCCGTCGAGGATCACCAGATCGAACCCGCCCTCGTCCATCTGGCGGATGACCATGGGTCCGGTCGCCACCTCGACGTAGGTCAGTTCCGGCAACTCCGGATGCACCCGCTTACCGAGCGCGAGTTGTACCTCTTCCCGGGTCCTGGGGTTGTCGCTGTAGACGAGGACCCGCAGTGGACGCGATGAGTCGGCCATGCGGTGATCGTACGGCTAGCGGGTGTGCCGGAACACCAAGTCGCCGGAGATCGTGGCCTTGTCGCCGATCATGCCGACCAGGTTGCCGTCGACTCCGAAGTCCTGCCGATTGACGGTGGCCTCGGTGGTCAGCCGCATCCCGCCGTCGCCGACCGGCGAGACCTTGGTGCGCAGGGTCAGCGGTTTCGTCGTGCCCTTGATGGTCAGCTCGGCGCGTAGGTCGATGGTGTCGCCGTCGATGGCGTCGGCGCCGGCGACGAGCACGCTGATCTCTGGGAACCGCTCGGCCTCAAAGAAATCCGCGGAGTGCAGGTGTTCGTCGCGTTTGCGGATACCCGTTCGCAACGACGCCGCCTTGATGTCGACATGCCCGGAAACCGTCTGCGGCGCAGACAGTTGGCCGTCGCCGCTGAATTCGGAGAACCTGCCCTTGACGGGCACGAGGCCCCACATCGACTTGCTCCGCACGACGATCGTCGACTGCGACGGGTCCAGCGTCCATGTGCCGGTCGAGGCGGGGTCGCTGAAAAGCTCGCTCAGACTTGCCATGTCGTCTCCTTGTAGGGTCGGGCTCACCGACAGGTCACTGTGCGGATTCCAGCAACGGTGCCATCTCCGCCGGATCGAAGTACTCGTCGATGCGGCTGATGAGCCCGTCGGCGCCGATTCTGATGATGATGCCGACGCGCATCGCGATCGCGCCGCCGTTGTGTCCGGTGGCGTGCAGGATGTGCTGCTGAACCAGACCGCCGTCGAACAGTTCGCGGTCGATGACCTCGTACCGGCGCGCCGAGGTGGCGTCGATGAACCAGTGCAGCACCCGGAGCGCGCGGTCCTTGTCGCGGTCGCGGTCGGCCACCTTCCACACCACGATGTCGTCGTTCCACAGGCGCGAGATCTCGTCGCGGTCGCCGGACTCGATCGCCCGGAAGAGGCGATCCGCCACGCTGGTGACGGTGTCGTCGGCAACGGTCACGTGGTCCTCCTTGACCTCAACGTCGGTTGAGGTTGAACACTGAGCGGCATGGATGTGACACCTACTCTCTCGCTATTCGACGATGCCTACAAGAGCGGAACCGCACCGTGGGTGATCGGCGAGCCGCAGAAGGCCGTCGTCGACCTCGAACGCGCGGGCATGATCCGCGGCAGGATCCTCGACGTCGGCTGCGGCGCCGGCGAGCACACGATCCTGCTCACGAAGCTCGGATACGACGTGCTCGGCGTGGACTATGCGCCGTCCGCGGTCGAGCATGCGCGCAGGAACGCCGAGGCCAAGGGCGTCGAGGCACGGTTCGAGGTCGCCGACGCGATGGACCTCGGCAACGGCGCCTACGACACGATCGTCGACAGCGCGCTGTTCCACATCTTCGATGCGACCGACCGCGCCGAGTACGTGCGCAGCCTGCACGCGGCGTGCCGTCCCGGCGCCCTCGTTCATGTGCTCGCGCTGTCCGACCGCGGCCGTGGATTCGGCCCGCAGGTCAGCGAATCCGACATTCGCGACGCGTTCGGCGACGGCTGGGTGCTGGAGTCGCTGGAGGAGACCACCTACCGCGGCGTCGTCCAGCCGTCCCAGGCCGAGGCCATCGGACTTTCGGCGGGTTCGCTGGTCGACGAACCGGCATGGCTGGCCCGAATCCGTCGCCCCTGAGCGGTTTGTGCGTGATTCCGTTCGCTCAGCGATCGTTTTCACTCACAAATCGCGTCAGTAGCCGGGGTGGTTGACGTCGAGTCGGTGCCGCACGAGCGTCCGCAGCACGGGCAGGACCTCCGCGGCGCGGCCGTCGAGGTCGCCCGAGCGGATCGCCGCCGCCAGTTGCGGTTCGTCGTCGTAACCGATTCCGCGTAGCGCATCGACGACCTCGCCGACCGAGGTGTCGAGCAGTTCGCGTTCGACGATGCGCAACACGTTGGCCGCGACGCGGGCGTGGAAGTTGACCTGGCCCGCGTCGCCCCGGCCGTCGGGACCGGTGGCGTCGCGAACGTCCTTTTCGAGGAAGCCGGCGACGGCGGCGACGAGTTCCGCCGCGGTGGGGCGCCCGTAGAGCCAACTCATCGCGGTCCACCTCCTTCGAGCAGATCCAGCACGTCCCATTCGGTTTCGCTGACGCGCCGCCCGATCGCGGCCAGCTCGACCGACTCCGTCTGCCCCGACAGATGACGCTCGGCCTGATAGCGGCAGATGACCCCCCACCGCAGGGTGGCCACCGTCAGCCACCAGCGGAATGCCTTGCGGTCCAGCGCCATACCCGCCGCCGACTCGTAGGCCGACAGGAAATCCTCGACGCTGCCCAGGCCGCCGGCGCCGTGATGTTCGGGTGCGCCGAACCGCCACGCCCGAATGCAAAACCAGGCCAGGTCCTCGTAGACCTCGCCGACGTGCACGAGTTCCCAGTCCAGCACCGCCGCCAACCCGGTGTCGTCGACGATCAGATTGCCCATCCGAAAGTCGCCGTGCACCAGCACCTGCGATGACGGGGCCGGCCGGTTGGCTTCGAGCCAGCGGAACGCCCATTCGAATGTCGCTGTGGTGTCGCCCATTTCGTCGAGCCGTGCGCGCCACTCGGAGAGCTGGTCCGACGGCGGCACGTCGATGCCCCGATGGTCCGCGCGGTGGATGGCCGCCAGTGCCTGTGCGCACTGGTGCAGCAGCCGTTCGCGCCCGGCGTCGTCCAATGCGCGATAGATCCGCCGCACGATGGTCTCGCCGCCGATCGCGTCGCAGATCAGGTACGGATTGCCCAGCGCCGCAGGGGAGTTGTCGGCGGCCAGGATGTGCGGCACCGGTGCTCCCGCGGCGGCCGCCCGCTGCTGAACGGCCGCTTCCAGTTCCATGCTGGCGTGGACGTCGTCGGGCGGGCCGGTGCGCAGGATCAGTGCACGGCGGTCGCCGGTGACCGCATCGAAGGCCCACGTCGTGCGGCTCGCCCCGCCCGTGAGCGCGTGCAGGTTCTCGACGGCGACGCCGTCGCCGAGCACCGGGCCGAGGACGGTGGTGAGGGCTTCGGCGAGTTCGCGGTTCAACGCTTGCCGAACCCGAACAGCCGCTGCGCGACCCGCCGGATCTGGATCTCCTCGGCGCCCTCGGTGATCCGGTAGCGGCGGTGGTGCCGGTAGATGTGCTCGAACGGTTCGTGCCTGCTGTAGCCGACGCCGCCGAACACCTGCATCGCGCGGTCGGCGGCATCGCACACCAGCCGGTTGGCCCGGTAGTTGGCCATCGACACCTTGTCCGACACCTCCATGTGGTGGTTTCGGTCCAATTCCGTTGCCGCGTAGTACACCAGCAGCCGCACCATCTGGGCCTCGGTCTGCAGCTCGACCAGCGGCCACTGCACGGCCTGGTTCGTCGCCAGGGGCTTGCCGAACACCTTGCGCTCTCCTGCGTACTGGACGGCGCGGTCGATGCAGTATTGCCCGGCGCCGAGGCTGCTCGCGGCCTGCCGGATCCGGTTCTCGTGCAGGAACGTCTGGCCCACCTCCAGGCCGCGGTCGACCTCACCGAGCACCGCGTCGGCGGGCACCCGGACGTCCTTCAACTCCACCTCGCCGTGGTCGGTGGGCATGTTGAACGACCACCAGTAGTAGGGGACGGTGAATCCGGGCGCGTCGGTGGGCACCAGGAATGCGGTGATGCCGCGGGCCTGGCCGGCGTCGCCCGAGGTTCGGGCGAACACCAGGTCGTGGGTGGCGCGGTGCACACCGGTGTTGAACCGCTTGGCGCCGTTGATGACCCAGTCGTCGCCGTCGCGCACCGCGGTGGTCTCCATCCACGTGGCATCCGAGCCGTGCCCGGGTTCGGTGAGCCCGAAGGCCATCGACCGTTCCCCGGTGATCAACGCCTCGGTCCACTCGGCCTTCTGCGCCTCGGTGCCGAACCGGTCCATCATGATGACCTGGGGGAAGTTGCCGACGATCGACGACTCGTTCTGCAGGTCGTTGTGCAGGCCGAGACCTTTGTGCGCGAGGTGTTCGCGGATCACCGCCATGTCGATGTTGCTGCCGTCGCGACCGCCGAACCGCGACGGCAACCCGTAGCGCAGCCAGCCCGCCGCGTCGGCGCGCCTGCGCATCTCGTCGAGCAGGTCCTCCCACTCGCGGCGCGGAATGCCGTCGTTGTCCCAGTCCGTGCGGGCGTGTTCGCGACGCTTGTCGAAGTACTGGATGTTCTCGCGTTCCAGCGGTTTGATCTCGGCTTCGATGAATGCGTCCATCTCCGCGAGAAGCCCGGGCAGATGGTCGGGCAGGGCGAAATCCACGTTGATTTCCTTTCCGGGTTTCAGAACCCGTACAGCGTCTTCTTCCAGATCCTCGATAGCGTCACGATCGCATCCTCGTCGGTCAGCTCGACACCGAGGCCCGACGTTCCGACGAAGACGGTGGTGAAGTTCTCGAACAGCAGCGCGATGGCCGCCGCGGTGTGCTCGGGATTGAGCTCGGCGCCGTAGCCCTGCTCCTGCGCCCTGCGCACCGAGGCGGCCACGATCTCCATCCCGAACCGGCGAAACTCGTTCTGCACCGCGGCGAATCGGGGTTGTGTCGCGGCCAGCTGCGCGACCGCGATCATGATGCCGATGTTCTGTTTGAACATGTTCCAGTAGCCCGTGACCACGGAGCGGAAGAACGCGTCGTCATCGGGTGATTCCGGCAGGTCGAGAGCCCCGCCGGAGGGGGCCACCACCTCGCGGAGAAACGACTGCGCGAGCACCGCAAGCAGATCTTCCTTGTCGGCGAAGTACCGGTAGAACGCCGCGGGCGACTTACCCGCCGCGGAGGTGATGTCGCCGAGCGTCGTCCCGTGGAAACCCCGTTCCGCGAACAGCTTTCGCGCGGCCTGCTCGATGGCCTCGCGGGTCTGGCGGCCCTTGGCGCTCAGGGCGGTCGACGGTCCGGTGGGCACGTCGGCTCAGTTCAGGATTCGGTCGCCGGCGCGCAGCAGCGAACTCGGCAGGTCATGTCCGACCAGGCGTTGCGCGAGACCCGCCGCCTCGATCGCGGCGCTGAGGTCGACGTCGACGCCGATCCCGCTGTCGCGCAACAGGTATACGAGGTCTTCGGTGGCGATGTTGCCGCTGGCGCCGGGCGCGAACGGGCAGCCGCCGAGCCCGCCCACCGAAGCGTCCAGCCGGGTGACGCCCGCCGTGACGGCCGCGTAGGCGCTGGCCAGCCCGGCTCCGCGGGTGTTGTGAAAGTGTGCGCCGAGCGGGACATCACCGATCAGCGGGCGCAGTGCCTCGATCGTCTCCGTCACCCGCCGCGGGGTCGTCGTCCCGATGGTGTCGGCGATCGCCAACCGGTCGACCTCGCTCGACAGTGCGGTGGTCATAACGTCGACGACGCGCTGGTGCGGGGTGGGTCCGTCGAACGGGCAGTCCCACGTGGTCGCGACGATGACCTCGACGGTCGCCCCGCTGTCGTGGGCGATCGCCGTGATCTCCGGAATCAGCGCCGTCGCCTCCGCGGACGTGCGGCCCACGTTGGCTCGGCTGTGGCCATCGGCGGCCGACACCACGTACTCGATCGACGACAACCCCGCCGCGATCGCGCGTTTGGCGCCGTTCGGGCTGGCCACCAGTGCCGAGAACTCGATGTCGTGCGAGTCGCGGTACTCCTGCAGATGCGCGGCCAACTCGGCGGCGTCGGCCAGGGCGGGCACCTTCGACGGCGAGACGAACGCCGTCGCCTCCATCTCGCGCACCCCGGTGGTGGCGACCGCGGCGAGCAGTTCGAGCTTGGCCGACAACGGAATCGGGTCTTCGATCTGCAAGCCGTCGCGCAGCGAGACGTCGCGGATCCGTACGTGTTCGGGTAGCTGGTTCACAGCACTCCCTCCGCCTTCAGCGCGTCGAGTTCGGCGGGACTCCTGCCGAGCAGGCCGCGGTAGACCTCGTCGTTGTGTTGGCCGGGTGCGGCCGGCCCCGCATAGCGCACCGTGCCGGGCGTCTCCGAGAGCACCGGCACCACACCGGGTCCCAGCACGGACCGCCCGACCCGCTCGTCCCAGTGCTCGACGAGCATCCCGCGGGCCCGCAGCTGCGGGTCCTCCACGACCTCGGCGACCGTGTTGATCGGACCGGCGATCACCCCTGCGGCACTGAGCGTTTCGATGATGTCACCGGGCGCGCGTTCAGCGGCCCAGTCGCCGATGATCTTGTCCAGTTCGTCCTGGTTGCGCCCGCGGGCGACGTGGTTGGCGAACCGGTCGTCGGTGGCCAGCTCGGGGCGGCCCATGGCGCCGCAAAGTCGGCGAAAGACGGTGTCCTGGTTGGCCGCGATCACCACCCAGCTACCGTCGGCGCTGCGGTAGATGTTCGACGGCGCGATGCCCTCCAGCCGCGTGCCCGACGGGCCGCGCACCACGCCACCGACGTCGTAGTCGGGGATGGTGGATTCCTGTACCGCCAGGCAGGCCTCGGTGAGCGCGGCGTCCACGACCTGTCCCTCGCCGGTGACCGTGCGCCGGTACAGCGCCGCCAACGCGCCCTGCGCGGCGAACATGCCCGCGAGGCTGTCACCCAGCGAAAGCGCCAGCCGCGGCGGCGGGCCGCCGGGGAAACCGTTCATGTGCCGCAGTCCGCTGGCGGCCTCGGCGACCGAGGCGTAGCCGGCCTTGTGCGCCTCGGGACCGGTCTGGCCGTAGCCGGAGACGCGGACCAGGATGATTCCGCGATTGCGTTCGCGCAGCACGTCGTAACCGAGATTCCACTTCTCGAGCGTGCCCGGCCGGAAGTTCTCGACGATGATGTCGGAGCGCTCGACGAGGTCGAGAAACAGCGCACGACCGCCGTCGGTCCGCAGGTTCAGCGTGACGGCTTTCTTGTTGCGTGCGTGCACGGTCCAGAAGAAGTGGTGCCCGTCGAGCTCGGCCTGCCCCCAGGTGCGCAGCGGATCCGGCGCGCCCGGTGGTTCGATCTTGATGACCTCGGCGCCCATGTCGCCGAGCAGTCGACCCGCGAACGGGCCGGAGATCAGCGTGCCGACCTCGATGACCCGGATACCGTCCAGCGGGCCGGTGGTCATAGCGAGAACCCGTGCCTGTGCAGCCAGTCCGTGCAGATCGCGACGGCCTTCGCGCGCGTCTCGCGCTGATCGGGACCGGAGTAGTAGTGGTTGGCGCCCGGGATTTCGTACATCTCCTTGTCCGGATGCCCGATCGCCTCGTAGAGCCTGCGGGTGTGGCTCGGCGTGCAGGCGTCGTCGGCGAGGTTGCCGATCACCAGGGTGGGCACCGCGATGTCGGGTCCACACTTCACCGCGTCGCCGTTGGCGTCGTCGTAGCTCCACTGCGACAGCCAGCTGCGCAGCGTGCAGAAGCGGGCCAGCCCCACCGGGCTGTTGTTCACCACCTGAGGATCACCCAGGTAGGTCATCCGCGGCGCCCGTTCGTTCGGATCGACCGCAGGATCCAGCCACCGCGGGTCGGCCATCGTGCCGTGCACGACGAAACCGAACTCGTCCTCGGGCCGTCCGGCGGCCTTCAGTTCCGCCAGTTTGTCCTTGACCCACACGGTGATTCGGCGGTTGCGGGCGATTTGCGCCGCGCGGTAGCGCTCGAGGAACTCCTCGGTGTAGGGCGGCTGGTTGGGGTTGTCCGGGTTGTACAGGTCCAGCTCGGGATCGCGCTTGGAGGGGTCTGACTCGTCGAGGATCGAGGCGTCCAGCCACTCGGTGAGCGTGCCGTGCCGGCTGACGTGCGCCGCGAGCAGCATGATCCCGTCGGCGGGAATCAGGTCGAGCTTGGTCAGGTCCGGGCCGTCGCCCGACGGGCTGGCGGTGATCGTGGGGTTCTGGGCCTGCTGCTGGTAGAACACCGACAGCGAACCGCCGCCGCTCCACCCGGCGAGCACCACCTTCGAGTAGCCCAGCCGGTTCTTGGCGTCCTTGATGCACTCGCCAAGGTCCTCGACGACCTTCTCCATCAACAGCGCCACGTCCGTCCCGCGGAATCTGCTGTTGCAGTAGATGACGTGATGGCCGGCGCGGGCCAGCGCGTTGATCATCGGCAGGTAGGCGCCGCCGCCGATCGGGTGCATGAACACCAGCACGGTATCGCTCGGTTTGTCCTTCGGCTTGAGCAGGTAGCTCTCCATCACGACGAGTTCGGCAACCCCGCCGTAGGTGTCGCGAACACCCGAGTTGTTCTGGAAGGCAACGAGATAGGGAATGCGGTCGTACTCGTAGCGCACCGGCGACTCGGTCGTCTGCGTCACGAGTGCTGCCCCAGATCGTTCGCCAGCACCTCGGCCGACGGCGTGAGTCGCCTGGTGGTGTCGACCGAGATCACGTACCAACCGACGCGGTCCTGTTCGTCGAACTTGCGCCGCGCCCGCTCGCGCGCCTTCTCCGGTGCGCCGTGGTGTACGCCCTGCGGGGCGTGGCTGACGAGACCGGGCGGCATCGGGATGCCGAACAGGTCACCGCCGTGGAAGAAGGAGACCTCGTCGTAGTCGACGTTGCGGTGATACCACGGCGGACGCTCGGTGCCGGGCACGCTTTCGGCGGGCCGGGGTAGGAAGTTCATCACTGCAACACCCGTCGCCTGCATGAACAGGTGCACGGTCGGGGGGAGGTGCACGCTCTCGCTGGCGATGACGTTGTAGTCGGCGATGTTGAACGTGAACGGGAAGTTGTCGCCGCGCCACCCCTCGACGTCCATCGGATTGTGTTGGTAGAACAGCGATGTCGGTCCGCCCTCGTGAACGAGACGAACTTCGTATTCGGCACGACCGTCATCGTCGATCGGCTGCGGGTCGGGCACCGTGGCCTGTGACGGGTCGAACGGGAAGTGCCTGCCCAGCGGTCCCGGCGGCGGAACGCGGAACTCGTCGGTGGCCTCGATCATCAACAGGGTCGTTTCGGCGTCGGGTATCTGGCGCCACGTCGTCGCCTTCGGCATGTAGACCCAGTCACCCTCGCGATAGCGCAGCGGGCCGAACTCCGTCTCGAGCAGACCCGTGCCGCGGTGCACGAACGACAGCAGGTCGCCGTCCACGTGGCGCACGTAGAACGGCATCTCCTCGCTGCGCCGGCTCAGCGAGATCCGGCAGTCCGGGTTGCTGAAGAGCAGCAGGGGCGTGCCCGCGGGATCGGTGGCGTCGCTGGGCTTGAGCTCGCTGGTCATCACGTCGACCGGGCGCAGCGGCCCCGACGCCCGATACGCCGTGGGGTCGTGGCGGCGGTAGATGTTCGCAGTGCGCCCGACGAATCCGCCGCGGCCGAGTTCGTCGTCCTTTAGTCCGTCGAGGTCGGCGTGCAGGCGCTTGGGGGTGCGGCCCTTGCGCAGGTGGACAAACGATTCCATGGTTCGCTCCATCGACGGTGACGGCGGGCCGGACGCCCAGAACTAAAACTGACTTTAGTTTTACCTACAGTGCGAGTCAATCCTCGAGGTCGACCCGGATGGTCAGCAGTTTCGTACCGAAGGTCCGCACCCCGAAACTGTTGAACTGCGGCAGCGATCGCAACCGCTCATGCGGATCGTCATCCGCGACGATGTGTGCGATTCCCTTGTGCCACTTGCCGTTCAGCCGAACCCGCACCGCGGGGTTCGCTCGGATGTTCTTGACATACTGCGAGTTGTCGCCGAATTCGGACACGAACCAGAACTCGTTGCCCACCCGGCTACCGCCGAGCGGGGTGCGCCGGGGTTGGCCGGTCTTGCGTCCCGTCGTCTCCAGCAAGGTCTGGAACGGCAGATGCCGCATCACCCGATTGGCGACGTTCTTCTGGAACAGCTTGGTGACTCGATCGCGCAAGTCCTCGGCCATGGTTACCCCTTCGGTCACACCATCGCGGTCCGTGACACCTTCATACCCAACCTCAGCGCCCCGGCGAGTTCGCGGCTGGTGTCGTAGTCGAACACGACGTGACCGGCCACGACGTCGACGTCGCGCTTGATCCGCTGGAGCGGGTTGTCGACGAAATGCGCGCTGGCGCCGGAGGCTTCGAGCAGCAGCCCGATCACCGCGCGCGATTCGTGCACGATGTGCGCGGCCGCCATCCGGGCCGCACCGCGCACCGGTCTGGGCACGGCGTCGCCGGCGGCGACGATCGTCTCGATCTCGCCGACGGTGTCGGCCAGCAGACCGCGCAGCGCCCGCAGTCGCACTTCGGCCTCCCCGAGGCGGGCCTGTGCGATCGGCTTGTCCTTTTGCATGACGCCCTCGTACGCCAGCACCCGTCCCGCGAGCCGCTCGGCGTAGATCTCGGCGACACGTTCGGCGCTGCCCAGGGCCGGCATCGCGGCCAGCAGCGCGAGAGCGGGCACCATCGGCCAGCGGTAGGTGTCGGCGTCGTGTAGCGCCGACCCGGGGGCGGTGCCGGTGTAGATGTCGACGACCCGGACCAACCGGTGGTCGGGCACGAACACGTCGTCGATCACGACGTCGTTCGATCCGGTGGCGCGCATGCCGTCGGTGTGCCAGACGTCGTCGATCATGGCGTCGTCGATCGGCAATAGGGCGAGCGCGGGATAGATGGCGGCCATATCGTCTTCGGGGCCGCAGAGCGCGCCGACCATGATCCAGTTGCCGTGCATGACGCCGGTGGCCCATGACCACCGGCCGCTCAGCCGTATGCCGCCGTCGGCGGGCAGGCCCCGACCCGTCGGCGCCAGGGGAGCGGGGGCGAGGAACGGGCGCGTCGTGAACGCCTCCTCCTGGGCGCGCTCGTCGAACAACGCCAGCATCCAGTTGTGCAGCATGTAGAAGCCGATCGTCCACGCGGTGGACGCGCAGCCGTGCGCCATCCGCCGGACCGGATCGAAGATCGCCGGAAGCGGCGCCTGCATGCCGCCGTACCGCGCGGGCACCAGCAGGTCGGTCACCCCCGACGCCAGAAGCTCATCGACCGTCGCCTGCGGCAACTGGCGCAATCGCTCGGCCTCGGCCGCCCGATCGGCGAGCCGGTCGACGAAATCCGCGTCGACCAGCGGAAGAGCCGAGGCCGTCATGGGCCAGGACGTTACCATACTTTTTTGTATGGAAACTAGCGCGCGAACATGATGTCGAGGAACCGTTCCCGCCGCGCCGCAGCCCTCGCGCTCGCCTTCGACCCGGACAAGTGCAAAAAGCCGATACCGGCCGCGAAGGTGGCGTTGGCGCGCAGGTCGGCCTCCTCGAGGTCGAACCCGTCCTCGATGAACGCCTGCCGGACGGCCTCGAGAACCCGCCGGTCCGAGGCGCGCACGCCCGCGGCGACCTCCTCGTCGGTGCGGGCCCACTCCCGCATCGCCCGTTCCAGCGTCCGGTGCCGGGCGTCGACCAGCGCGCTCATCATGCGAGAGAGCCGCTCGCGCGGTGGCAGGTCGCTCAGCGCCGCGAAGTGCCGCCGGTCGTCGTCGCGTACCTCGCCCCATGCGCTGACCAGCGCCGATCGATAACCGGCCATGTCGGTGAAATGCCAGTAGAAGCTGCCCTTGGTGGCGCCGACACACTCACACAGCGCGTCCAGCTTGAGTGCCTTGATGCCTCGCTCGGCGAGGATCTCGTAGCCGGCCTGGATCCAGTCGTCGACAGACAGTCGCGGCGTGCGGGCCGGTGCCATATGCGGAAGCCTACGGGTGCGCACAGCGACCGCTGAGGCACGATAGAGGGCGTTTTCGACCGTCCCGCGGGCAACAATTTGCTCACAGAAAGCGGCGCGCGGGACCGCCCGGGGTTTCTCCTGCGCTGATCATCATGTTTTACTGCACACGCGACAACTGAAATTTTCTCGGTCCGTTCGACGGCCCCGGGTCCAGTCGAGCGGGCATGACAGCGCAGTGGAGCAGCCGCTGCGGTGTCGATGGCGATCGCTCGATCGCGGACGGAACGGCCTCCTAAGTGGCAAACCGGAAGATGGATGGACTTGCAGAATGAGCTTGATTGACAGAATTCGCGGCCCCTGGGCGCGGCGCTTCGCGGTGGCGGCCATCGCGGCGGCCCTGTTGCCGGGTTTCGTGAGCCTCGCCGGCCAGTCAGCCTCCGCTGGGGCGTTCTCCCGGCCCGGCCTGCCGGTCGAGTACCTGATGGTGCCGTCGCCGTCGATGGGGCGCGACATCAAGGTGCAGTTCCAGAAGGGCACCGGCTCCAAGGCGGTGTACCTGCTCGATGGCCTGCGCGCTCGCGACGACTACAACGGCTGGGACCTCGAGACCCAGGCGTTCGAGTGGTTCTACGAGACGCCGCTGTCGCTGGTCCTGCCCGTGGGCGGCCAGTCCAGCTTCTACTCCGACTGGTACGCGCCGGCCTGCGGTAAGGCCGGATGCCAGACCTACAAGTGGGAGACGTTCCTGACCAGCGAGCTGCCGCAGTGGCTCGCCGCCAACAGGGGCGTGTCCACCACCGGCAACGCCGCGGTCGGCCTGTCGATGTCGGGTAACTCGGCGATGATCCTGTCCGTCTACCACCCGGACCAGTTCATCTACGCCGGCGCGCTGTCTGCGTTCCTGAACCCGTCGGAGGGCCAGTGGCCGTTCCTGATCAACATGGCGATGGGCGACGCGGGCGGCTTCAAGGCCAACGACATGTGGGGTCCGACCGAGGACCCGAACAGCGCCTGGAAGCGCAACGACCCGATGTTGCAGATCCCGACCCTGGTCGCGAACAACACCCGGTTGTGGGTGTACTGCGGTAACGGCACGCCCAACGAGCTGGGTGGTGCGAACCTGCCCGCCGAGTTCCTCGAGGGCCTGACGATCCGCACGAACATCACGTTCCGCGACAACTACATCGCCGCGGGCGGAAACAACGGTGTGTTCAACTTCCCGCCGTACGGCACGCACAGCTGGGAGTACTGGGGTGCTCAGTTGCAGGAGATGAAGCCTGACCTGATCTCGCATCTCGGTTCGTAAAGCACGTCAAGAGTCCCCGGGCGCAGCACGCGTCCGGGGACTTTTGTCTGTGGTGAACAATGAGCGTCATGAGCGCAGTCAACGCCCTGGTCGCACATCAGGACTCCGCGGGAGAGATCTCCCTGCGGCACGAAGTCGTCGACGACGCATTGCTGCCCGACGGTGAGGTCACGATCTCCGTCGAGTACTCGGGGATCAACTACAAGGACGCACTGGCGGTGACGCCCAACGGCGGTGTGGCCCGGTCGTATCCGCTCATCCCCGGTATCGACGTGGCCGGCACCGTCACTGCGTCGTCGTCATCGGACTTCGCGGTGGGTGACCGGGTCGTCGCGCACGGCTACGACATCGGCACCGGCAGGCACGGCGGCTACGCCGACACCGCCCGTTTCCCGGCCGACTACGTGGTCAAGCTCGACGGGTTGACGACGGGCGAAGCCGCCGCGATCGGAACCGCCGGCTTCACCGCGGCCATGAGCGTCAACGCGATTCGCGCGCACGGCGTCCGGCCGCAGGACGGGCCGGTGCTGGTCACCGGTGCGACCGGAGGCGTCGGCAGCATCAGCGTCGACCTGCTGGCCGGGCTCGGCTACGAGGTGATCGCTTCCTCGGGGAAGGCCGAAGCCCACGACTATCTGATGGGCCTCGGCGCGTACCAGGTGATCGGACGGCTGCCCGAGGAGGGGGAGAAGGTTCGTCCGCTCGGCAAGTCCAAATGGGCGGCCGTGGTCGACAGCGTCGGCGGTGACACCCTCGCGTATGCATTGAGCACGCTGAATTACGCTGGTGTCGCGGCGATTTCGGGTCTGGCCCGGTCCGCCGACCTCCCGACGACGGTGATGCCGTTCATCCTGCGCGGCGTCACGCTCGCCGGGATCGACTCCGTGCAGCTCGCCATCGGACCGCGCCGCGAGATCTGGAAGCAGCTCGAAGGCGAGCTCAGGCCCAAGCACCTAGCGGACGTCACGAAGGACGTCACGATATTGGACGCTCCGCACACCCTGCGCACGATCATCGGCGGCGGCGTCACCGGCCGCACCCGTGTGGTCGTGCACGACGGCTTCTGATTCCCTGGCGAGCAGACGCGAAACTGCCCAAAATCGCCGCGAAATGGGCAGTTTTACGTCTGCTCGGCGACCCGGGCGAGGAGCTACTTCAGCTCGGCCGACGACAGTCCGAGCAGGCGCCGCGCGACCACGAGCAGCTGAATCTGTTGGGTACCCTCGAAGATGTCGAGGATCTTGCTGTCGCGCGCCCACTTCTCCAGCAGCGTGACCTCCGAGTAGCCGACGGTGCCCGCGAGTTCGACGGCCTTGAGGGTGATGTCACTGGCCACCCGGCCGGCCTTGGCCTTGCCCATCGACGCTTCCTTCGAGTTCGGAATGTCGTTGTCGGCCTGCCACGCCGAGCGCACCGTCAGCAGATACGCCGCTTCCCAATCGGATTCCATCCGCAGGAACTCCGCGGCCGGTGCGCTCTGAGCGTGTGAGGGCTTGTCGTAGGAGATCTCGACACCGGCGTCGGTGAGCAGCTTGCGCAGCTCCTCCAGCGCGGCACGGGCGATGCCGACGGCCATCGCGGCGACGACGGGCCGGGTGTTGTCGAACGTCTCCATGACCCCGGCAAAACCCTTCTCCACGTGGACCTCCGGGCTGCCCAGCAGGTTCTCCTTGGGGATCCGGACGTTGTCGAACCGGATGACCGCAGTGTCGGAGGCCTTGATGCCGAGCTTGTCCTCGAGCCGTTCGACCGTCACACCGGGGTGTTCGCGCGGCACGATGAACGACTTGATCGCCGCGCGGCCCAAAGACTTGTCCAGCGTCGCCCACACCACGATGTGGGTGGCCCGCGAGCCTGCCGTGACGAAGATCTTCTCGCCGTTGATCACGTACTCGTCGCCGTCGAGCTTCGCCGTCGTCGACACCGCCGCCGAATCGGAGCCGAAGCCGGGTTCGGTGATCGCCATCGCCGCCCACACGTCCTTGCCCAGCCGTTCGAGCTGTTCAGGGGTGGCGACGCTGGAGATGGCGGCGTTGCCGAGCCCCTGGCGCGGCACCGAGAGCATCAATGCCACGTCGCCCCAACTGATCTCCATCACGTTCAGCACGGCCGACATGTTCGCGCCGTTGTGATTGACGTCCTTTGGCTCGTCGCCACCGGCGAACGCCTCGGCGCCGGCGAACGCGACGGTCTTGGCGCCCTGAATCCCCTCGAAGAGGGTGGCGAGGGTGTCGAGCTCCACCGGGTACTCGTGTTCGCGCAGATCCCACTTGCGGGATATGGGGCGCAGCATCTCGGCGGCTCCCTGGTGCGCTTTCTCAATGACCGCCTCGAGTTTGCGCGGTAGCTCCAGATTGATTGCCATGGTTCGACTTTCGCTCGTAAGACTCAGATGACTACAACGCCCTCGGCGACGCCGATGGCACGCAGATCGCGGTACCAGCGCTCAACGGGGTGTTCCTTGGTGTAACCGTGGCCGCCGAGAAGCTGCACACCGTCCAGGCCGATCTGCATTCCCTTGTCGGTTCCCAGCCGCTTGGCCAGCGCGGCTTCGCGGGCGAACGGCAGGCCCTGGTCGGCCCGCGATGCGCCGCGCCAGGTAATCAGGCGCAGACCGTCGAACTCGATCGCCATGTTGGCGCACATGAAAGCGACCGCCTGGCGGTGCGCGATCGGTTCGCCGAAAGCTTGGCGCTCCTTGACATATGGCACGACGTAGTCGAGCACCGCATGCGAGGTTCCGACGGCCAGCGCCGCCCAGCCGAGCCGAGACAGCGCGAGCGCCTCCGAGTAATCCTCATCGTTGGCGCCCTCTTCGCCGAGCCGCGCCGACAGTGGCACGGTGACCCCGTCGAGCGACACCTGACCGATCGCGGCCCCGCGGATTCCCATACCCGGGTCCGGCGTGACGCTGAGCCCCTTCGACGACGATTCGACGATGAACAGCGCGGGCTTGCCATTGAGTTGCGCTGCGACGATGAATAATTCGGCGTTCGCGGCCGCCGGCACCAACGACTTCACGCCGTCGAGGCGGTAACCGCTCGGCGTGCGCACGGCCGTGGTCTTCAACGCGGTCGGATCGAACAGCGGACGCGGTTCGGCGATCGCGACGCAGGACTGCGGGACGTTCTCGCCCGCGAACTCCTTCAGATAGGTGGCCTGCTGATCGGCGCTGCCCCAATGCGTGAGCGCCGATGCGACGCCCGCGGGAGCCAGGATCGGAAGCGCGAGGCCCATGTCGCCGTAAGCGAGCGCCTCGGCGACAAGGACATTGGTGACGGCCGCCCGGTGCGCGGCGATGCCCTCGAAATCTTCGGGCACGTTGATCGCGGTGATGCCGAGTTCGGACGCCTTGGCCACGAGGTCGACGGGGTAGTCGGCGGCCTCGTCGGCTTCTCGCGCCGCCGGGCGGATGACTTCGTCGGCGAACTCGCCGACCGTCTCGACGATCATCTGCTGTTCGTCGTCGGGGGTGAGATCGAAGTAGTCCGATCCGCTCTTCTTCAGCCGCGTCGGGCCGCTCTGATTACCCGACACGCGCTTGAACTGTCGGTTGGCGGCGCCCGCGACAGAGAAGACCTGCTTGACGCCGTACTTCAACCCGCGGTTGAGCGGGTCACGCAGGTTGTAGCGATCCAAGAACTCCTGACCGACCAGGGGAGTGACCAGCGCGAGCCCGAGATCGGTTGCGGAGCGCTTGTGTTTCTTCAAGCCGACGGCACTTTCCTTGCCGCTGCGCTTGGGCTTGGATCCGTTTTTCGACGGCAGGTTCTTGCTCATTTCGACTGCCTCGCTTTGATTGGGGACGTCCGAACTCGTCGAACTGACTCCAGAGTAAGGTATCGGAACTGACTCACAAGTAAGTTGTTGTCGAACTCACAGCAGCCGACGCAGAACCTCATCGTGTAGCAGGCCGTTGGTCGCGACCGCGCTGCCACCGTGAGGCCCATCCTCGCCATCGAGGTTGGTGAAACGGCCCCCGGCCTCGCGCACCAAGACGTCGAGTGGCGCCAGGTCCCACGTCGACACCTCGGGCTCCATCGCGATGTCGACGGCGCCCTCCGCGACGAGGCAGTAGTTGTAGAAGTCGCCGTAGCCGCGCACCCGCCACACGGCGTCGGTCAGCGCGACGAACCGTTCGCGGATGCCGCGGTCGGCCCAGCCCGAGAGGCTGGAGAACGCCAGGCTCGCCGAGCCGAGGTCATCGACCTTCGACACGGTCAAATGTCGCTCCGCTTGCCCGCTCACCCGCGCGAACGCGCCCCGGCCGGCCACCGCCCACCACCGACGATGCAGCGCGGGCGCACTCACCACGCCGAGCACCGGAACGCCGTCGTGCAACAGCGCGATCAGCGTCGCCCACACCGGCACGCCGCGCACGAAATTCTTGGTCCCGTCGATCGGGTCGACGACCCACTGCCTGCCCACGAATTCCTTCGTCCCACCGAACTCCTCGCCGAACACCGAATCGTTCGGGCGCTCCCGCTCGAGTCGCTGCCGGATCATCGACTCGACCTCGAGGTCGGCATCCGTGGCGGGGGTCAGGTCGGGTTTGGTTTCGACGACGAGGTCCACCGCGCCGAAGCGGGCCATCGTCCTGGCGTCCGATTCATCGGCCAGGGTAAGCGCCAGTGCCAGATCGTCCGCCCCACTCGCGCTCGCCTCGGAATCCATGCCTGTCGTCCTACCATGTCGGGATGTGGGAATTCGCGGTGATAGTGCTGCTGGTTGGTGCGCTGGTGCTGCTGGCCCGGCCGATGCTGATGCGCCGCCGCGGCGCCCCGACCGACTGGCCCTCGGGTCAGTTGCTGGTCACCGGCGTCAGCCCGCGACCCACTGACGTGACCGGGCCCCAGTACGTGACGATCACCGGCGTTATCAACGGCCCCACGGTTAACGAGCACGTCGTATACCAGCGGCTCGAGGTGGACGTCGACGACTGGCCGACAATGGGCCAGCTGTTCCCGGTCGTCTACTCGCCGAAGAACCCCGACAACTGGCGGTTCGCGCCGCAGGGCCTGCCGCCGGACGCCGCGCCGCCGCCTCCGCCGCCGCAGCCGTACGCCTGATCAGCCGTGCCCGATCCTCAGCATTTCGGCCACGCTGGTCAGCTTGACGCGCGGCCGTCCATGCGGTTCGCCCGCTGACCGTTCGTACTCGTCGATCAGCCGCCAGTGGTCGTCGGTGATGACCTTCGGCTGCCGCTCGACCAGCCATTCCGCCAGCCGCCTCGAGTGGTTCTCGTCGAAGTCGGACAACTGCGCATCGGACAGATCGGCGATCAGCGTGTCGACCGTTTCCTGCGAGTCGCTCTTGTTGCTGCCGATGACGCCGGTCGGGCCCCGCTTGATCCAGCCGACGACGTACTCGTTGCGGCTGCCGTCCACGCGGCCGCCGGTGTGCGGGATCGTGCCGCTGCGTTCGTCGAACGGCAGGCCCGGTGTCGGCACACCGCGATAGCCCACCGCGCGCACCACCAGCTGGGCCGGCACCTCCTCGCGTTCGCCGGTGTCCTTCGCGACGATGCGGCCGTTCTCCTCGACCAGCTCGTTGCGCCCGAGCACGATCGACTCCACGCGCCCGTCGCCCTTGATCTCGATCGGCGAGGTGCGGAACCGGAACACGATGCGACGCTTGGCGTTCTTCGGTGTCTGCTCGGCGTAGCCGCGCAACACCTTGATGTTGTTGCGGACGGTCTTGCCCGCCGCCTCGAGGTCCTCGTCGGTGATGTCGGCGAAGTCGGCGGGATCGATGATGACATCGACGTCGCCGAGCCCCTCGAGGTGTCCGAGCTCGCGCAGCTCCAGGGTGGTGAACGGCGCCTGCAACGGACCGCGCCTGCCGACGACGAGGACCTCCTCGACCCCGCGGTCGTGCAGCGACTTCAATGCGTGGTCAGCGATGTCCGTCGCGGCCAGCACATCGGGGTCGGTGACGAGGATCCGCGCGACATCGAGTGCGACGTTGCCGTTGCCGATCACGACGGCGCGGCCGCTGGAGATGTCCGGCGCGATCTCCTCGAAGTGCGGGTGCGCGTTGTACCAGCCGACGAAATCGACGGCGGCGACGCTGCCGGGCAGGTCCTCGCCCGGGATGCCCAGCGCCCGGTCCGACTGCGCACCGACTGCATAGATCACCGCGTCGTACTGTTCGGCCAACTCGGCGGGATGCACGTGCTCGCCGACCGCGACGTTGCCGAAGAACCGGAACCGCGGATCGAGGGCCGTCTTCTCGAACTGGGCGCTGATCGACTTGATCTTCGGATGGTCGGGGGCCACACCCGAGCGCACCAGCCCCCAGGGGGTCGGGAGCATCTCGAGCATGTCGACGCGCACGTCGGCGTCTTCGGCGGAGTCGGCGAACTTGAGCAACGACGCGGCGGCGAAGTAACCCGAAGGCCCTGAGCCGACGATCGCCACGTGGTAGGGGCGCATGGATACCTTTTGTCGAGTTTCCTGTCGCTGACCGGCCTCGCGCAGGGGGCTGTCGCGTCGGGGCCGGGCGGTTACGCCTCCGATGCTAGAACGCGCACCGCGTTCGGTGCCGCCAGTCGTGAGAACCGGCCTCGATCGGCACCCGGGTAACCTGAACTCCCGTGGATCCTGACCGTCAAGCCGACCTCGCCGCCCTTGACTCCACCCTGACCACGGTGGAGCGGGTGCTCGACGTCGAGGGCCTCCGCGGTCGCATCGAGAAGCTCGAGCACGAGGCCTCCGACCCGAACCTGTGGGACGACCAGACGCGTGCTCAGAAGGTGACCAGCGAGCTGTCGCACGCGCAGGGCGAGTTGCGGCGCGTCGAGGAGCTGCGGCAGCGGCTCGACGACCTGCCGGTGATGTACGAGCTGGCCGCCGAAGAGGGCAGTGCCGACGAACTCGCCGAGGCCGACGCGGAGCTGGGCAAGCTGCGCGAGGACATCGAGGCGATGGAGGTCCGCACGCTGCTGTCCGGCGAGTACGACGAGCGCGAGGCCGTCGTCACCATCCGCTCGGGGGCCGGCGGGGTGGACGCCGCGGACTGGGCCGAGATGTTGATGCGCATGTACATCCGCTGGGCCGAACAGCACGACTATCCCGTCGAGGTCTTCGACATCTCCTACGCCGAAGAGGCGGGCATCAAGAGCGCGACCTTCGCCGTGCACGCGCCGTTCGCCTACGGCACGCTGTCGGTCGAGCAGGGCACCCACCGCCTGGTGCGCATCAGCCCGTTCGACAACCAGAGCCGCAGGCAGACGTCGTTCGCCGACGTCGAGGTGTTGCCGGTGGTCGAGACCACCGACCACATCGAAATCCCGGAAAGCGATGTGCGCGTTGACGTCTACCGCTCCAGCGGGCCGGGCGGGCAGTCGGTGAACACCACGGACTCGGCGGTCCGGCTGACCCACATCCCGACGGGCATCGTGGTGACGTGTCAGAACGAGAAGTCGCAGCTGCAGAACAAGGTTTCGGCGATGCGGGTTCTGCAGGCAAAACTGTTGGAGCGCAAGCGCTTGGAAGAGCGCGCCGAGATGGACGCCCTCAAGGGCGACGGCGGCAGCTCGTGGGGCAACCAGATGCGGTCCTACGTGCTGCACCCCTACCAGATGGTCAAGGACCTGCGCACCGAGTTCGAGGTCGGCAACCCGGCCGCGGTGCTGGACGGGGACATCGACGGATTTCTGGAAGCCGGGATCCGTTGGCGCAAGAGCCAATCAGACGATTAGCGCCGAGATGAACAGCACCGTACTCGCCTTCGACTTCGCCGAGCGCTGGACCGGCTTCTGGACCGGCAACATCGGGGTGTGGATCCTCGACCGCGGGGTGCGCATCGCGCTCCTGCTGATCGGCGGCGTGCTGGCGGCGCGGTTCATCAACTGGGGCGCAATGAAGGTCGTGCGACGCCTCGACGCCGAGTACGCGGGAAGCGACCAGTTGGTGCGCTCGGAGACCACCAAGCACCGCCAGGCGGTCGCGTCGGTGATCTCGTGGGTTTCGGTCGCGCTGCTGTTCGTCATCGTGATCGTCGAGGTGACGGACATCCTCGCCATCCCGATCGGATCGCTGGTGGCCCCCGCCGCGGTGCTGGGCGCCGCGCTGGGCTTCGGCGCGCAGCGGCTCGTGCAGGATCTGCTCTCGGGATTCTTCATCATCACCGAGAAGCAGTACGGCTTCGGCGATCTGGTGTCGTTGACGGTGACGGGTGTCGCGGCGCCGGCCGAGGGCACCGTCGAGGACGTCACGTTGCGCGTCACCAAGCTGCGCTCGAGCGAGGGCGAGATGATGACGATCCCCAACGGTCAGATCGTCAAATCGGTCAACCTGTCGAAGGACTGGGCGCGCGCCGTCATCGACATCCCCGTCCCGACGTCGGCCGACCTGAACGAGGTCAACGACCTGCTGCACAGCGTCGCCGAAAGCGCCTACGAGGATCCGGGGCTGCGCGATCTGTTGCTCGATGCCCCGCAGCTGATGGGGGTGGAGAGCATCGAGCTCGACACCGTCAATCTGCGGATGGTGGCGCGCACCCTGCCCGGTAAGCAGTTCGAGGTCGGCCGTCGGCTCCGTGTTCTGGTCATCCGTGCGCTGCGCCGCGGCGGCATCTCGTCACCAGGTGACGGGCACAACCCGATGGTCGCCGCGATCCCGCATCCAGCGGCCGTCCCCGAGGGCGGCGAGCCGACCCAACCCTCCCCGGAGCAGAAGCCGTGAGGAACTGGTTCCGGGGCCGCCTGGGCCGGATGCGGGTGTCCACCGTGGTGCTCATGGTCGCGTTCGTGGCGCTGTTCTGGGTGAACCAGACCTTCGAGCCGCCACCCACCCCGCCGGCGGCGCCCACCCCGGCCGTGGTGCCGCCCGGTTTCGTACCCGACCCGAACTACACTTGGGTGCCGCGCACCAACGTGCGGCGGTCCACGCCCACCACGACCACGACCACCACCACGACGACCACGACAAGCCCGACCGAGACCACGACCACCACGTCGCCGACGCCGACGACGACCGTGATCGACCCCGACGGCCCCGGGCCGCGGCAGCCCACCACCGAGACCCTCGGACCGGAAACGACACCGACGACGCAGCCGCCCCTGTTCCCCCCGCTCCCGCAGTTGCTGCCGTCGCCGGCGCCGGCCCCGAGTCCGGTCAGCTAGGGCATCGCTGTTCCCCCGCTACACTGGCGTGCCGTGATGATCACCCTCAACAACGTGACCAAGCAGTACAAGTCGTCTGCGCGGCCCGCGCTCGACAATGTCTCGGTCAAGATCGACAAGGGTGAGTTCGTCTTCCTCATCGGGCCGTCGGGTTCGGGCAAGTCGACGTTCATGCGGCTGCTGCTGGCCGAGGAGACCCCGACCCACGGCGACATCCAGGTGTCGAAGTTCCATGTCAACAAGCTGCCGGGCCGGCATATCCCCAGCCTGCGCCAGGTGATCGGCTGCGTTTTCCAGGACTTCCGGCTGCTGCAGCAGAAGACCGTTTTCGAGAACGTGGCGTTTGCGCTCGAGGTCATCGGCAAACGCGCCGACACCATCAACCGCGTGGTGCCCGACGTGCTGGAGATGGTCGGGCTGTCCGGCAAGGCCAATCGCCTGCCCGCCGAACTGTCCGGTGGCGAACAGCAGCGCGTCGCGATCGCCCGAGCCTTCGTGAACCGCCCGCTGGTGCTGCTCGCCGACGAGCCCACGGGCAACCTTGACCCCGAGACCAGCAAGGACATCATGGATCTGCTCGAGCGGATCAACCGCACCGGTACCACGGTGCTGATGGCCACCCATGACCACCACATCGTCGACTCAATGCGTCAGCGGGTCGTCGAACTCGAACTCGGCCGGCTGATTCGCGACGAGCAGCGCGGCGTCTACGGAATGGATCGCTAGTGCGCTTCGGCTTCCTCATCAACGAGGTCCTCACTGGATTTCGTCGCAACGTCACCATGACCGTGGCGATGATTCTGACGACCGCGATCTCGATCGGGCTCTTCGGCGGCGGCCTGCTGGTCGTGCGGCTGGCCGATCAGTCCCGCAACATCTACCTCGACCGCGTCGAGAGCCAGGTGTTCTTGACCAACGACGTCTCGGCCAACGACCCGTCGTGCGACGCCGACCCGTGCAAGGCGCTGCGCCAGCAGATCGAGGACCGCGACGACGTGCGTTCGGTGCGCTTCCTCAACCGGGACGAGGCCTACGACGACGCGATCAAGAAGTTCCCGCAGTACAAGGACGTCGCGGGGCGCGATGCGTTCCCGGCGTCGTTCATCGTCAAGCTCGACAACCCCGAACAGCACAAGGATTTCGACCAGGCGATGGTCGGCCAGCCCGGCGTGCTCAACGTGCTCAACCAGAAGGAGCTGATCGACCGGCTGTTCGCGGTGCTCGACGGAATCAGTAACGCCGCGTTCGCGGTGGCGCTGGTGCAGGCGGTCGGCGCGATTCTGTTGATAGCCAACATGGTCCAAGTCGCGGCCTACACCAGACGCACCGAGATCGGCATCATGCGACTGGTCGGAGCCAGTCGCTGGTACACCCAGTTGCCGTTCCTGGTGGAGGCCATGCTGGCGGCGTTGATCGGTGTGGTCATCGCGATCGTCGGGCTGATAGTGGTGCGGGCGCTGTTCCTGGAGAACGCTTTGAACCAGTTCTATCAGGCGAATTTGATCGCCAAGGTCGACTACGCCGACGTGCTGTACTTCAGCGCACCGCTGATGCTGTTCCTCGGGCTGGCGATGTCGGGCATCACCGCGTACGTCACACTGCGGCTCTACATACGAAGGTAGCCGTGGCCAAAAAGGGCGCCAAGAAAGCCGATCCGTCCCGCTCCGGGAACAACAGGGTTGTCGCGACCAATCGTAAAGCGCGGCACAACTATTCGATTTTGGAGACATTCGAGGCGGGCATCCAGCTGGTCGGTACCGAGGTCAAGAGCCTGCGGGACGGACAGGCGTCGCTGGCCGACGCGTTCGCCACCGTCGACGACGGCGAGGTCTGGCTGCGCAACGTGCACATCCCGGAGTATCACCACGGCACCTGGACCAACCACGCGCCGCGGCGCAACCGCAAACTGCTGATGCACCGCAAGCAGATCGATCAGCTGATCGGCCGGATTCGCGACGGCAACCTCACACTCGTGCCGCTGTCGCTGTATTTCACCGAAGGCAAGGTCAAGGTGGAACTGGCGCTGGCCCGCGGCAAGGAAGCCCGCGACAAGCGCCAGGACCTGGCCCGCCGCGACGCGCAGCGCGAGATCACCCGCGAGTTGGGTCGCCGCGCCAAGGGCATGACCTGATCGGAGTCGCGCTGGCGCTGGCGTCGGCGCTGGGATACGGGGTCAGCGATTTCGTCGGAGGGCTGGCTTCCCGCCGCGTCGCCGCGCTGCGCGTCGTGCTGGTCTCCTATCCGATCGCGATGGTCGTGCTTGCCGCGGTGGCGGTGCCGATCGGCGGCGACGTATCCCAGGGTGCGGTCGTGTGGGGCGTGCTGTGCGGGGTCTCGCAGGCGTTCGGCGTGTGGTGGTTCTACGCCGCGCTCGGCTCGGGACCGATTTCGGTCGTCTCGCCGCTCACCGCGATCCTGGTGGCCGGCATCCCCGTGGGTGTGGGGTTGGCGCTCGGAGAGCGGCCCGGGCTGATCGCCGGTGTGGGCGTCGTGCTGGCGCTGATCGCGGTGGTCCTGGTCAGCCGCGAGGCCTCCGACGAGGACGTCAAGGAGCACCGGTTCACGCCGAGAGTGGCGTGGCTGACGGTCGGCTCGGGCGTGGCGTTCGGGCTCAACTTCGTGCTGATCGACCAGGCGCCGGTGGAGGCCAGACTGTGGCCACTGGTGTTCGCGCGGGCGTCGGCGACGGCGCTGGTGATCCTCATCGCGGCGCTGAGCGCAAATCTGCGGCCACCGTCGGGCAACCCGCTGAAGTTGGCGGTGCTCGCGGCCTTCCTCGACGTCGGCGCGAACATCGCGATGCTCTTGGCGCTGCAGGCGGCGCTGCTGTCGCTCGCGGGCGTGCTGATGTCGTTGTATCCGGCGGCGACGGTGCTGCTGGCGATCGTGGTGCTGCGCGAGCGGGTCACCCGATGGCAGGCGCTCGGAATGGTGCTGGCGCTCGGCGCGGTGGCGATGATCGCCGCGGGTTAGCCGGTTGCGCGAATAGTTGCATATGCATCCGGTCGGGTGAGGCATCATAACGACCGGGAGGCGGGTGAAGGGGTGTCGCTCAGAGATTATCGGCTGCGGTGGGCCGTTCTGGTTGCCATGTTCGTGGTGGTCTCGGTCAACGCGCTGGCGCCATGGGGACGCGATGTGGCAACCGCACTGTTGACCGCGCTGCAGGCGGTTGTGGGCATCGCCATTCTGGTCATCGGTTTCTCGGTTGCGCGCAGGGTCAGCGGCGCGTCTCGCTGGTGGCGGATACTGATCGCCACCGCGTGCTTGAGCTGGCAAGTCGGTGAGTTGATGTGGTGGGCCGGGGGAGGGTCTGCAGACGGCCGGGTGGCGGGCGTGAGAGAAATCATCGCGTACCTGCTCCCCGCGGTGCTGATCGCTGTCGCCGTGGTCGTGCTGGGCCGTGCCGACGACGAGACCGCCGGCAGTCGCGACCATCCGGCGCACCAGCATTCCGCCGTCGCCTCCGTGCTGGACGGGGTGGTGGCGGCCATCTCCTTCTCGCTGCTGTCCTACATCGCCGGATACGGCGGACTGGCCGCCGCGGCGTTCCCTCGCTCGAACAACCCCGCGGTTCTGATCACGTATTCGCTGCTGCAACTCTGCGCGGTGGTGGCGGCGGTGTACTTCGCGATCATCTACCCGGCGGGCAGGCCGTACCGCGCGAACTGTCTTCTGTTGAGCGGCGGGGTCGTGGTGCTCACGTCCGCGGACCGGATGGTGGCGTACTTCCGGACCGTCGATGTCGGAAGCGGTGAGCTCTGGGCGGGCGGCGCGTTTGTCATCGGCCTGGTGTTGGTGACGTACGCCATGGCCGAGCTGGAACCCTCGGGCGACGCCGGAGAACGGGTGATGGACTACGTGCAGTTGACCCTGCCGTACGTTGGATTCGCCGGTATGGCAATGCTTTACGCCTACCACGTGCTGATCGGCAAGCAATTGGACGCGGTGCTCGTCAGTGGAGCGGTGATGATGGTACTGCTGGTCGCCGCGCGCCAGGTCTTCGCGATGCGTACGCAGAAGAGGCTGACGGTGCGACTGTACGACGCGCAACGTCGACTTGCACACCAAGTGCACCACGACGCGCTGACCGGGCTGCCGAACCGGCTGTTGTTCGGCAAGAGGCTTGAAACCGCAGTCGCCAGCGGCGATTACGTGCTTATCTTCGTTGACCTCGACGATTTCAAGGATGTCAACGACCGGTTCGGGCACGCGGGTGGTGACGAGTTGCTGCGCGCCGTCGGAGACCGCCTCCGTCGCTGCGTCGCGGATACGGACACGTTGGCCCGCATCGGCGGTGACGAGTTCGCGATCCTGATCAAGGACGGCGTGACACCGCCGGAGGTTGTCGCCGACCGCATCCGGGCTGCGCTGCGCGAGCCGTTCGTCGTGCACGGTTCCACCGCGCGCGTTCGCGCCAGCATGGGCTTGGTCCGCCTAGGCGCCAACGAAGACGGTCAGACCCCGGATGACATGCTGCGCAAGGCCGACCAGTCGATGTACGAGGGGAAGCGGCTGGGCAAGGACATTGCCGTCGTCTACCCGTCGATGCTGGGCTTGGCGGCGGATTTTCCGAGCGCGTTGCGTCGGGCCGACGGGGGCCCGCCCGCAGGATTCGCCCTGGTTTTCCAACCCATCGTCCGGCTGCCCGAGGCGACCCCGGTGGCGGTCGAGGCGCTCGCGAGGTGGACCGCGCCCGATGGTGCGCAGATCCCGCCCGAGACGTTCGTGGCCGCAGCTGAGGCTGCGGGGCTCGGGGGTGCGCTCGATGCGATGATCCTGGACCTCGGGTGTCGGGAAATCATCTCTGGTGGAACAGGTTTGGAGTTACACGTCAACATCGGGGCCGCACGGTTGCGCGAGTCGGGCTTCGTTGACGTGGTGAGTGAGACGCTGACTCGCTACGGCATGGAGTCCGGTCGGTTGACGCTGGAGATCACCGAAACCGTGCCGATCTTCGACCTCGATGCGGCGGCCGCACAGATCTTGCGGCTCAACGCCATTGGGGTCAAGGTAGCGCTGGATGACTTCGGGGCTGGGTACAACTCACTGACCTATCTGCACTCATTGCCGGTAGACGCCGTAAAGCTGGACCGCAGCTTGTTGGCCGGGACGGAACGCGCTCGGGACGCCACGCTATACCGGTCGGTGATCGCGGTGTGTAACCCCCTTGGCCTGGATGTGGTCGCCGAAGGCATCGAGACCGATGAGCAGGCCGACATGGTGATTCGCGCCGGCTGTCGATTCGCCCAGGGGTACCTGTTCGGGCGGCCGACCGTGATCGTCGATCGTGCGGCGGAACCGCTCGCGGCCGACACGCCCTAACGCTCCGGCATTCCCGGCTTGCTCGTCGAGGGCGCGCGGTACCGTCGGGACGTGAGCAGCAGCGCCTCGCGTCCGGTGACACATCTCGACAGGTCGGCGGTGCTCGACGCACTGTTCGCGCAGTGGGACGCCATCGGGGAAGTGGTCGACGGGCTGACCGATGCCCAGTGGTTGGCGCCGTCGCCGCTACCCGGCTGGTCGGTTCGCGACGTCGTCGCGCATGTGGTCGGGACGGAGTCGATGTTGCAGGGCGTCGGCACGCCGGAGGCCGACATTGACGTCTCCACGCTCAAGCACGTGCGCAACGACATCGGGGTCATGAACGAGCGGTGGGTCCGGCATCTGCGGGCCTTACCGGTCGAGGACCTGCTGAAGAGGTTCCGCTCGATCACCGGACAGCGGCGGGAAGCCCTGGCCGCGATTTCCGAGGGCGACTGGAACGAAGTCACCCTCACACCTGCGGGGCCGGACACCTACGGTCGATTCATGCGGGTGCGGATCTTCGACTGCTGGATGCACGAGCACGACATCCGCGACGCACTCGGGCAGCCGGTGAGCGACCCGCTGGGGCGGCCGTCGGAGCTCGCGCTGGACGAGATGGCGGCAAGCATGGGCTTCGTGGTGGGCAAACTGGGCCGGGCGCCGGACGGATCCCGTGTCTCGATCGTGTTGACCGGGCCCCTTGGCAGGACGATCAACGTCGCGGTCGAGGGCCGCGCGCACGTCGTCGAGGACTTCGGCGGTGCCGAGCCGACGACCACCATCACGCTCGACGCGCTACTGTTCGCCCGGCTGGCAGGGGGCCGGACCTCGTTGGCCCAGCACGCCGACGCCGTCGGGTACAGCGGCGATGAAGAGGTCGGCAGGCGCGTCGTCGAGCACCTCAACTATGTGATCTGAGCTGCAGCGATGTACCTGTGAGGGCATAAATGGTTGTGGTGAGGCGTTGCGGGTCGCGTAGGATGGAATGTCCCGCCGAAGGTTGGCGGGCATGGTGTTGGACAACTCAACAAGGGGCTGAACGGTTTCGACTTCGAGCGTCGAATCAAGGGAAGCGTGCCGGTGCAGGCAAGAGACCACCGTAAGCGTCGTTGCAACCAATTAAGCGCCGATTCCAATCAGCGCGACTACGCCCTCGCTGCCTAAGCGACGGCTAGTCTGTCAGCCCGGGAAAGCCCTCGACCCGGTGTCTGGCATCAGCTAGAGGGATAAACCGGTGAGTTCGGTCGCGGGACTCATCGGGACACCAAACAGCGACTGGGATCGTCATCCTGACTTGTTCGCGTGATCAGGAGGTCCGAGTAGAGGCATAGCGAACTGCGCACGGAGAAGCCTTGAGGGAACGCCGTAGGACCCGGGTTCGATTCCCGGCAGCTCCACGACAGAAGGGCCACGTCCAAAGGCGTGGCCCTTTTGGCTTTGTTCCGGACGGTATCCCAGCACGGACAGACCTACTCCGGGAACGTCATGCTCCAGCCGCGGTAGGTGTAGTTGGCGTCTCCCACACTGGGACTGGGCAGGATCTGGATGTTGCTCCCGTCGCCGTATCCCGGTGACAGGCCCTGCACGCCGGCGGATATGTACGTTCCGTCCCCGCGGGAAATGTCGATGTGGGGCCCCACGAATCCCTTACTGAAAACGAGTGCCCCACGTGGGGGATTCCTGTCGGTGTGAATCTTGCCTTGTTCGAGAAGAGCTTGATACATGGTCTCGGACGCGCCGTCCCAACCGAATTCAGCCTGCGACACGCCGAATGCGTGGGCCACCAGAGCTTCGCATCCGTAGATGCCGAATTCGTCTGTCCCAAGGAGGCTTTCGGCCTTGGCGACGGCGGCTTCGACGTCGTGGACGGTCGACCGTGGTTCAGCGGTTGCACTCGGCGCGATGGTTAGCGTCGCGGCGAGCCATACGGCCGGCAGAAGCAGACAGTTTCGGAGGTTCATCTCACCGGGTTCCAGTTCTCGACATGCATGCTGACATTGTGTAGCCATCTGCTCGCCAGCGCATCACGTGGCACTCTGGTCAAGCATCGACCGGTGTGGCTCCACCGACCGATCAGCGTCGTTGAGATGCTCGCCGCCGCGGCCTAGGGTTCACATGTGACGGGTCGCCCGACTTTCGTCGATTTTCATTTCGACGTGATGTGTCCTTACGCGTATCAGACGTCGCTGTGGATTCGCGAGGTCCGGGACCTCACGGGCCTCAAGGTGAACTGGCGGTTCTTCAGCCTCGAAGAAGTCAACCGTCAGGAGGGCAAAAAGCACCCGTGGGAAAGGGAGTGGTCCTACGGCTGGTCGATGATGCGCATCGGTGCGCTGTTGCGGCGACGCTCGATGGCGAACCTCGACGCGTGGTACGCCCGGGCGGGGCGGGCGTTGCATGTCGACGGGCACAAGCCCCACGAGAAGGCCGTCGCCCGGCGCTTACTCGCCGAACTCGGTTTCGATCCGCACCTGGTCGACCAGGCGATCACGGACCCGACCACCGGCGACGAGGTGATGGCCGATCACCAGCGGGTGATCGACGCCGGGGGATACGGCGTGCCGACGATGTTCTTTCCCGACGGGCAGTGCCTCTTCGGCCCGGTGCTCATCGACCCGCCCACCGGCGACGCGGCGCTGCGGCTATGGGACGCCGTCGTCACCTGGACGGAGTTTCCCCACCTCTACGAGCTTCAGCGGCCCAAAACCTCCGACGACGAGAAGCTGATCATCGACACCTTCCGCCCCTACCTGGAGGCTCGCGACTGGGTGTCCATCAATCGAGGCGAAGTCATCACCTTCGACGCCACCACCTGATCGGTTGGGCGTCTGCCCGCACCCGCCTGGATGTTCCACTGCGACCTGGACTTACAGGGAATCTCGCTGGAGGCTACGACGCCGGACGGCTCCGGGAGCGCCGTGGGAGGGCGACCTTGCTCACCGACTCCATGGCCACCGCGAATCGGGGGTAGATAACGGCTGGCCCCACCCAGCGTGCCAGGAAGGTGCGCAACTCCGCGCCGTTGCGGTGAGTTCGGTTGCTGTCGACCAGATATGAGTACAGGATCCGCAGGAGGAATTCGGACAGCCCGCTGAGGGCCTCTCCGTCGAAACCGTTTGCCTCCCAGTCCACCTCGTAGCGGTGGAGCATGGATCGGCTGAAGGCGAGCGCGGTGTCGGAGGCCAGCGAGGGTGCGAGCTCACCCCTGGACCGCTTGCTCAGGATGTAGATCATCCGGTCGTCGTTCGAGAGATGCTCGATCGCGAAGGCCAAGCCTTCGACGACCGCCCTGACGGCGTCGGTTTCGCCGGCGACATGGTTCGCCAGCTGCTCGAGGAAACCGTCGCCGGAGCGCATGACCGTCGCGAGCAGTAGCGCTTCGGTGCCGGGGAAGTAGCGGTACACCGTTTGCCGGGTGACGCCCAACGACCGTGCGACGTCGGCGATCCGCATCGCTGAGCCACGCTCGGCGATGATGTCGTCGGCGGCGTCGAGGATGCGGTTGATCGCCTCCTCGTCCGAGGTCGGGGTGTTGCCCGACCAGCCGTGGCGCCGTGCCACTATTCGCCCATTTCCTCGGCCCGCATGCCGGCGATCATATCGGCGGCGGCACCCCCACCCGCCCTCACTTCGAGCCCGCGCCGACGGAATACCAACGCGCAGCGCTCTTCGGCTCCTGGTCGTACCGTTCGCGCCACCGTCCCGCGAAGGGTGGGAGGTTCTCGTATGCCGGATCGTGGTGCGGCCCCTGTGAACGGACAAGGCCGGTGAGCATCGCTATCATCTCCCGCCTGGGCACGCCGGAATAGGTGCCCTGCCCGGGGCCGGTCAGCTGCCGGGCGGCTCGTGCCGCGGCCAGCATCGCCAGCGGTGTCAACCCATCTGGCAGCAACCGGCCGTACTGGCCACCGTCCGCTGCGGGCACGTGCTGTTGGAACCCACTCGAGACGATGGACAGGATCTCACCCATGTGCTTGACGACGGCGCCGATGGTTTTGGCGCGGTAGAGAAAGTCGCCGTGCACGGCGTCGTAGACCATCAACGCGGAGCTGCGATGTTCGATCTCTTCGACGAAGTGCCAGAGGAACAGCGACGCCACGCGTTCGTCGCCGGGCCAGAAGAGCTTGTCCTCGTGGTCGAGGAAGACCTTGAAGTAGGGCGTGAAGGTGTTCTCGATGACCGCGGTGTAGGCGAGTCGCCACGCTAAAGGCTTTGTCGCGGTGAGCCGGTCATAAGATTCGATCACCCCGTCCATCGTCTCCTGCAACCCCGGCCAACGCCGAACCAGCGCCCGGAAGTGGCTCATGTGCGCCGCCGAATGCTGCGCCTCCTGCCGCAGGTAGGCGTTGGCTTCCTCGATGTGTCGCGGATCGCGCATCAAGGGAATGGCCTCGCGGGTCGCGTCGACGATGAACTTCTCGAATCCCGGCGCGAAGAAGGTGATCAGGTTGCACTGCATCGCGAACGCCGGTCGCTCCGGATTCCAGTTGAACGGCACATCGTTACCCGTGAGATCGAATCGGATGCGCCGAATCTTGAGGTTCGTCATACGACTGATTCCTGCCGGTCGAGGTGATCGCGGTTTAGACCATACGCTCTATGCGTTGTGTATGATTAGCGAATGCGCCAGTCGGCGGTAGAAAATCCAGCGATCATCGGCGAGGGCGACCCGCTGCTAGGCCTGCCGTTCGACGATTCAGATGACGTCATTCGCACCGCCGTCGCCGAGGCGAGTGTGCCGGCGCTGTTGATGTCGATGGTGCACATGACCGGCGACATGGGCCTGCTCGACGAGCTGCCCAGGCCGTATGCGCTCATCGCGATGGACCTGCAGGGCGCCATGAGCGAACCGGACAAGCAGAAGGTGCGCGATCGCGCAGTCGCGGTGGTTCGCGACTACCGTGATCGTGGCTGCCCGCCGCCGTTCGTGCCGAACGCCGAACAGATGCGGTCGATGCTCGACGTGATCTCGGCGGGAACGGTGACCGAGGAGTTCGTCGACTATGTCGCCGCGGATCTGCGGTTCACCGACGCCGACCAGTCCGGCCCACCACTGGCGTCGACAGCGCAGCAGCGCCAAGACTTTCCCGTCGTCGTCATCGGCTGCGGCGAGGCCGGGCTGCTGGCCGGGGTCAAGCTCAAGGCGGCGGGTGTGCCGTTCACGATCGTGGAGAAGCGGCCCGCTGTCGGCGGCACCTGGCTGGCCAACCGATATCCGGGATGTCGCGTCGACATCGCCAGTCAGTACTACACGTACTCGTTCGAACCGACCGATTACTGGCGCCATTACTACGCCGAGCAGCCCGAGATCCTGAGGTACCTCCAGGACGTCGCGACCAAGTACGACATCGTCCCGCACGTGCGTTTCGACACCGAGGTGACCGGTGCGATGTGGGATGAGGCGTCGGCACTCTGGCGGGTGACGATCCGGCGGGCCGACGGCCGCGTCGAAGAGTTGTCCTCGCGCGCCGTGATCTGCGCCGTGGGCCAGTTCAGCAACCCGGTGATTCCGGACATCAAGGGCGCCAACAGTTTCAGTGGGCCGGCCTTCCACACCGCGGACTGGCGCGACGATGTCGATCTGACGGGTAAACGCGTTGCCGTCATCGGCGCGGGGGCCAGTGGATTCCAATTGGTGCCTGCCATCGCGGACTCGGCGTTGCAGGTCGATGTCTACCAACGCACCCCGCAGTGGATGGCGCCCAATCCGATGTACCACGACGCCGTTCCCGACGGCGCGAGGTGGGCCATGCGTCACCTTCCTTATTACGCACGGTGGTTGCGGTTCGTGTCGTGGTGGCCGATCGCCGACGCACTCGACGAACAAGTGAAGATCGATCCCGACTGGGACAACGGCGGACTGTCGTGCAACGCGTCGAACCACGCCATCCGCGAGATGTTCATCGCCTGGATGCGCGTGTTCTGTACCGACGAAAAACTGCTGGCGAAGGTCACGCCGAGCTATCCGCCGATGGGCAAGCGGACATTGCAGGACAACGGAACCTGGCTGACGACGTTGCAGCGCGACGATGTGGAGTTGATCGCTGAGCGCATCGCCGAGATCACCCCCGACGGTGTCACCACCGCCGACGGAGTGCATCGCCCAGCCGATGTGCTGGTGTGGGCCACGGGGTTCGACGTCAACCACCAACTGGGCCCGATCAACGTAAAGGGTATGAACGGGGTCGAGCTCAACACCGCCTGGGGCGATTCGGCCTACGCCTACCTGGGCATCACGGTGCCGGGATTTCCGAATTTCTTCTGCATGTACGGTCCGGGCACCAACGCGGTCAACGGCGCCAGCATCATCTACAACTCCGAGTGCCAGATGCGCTACATCATGGCGTGCATCGACATGGTGCTGGCGGGTGGTTACGACTGGGCGATGCCGCGGGCCGACGTGTGCGATGACTACAACCGGCGCAACCAGGAACGCCTACGGCAGATGGTGTACAGCCATCCCGCGGTATCCAGCAGCTATTACAAGAACTCTTCGGGAGGGTTGCCCACACTGTACAGCTTCCGCATCTTCGACTACTGGCGATGGACCAACCGCTGCAATCCGGCGGACTACGAATTGCGGCGCGCGGACGCGGCGCGCTGAACTCAGCCGATCCGTAAGTACTCGAGGATGGCCGTGCCGACCGCTTCGGGCTGATCGATCTGGAGGAAATGCCCGGCATCGGGAATGGTGCGGACCCGGCTGCCCGGCGGCGCCGCGTCGATCGCGCCGTCGAGATAGCCCAATTGGATCGCGCCGTCCTCTTCGCCCTGCAACACGAGGATCGGATGGGTGGGCAACTTGAACCGGAAGCGGTGCAGACCCGCGTATTGCGATGCGGGGCGGGTGAATCGCGCTGCGGCGCGGTAGTACGCCACCGCCGCCCGACGGTGCGCGAGCGAAGGCAGAGCTTCCATCGTCTCGGCGACGCCGTCGCCAACGTGCGCTCCACGTGGGGACCAGTCCTTCCAGAGCCGGGGTATCACGCGGTGCAGCACTCGCTCCGGTGCGGCGGGCAGCTGGAAGAACAGTACGTACCAACTTCTGCGCAATTGGATCGCCGACATTCGCAGGTGCTGACCCAGTCCGCGCCTCGAGTTGTCGATCGCGGCGAGCGGAGGAACCGCCAACGCGATATGTGCGCTGAATGGAGAGCCGGGATACGCCGCAAGCGCACTGGCTGTGAACGCGCCCCAGTCGTGGCCGATCAGCACGGCATCGGATGGCCGACCCAGGTGTGAGTACAGGTCGACCACATCGCTCATCAGGGCACCGATGGTGTAGTCACCGTCGGGAGCCGGCCCAGTCGGGCCATAGCCGCGCGTGAACGGTGCGATCACGTGAAATCCGTTGGCTGCCAAAATCGGCGCGAGCTGTCGCCAGTTGTGCGCGCTGTCAGGGAATCCATGCAGGCAGATGGCCAATCGGCCATCGTCGGGCCCCCAGCTGAGCGCGCTCATCCGCAGGTGCGGCAGATCGTATTCGACGGCTCTGGGCTCGGTCATTTCGTGACCATACATTAACGCGCAAGTGTATTGTAATCGTCGCGACCCGACCGGAAGCGATGTGGAGTGGAGTTCCGATGAGCTTCGATGTGGTGATCACCAACGGTCGGTTCTTCGACGCCACCCCGGGGTGCAGGTCGGCTTCTCCGATGCCGGGGCCCACCTGCGCAACATGGCCTTCTACAACAGCGGGCTGCGGTTGTTGCGCCACGTACGGCAAAGCGCGGAAGCCGGTGCACCGTTCATGACCGTCGAGCACGCCGTTCATCGGTTGACTGGCGAACTGGCTGACTGGTATACGCTGGATGCGGGCCACCTACGCGTCGGTGATCGCGCCGACATCGCCGTGATCGATCCGACGCGCCTGGACGAAGCGCTCGATGCCTACGCAGAACAGCCCGTCGAACAGTTCGGCGGCCTGAGCCGCATGGTCAACCGCAACGACGACGCGGTGGCCGCGGTCCTCGTGGGTGGCCGCACGGTCGTTCGGGACGGGGTGTCGACGGGCCTGGTCGGCAATGTCCGGACGGGCAGCTTTCTCCGTGCCGGGCGAAAGATCGCTGGGCCGGCCGTTCCGTCAACGGTGGCGGCCGGTGGGTGACATCGATTACGGGCGGGTCGACCCCGAACTCCGCCGGCTGTCGCGCGTTCTGCCGAAAGGCTATGCGCTGCAACGCGGTTTGTCGCTACCGCGTGCATTGATGAGTATCGCGGGATGGACCGGTCGTGTGCGGGGAGTCGAAGTGGCCCGTGTCAACAATGACGTCACCGTGCGGGTGCACCGCCCGTCCCACACCGACACGCCCGGGCCGGCGTTGCTGTGGATTCACGGCGGCGGCACCGTGATGGGCATTGCAGCGCAGGAGGATCGGTTCTGCCGGAGGCTGGTCAACTTCACCGACGTCGCGGTCGTCGCGGTGGATCACCGCCTCGCGCCGGAACATCCGTACCCGGCACCACTCGAGGACTGCTACGCCGCACTGCAGTGGCTGACGCGGCAGTCATGGGTGGATCCGGCACGAGTCGCGGTGGGCGGCGCCAGCGCCGGCGGCGGGTTCGCCGCCGCGGCGGCGCACCTCGCCCACGACCGCGGCGATGTCGATCTCGCCCTACAGATGCTGGTCTATCCAATGCTCGACGACCGGACGCCCGCAGAATCACGCCGGCGGGTGATGTGGACCGCTCGCGACAACCGGATCGCGTGGCAGTGGTACCTGGCAGGCGCCGACCCTGACGCAGCCGTCCCAGCCCGCCGCACCGATCTGTCCGGGTTGCCTCCGGCCTGGATCGGTGTCGGAACCCTCGACCTCTTTCACGACGAATGCCGCGACTACGCACGGCGGCTCCGGGAGCACGGTGTGGCCGTCCATGAGGAGATCGCAGACGGCGCATTCCACGCCTTCGATCTGATCGCTACCAATACCTCTGTTTCACAACGCTTTTTCGCCAGCCAGGTCCGTGCGCTGCGGACCGCCCTCGTCGACGACCCGGTCCGCTACTGAGGATCGGCCGTGCCCCGACAAGAAGCCCTCGATCTCACCCGCCGAGTCCTCAAGCATTTCGAGAACGACTCCCTCGATGTCGCGGATCAGGTCTGGTGTGAACCGCGCAGCGCCTACGTGGATCACGAACGTTTCGAGGCCGACGTCGCGATGCTGCGCAGCGTTCCCCACGTGATCGGCTGGGCCGGCGAAGTCGCCGTGCCGGGGTCCTACACGACGAAAGACGTGATGGGCACGCCTGTGCTGGTGACCCGGGGCAGAGACAGTGTCCTTCGTGCGTTCATCAACGGCTGTGCGCATCGTGGCGCGCAGGTGGCCGACGGCTGCGGCAGGGCGCGGTCACTCAGCTGCCCCTACCACGGGTGGACCTACGGCCTGGACGGGCGCCTGATGGGGGCTCCGGCCCGAAAGATGTTCGCAGGAGCGGATCTCGAGCGCCGTGGTCTTATCGAATTGCCGGTCACCGCTCAAGCGGGACTGATCGTCGTGGGGCTCTCAGCCGATGTCGACGTGTCCGCAGCTCTCGATGGAATCTCGGTACCGCTGTCGGACTACGGGTTTGACCACAACCACCATGCCGAAACCAGGCGCTACGACATCGCCTGCAACTGGAAACTCGCCGTCGACGTAAATTTCGAGGGCTACCACTTCCCCTACGTGCACGCCGACACCCTCGACCCGCTGGCGTCGAACAACTCCGTCTACGACATCTACGGCCGGAACATCCGCTGGGCGTTTCCGTTCCGCGACATCGTGCAGTATCGCAACGTTCCCGAAGCCGATTGGCCAGACCAATTCTTCGGCACCGTGGTGTACGGGCTGTTTCCCAGCTGTGTGCTGATCGAGGCACCGGGCACCTCGCAGATGTTGCGCGCATATCCGGGCAAGAGTCCCGGTGAGGCCGTGGTCTACCTGTCCATCGGGGCGCCAAAGGAGATCACCACCGAGGAGGAACGCACCTGGTACAAGATGGGAATCGACGGCGCCGCCCAGGTGCTCGACGGCCAGGACTTCCCGATGGCCGAGGCCTGTCAGCGTGGCCTGGAGGCAGGGGTCGACCACGTCGTGTTCGGTCGCAACGAGGCTCTGCTGCATCACCTCGCTCACATCCGCAACGACGCGCTGACCTAGAGAGAACAGCGCAATGGGCTTTCTGAAAGCGGATTCACCCGCGCTCGACCACCCGACATGGCGGCAGGGCAGCCGATCGGAGCGGCTCAAGCCTCTCGTGCGCCACATCGCGGAGCGGGGGATGGGGAACCCCGACGTGCTGTATGTGCTCTACACGGTGAAGATCGCGTTGTTCGTCATCGGCGGCGTGTGTTTCGCGTTGGCCACCAAGGGCATCGACGGGTGGGGAAACATCGCGTCGTGGTGGAGCGAGCCGATCGTCTTCCAGAAGGCCGTGCTGTGGGCGCTGCTGTTCGAGGCGCTCGGACTGGGCTGCGGATTCGGGCCGTTGACCGGGAAGATCAAACCGCCGATGGGCTCGGTGCTGTACTGGCTCCGCGTCGGGACCATCCGGCTCCCGCCGTGGCCGCGCTGGGTGCCGCTGACCGCCGGCGATCGCCGCGGTCCGCTCGACGTGATGCTGTATGCCGGTCTGCTCGTTGCGACGCTCTGCGCGCTGCTGTCGGACGGCACGGGACCCGTTGCCGCTTTGGATACCTCGATCGGATTGCTGCCGACTCCGAACATCGCTGTGATTGTCGCGTTGCTTGCGATCGCCGGGCTTCGCGACAAGCTCATCTTCCTCGCCGCCCGCGGCGAGGTGTACGGGGCGTTGACGGTGACGTTCCTGCTGCCGGGGCAGGACATGATCGTCGCGGCGAAGTTGGTGATGGTGGCGATCTGGATGGGGGCGGCCACGTCGAAGCTGAACAAACATTTTCCCTATGTTGTCGCGACGATGATGGGTAACAGCCCTCTGGTTCGCTCGAAGCGCTTGCGCACGTTGCTCTATCGCGGCTACCCGGAGGACATCCGGCCGAGCATCATCCCGCGGCTGCTCGCGCATGGCGGCACTGTCGTCGAATTGCTTGTGCCGCTGGTGATGTTCTTCTCCCACGGCGGAGTGATCACCATCGTCGCGGCCACGGTGATGGTGATCTTCCATCTCGTGATACTGACGTCGATTCCTCTTGGTGTGCCTCTGGAGTGGAACGTCTTCATGATCTTCGGCATCGGGTCGCTCTTCGTCGCACATGCGGATCTCGGCCTCGCTGAGCTTGCGCAGCCGTGGGCCGTGGCCGCGCTGATGGCGGTGATCATCGCGGCAATCGTTCTCGGCAACGTCGACCCGCCGAAAGTGTCCTTCCTGCCTGGGATGCGCTACTACGCGGGCAACTGGGACATCTCCACGTGGTGTCTGACCGAGTCGGCGACCGCCAAGATCCAGGAGCGGGCCTCGGGACTCGGATTATTGCAGCACAAGCAACTCGAACGGCTCGCCGGTCCCGAGAATGCGGAGATCGCGATGTACCGCGGCTTGGCGTTTCGTGCGATGTACGCACACGGCCGCGCGGTCGTGACGCTGTTGAATCGCGTCATGTCCGCTGGGCGTGAGGATGAGTACGCCGTCGTCGAGGGCGAGATGGTCGCCGCGTATGCGCTCGGATGGAGCTTCGGCGACGGCCATCTGCACAACGAGAACCTGGTGCGAGCTCTGCACGCCCGCTGTCGTTTCGAACCGGGCGAGGTCCGCATCATCATGATCGACGGTCAGCCGATCCATCGACAGCGGCAGCAGTATCGCCTCGTCGACGCCGCTACAGGCGAGTTCGAACGTGGCACCTTCGGGATCGCGGATCTGATCGATCGCCAGCCGTGGGAGGACGACGTACCGATTACGGTGACAGCCGCAACGGCGGTCGACGGTCGCTAGGCGGGCGCATCAGACGTCATCGGCCCCGCAGGTTCGCGGGCTCAAATACCCATTTTGAGGCTGGCGCCGGCGTCGACGAAGAGTTGTTGGCCGGTCACATAGCGTGACTCGTCGGAAGCAAGGTAGACGACCGCATGCGAGATGTCTTCCGGCTCGACGTAGGGGATCGGCATCGCCTGGAGGACGGGAAAGACGAGTTCGGCATCATCACGCGAAGGATCGGCGAGATCCGGCCGGAATGTGCGATACATCGGCAAGTTGTGCAGCATGTCGGTGTTCACGTTCGTGGGATGGATCGCGTTGATCCGAATGCTGTGGGGTGCCATCGTCAGTGCGAGCGCCTTCGTGTACTCGCGGATCATCTTCTTGGCCATGCCGTACCCCGCGCCGCCGGGACCCTGCGGTCCGCCGCCGGTCGCGAGATCCTTTTGTTCGACGAGCCCCGCGATCGATCCGGTCACGATGATCGAACCACCCGGCCCGAGATGATCGAGGCTGAGGTGAATCGTATTGACGACTCCCACGAAGTCGACGTCGAAGGCGTCGATGAACCCGCGGTAGGGAATATGGCTGCCTTGCGGGCATATTCCCGCATTCGCGACGACGACGTGCAGACCGCCGAGCTGGGCAACGGCGTCGTCGAGCACCTTCTTCAGGGTGGGCCGGTCACGCACGTCGACTGCTGCAGTGATGACCCTGCGTCCGGCCTTCTCAACCAGCTTCGCTGTCTCGTCGAGGTCGGCGCGCGTCGCCAGCGGATATTCGTTCGAGGGGATATCCGCACAAATGTCGATTGCGATGATGTCGGCGCCCTCGTCGGCCATGTTCACCGCATGGCTGCGGCCCTGACCACGGGCTGCGCCGGTGATCACGGCCACCTTGCCGCTGAGACGGTTCATCTAGCCCTCCAATGCGCTAAGACGCGGGCCTCCATGCCGGTTGGATGATAGAACAGATAGTGTCAACTTGTCACATAGCGGTCCGACTGTCGTGCCCCATCGCTGCAGGATCGCGTTGGAACTCACGAACCATAGCCTGAATCGTGTAAGAAGCCGCCAGCCGGCCGTCCTCGGTAAAGACGTGACCGTCCCCCTGGACCAAGCCACGGCCGGCCCAGAACGCTCGATTGGCGTAGAGCAGCCAGTCGGTGACATCTACCTCCTCGTGAAAAGCGATGGTGGCCTTCATGATCCCCGTCGACAATGTGCGGTGCGCAAGCGCCTCGCCGAATCCGGCATGGGGGAGCATGCCCGCGGCGATGGTCCAATGCGTCGACGACTGGGCAAGAAGGCCCGTGTGGAGATACGGCTCATCGGGGGCTTCGCGGAACCGGACCCACGCATTGATCTCGGGCGGGCCCACCCGGTCGGGGTTGAGATCGTAGGCCCCGTCGACGATCCTTATCTCGCGGCCGGGCATTCCGAAACCTTCGAACGGTTCTGCGTCGACGGGCTTCGCGACGTCCGGCATCGCCGCCACATGACTGATGACGTCATCGGATCCGGAGTCGCACAGCAGTATCGCGGCACCTCGCAGTGTGCCGTGTTGGGTCGCGCGTACCTCGGCGGTGGAGAACGTCCGCCCCTTGCGGAGCAGTTCGACGGTCAGATCGACCGGTGCCCCGAAGGAGGCGGCTTTGACGAAAACCATCGACGCAGACGTGACACGTTGCTGCGGAAGCCTTTTCGACACGGCGACGATGGCTTCTGCAAGTAGCTGCCCGCCTTCCACCACATCGCGGGCCGCGGGACCATGCGCGGGGCCGACAAACGTATTCGCATCGGTGGGTTGGACGTCGATCAGTCGCACCAACTCGGCGGCATCGCCCCACAGCGGAAACCTCACGGGTACCAAGGAGCCGTCATGCCAACGCTCCACGACAACGACGCGCAGCCGCTCGTCGTAAAACGAAACGTGGCCGACGATCCCCGCTACCTCGGGCAGCGGAGTGGGGTAGCTCCACGCGACGTTCTCGATCTCCTGGTCCCGGTGGCGCAGGCTCCAGTACGAGGCTTCGCCCTTGAACGGGCACACCGTGGTGTGCGCGTTGGGTACGAGCAGATCCCATTGGACGTCGTCCTCCGGAAAGTACAGCCGGTCAACGTGATCGGTTTCCGCAACGACGAGGCAGTTCTCGCTCTCGGCGACCAGGGTGTCGTCGAGCCACACCTGCCCGATGTAGCGACACGACCTGATGTCGATCCTGTAGTCCGGGTGCGACGGCCATGCCGACTCGATCTTCGTGGTCATGCCCGCATCGGACCTGTCGGAGACTTCACGACAATCGATTCCAAACCGACGTCCGGATGGTCGATGGCGCTGGCGTAGATTCCGACCAAGACATCCGCGACCGCTTCCGGGGCCATCAGGCTCTCCTGAACGAGGCCGCGCGAAAGCCATTCGGTGACTGCGGTATCCAGAAGGTCGGGATCGAAGGCGGACGTGAAGTCCGTTGGTACGGTTCCACTGACCTCGATGCAGCTGAACCGGTATCCCGGTTTCTCCAGGCGCCATGAGACCAGGCACCGTTCCAACGCTGCCTTGCTCGCCGAGTAGGCGCCGAGCGCGGTGTGCGGGTGGCGGACTGAATCCGACGACATCGCAGCCACGATCGCTGAAGGGGTGAGCGCGGGAAGCAGCGCGCGAATGATCTCGTGCACGCCGACCACGTTCGTTTCGAAGACGTCGAGCCAGTCCTGTGCATCGGTGTCGGCGAACATCTTCAGAGGTGCGTAGCCCGACGAGATCAACACGATGTCCACCGTGTCGAGGGTGTCCCGGGCGGTATCTGCGAGACGCGCGCAATCGGCCGATGTGCGGACGTCGACGGCGACCGCGACGCCTCCGCCCGCCTCCGCGACGACCTCCTCGAGTTTGTCGACCCGGCGGGCGGCGAGGACCAGTCGGGCGCCCTCCTTGCCTGCTCTGACGGCGAAGGCGCGTCCGATCCCCGCGGACGCGCCCACCACGACCACCCGTTTACCGGCCAGCGAACGCTCACCCATCAGATCTCTGCCCTCGCTCTCCTGCGCCGTCGGGGAGAACAATATTACAGATTATGTCTTACTGACTAGGGGTGCGCTCGGTTCACCGCAGACCGTTGACCGCGAACTTCTCGACGTAGCGGCGCACGGTCGCCGGCTTGGACATGTCGAAGGTCTGAGCTTTGTTGACCGTCGAGAACGAGTAAATGATCCGCGCGAGCCATTCACTAGCCGCTGCCACATCGACGCCCGCCCCCACCTCGCCTCGCTCCTGGGCCTCCCGCACGTAGGGCACCAGGAACTGGGTCGTGCGTCGCACCGCGGAGTCCCCATCGGAGATCATGTGTCGCATCAACTCGGCGTCGTCGGCCATCAAACGATTGCGGGTCCGATGGTCGAGCAGGATCTTGGCGTGGGTTTCGGCCATCGCGCCGATCTTTTCCGCCAGCGTCGGCTTCTTTGCCATCGCCGCCGCGACTTCCTTGTAGAACCTCTGCGCGCCGTACTCGATCGCCGCCTCGATCAGGATCGTGCGGTCCTCGAAATACCGATATACCGTCCCCCGCGACACATTCGCCATCCGGGCTACGTCCTGCACGCTGGTGCGCTGAATCCCCAGTTGCGCAAAGCAAAGGTTCGCCGCCTCGAGAATCTGATCTCGGCGGTCCGACTCCTCTTGCTCGTCGATCGCGGCCGCGGCCCGCTCAGTCGACATGTCGCCCCTCGTCCCAGAAAGCTGAGTCTGTCAAGGTCTCTATGCTACGCGACACCCAGTGTTCCGGTGTTCCGGCGCACCGTCGCCCACCTCGCGAGGCTCGGAGAACACAGGGTGAACATAGTGACATCACTCGTCTAGATGTTTAGTCTCGCACGATATCGGTTGGCGCAGTGACCGGCAAGAAGGGGGCCAGCGTGGATCTCGGGGTGTCCGGACGCAACTTCATCATTGTCGGCGGGACGACCGGCATGGGATTCGCCGCCGCCGAGGAGCTGGCTCGCGACGGCGCCAATGTCGCGCTCCTGGCGCGCGACGGCGAACGGGCAACCGAGAGGGCGAACCGGCTGTCCGACCGATATGGGGTGAACGCCGTGGGAATCAGCGTCGACGCCGCCGCCACCGGCGATGGCGTGCAGCGCGCCGTCGATGAGACGGCCGACCGGCTCGGCCCACTGCGCGGCCTGGCCGTGACGGCGGGCCCGATGAGGCAGCAGGGCCCGTTTCTCGAGCACGGCGACGATTCGTGGGACTGGTACTACCAGATGATCCTGATGGCGACGGTGCGGTCATGCCGCGCGGTCATTCCCCATCTGCAGCGCAACGGGGGAGGGACGGTGGTGACGACGGCCGCGTATTCGGTACGGGCGCCGAAGATCCTCATACCGCCCTACAACGCGCTCAAGGCCGCCGTCCTGACGCTTTCCAAGATCCTCGCGAAAACCCATGGGCCGGACGGAATCCGGGTGAATACTATCTGTCCCGGCTTGTTCGACACCGAGGTGAACGATTTCATCCGCGCACAGCGCGCGACGGAATACGACGTGCCGCTCGACGATGCGATTTACACGCACCTGGCCAGCAATCCGGCGTGGAACATGCGCGTCGCGCTCGACCGGGGTGGGCGCCCGCACGAAGCCGGCGAGTTGATCGCGTTCCTACTGGGCGAGCGGGCCGCCTACATGACGGGCGCCGTGATCAACATCGACGGCGGCACCGACTTCTAGATCCCGACCCGGTCGGCGAGCAGGCCGCGGTGGTACGTGGCGTCGCCCAGCAGCTGCGCGGACGACCTCGCTCGCTTGAAGTACAGGTGCGCGGGATGCTCCCACGTGAACCCGATACCGCCGTGGATCTGAATGTTAGCGGCGGCGGTCTTGGTGAATACGTCCGAGCAGTACGCCTTGGCCAGGGACGCCGCAGCGGGCAGTTCGCCCGCTTGTCCGGCCGCCGCCTGCACGGCGTATTGTGCTGCGCCGCGGGCACACTCGATCTCCAGCATCAAGTCGGCACACTTATGGCGGATCGCCTGAAACGACCCGATCGGCCTGCCGAACTGTCGGCGCGCCTTCGCATAGTCGACTGCCATTTCCAGGCAGCGCTGGGCACCCCCGACCTGTTCCACGGCCAGGCAGGCCGCCGCGATGTCCAGGGCATGTGACATCGCGGGCCGTGCCTGCCCCTCGGCGCCGATCAGCTGTGCGGGGGTGTGCTCGAAGTCGATGCGGGCTTGGCGCCGCGTCGGATCCAATGTTGACAACGGCCGGCGGTGCAGGTTATCGGTCTCGTCGACCGCGAACAGCGATATGCCCGCATTGGTGCGGGCCGCCACCAGCAGCAGGTCTGCGATGTGCCCATCCAGTACAAATGTCTTGGTGCCGTCGAGGGTCCAGCGTGAACCGGTAAAACGTGCGCTGGTCTGGATGTCGTCGACATCCCACCGACCGGACTGCTCTGTCATTGCCAGCGCCGCAACCGTCAGTCCCGATGCGATGCGCGGCAGATACGTCGATTTGGCACCGGTGTCTGCGCAGCACATCAGAACGCTGCCGGCCAACACCACCGACCCGAAGAACGGACCGGGCAGCAGGGCACGCCCGAACTCCTCGACCACCAACGCCAGTTCCTGGAGGCTGTACCCGCTCCCACCGAATTCCTCTGGGATGGCCAGACCCTGAAGCCCGAGTTGGTCGGCGAGCTGGAACCACACGTCGCGGTCGTAACCGTCGGGAGTCCCCATGACACGGCGGACTTCGCTCTCGGAAGACTTGAGCTCGAGAAATGCACGGACCGTCCGGCGAAGTTCGTCCTGCTCCGGTGAAGGGGTGAAAACCCATGCGGTATCGCCCATCTCAGCCATCCCGCGGGTCGTCGTCGGAGTGGCCGGCGGGATGGACCCGCGGTTCGGCGGCATTGCGGCGCAGTGTGCGCAGCCACGCGCCCACCGGTGCCGGGGCAGGTACCGGTTTGTCGGGACGGCCGGATTCGGCGTTGTGGAACTCCTGCCACGACGGAAACGCATCGTGCCAGCCGCCGTCGTGGGGCGGGGTACCCGGCCACCGCATCTTCCGCTCGCCCAGCGGAGGATGGGTGATGTCGCTCTCGTACCAGAACAACGGCGTGCGCTTGACGAAGTACCAACGACCGTCCCGACGTTGATAGGTGTCCAGGTAAGCGAGCATCTCGATCAGCCAAACCGACTCTGTCTCCAAGTCATTGCGCGAATAGACTAGGCCCGTGGCGTTGTCGGCGTCGTGGATGTCGATGACGTGGCCGTGCACACCGTGTGCGCTGCCCAACAGGTCGTGCCGCAGCTCGCGGTCGTACCAGGAGCGCAGCGCCGCGCGGCCGCGACGCTTTCCGGGAACCTTCACGTCGTCGACGAACAGATTGACCAGGGCATCGAGGTCCCGCATATCCAACGCGACCGCGTATTTCGCCGCGAGCTGGCGGATCTCGTCGAGCGCCTCCAGGCGTTCGATTCGGGCCTCGAGTTCGGCCGACGACGTCACGAGAGTTCTCCGGTCGCCATCAACTCGGTCAACCGTGCTTTGTCGATCTTGTTGGTCGTGGTGTAGGGCAAGCGGCGGGGATCGGGGAGGATCACCCACTTCTTGGGCACCTTGTACGCCGCGATCTGCTCACGGCACGCGGCCGCCAGGTCCTCGGCCGATGCGGTGCGCCCCTCGTTGAGCACCACGGCGGCACTGACGATCGCGCCCTTGTCCGGATCTGGTACGCCCACAACGTAGGCGATGCGTACCGGGTCGATGCGAGCCAGTGCGGCCTCGACCTCCACCGGGGCGACGTTCGTGCCGGCGGTCTTGATCATCTCGTCGGTGCGGCCCGCGAAGTACAGATGGCCGTCGTCGTCCCGATAGCCGGCATCCCTGGTGTGCAGCCAGCCGTCACGGTCCACCACCTCATGCCAGTGCTTGCCGACCATTCCACGCAGCAATGCCGTTCCGCGCACACAGATCTCGCCGGTGACGCCGTTGGGCACTTCGTTGCCCGCGTCGTCGACGATCTTGTGCTCGTAACCGGGCGCTGCGACACCCAGCGACCCGCGCTTGGCCTCGGGCAGCTCCTCGTGCGGGGGCCACCACGTGTGCGAACTGCAGGTCTCGGTCATTCCCAGCTGCGCGACCCGCAGCGACGGGTCAGGCGTGCGTCGCCCGGGGGGTAGCAGCACCTGCTGGTAACCCTCGCGCAGGCTCGACAGATCGGCGGCGGCGAAGTCGGGATGGTTGACCAGTGCGGGGCCGATATGAAGAAAACCCGTCGTGTAGGTGGCCTTTTCGCTTTCGAGGAGACGTAAGACCTCGCCCGCGTCAAACCGGTACTCGGTGAGGATGGTCGCACCCACTTGCATGGGGCCGAGCATCCCGAAGACCAGTCCGGCGACCCAGAAGAACACCATGGGTACGTAGATTCGGTCATGGTGGTCCCATTCGTGGGCGGTGGCGATGAACCGGGAGTGGGTGATCGCTGTCCCGTGAGTGTGGATGATGCCCTTGGGATTTGACGTGCTGCCCGAGGTGTAGATGACAAGCATGTCGTCCGCCGCCCGCACGGTGGATTCGCACGACCGAAGGAAACCGGTCGGCACCGGGTCGGGCCAGGCGCTCGGCCAGCGGCGGCCGGGCCCGCCCAGCGGAAGAACGTTACGTAACTGGGGTAGTCGCTCAATCCGCAGTTGTCCGTCGACCTCGTCGAAGTCCCCAGCGGCGGATTCGATGCGCTCCAACAGATCCTTGCCCAGCAGGGTCTCGACGGCCAGCAGCGTGTGGACGTCGGCATGGCGGAGCACCCAATGCAGTTCGCCGGGTTGGAAAAGGGTGTTGATCGGCACCGCGACCGCCCCGATGCGGGTGGCCGCGAGGAACGCGGTGACGAAGTCGGGGCCGTTGGGTGCCAGTATGCCGACTCGGACCCCCTTGGTGACGCCCGCGGCGAGCAGGCGGGCCGCCATATCGGCGGATCGGGCCTCCACCTCTGAGTAGGTGATTCGTTCGACGGTGCCGTCGCCCGTCGTGGAGACGACGAAGTCGTTCGAGCCGTGACGGGAGGTGACGGCGCACAGCATCGCGGGCAGCACCGCGTCGTACGGGAGCGGTTCGTAATGAAATGCTCTGGCAGCCCCCGTCGGTCGAGTCATTCGACCACCCAGCGCGGTTCACGTTTCTCGGCGAACGCGGCCATTCCCTCTCGATAGTCGGGATGGGTCATCTGATGCTGCAGTACATAGCGGTAGGCCACGTCGTGCGCGGCGTGCAGGCCGACGTCGAGACTGGACCACATCGCCTTGATGGAGGCTTGCACGGTGGCGGGAGACAGCTTGGCGATCGACAAGGCGATCTCGCGTGCGCGCTCCTGCAGGCGCTGTGCGGGCACCACCTCATTGATCAGGCCGATCTCGTGGCCCCGGTGCGCACTGATGCGCCCGTCCTTGGTCAGCAGTGCGAGCTGCATCACCATCGACAGCGGCATGCGTCGCAACAGAACCGCCGGCTCGAGCGCGAACACGTTGCCGACCGCCAGATGCGTGTCGATCAGCTCAGCGTGTTCCGCGGCGATGATCAGATCGGCGTCGGCGACCTGATGCAATGCGCCGCCCACCGCCATACCGTTGAGTGCGCATATGACCGGCTTCCACACGTTGTGATGCAACCGCGAACCGGGAACCTTGTTGCGGATACCGCTCTGCGCCGTGGCTCGGATGTCCTGTCCGGCGCAGAACGCCCGGTCGCCGGCACCGGTGATGATCGCCACGCGGATGCCGGGGTCGTCACGCACCTGGCCCCAGGCCCATCCGAGCTCGGTTCGGGCCAGATCGTCGGTGGCGTTGAGCCGCTCGGGGCGGTTGATCGTGATCGTCGCGACGTGATCGCTCACGTCGAACAGAATTCTCTTCAGATCCACCGAATCCCCCGGGCTCGAGGCGCGAACAGCGGTAAACAGAGTAGCAGAAGATGTCTCATCGTTCTGTGAGTTGCGGTCATGGGATCCACTGCCCACCTGAGACCGAGATGAGCTGACCGGTGAGATGTTTGGCCTCCGGCGAGCACAGGAACGCGACCGTGTTGGCCACGTCCTGCGGCTCGCCGATGCGGCCCAGCAGCGTCGACGAACGCATGTGCTCCAGCTCGTCGTCGGTCTTGCGGGACAGCAGCCACGGCGTTGCGGTCGTACCCACGACCACCGTGTTCACCCTGATGCCGAACGGCGCCAACTGCACCGCCATCAGCCGGCTCAGGCCTTCCACTCCGGCCTTCGCGGCCGCGTAGGCCGGCGGCCCGGTCCGGACGCCGTGAGCCGACACCGAGCTGATGTTCACGATGACTCCGGATTTCTCCTCGACCATCTGCCGAGCAACGACCTGCCCCATCACGAACGTGCCCTTGAGATTGACGTCGACGATGCGGTCCCAGTCCTCGTCGGTTTGATCGAGAAAGCTGGCGGGCAGGGTCATTCCGGCGTTGTTCACCAGGGCGCGAATGGGACCGTGCTCAGCGGTGAGCTCGCGCATCGCCCGCTCGACTGACGGGCGGTCGGTGATCGACAGCTCCAACGGCACCAGCAGCCCCGCACGCCACGCGGGCGACTCCTTGGCACGCGCGACCGCCTTGGCGTTGACGTCGACCGCCGCGGTGCGGTATCCGGCCTCGATCAACGCCTCGACGATCGCTTCGCCGATGCCGCGCGCCCCACCGGTGACTACCGCTACGGGGCGTAGCTCATCCGACACGACGACTCCCGGCCTGCTTCGACTCGCGCTCGATTCGGTTGATCGACGGACGCAGCAGGTGCACGGCCTCCGACATCATGGCGGCCAAATCGCCTGTCCCACGGCCCGATACCCACAGGTCGATTGCCGTTCGGTTGGCACCGTTGACCAAGCTTGCGGCCAGTCGGGGACGCATGTCGACATCGGGCTCGACGTCCAACCACCGCGCCACTTCGACCGTCATCTGGTCGATCCAGTCGTCGTTGATGCGAAGCATGGTGGCCCGCAGGGCCGGCAGTTCGCCGTACATCGCGGCGCGCACCAGGAAGATCTCTGGGTTCTCGGCGATGGCGGTGGCCACCGCTTCGGACGCTTCGGCCAGTGCGTGCCACAGCGAGCCGGAGTGAGCCGCGCGGAATCGCCGGATCGCCTCCGCCAGACGGTCGGCGTACCCGTGGAAGAGGATGTCGTCCTTGGCAGCGAAGTGGTGAAAGAACGTTCTCGGTGCGACGCCGGCCACCTCCGCGATCTGCTCGACAGTGGTTTGTTCGTATCCCCTGGTGGTGAACAGCTCGATGGCAGCCGCGATCAGTGCCTCGCGATTTCGCCGGCCTCGTGCGCGCCGTTGATCCATGCTCAGCATCCTGCCAATGTCGCGGTGCCGGAACGCAGGGAAACGACGTCGCCCTGCACGGTCCGGAAGTGAACGCGCGTGCCGTCGCGCCAGATTTCCGTGCGCAGTTGCGCATCGAGCTCGACCGGCTTTGCGAATCGGCAGCTGATGGAGGTCAGTGCCGCCGGATCGCCCCCGCCCGCGAGGGTGATCAGGGCACGTGCGGCGAACCCCAACGTGCATAGACCGTGCAGGAAGACGTCGTCGAAACCGAACTTGCGGGCCACGGCGGGATCGATGTGCAGCGGGTTGCGGTCACCGCTCAGCCGGTAGATCGCCGCCTGTTCGGGCCGGACGTCGTCGGTGTGGACCCCGTCGGGTGTGCCCTGCGGGGTGTCGACGGTAGCCGGTCCTCGCGACCCTCCGAAACCTCCCGCTCCGAGCACCATGGTCTGCGAGGACGCGCGGAAGAGGGGACCCTCGTCGTCGACTCCGACCGACGACACCTCGATGGCAGCGTGCTTGCCGGTGTCCCACAGCGCCGACACCTCCGCGGTGACACTCACCTCGCCGCTGGGGCGCAGCGGACGTTCGAGTTCCAGCGATTGGGCCGAATGCACGATCGGGGCCTGACCGAGTTGCAGCGTCGTACGCAGATCCTTGACCGCCCACCAGTTCGCGATCAGCGCGAAGGTGGGAAGGACCGCGGGCCCGCAGTGCTCATCGAGCAGCTGCCGTTCCGCCGGCGGGCGCGCCCCGACCCCGAGCGCGTAGAGGATGCAATCCGTCTCCGTCCAGCGGTAGGTCGTGGGGGCCAGGGTGGTGCCGACCATGCTGGCGGACAGGGTCGCAGATGCGGTCACATGGCCCTCCACGGCGATAGAACGGATTGACGTGATCTGTTCAATCGTGCAATATAGTCGCAGTAACTGCAACTACATTCTCAGCGGAGGCGATGACATGCGGTTCGGCGTGTTCATCCTCGGTGACAAGCCCAATCACCTCAGCCACCAAGATGTCCTAGCCAATGTGCTCGAGGAGGTGCGGTGGGCCGAGGAACTCGGCTACGACGAGGTCTGGCTCGCCGAGCACCACTTCTCGCCCTACGGCACCCTCGCGGATCTGCCCCTGGTGGCTGCGGCGATAGCGGCGCAGACCGAACGAATCCGCATCGGTACCGCATGCATGGTCGCCCCGTTCCACGATCCGATCCGTCTCGCCGAGCGCATCGCCATGGTCGACAACCTCAGCGGAGGGCGGTTCGATGCCGGTTTCGGACGCGGCTACCAGGCGCACGAGTTCAAGGGTTTCGGAATTCCGATGGATGAGGCCACCGCGCGGTATCAGGAATGCGTCGAGATCGTCAATTTGCTGCTGGCGCAGGAGAATGTCACCTACTCAGGTAAGTATTGGCAGCTGGAGGACGTCACCATCCATCCCCGACCGGTGCAGGATCCCATTCCCGTGTGGGGCACGGTGATGAAGACGCCGTCGAGCTTCGAGTGGTTGGCCGACAAGGGATTCGGTGCGATCATCGGCAATCCGTACCAGGTCGACCCCGACCTGCAGGGAGCTTTGGACATCTACCTCGAGACGCAGGCCAAGATGGGGCTCACCGCGGCCACCGGCAACGTTTGGGCATTATTGAACGCGTTCTGTCACTCCGACGACTCGTTCGCCAGAACCTATCCGCAGGAGAGCGTCGAGTTGTCCATCCAGACGCACCGCAAGTACTCCAGCCCGTTCGAGCGCGGCGGCGACATCCCGGCGGACTACAAGGCGTATGCCGACTGGTTCGACAAGCACGACAAACAAAGCTACGAGCAGGTTCTCAACTCGCATCTCACGCTGATGGGCAGCCCCGATCGCATCATCGAGAAGATGCGCACGGTCATCGACATGGGCTGGCGCAACATCATGTTGCGCATGTCGCGCGGTGGCGCGATGGATCGCGCCAAGGTCCACGATTCGATGAAGCTCTTCGCCGAAGAGGTGATCCCGGTGGCAAGCGAACTCGCGGCGGCGCCGGCTTGAGTCAGCAGCTCACCGCTCGCATTCGAGCCGTGCTGGCGCTGGACCCGGCGGCCCCCGCCGTCGAGTACGACGGGGCGTGGACCGACTGGGGTGCCATCGCTGACGTCGCAACCGAAGTCGAAAGGCGTTTGACGGCAGCGGAATTGGCTAACGGCGCGCCGATCGGACTCGTCCTGCGCAATCATCCGGCGATGGTGGCGGCGATGCTGGGCGTTCTGCTCGCCAACGCCTGCGTCGTCACGATCAACCCGTCGAACGGGGACACCCGGCTGGCCTCCGACATCGAGGAGCTGCGCCTGCCCGCCGTTGTCGCAACCGGCACCGATTGGCAGCGACCGTCGATGGTCGCGGCGGCTGCGGGCGCGGTCGGTCTCGAGGTTAGTACGACGCCACCGACCGTGGAGGTCGTCGCCGGCTTGGAGCATCCGGGCGCCGGGCCCTTCCGCACTGAACCACCCGGTGTGGCGGTCGAGATGCTGACCAGCGGCACCACCGGCCCGCCGAAGCGGGTTCCGCTGTCATACGACTCATTTGCACACACGCTGTCGGCCGCGGGTGCCCACTACGGCTCGAGTGACGCGGGAGGCTTGCGCCTGCGCTCGGGCGTCGCCATCGTCAGCTCGCCGCTGGTGCACATGTCCGGCCTGTTCCGCACCCTACTGAACCTCTGCGAAGGACGCAGGATCGCACTGTTGGAGCGGTTCCGGGTGGCGGATTTCGTCGACGTCGTCGTGCGCCACCGGCCCAAAGCGGTGAGCCTCGTGCCGTCGGCGCTGGCGATGGTGCTCGACGCCGATGTGCCACCTGAGGTGTTCTCCAGCGTGCAGGTGGTCACCTCCGGTACGGCGCCACTGCCGGTGCCCGTTCAGGAGGCCTTCGAGGCGCGGTACGACGTCGCGGTGTTGCCGTCGTACGGGGCCACCGAGTTCGCGGGCGGCGTCGCGGGCTGGAACCTGGCACTGCACCGTGAATGGGCAAAGGCGAAGCGGGGCAGTGTTGGTCGTCCGCAGAGCGGCCGCGAAGTGCGCGTCGTCTCGGTCGACGACGGCAGTGAGCTATCCGCAGGCGGTCAGGGCCTGATCGAGGTCCGGACTGACGGCGGCGAGTGGGTTCGCACCACGGATCTCGGCCGGGTCGACGAGGATGGCTTTCTGTACGTCGACGGCCGCATCGACGACGTGATCATCCGAGGTGGCTTCAAGATCGCCCCGGCGGACATCGTGGCCGCGCTGCGCGGTCACCCTGCCGTGCGTGACGCCGGAGTCACCGGACTTCCCGACGAGCGCTTGGGGGCTGTGCCGGTCGCCGCCGTGGAACTCGTCGACGGTGCGCAGGTCGAACCCGACCACCTGCTCGATTTCGTCGGCCAGCACCTCACCCGATACCAGGTGCCGGTGCAGCTGCGGATCGTCGACGAACTTCCGCGCACGCCGTCGTTGAAGGTGAGTCAGCCCGGGCTGCGCGAACTGTTCGAACAGGAGAACGTGTGAATCGCAACATTCGTGGCGCCGCCGCCGTCGTCGGGGTCGCCGACGAGGTGTCACCGTCGGGTGTCATCGATGTGCCGCTCCGTGAGCTCGAAGCGCGTGTCATCAGCGCCGCGCTCGCGGACGCCGGCCTCTCGCTGCGCGATGTCGACGGTCTGTGCACATGCACCGGTGGTACGTTGATGCATTCGGTCGAGTTGGCCGAATACCTCGGGATCACACCGCGATTCACCGATGCGACGCAGACCGGTGGCGCGAGTTACGGGCTGTACATCGAGCACGCCGTCGCCGCGATCTCCGCCGGCCTCGCCGAGACCGTGGTGATCGTCTACGCCTCGACACCGCGTGCGGCGCGCAAGCGCGGCGAGAAGGGACTGGGTGTGTTCGCCACACCCGAACGCCTCGAGTGGGAAACACCGTTCGGGGTGATGCTTCCGATCAGCGCGTACGCACTCGCCGCCAGTCGCCACATGGCGGCCTACGGCACCACGGCCGAGCAGCTCGCACAGATCGCGGTCGACACGAGGGCGTGGGCGGTGCGCAATCCGCGCGCACATCTGCGCGACGCGATCACCGTCGATGACGTCCTCGACTCGGGCTACCTCGCCGAACCCGTCCACAAGCTCGAATGTTGTCTGGTCACCGACGGCGCAGCCGCGATCGTCATCACCAGCGCACAGCGAGCGCGTGATCTCGGCAGGCCCGTCTACGTGTTGGGCGCGGCGTCGGCGGCATCGCACGCGATGATCACCCAGATGCCCGACCTCACCGTCACTCCCGGTGCGGTGTCCGGTCCGACGGCGTTCGCCGCCGCGGGTCTGACGCCGGACCAGATCGACGTCGTGCAGTTGTACGACTCGTTCACCATCACCGTGCTGCTGGCGTTGGAAGATCTCGGATTCTGCAAGAAGGGGGAGGGCGGAGCGTTCGTCGCCGACGGTGTGCTCGCGCCCGGCGGCGCCCTTCCGGGCCAGACCACCGGCGGCGGGCTCGCGTACACACATCCCGGCGCGTTCGGGGCGTTCCTGCTCGTCGAGGCCGCCCGCCAGGTGCGCGGTGAATGCGGCGAACGACAGGTGCCCGGCGCGCAGACCGCCCTGGCGCACGGCACGGGCGGTGTGTTGTCCGCGACCTCCACGGTCATCCTCGGATCGGAGGCGACGTTGTGAGCGAAGGATTGCCGGTACCCGAACCAACCGCGGTCTCGGCACCGTTCTGGGCGGCGACGCGGGAACATCAACTGGTGATGCAGCGGTGCGAGTCGTGTCTGCGACTGGTCTGGTACCCGCGGCATGTGTGCCCGCACTGCGGCGAGTTCTCGTTGCGCTGGGAGCAGCTCAGTGGACGAGGCGTCGTCTACGCAGTGAGCGTGCACCATCGTGCCGCACATCCGGCCTTCGCGGACCGGGTGCCCTACTCGGTGGTGCTGGTCGACCTGGACGAGGGCGCCCGAATCATGTCGAACGTGTTCGGTCCACCCCCCGCGGTCGGGGATGGGGTATCGGTCGCGTGGTTACCCCTGGACGACGGCCGCCACCTGCCCACCTTTCAGCCGCTATGAGTGGCGCCGACCTGCGGCGAATCCGCGAAGCCACGGTGCTGCGCCACGTCGCGGCCGAGAACGATCGCGACCTCGAGGCGGTGATGGCCACCTTCGCTCGTCCACGTTATGAAATCGTGCCCACCGCAACGGTTTACGATGGTGATGCGGCGGTCCGCCAGATGATCCTGCAGCAGTGGGAGGAACTGCCGCGGATGCGTTACACCGCGGAGGGCATCTACCACGGTCCCGACGGGCTGATCGTCGAGACCAGGACGACCTGCCCGGGTACCGCCTTCGACATGCTCAGCGTCAACCTGTTCGGCTTCGACGGAGACCGGCTGATCCTCGAGCGATGCTATTTCGACCGGATGCTGTTCGCCGAGCAACTGAAGACAGTGAGCAGACAGAACGATTGAACACATTTCGTCATGTTGTAGAATCGTGCAGCCGAAGTGTGCGGGCAAGGAGACTCAATGGCCACCCAGTTGGACACCGAGGCGCAATCAGCGACCACCGATCGCGCCATCGAGTTGTACCGCCGAATGAGCAAGGTTCACCATGCCGATCAACGCGTCCGAAAGGGCTTGTCGTCCGGTGAGATCGCGATGAGCTACTGGCCGGTGGACGGTCAGGAGGCGATGTCGGCGGGTGCGGCGCTGGCGCTGTCGGATTCCGATCAACTCGTGGCCACCTATCGCGGCCTGGGTGACGTCGTGGCCAAGGGTATCGACCTGGCCGGCTATTTCGGCGAGATCCTCGGTCGGGAAACCGGCCTGTCGCGGGGTAAGGCAGGGGCGATGGGGATCTCCGATCCCGACCATGGGATCGCCTGGACGACCGGCATCGTGGGGGCGGGCCCGCTGATCGCGAACGGCATCGCGTTGGCCGCGTCGATCCGCGGCACCGGACAGGTGGTTCTCGTCAGCTTCGGTGACGGCGCCACCAGCATCGGCTACGTCCACGAGGCCATGAACATGGCGGCGCTGTGGTCGCTGCCCGTGGTGTTCTTCTGCCAGAACAACGCCTGGGCGGAGTGCACGGCGATGTCGCGGTACACCCGGACCACGACGTTGTCGACACGCGCCGGTGGGTACGGAATGCCGGGTGTGACGGTCGACGGCACCGACCCGCAGGCCGTGTACGAGGCCGTGTCCGAGGCGGTCACACGCGCACGGTCGGGTGAAGGTCCCACATTCGTGGAGGCGCTCGCCTATCGACTGCAGGGCCATTATTTCGGCGATGCGATGGCCTATGCCGATCCCGACGAGCTCGCCGCCAAGCGCGCCGACCCGCCGTTCGCCCGCTATCGGCAGCGCCTGCTCGATGGCCGGATCGCCACCAGCGACACGCTCGACGCGATCGACGTCCAGGCGGCGGAGGAGATCGAGGCCGCCTTCGCCTCGGCGCGCGACGCCGCTCCGCTCGACGTCGATGAGTTGACTCGTGATGTCTTCGCCGACAACGGATCTGCATTGTCGGCACAGAGTCAGGCGCACCGGGGCGTGCCCGACGGCGACACCGAGGATCTCGGGCTGGTCCAGGCGATTCACCGGACCCTCGACCGTGCAATGGCCGTCGACGACTCGATCGTCCTGCTGGGTGAGGACATCGGCGATCGGTCGGGCGGGGGAATGTTCAAAATCACCGCGGGTCTGTCAGCGAAGTATGGGGAGAACCGGGTGCGCGACACCCCGATCGCGGAGTCGTCGATCATCGGCGCCGCCCTCGGCGCGTCGCTGGCCGGTCTGCGCCCCGTCGCCGAGTTGATGTTCATGGACTTTCTCGGCGTGGCGATGGATCAGATCGCCAACCACGCCGCGAAGGTCCGCTATATGTCTGGCGGCCGTCAGGGCGCACCGCTGGTGATCCGCACGATGGTGGGAACGGCTGCCGGACCGCAGCATTCGCAAGCCCTCGAGGCGTGGGCGATGCATACGCCGGGACTCAAGGTCGTCTGGCCCAGCACGGCAGCCGATGCGGCGGGGCTGCTCAACGCGTGCCTGCGCGAAGAGGATCCCTGTCTGTTCATCGAGTCGATGAAGCTCTACTACGGCGGGGGCAAGGGGCCGGTCCCACTGGCGGATTACGTGATTCCACTCGGGCAGGCCGACGTCAAGCGGGCGGGCGCCGACGTCACCATCTGCACGTACGGCGTGATGGTGCATGCCGCCCTCGAAGCTGCGAAAGAGCTGGAAGGTCAGGGCGTTTCGGTGGAGGTTGTCGATCTGCGGACACTCGTCCCGCTGGACCTCGCGACCGTTTTGGACTCCGTTCGAAAGACCAAACGCCTTGTTGTCGCCCATGAATCGGTCGGCTTCTGCGGACCGGGCGCCGAGATCGCGGCTGCCGTCGGCACCGAGCTGTTCGGCGTGCTGGCGGCGCCGATACAGCGGGTCGCGGGGACGTACACCCCGGTGCCCCGGGCCGCAACGTTGGAGGCGGCGTGCCGTCCGGGTGCTGCTCAGCTTGTCGAAGCGGTTGGGAGGATCGTGTGACCGAAGTTCGGATGCCTAAACCCGGTGACGCCATCACCGAAGCCGAGGTGACGCAGCTGTACATCGCCGACGGGGAGTCCGCGACCGAGGGCGACCCGTTGTATGCGATTGCCACGGACAAGGTCGAAATGGACATCGAGGCACCGGCATCCGGTGTGGTGGCGTGGAAGGTCGAGGTCGGTGGCACCTACGACGTCGGCGAGCTCGTCGCCGTGATCTCGTGAGCGGACTGCCGGACTCCCTGCGGGTCGATCTCGGTGCACCGGAGCTGATCGGCGAGATCGCCGGTGACACATTCACCGTCACCATCAACCGTCCGGAGAAGCGCAACGCGGTAACCGCCGACGGCTACCACGGAATCAAACGTGCGGCGATGATCGTGGCCGACGAACCGGATCTGCAGTTCCTGGTCATCACCGGATCCGGCGACGTGTTCTGCGCGGGCGGCGACATGAACTCGGTGAGCAATCCCGATCGTTCGTGGGACTCGTTCACCGAGGCGTACGACGCTACGCCGTTCGAAGTGCTCGGCAAGATCCCGAAAATCGTGCTGTGCGCGGTCAACGGCATCGCGATGGGCGGCGGGCTGGTGATGACGCTGTTCGCCGATCTCGTGATCGCCTCGGATCAGGCCCGGATGCGGGTGCCGGATCTGACCCGCGGCGTGTACGAGGCGTTCGTCGCCGCACGCATTCCGCAACGCATCGGTACATTGCGCGCCAACCACATGATCTACGGGAACGACTGGATCGACGCCGCCGAGGCTGAGCGGATGGGACTCGTCGGCAAGGTCGTCTCGCACGACTCACTTGCCGCCGAGACGCAGACCCTGCTCGACCGGGTTCGGCAGACCGGGCCCGCCGCGCGGGCGGCGATGAAGCGCGAGATGGCGCGCGCTCTGCCTGCCGTGGACGTCAGCGGCTACTGGTCGTCGATCGGAACGTCAGAACAGATCGAGGCGTTCACCGCCTTCCTTGAAAAGCGCGCACCGCGTTGGTCGGTCAGCTCAGACCGTGATGCATTCGTCCATACCCGCAGACCGGCCTGGTTGCCGTCTGACTCCTGAGAGGATCTCGACACCGTTGATCACCACACGATTCACCGAGGCATTCGGCATCGAACACCCGATCGTGCAGGGTGGTATGCAATGGGTGGGGCGCGCGGAACTGGCCGCAGCGGTGTCGGAGGCGGGGGCGCTCGGTTTGATCACCGCGCTGACCCAGCCGACACCTGCGGACCTGGCCAACGAGATCGCCCGCGCCCGCGATCTAACCGACAAGCCGTTCGGGGTGAACCTGACGATTCTGCCGACCATCGACCCGCCGCCCTATGACGAATACCGGCGGGTGATCGTCGACGCAGGCATCAAGATCGTCGAGACGGCCGGGTCGAACCCGGCGCCGCATCTACCGATGTTTCACGACAACGGGATCAAGGTGCTGCACAAGTGCACCTCGGTGCGGCATGCGGTCAAGGCGCAGAGCCTCGGTGTGGACGGCATCAGCATCGACGGCTTCGAGTGTGCGGGTCATCCGGGTGAGGACGACATCCCGGGGCTGGTCCTGATCCCCGCGGCTGCCGAGGAAATCGAGATCCCGATGATCGCGTCCGGTGGTTTCGCCGACGGCCGTGGTCTGGTGGCCGCGCTGGCGCTCGGAGCGGACGGCATCAACATGGGTTCGCGTTTCATGTGCACGGTCGAGTCGCCGATACATCAGAACGTCAAGGAAGCGATTGTCGCGGCCAGCGAACTCGACACCGAGCTGATCTTCCGGCAACTGCGCAACACGGGGCGCGTCGCCAGCAACGCAGTTTCACGTGAGGTCGTCGAAATACTCAATCAGGGAGGTCAATTCGAGGACATCGCCCATCTGGTCGCCGGGAAACGCGGGGTGAAGGTCTACGAGACAGGCGATCTCGATGCCGGGATCTGGTGGGTCGGTACGGCGATGGGTTTGATCGAGGACATCCCGACAGCCGGCGAGCTCGTTTCACGTATTGTCGCCGAGGCTGAGGAGACCATCACCAAGCGACTGGCCGGGGCGCTGCGATGACAGAACTGCCGAACGGCACTTCGGAGCTCACCGGGTGCGACGAACTCCTGGTGGCCAACGATGGTCCGGTCCGGATCGTCACGCTGAACAACCCGGACAATGCGAACGCGGTGAATAACCGGATGCACGGCGCATTCACCCGGCTGTGGTCCGCGCTCGGGGACGACCCGGATGCGCGGGCCGTCCTGCTGACGGGGACGGGCGACTTCTTCTCCGCGGGTGGCGATCTCGTCGAGTGGTTGCGCACCCACGTCGAAAACCCGGTCACCCGCCGCGAGGGCATGCGCGATGCCCGTCGCATCGTGCGCGACATGGTGGATTTCCCGCTGCCGATCGTCGCGGCGGTCAACGGTCCTGCCGTCGGGTTCGGCTGCAGCATCGCCGTGCTGTGCGACATCGTATTGATGTCGGACAAAGCGTTCTTCGCCGATACGCACGTTGCCAGTGGCCTTGTCGCGGGTGACGGAGGCTCGGTGCTCTGGCCGCTGATGATGAGCCTGATGAAGGCCAAGGAGTATCTGCTCCTCGGCGAGCGCATCCGGGCAGACAAGGCGGTCGAGCTGGGGCTGGCCAATCGGGTGGTGCCGCACGAGTCGATCAAGCAGGAGGGTCTCGCGCTTGCGCATCGGCTCGCGGACCTGCCGGCGCGCGCGGTGCAGGACACCAAACGGACCCTGAACCTGCACGCCGAGCGCGCGGTGACCGCCATCCTCGACTACGGGATCGCAGCGGAGACCGAGTGTTTCACCACTCCGGAACACCGGGCTGCGATCGACAAGTTCCTCAACCGGTAGCGAAATGTCCGGCGGCAGTGCACCACTGGTGCTACGTGAGGACAGGGGCGCCGTCGCCCTGCTGCTGTTGAATCGCCCGACGCAGCGCAACGCCTTGCGTTACGAGTCGTGGACCGAGTTGTCCGAGCAGCTGTCGGCCGTGACCGCCGATTCGGACGTGCGTGGCGTCGTTCTGGCCGGTGAAGGCGGATTCTTCTGTGCGGGCGGTGATCTCAAGACCGGCCCGGCGCAGGGTACCGGGCCACTCGCGCCGGCAGGCCGTGTCGAGCATGCGCAGCGGGTCATGGAGCAACTCAAAGCCGTGCCGGTACCGACGGTCGCCGCGGTCGAAGGCGCAGCGGTGGGACTCGGCTGGAGCCTCGCCCTGGCGTGCGATCTCGTCGTCGCCGCATCGGACGCGTTCTTCAGCGCGCCGTTCGTTGCGCGGGCGGTTGTTCCCGACGGGGGATTGGCATGGCGGCTCACAAAGCAGGTCGGCAAACACCGCGCGGCGTCGCTGCTGCTGCGTGGCCACCGGATGACGGCGTCCGACGCGCAACAGGCGGGACTGGTCACCGACGTCGCCGAGCCCGGCTCGGCCGTCGACCACGCCATCGCCGTCGCTGTCCAATTGGCGGAATCCGATGCGGGCGCGGTCGAAATGACCAAGCGACTGATCCATTCGGCGGAGGCAGCGCAGTTGGCGGCCTTCCACCCGCTGGAGCTGGCGATGGCGGCCGTGGCCCAACAACGCTCCGCTAGCGCGGAAGCCCGAGACCAGTGGTAGAGATCAGGTCGCGCTGAATCTCGCTCGTACCGCCGCCGATCGTGTGTATGAGCGACAACAGCAGCCCCTCCGAGAAGTGGCCGTCCAACACCGCGTCCGGATCATCGGGCATCAATGCCCCTCTCGGGCCGAGGATCTGGGCGCCCAGCGCACGCAGCTCCGCGGTCAACTCGGAGTGGTACAGCTTCGACAGCGAGGGCAGCGCCGGATCGAGCGCACCGGCCGCCTGCAGGTGGGCGACCCTGTAGGACAAGGCCCGCCCGACCTCGACGCGCTCGACCGCCCTGGCCAACGCGATGCGATTCGTCGGATCGGCCAGCGGGTCATGGGCAGACCCCCGCTGTGCGTGGCACCAGTCAATGAGCTCATCGAGATAGCGCTGGGCCTGCGCAGCGCGCGTGACGTTGGAGCGTTCGGCGTCCAACAGAGCCTTGGCGACCTTCCAACCCTCACCCTCGGTGCCGACCATGTTGGTCGCAGGCACCCGGACGCCGTCGAAGAATTCCTCGGCGAATGTCGGGTATCCGGTCATCGACCTGATGGGGCGGCGAGTGATGCCCGGGCTCGACATGTCGACGAGGAAGAACGAGATGCCCTCCTGGCGTTTCTCGGCGACCGGTGATGTCCTCGCGAGCACGAAGATCCAGTCGGCCAGCACACCGTTGCTCGTCCATGTCTTCTGACCGTCGAGGACATAGTGGTCGCCGTCGCGTCGTGCGGTCATCCGCAGTGCGGCGAGGTCGGATCCGGCCTCGGGTTCGGAGTAGCCCTGCGCCCACATCCGCTCCGAGCGCGCGATCAAGGGCAAGTGCTCCTGCTGTTGTTCGGGGGTGCCGAACCGAAACAGCACGGGCGCCAACATGTTCACGCCGTTGGTGTTGACCAGCGGTGCGCCCGCGTAGGCCAGTTCCTCACGGATGACCACCTGCTCGACGACGCCGAGGCCGCCGCCTTCGAACTTCGCGGGCCAGTGCGGAACGAACCACCCCTGCGCGTGCAGGTCGCGGCAGAACGCCACGGCGCGTTCGTGTGCGTCGCGCGGCAGGTAGTCGGGGTTGGCCGCGGTGCGCCGAAACTCGTCGGGCAGGTTGTCGGACAACCAGTTACGGACGCGCGCGCGTAGCTCTTCGACGTGCTCGCCGCCGCCGAACCGGACGATCGGCTGCAGTGGCACGTCAGACCCGGTCGGCGGGTTTGGCCGCCTTCTTCATCAGTTCCCGCATGTACTCTTGGAACTCCTTCGACCCGGTGACCACGGCCTGCAGATCGTTACTGGCCTGTTGATGGGTGCGGAACCCCATGGTCTCCCAGGCCCGCAGTATGCCGGCCTTGGTGGCCTGCAGTGTGATCAACGGCGCCTTGGCGATCTTGGCGGCGAGTTTCTCGACTTCGGCCTCCAGTTGGTCGGCGGGCACCACCCGGTTCACCAGACCGAATTCCAGCGCCTGGTCCGCCGGAATCTTCTGCGCCGTATACAGGTACTCGGCGGCGCGCTTGTAGTTCATGAACACCCACGGCTCGAACATCGTCTCCGAGCCGGGCAGACCGAAGCCGGGCACGAGTGGCATCTGGAACCACGCGTCGTCGGAACAAATGGTGATCTCCGGGATCAATGCCCAGGTGGTTCCGCCGCCGATCGCGTAGCCGTGCACCTGCGCGATGACCGGCTTCGGGAACTCCCACAGCTTCAGCACCGGCCACAGGAACAGCTGCGCGGCCGACCGCCAGACCTTGCCCGAGGCGTCGATTTCGGCCTTGAACTCCGGATAACTGCCGTCCGGCACATGGCCGGAGCAGAACCCCTTACCGTTGGCCTTGATGATGACGACCTTGATGTCGTAGTCGTACTGCGCGTCGTCGAGGGCTTCGTTGACGCTGTGCACCATCTCGGAGGTTTGGGCGTTGGCACGTTCGGGGTTGTTCAAGATGATCCGGGCGATCGGACCGTCCTTCTCGTAGATGACATGGTCCAGCGTTCGCGTTTCCAACCTGCCCGTCCTCCTCGACCTTTCTGTACTGTACAGAATGACGCAGAGTGTACCATTGTCTAGCGGTTGCCCCTTAGGAAAGGACCTGCCGATGGTGACAGCGGAGCTGCGCTGGGATCCGTTCGACCGCACCCTGCACAAGGATCCCTACGAGGTGTGGCGACGGCTGCGTGACGAGGCTCCCGTCTACTACAACGAGCAGTACGACTTCTACGCCCTGAGCCGGTTCGACGACGTGCTGGCGGCCTCCCTGGACACCGAGACGTTCTCGTCCGAGCACGGCATCACGCTGGATGCGATCACGCCCGAACCATGGTCGCCGCCGAAGGCGATGATCATGATGGATCCGCCAGACCATACGGCTATGCGAAAAATGGTTAACCGCACCTTTTTTCGTAGCAAGATCGCCGAGCTCGAGGACCGGGTGCGCATGCTATGCCGCGGATATCTGGACCCCCATGTCGGCAGCGGGGGATTCGACTACGTCCGTGACTTTTCCATGAAGCTACCGGTCATGGTGATCAGTTCGCTGTTGGGCTTCCCGGAAGAAGACCATGACAATCTGCGCGAGTGGACGGATTTACAGCTCCACCGCGAGGAGGGCGCCGCGGAGCTCAGCGAGTTGGGCCAACAGGCCAACGAGAAGCTCTTCGGGTATTACAAAGAACAGATCCAGAAGCGCCGTGTGAACAGCACCAGCGATATCGTCAGCAACCTGATGGATTCCGACCTGGTGCAGCCTGGCCGAGAGACTCGTCGTCTCGACGACGGCGAAGTACTGTTCTTCATCGCGCTCATCAACGTCGCGGGCAACGAGACCGTCGCGCGACTGCTCGGCTGGACGGCGTTGACACTGGCGCGCTTTCCGGACGAACGCGCCAAGCTCGTCGAGAACCCCGGCCTCATCGGCGGCGCGGTCGAGGAACTGCTGCGCTACGAGGCGCCGTCCCCGGTGCAGGGCCGTTTCACTGTGCGGGACGCGGAATACCACGGCGCGGTTATCCCGGCGGGTTCCAAGGTCGCGTTGTTGACCGGATCAGCCGGTCGCGACGAGCGACAGTACCCGAACCCCGACGTCTTCGACGTCAACCGAACCGGCATCCGACACGTCAGCTTCGGTCACGGGGCCCACTTCTGCCTCGGCGCTGCGCTCGCGCGGCTCGAGGCCAGGGTCGCGATCGAAGAAACCTTGGCGAGGTTCCCGACGTGGCACGTCGACGAGGACGCCGTCGAATATGTTCACACCAACTCGGTGCGCGGTCCGGCGAGCGTACCGATCTCGCTGTGAGCACCACCGGGTTGACGACGCGCACCGAAGATGGGGTGCGCTGGCTGGTGCTGGACCGGCCGGACATGGGCAACTCGGTGACGCGGGCGATACAGCGCGACCTCATCGACAACCTCGTGCGAGCATCGTCGGACCACGAGATCCGTGCCGTCGTGCTGACGGCGGCGGGGACCAAGCACTTCTGTACCGGTCCCAACTTGCGGGACCCAGAGATGCGGCCAAGCCAGGATCGCATCGCCGGAGACGCCGCGCGGATTCTGCGCAACGGCTCGCAGGCGGTGGTGTCGACGATCCTGGACTGTGAGAAGCCGGTGATCTGCGGTCTGAACGGAACCGCCGCCGGTGTCGGTGCGAGCATGGTGCTGGCGTGCGATCTGATTGTCGCCGCCGAAAGTGCCCGGCTCATCGAGCTTTTCGTCCGGCGCGGACTCGCCCCCGACGGTGGCGCCGCGTACCTGCTGGCGCGCAAGGTGCCGTTCAACATCGCCAAGGAACTGCTGATGTTCGGTGAGGAGATCACGGCGGGGGAGGCGCATCGCATCGGGCTGGTCAACAAAGTCGTCGCCGACGAACTACTCACCGACGAAGTGACCGCGTGGGCCAACCGCCTGGCACGCGGTGCGACGCGCGGCATCGCCGCCGCCAAGGCGATGCTCAACCAAGCCCTCGACGTGGACCGTGCCTCGGCGTTTCACACCGAGGCGCTGCTGGTCGATCAGGTGGCGGGTACGGACGACGTCGCGGAAGGTATCGCGGCCTTCATGGAGAAGCGCGACCCGCAGTTCCGCGGACGGTAGCGGCGATGGCAGGCGCGCGGAACACTCCCGGTGTCATCGGCCCGTTCGTGCATGCGATTCGGATGAATGTCGAAGCGGCAGTGCAGGCCCGCGTCCGCGGTTATCGAGGGTGGACGGGTGCCGTCAACACCGAATTCGATCCGATGGACCCTGCCACGGCGTCCGACCCGTTCGGGGCATACCGAGAACTTCACCGCAGCGGACGCGTCCACTACAACCCCCGCCGCGCCAACTTCATATTGAGCCGACTCGAGGATGTCAGGGCCGCGCTGCGCGAAACCGATCAGGTGACGAGCTCCGAAGGGGTCACCCGGCTGAAGTTCTCGGCGCCGCTCGCGGTGCTCACTGACGGAGACGAACATGCGCGGCTGCGCAAGCAGGTCCAGCCGGGGTTCAGCAAGGGCGCGATGGGCAGCTGGAAGGGGATGACCGAGAAGCTGGCCACCGAACTGATCACCGACGTGCTGGATAACCCCGGCTGTGATGTGGTGCAGCGTCTTGCGATTCCGATGCCCATCCGGATGATCGCCCAAATCCTCGGAGTGCCGGAGTGCGACGCCGATGATTTCCGGCGATGGTCGGAGGCCGGTGTGCGGATCATGGACTTCTCGCCGACCCCACAGGGTGTCATCGATGCGGGGAAGTCGATGGTGGCCATGGCCGCACTGCGCCGCTACTTCTTGAACCAATTCGCCCACGGTGGGCTCAAGGGCTCAGGCACCGTCGTGGGTCGGCTGCTCGAACACAACAGCGACGGCACCCTGACCGACGAGCAACTGTTCCTCATCGCCATCCACCTGCTGATCGCGGGCAACGAGACAACTACCAACCTGCTCGGCGGCATGTTCGACACGCTGGCGCGCAACCCCGACCAGTACGACATGATTCGCGCCGACCCCGACCTCATTCCGATGGCGGTCGAGGAACAGTTGCGCGTGACGACGCCGATTCAGAACCTCTACCGGTACACGCGTGCCGACTATGAAATCGCCGGCGTGACGATACCCAAAGGGTCGCGGGTGCTATTGCTGTTCGGGGCGGCCAACCGCGACCCACTGGCATTCGAGGAGCCCGACCAGTACCGCGCGGAGCGAAATCCGCGGATGCACATCGCGTTCGGCTACGGTGCCCACATGTGTCTGGGCGCACCGCTCGCCAGGATGGAGGCGCAAGCCGTCCTTCGCGAACTCGTGTCACGGGTATCTCGAATCGATACTGTCGGCGACACCACGTGGTCGCATCACAGCTCATTGCGCGGGCCCACGCGACTGGCTGTCAGGCTCACCGCCGCCTGACAGCCACCCTCTGGCGCGTAACGCGTTCAGCATCAGGTAGATCGGGTAAGTCACCGACAGTGCGATATTGATCGTGCGGGTTCTGCGGCTCATCAGCGTCAAACCCAGGGCCGTTTCGATTCCACCATTGACATACACGTGGGTGCGGGTGTTGCGGGTGAAGCCGAGTTGACGGTTTAGTCGAACAGTTCGCTCAGTGGTGTCACGTGCCCGATCCGACCGCCGGTCAGTAGCGGTTCCATGAGCAGGAGTTGGCGCATCACCCGACGGTGTAGCAGCGCAATAAATGCGGAGTCGTGATGCGGTTGTGCTGTGCGGACGAACCCCTCGAGGACTTCGTCACCCTCCTTGCGGTCGGCGGGTCGAATGCCGAGAAGATCGGCAATATCATCGAGGTCCGCGGCGTCGATGGCGTGCGCGTACTCGCTCACGCGGTGACAGAATCGCGCGACCTTCGCCACCGCGGACCGCTGGTACTCGACGATGCCGGGCGGCACTGCGAGAGACTCCACCATGGATGCCAGGCCGGCGATCGCGCCGGGGTAGGCCGTGGGCTCGGGCTCGGGTAACGACACAGCCGACAGCTCGACGTCGGCCTGCCGGGCGATCGATTCGATAGTGTGCAGCGATAACAGGTGGAACCACTCGATGTATTGGACGATGTCGGTCAGCGGTAAGTCCAGATGCAGAACGATCGCGACACCGAGCGGCGTGCAGAGCGCGAACTTGGCGGTGTGAAACTCGATCGCGGTCCGATCCAGCGGCGTTCCCGAGACCGCCTCATAGCGCCGCAGTACCCGGCCGAGGTCGCCCATCGGCTCCGTTACGTTGCGCAATCGCAGACCCGCGAGATCGTGGGAGACGTCGCCGATGTGGGCGAGTTCGACGTCGATCAGGCCGGTGATCCGGCCGTCGGCGTACATGTACTGCCCGGTGTCGCCGAGAACGAACGACGGGGTCGACCGGTGGTCCGGGGCGTTACGCCGCAGCCATCCGATCGCGAACTCCAGCAGCGGTTCCGGGCGCCGCTTGAAGTCCCGATAGCGGGTCACGAATGTCTCGAAATAATCGAGGGCGAGCGCACGTGGACTGTCGGGGATGCGCAGGCCCGCAGCGGCGAACGCCGCCGGGTCGATCGAGTGGGCGCGCACGAGCGCGTCGACATACGAGTCCATGACCGCGTCGACGCCGTCAGCATCGTCGGCGAGGCATGGATTCGGTGCTCCCGGCAACGAGTCCATCACGATCGCCATTGCCGGAGAACCAGGCTCGCTGATGTCCCCGTGTACGTGGGGGACGGGGATCTGATGCGCCTCCAGCACCCGAAGTATCTCTGCCTCCGCGGCGACGGTGGCGAAGCCGAACCCGTCGCGATCTCCCCGGACGTAGAGGCCGACCTCCCGATCGCCGCTGTCCGCGGTGACGAACCATGCGGGCCGCCAACGCTGGTGGCGTTCGATGGCGCACACCGTTCCGATATTCGCTGAGATCCAGTCCTCGACGACGGAGTCCACGCCGTGTTCAGTCACTGGACAATAGTACAGATAGTGTGCTCTCGTAATATCTGAAAGACTCCGCCGCCGAACGGCAGCGACCACACTGGAGGCATCATGAGCCTGTTCGACGCCTTCTCCTATCGAGACAAGCGTGTCGTCGTCGTCGGTGGCGCCACCGGGATGGGCAATGCCACAGCTCGGCTCGCTCAGGACGCGGGTGCCGACGTCGTCGTCATGGACTACGCCGACTGCTACCTGCCCGGCGTCATCGCGATCCGAGTGAATCTGGCGGACCGGAACAGCATCGACACTGCGGTGGCCGAATGCGGGGGCACCGTCAACGCCCTCTTCGCGTGCGCGGGCGTGGCGGACGGTCCTGGTATCGAGCGCATCAACTTCATCGGTCACCGTCACCTCATCGAGCGACTGCGCGCCGAGAACATGCTCCCCCGGGGCAGTGCGATCGGGTTCATCTCGTCGGCGGCCGGGCTCGCCTGGCGGTCGAACCTGCCGCAGCTCACCGAGTTCCTCGACATCGTGGACTTCGACACCGCCGCCGCGTGGGCGGTCGACAACGGTTGTGCGCACTACATGTTCACCAAACAGGCGGTATGCGCCTACGTGGCGCGCGAGGCCATGGATCTCATTTCCGACGGCATTCGAATCAACGCCATCTGCCCCGGTCCCACCGATACGCCACTGGCGCGGGCCAATGCAGAACTCTGGCTCGACTTCGGTGCCGACTACCGCGCGAAGGTCGGCGTGGCCGCCGCTACGCCGATGGAACAGGCCTACGCGCTGCTGTTCCTGTGCAGTGATGCGGCGCGCGTCGTCAACGGCATCACAATGGTGACCGACTCGGGATATCTCAGCGCCGGCATCACCGAAGTGTTCCCCGCAGGCACGCCGATGGCGAAGATGCTGTTGGACGGGTAGTGGCCATGAGTGCGGACTTCGCGAACAGCGTCGTCGTCGTCACCGGCGCAAGCGGTGGAATCGGCCGTGTGATCGCGCGGCGGTACGCCCGCAGCGGCGCCACGGTCGCGTTGGTCGCGCGGCGGCCAGACCAACTGGCGGTGACCGCGGACGTGATCGCCGAGGACGGTGGCCATACCTCGGTGCACGTCGCCGACATCCGAGACGAGAGTCAGTGCGGGGACGTCGTTTCCGCGATCATGTCCCGCTGGGGACGCCTCGATGTCCTGGTCAACAACGCCGCGATACCGGGCACCGATCAGCCGGTCGCGGAGGCCACCGTCGACAACTGGAACGCGGTGCTCGCAACGAATCTCGTCGCCCCGATGGTGTTGTCGCGAGAGGCACTGCGGCAGGCAATGATTCCGGCCAGGAGTGGCAATATCCAGTTTCTGTCCTCGGCCGCGGCGCGTACGGTGCAACCGCAGAAGGCCCACTACGCCGCGGCCAAGCTGGCATTGAGCGCACTGGGGCAGACGCTGGCACTGGAAGTGGGGACCGCCGGGATCCGGGTCAACACGCTGGTGGTCGGCACGGTAGAGGGTCAGTTGGTCGACAACTACCTGGCCCGGCGGGCGGCCGCCGATGGGGTGAGTCCGGACGAGGTGCGACGCAGGCTGGTCGCGTCGACCAAAATGGGCCGACTGATCCGCCCGGACGAGGTAGCGGACGTCTCCATCTGGCTGGCCTCGGATGCCGCGTCGGCGATCACCGGCCAGGATATCAACGTGACGGGAGGCGGATGACTCACCGCGATCCGGTCGCGCAATGGGTGGCGCGCGACGAGATTCGTCAGCTTGCCTACCGGTATGCGGCCGCGCTCGAAGCACGAGACGTCGACGCGATGGTCGACGTGTACTCGCCCGATGCCCGCTTCGGCGAATTCGGCGACGGCCCCGACGCATTGCGCCGACTGATGACCCACAGCCTCGACGGATGCCCGTTCGCGGTCACCCTGGTGGCAAACCATCTGATCGATTTCGACGACGACGTCCGCGCTCACGGCCAGGTATGGGTGCTCTGTTTCGCCCAGACCGAGGCCGACGGCTTCGTCGAGCAGCTCATCAGGTACGACGACCGCTACGAGCGCCGCGACAACCGGTGGCTCTTCCTGCACCGCAAACACCGTCTGTGGTACGGCGTTGGCCATCCCGAGTCGCCGCTGCGCCAACCGGCGGCGAACTGGCCCGCCGGCCAGATCGGTGTCGGAGATATTCCACTGTCCGACAATGTGTTCCACGCGTGGTGGGCAGGACAGCCGTGATTCTCGCCAGCGGGCTGGCGTTCCCGGAGAGCCCGATCGCGGAGGCGGATGGGTCGGTGCTGGTGTCGGAGATCGCCGGCGGGTGCATCACGCGGGTGCGACCGGACGGCACCAGGGAGAAGGTCGCCGACACCGGCGGTGGGCCGAACGGGATCGCCCGGCTGCCCGACGGCCGTCTCGTTGTCTGCCAGAACGGCGGCTCGACGTTCGGTATGGGGCCGTGGCCCTACGGCTTTCCCGGGGCCGCACAGCTGTTCCGGCCGATCGGACCCGCGGCCGCGCCGCTGACACCTCAGCTTCAGGTCGTCGATACAGACGGTCGAATTGGCACGCTCACGACCGACTTCACCACCCACGACGGTCAACGGTTGCCACTTATCCGGCCGAGCGATGTGTGTGTCGACGCGGCGGGGGGCTTCTACGTCACCGACGGCGGGACGACAAGGGGACGCACACGAGACGTCACGGGCCTGTTGTATGGCACCGTCGACGGGAATCTGCGGGAGGTTGTCTTCCCGCTGGAGATGCCCAACGGTGTGGCGCTCTCACCCGACGAGTCGAAGCTCTACGTCGCCGAAACGCGGACGCGAAGGATCTGGGAGTTCGAGCTCGACGGACCCGGAATGATCGGGCGGGCACGGGGATTGGCGACCGTTCCGAGCGGCGGGCCGCTCAACGTCGGCGGCGCGGACGGCCTGTGTGTCGATTCAGCGGGACGGATTCTGGTGGCGACCCTTGGGACCGGCGGGGTGACGGTCTTTTCCGCAGCCGGAGAATCGCTGGGCGCGATCCCGGCCGACGATCCGATGACCACGAACATGACGCTGGGCACCGACGAGTCGACGCTCTATCTGACGCTCGCCTCGTCGGGTCGGCTCGTAATGGTCGAAAACTGGTTGGGAGTCGCGGGCATACGATAGTGCGCGCGGCTACTCCTTGTTGGCCATCTGGTCGACGAGGTTCTGGATGAAGGCTCCGTAGCCGACGCCACCGTGGTCGGACATCACGGCGTCATAGTCGTACTCCGGCGGATTGCCGCCGTGGGGCCGCCAGCCGGAGTCGGCCGTGCAGGACGTGAACCCCTCCTCGGGGAACGCGTACCAACGGCGGGTGTTGAGTTCGACGATCTTGTGCGCGTCCTCATCGGGAACGCCGGCCAGCATCTCCTCGGCGCGGGCCCGGCTCTTCGGCCAGAACGAGTCGGAATGCGGGTAGTCGCACTCCCAGGTGATGTTGTCGATTCCGATCAGGTGGCGCAGGCCGACACCCACCTCGTCCTCGATGAAGCAGCCGGTGATGTTGCGGCGGAACAGCTCTGACGGTGCGACCGTCGGATGGATGTTCTGATAGTACTTGTGCTTGCGCCAGACGTAGTCGGCCCGCTCGATGAGATACGGCATCCACCCGATGCCGCCCTCGGAGAACGCGACCTTCAGATTCGGGTGCTTGTGAAAGACGGGGGAGAAGACGAGTTCGACCGCCGCCGACATCGACGTCGTCCCCATCAGCGTGACCATGACGGCGAACGGTGCCTCGGGTGCGGTGGCGGGCGGCATACCGCCGGAACCGAAGTGCATGACCGCGGTCAAGTTGGTCTCCTCCAGAGCGGACCAGACCGGATCCCAATGCGCGGTGTGGAAGCTCGGCAGGCCCAGATTCATAGGGTTGTCGGGCAGCCCCACGGCGCGACAACCCTTGGCGGCCATGCGTTCGATCTCCCTGACCATCAACCCGGTATCCCACAGCGGGGTGATCATCATCGGGATGAACCGAGCCGGATCGGTGGCGCACCACTCGTCGATCGAGAAGTCGTTCCATGCCTGCACGCACAGCAGCGCCAGATCCTTGTCGGTGCCTTCGAGGAAAACCGTGCCGCAGAACCGGGGGAAGGACGGGAAGCACAGCATCGCGTGGACACCGTCGATGTCCATGTCGATCAGTCGGGACTTCGGGTCGTAGCAGCCGGGGATCATGTCGTCGTACCGCACCGGGTCCACACCGAATTGCTCGGGAGACTTGCCCGCGACCGCGTTGAGCCCGATGTTGGGATAGGCGCGCCCCTCGTAGACCCACTGATGCATCGGCGGCTTGCCCTCCCGCGGGAACTCCACGATTCGCGGCCCGTCGTGCAGATACTTCTTGGGCAGCCGGTCGGACCAGACGTGCGGGGGTTCGATGAGGTGGTCATCGACCGAGAGCAGCTTCATCGAGGGTTGCAGCGGCATCGCTCGTTCCCAGTCCTTCCGGCTGATAGGCTTGATTGAACAATTAGACAAGAATTGCTCAATTGACTATACCGCGCGATGGTGCGGGAACTCAACCGTGGCAAGGAGGCGCCGATGGATCCCGGGGATCGCATTCCGCACGACGACTGGGCCGATCAGGACCTGCTGACGCGCGGCGAGGCCGCCGAGCGGCTCGCTGCCGAGATCGCCGAGGTCAAGGGCAAGGTGGAGGCCGGCGAGGCCGACGAGGTCACGCTTCGCCGCCTGGCCGCACTCGAAGAGGCGTACGCGTCACTTCGGGCGCGGTAGACCCAGCACTCGTTGCGCCACGATGTTGCGCTGGATCTGCGCCGTACCGCCGTAGATCCCGGCCGCCCGCGACCATACGTAGATGTCCCACTCGAGTCCCTCGGCGAGCAGGGGCCGGCTGTCGGTGAGGTCCATCATCGTGTGACCGAAAGTCTGGTCGGCGCGGGTCATCAGCAGTTTGTCGATCGATCCCTCCGGGCCCGGAAGGGCTCCGCGCTGTCGATCGCTCAGTGAGCGCTGCACCTTGACCTGGAGGGCGCGCAACTCTGTGTAGGCGCGACCGAGTCGCACCCGCGTCATCGGGGAGTTCTCAAGCCGGCCGGTGCGCACCTGCTGTTCGAGGTCGCGCAGTTGCCGTGACAATCTGCTGATCCAGTTGATGTCGCTCGGTCCGCGTTCATAGGCGAGCAGTTGGTTGGCGATCGACCAGCCCGCACCGCGGTCACCAAGCAGGTTCTCCACTGGAACATCGACGTCGTCGAACGCGACCTCGGCGAACTCACGGTTTCGCGCGGCGTTGACGATGGGTCTGACGTCAATCCCCGGCGTCGACATCGGGACGAGGAGAACCGAGATGCCTTGATGTTTCGGCGCATCAGGTTCGGTGCGGCACAACAGGAAACACCAGTCCGCGACGGCGGCGAAGCTGGTCCAGATCTTGCGGCCGTTGACCCGGAACATCTGGCGACCGTCCACCTCCACGAGATCCGCCCTGGTCTTCAGGCTCGCCAGATCCGATCCCGCTTCCGGTTCGCTGAACCCCTGGCACCAGCGCACCGAGCCGGACAGCAGGGCGGGCAGCAGTTCGGCGCGCTGCGCATCGGACCCGAACAGTCGCAGCGCATTGCTGAGGTGGCCGACGCCTTCGATGGGCGGCGCACCTGCGCGCCCCAACTCGTCGTTGAGGATGGCTTCGTAGATGGGTGGCAGACCGTGGCCGCCGTATTCTTCGGGAAACGACAGCCCGATGTAGCCGGCTTCGTACAGCGTCTGGTGCCAGGCGTTCTGAGCGTCCGCGCGCGCCGCGGGATCGTCGGGGATGGCGGCGTCGGCGCTGTGCTCCCGCAGCCACTGTCGGAGACGCGCCCGGAATTCCGCTTCCTCGGGGGTGTCGTTGAAGTCCATCGGCTACGCCAACTCCTCATTCGCCAGTCGCATCGCCGCGATGGCTTCGTACTGCGCGGTCTCGTCGCCGAACAACCGACGATCCAACAACGTTCGGCGTACCCGTAGATGGTTGACGTGCTCCCAGGTGATGGCGATGCCGCCGAACACCTGCACGGCTGTGTCGACGACGTTACGACCCGCCGCCGCCGCGTACGCCTTCGCTGTCATCGCGGCCAACAGCGCTTCCTCGAGCGGCAGGTGATCGATGGCCCAAGCCGCGTGCCAGACACAGCTGCGGGTCCCCTCGACGCTGACCAACGCATCCGCCAGCATGTGCTGAATCGCTTGAAAGGAGCCGATTTTGACGCCGAACTGCACGCGGTCCTGGGCGTAGCGCACCGCGTCATCGAGTGCGCCCTGCATGACGCCGAGCAAATCCGCGGCCACGGCGGTCAGCGCAAGCGCCTCGACACGTCGCCATCGGCTCTCGTCGATCGGATCGCCGACCGGCGTTCCGGGGTCGGCAGGTATACGTTGCAGCGCCCGGGTGAGGTCCAGGCCCTCCTTGTCGGCGGCATCCAGTGGCGCGCTGTGCAGGCGGTGGACGCCGCCGGACTCGCTGGCCACCAGGGCGTGGGTGGCGCCGGCGGCATCGACGGCCACGCCGTCGGTTCCCGTCGTACCGAAGCGCTGCAGATCGGCGGTGAGGACCGGTGCCATGCGCAGAGTTCCCTCGGCGACGAGTTCCAGTTGTTTCTCCGCCTTGGCGGCCTGTAACAGCTCGGTGGCCAGGATCGCCTGACCGACGACCGGTACCGCGCAGAGAGTGCGTGCCAGTTCCTCGATGACGACGACCGTCTCGACACCACTGGCATCCAGGCCGCACAGGCCGGGGGAGCGCAGCGTCGGCACGCCCAGTTCGACGACGTGACGCCAGTGCTCAGCCATGACGTCGCCGGCCGGTATGTCACTCGGATCGGTGGTCGCCAGCTGGTCCGCAAGCCCGGATGCGGTGTCCTTGAGGAGCTTCTGCTCGTCGGTCAGGCCGATGTACATCGGTAGCGGTCAACCGTCGAGCTCGAACACGTCGGGCGCGATACCCACACAGACGGCGTTGGACTCGCACAGTTCGCGATCCACTTCGACGCGCATCCAGTCCCTCCTCGTTCGGATACCATCTTGGATGATAGAACGAATAATGTTCAACTGTTCAACCTAGGGAGGCGCGGCTTGTCCCGGCTGGAGAATCGAAATGCGCTTGTCACGGGTGGTGCCCAGGGCTTGGGGCGGGCCATCGCCCGCAGGCTTGCCGCCGAGGGTGCGCGGGTGACGATCGTCGACCTCAACGAGGACAAAGCGAACGAGTGCGTCGGGCTCATCGAATCCGGGGGTGGCACCGCCGCCTTCGTCCGGGCCAACGTGGCCAAGCGCGAGGACATCGCGGCCGCAACCGCCGCGGCCGCCGTCGACGGGAAGCTGGACGTCCTCGTCAATGCCGCCCAGTACTTCGCCATGCCCAAGGCACTCGAACTGGTCACCGACAAGGATTGGGAACTGTCGGAAGCGACCGGTCCCAAGGCGACATTCCGGTTCATGCAGACTGCCTTCGAGGCGCTGAAGGCCTCCGGTAGGGCGTCGGTGATCAACTTCGTGTCGGGATCCGCGCTCGGCGGGATGTCCTACACCGCACCGTATTCGGCTGCCAAAGGCGCAATTCAGGCCTTGACCAAGGTGGCCGCGAACGAGTGGGCGCGCCATGGCATTCGTGTCAACGCGCTGTGTCCGTTCGCGCTGACCGATGTTCAGCGCGACATGATAGGCACCGAGTGGGACAACTACACCCGCACCGCGGCGGCATCGCCGATGAAGCGCGGAGCCGATCCGGACTCTGAGATCGCTCCCGCGGTGGCGTTTCTGGCGAGTGACGACGCGTCTTTCGTCACGGGAACGGTCCTGCACGTCGATGGCGGGATGACCGAGCTGTCCACGGTCGACTACTCGCAGTCTCCCGGCGTGTTCGGCGCTACCTGAGCGTCATCTCCACGCTCGTATATCCGCGCACCGTCGCCGTCAAGACTCGCTCACGGGCGCCGATGGAGTAGTCCGGGAACTTCTTGGCGACGTACTCGAACACCAGTTGCGCTTCCCGGCGGGCCAGCCACTGACCGAGGCAGATGTGGATGCCCCAGCCGAAATAGACGTCGGTGCCGCGCGGACGGTCGAGGATGAAACGGTCGGGATCGTCGTAGCGGCGCTCGTCGCGATTGGCGCTGCCGAGCAGGAGTAGCACCCAGTCGCCGGCTTGCATGCTCACGCCGTGCTTCTCCACAGGCCGGGTGAGGGTGCGCGCGACCCAATGGCTCGGTGTGTCGTATCGGAGTGCCTCGTTGACCGCTGTCGGAATAAGGCTGTGGTCGTTGACGATTCGCCGCCACTGCTCCGGATGCTCGTGCAGGGCGACCAGACCGTTGGAGATCAGCTTCTGCGTGGTCTCCGACCCCGCCGCCGACAGCAGGTTGGCGAACATCAGGACCTCATGCGGCGTCAGCGAACGCTCACCGCCGCTCTCCGGATCGTCGAACGTCGCGCTGAGCACGATGCTGATCAGATCGTCGCCGGGGCGTTCACGCCGCTGCTCGATGAGATCGCCGATGTAGGCGCTGATCTTGCGGTTGGCCTCGATCGCACTGGCCGGCATGGCGACCTCGCCCTCGTGGCGGGTCAAGAACGCCTCCCACCACACGCGAAGCTGCTCGCGGTCGGACTGCGGGACCCCGAGCAGGTCGCCGATGACGTCGGTGGGGATCGAGAACGCAAACGCCTCCATCGCGTCGACCGTGGTGCCCGGCCGCAACCGGCCGAGGTGGTGGTCGACGACCGCTCGTAAAGCGTCCTCCATGGCGGCGACGGCCTTGGGCGTGAAGAACCCCTTCAGGACACCGCGGATCCGGTCGTGGCGCGGTGGATCCATCGAGATGACCGAGTACTTGCGCCCATCGTCGTCGGGGTTCTCGGGCGCGGGCCCGAGTTTCGACGAGTACGTCGGCCAGTCGCGAAGGGCATCGGCGACATCCTCGAAGCGGGACAGCACCCACCACCGGTTTTCGGGATCGCGATAGACCGGAGCCTCGTCGCGCAGCCGACGGTACACCGGATACGGATCGTCGAAGATCGCCTTGGAGAACGGTGAATAGACCAACTCGTTTGTCGCAGGCACCATGATTCAATCACCTGTCTGCCGTGGAGTGCGTTCGATGAGCTCGAGCAGATTGCCGTCGGGATCGGTGGCCATCACGCCGAGGTTGCCGCCGCCGAAGTTCACCGAGCGTTCCGGGATTACGCGACCCCCGTGCGCGACGATCGCGTCGACGATGCCGTCGACGTCGTTCACCCGGAAGGACAAGTGGGTGAAGCCGAGTCGATTCATCGGCCGGCATTCCGGTTCGCCGACGGTTCCGGGTTCGGCGTACCCGAGCAGCTCGACACGGAATCCGTCGCGCTGCAGGTAGACCAGATCCACTACCAGTCCAGGAACATCGAGCAGCTGCGCACTGGCATCGTCATCGACCCTCATGCTTCCGACCTCGGTGAAACCAAGTGCAGCGCAGTAGAACTCCCTTGAGCGTCGGATGTCTCGTACGCAGAGGCCGATATGGGTGAGGCGGTGCCCGTCGCTCATGGCCGCCGTTCGAGCAGGTCGTCGAGGAGATCGTTGTGTTCACCCAACAGCGGTGGGCGGGACGCGGCAACCGTCGGCGTCTCACTGAACAGATACGGCGTGCCCGGGTAGGTGACCGTCCTGCCCAATTCGGGATGCTCCAAGCGCCGGTGGAATCCCCGCGCGACGGTGTGCTCGTCCTCGAACGCCTCATCGGGCGGTAGGACAGCGCCGCAGGCAAAGCCGCGACGCTGACTGCTCACGAAGAACTCCTTGGCGGGTAGCCGCGAGGCGATGAGCCGAATGGCGTCGCGGGCTGCGCTGAGTATCGCCGTCGTCTCGTCATCGGCACCGATCAGTGCGAGATCCACCGGCTTGTCCCGTGCCGCTGCCATCTCGAGGAACACCGCTTCCGGCAATTCCTCGGTGAGGTTGAGTTCGTCAAGCCAGGCGAGCAGCCGCGCATAGTCCTCCTGCTTGCGAGGAAGCACGCCGGTGGTCGCGTAATGACCGTCGGCGCAACGGACCTGCACCGGAGAGCTGGGCGTCGGATAGGCGTGCCGACCGGTCTGGCGCCGACAGACGTCCTGGTTCACCAGCCAGTGGTATGTCGTCTGCTCGCATGTGACATTGCAGGCGGCGGTGACATTGACGTCGACCAGTTGACCCTGCCCGGTGTGGTCGCGGTGCGCGAGCGCGACGAGTGCCCCCATCGCACAGTACATTCCGGCGATATTGGCGGACTGATCGCCCGCACCTCTGATCGGCGGGACGGTGCGGTCGTCGTATCCGCAGTTCCAGATCGGACCTCCGCCCGCGAGCATCGTCAGGTCGGTCACCTGTTGTCCGGCGCGCGCACTGCCCAGACCGAATGCGCTGACCGAAACCCATATCAGCCGGGCGTCACGGGTACGGCATACGTCGTAACTGACACCCTCACACTGGTCACCGCCTGCGATCACGATGTCGGCGGTGGCGATGAGCGACTCGAGAGACCGCCGACCTGAATCGGATACCAGATCGATTGTCACCGAACGCTTCCCGACGTTGCCTGACCACCAACGCAGGCTTCGGTCGACACCTGGCGCGTCATCGACGAAGGGGGGACGGCGACGGTGCGTCGACCCGTTGGGTGGCTCGACGACGATTACGTCGGCGCCGAGCTCGGCCAGGACCCGCCCACCTACGGGGGTGAACTGGTCGGTGAGTTCGACGACGCGCAGGTCGTCCAGCGCGCTCAGATCACACCTCGCTGTGCCCAGTCGGAGAGTTCGGCGTCGGAGTGGCCGAGCAGACCCGAAAGCACCTCGCGATTGTGTTGTCCCAGTCGCGGTGCCGCCGAGGTGATCTGCCAGGGCGTCGCCGACAACCGCATCGGGATGCCTTCGACGCGAACGTCACCGATGTCCGGGTGGGGCACCACGGGGAAGAGCTTCATCTGCGCGAGATCGCGATCGTCATCGATCCGTTCCCGCGGGCTCTTCACCACGCTGGCCGGAACTCCGACCGCAATGAGGTCGTCGGCGAGCATCGCCGCATCCCGGGTTGCCGTCGCAGAACCGATCAATCGGTCCAGTTCGTCAGCGGCTTGCAGACGCCGATCGAGCGTGGCGAAACGGTCCGTCGCCAACTCCGGCTCGTCGATAACCTTCGCGAGTAACCCGAGTTCGCGATCGTCTCGGCATGCGATCGCGATCCAGCGGTCCTCGCCCAGACAGGGGTAGATGCCGTGTGGCGCCATCTCGTCGAAGTCGGCCCTGTTGCCGCCGGGCGCCGTCGAACGGTGATTGACGGTCCAGTCGAGGACCTCGGTGGGCAGCATCGCGATGCCCGCGGGCACCGTCGCCAGATCGACATGCTGGCCTTCGCCCGTCCGCTCGCGGTGATGCAGCGCCGCCAGGATCGCTGTCGTCATGTAGAACGCCGAGACGTGGTCCATATAGGAGAATCCCCAACCGGCCGGTTCGGTGTCCGGCAGCCCCGCGGTGAACGTCAAGCCGCTGACCGCCTGAACGATCGGTCCCCAGGTCTTGAAGTCGCGATAGGGGCCGGTGTGACCGAACCCGCAGTTGGAGACATAGATGATGTCCGGCTTGAGCTGTCGCAGTTCGCCATAGCCGAAGCCGAGTTTCGTCATGACACCGGCCGCGAAGTTCTCGCAGACGACGTCACTGATGGCGATCAGTTCGCGCAGCAGGTCTTTGCCTTCGTCGGTGCGGATGTTGATCGTCACCCCCGACTTACCCACGTTGTGGTTGTTGAACCCGGCGCCGAGATTGACGCCGCGGCGTTCGTCGACGTAGGGGCCCACACCGCGCAGCGCATCCCATAGACCCCGGGTCGCGGGATCTTCGACCCTGATCACCTCCGCGCCGAACGCAGCGAGGATCTTGGTGGCTCCCGCGCCCGCGAGCTGGCCACTCAGATCACACACGCGAAGGTGGGACAACGCTCCCGTCACGCAATGGACAATAGCAGCTAGACAGAAAGTGTTCTATTGTTCAGTGCGATGGCCTCGGTCACAATCTCGGAGGGTTTAGATGACATCAGGTGCCCCAGCGCCGATGAAGGGCGTGCGCGTGCTCGAAGTCGCGCAGTGGACGTTTGTTCCCGCAGCCGGCGCCGTGCTGGCCGACTGGGGAGCCGACGTCATCAAGATCGAGCACCCGCGTACCGGCGATTCCCAACGCGGGCTGCGCAACCTCGGCCACATCACCATCGAGGGCGACCGAAATCCGGTGATGGAACACGCCAACCGCGGTAAGCGGTCGGTGGCCATCGACATGTCTACCCCCGATGGCCATGAACTGCTGATGGAGATCGCGCGCACCAGCGACGTGTTCCTCACCAACTTTCTGCCCGACGCGCGCAAGAAATTGAAGATCGATGTCGAGGACGTGCGCGCGGTCAATCCGGACATCATCTATGCGCGCGGCAGCGCCTACGGTCCGCTCGGCACCGAATCCGACATCGGCGGTTACGACATGACCGCGTTCTGGAGTCGCGCCGCGGGCGCGATGGGATCGACACCCAGCGATCTCGAAGGCGTTGTACCGCAGCCCGGTCCGGCGTACGGCGACTCGATCGGAGGCATGACCATCGCCGGCGGCATCTCCGCCGCGTTGTTCGAGCGCGAGCGGACCGGACATGCCAGGGTCGTCGACATCTCGCTGCTCGGTGTGGGCGTATGGGCGTCGGGAGTCGCGATCAACGCCGCGCTGGTGAGCGGCCAACCATGGGTGTCCAACACCGCGGGTGCGAACGTCGCGCCCAACAATCCCCTGGTTGGTTTCTATCGCACTGGCGACGGCCGCTTCCTCGGCTTGTCGATGCTGCAGGGCATCCGCTTCTTCGGTGAGTTCTGCCGACGCATCGGGGTCGGCGAACTCGCCGAGGACGAACGGTTCGCCAGCCACGAGTCCCTCGCCCGGAATGCCGCCCTGGCCGCCGAGGTCATCCGAGAGGCCATCGCGGCGCGACCACTCGAGCATTGGCGGAAGGTGCTCGACGGCTTCGACGGTCAATGGTCGGTGGTGCAGAACACCGTCGAGGTCGCCGCCGATCCCCAAGTTCGTGCCAACGGCGCCATCGCCGCCGTCGAAACGGACAGCGGGAGCTTCGAACTCGTCGCGAGTCCGGTGTTGTTCGACAAGACCCCGCTGCAGCTGAGTCCGATGCCTGAATTCGCCGCCGACACCGAGGAACTGATACTCGAGCTCGGGGGCGACTGGGACCGCATCGCGGCGCTCAAGGAGAGCGGCGCCATCGCCTGACGGTCATGCGCGGAGCAGACCCACGACGCAGGACCCCCCGCCGCCCACCGCTTGAGCGAGGCCCGTCCGCGGGTCCGCGACTTGACGCGAACCAGCCTCTCCGCGAAGCTGGCTGACGACCTCCGCGGTCTGCGCCAGACCGGTTGCGCCGATCGGATGGCCACGCGCAATGCACCCGCCGTCGGTGTTGGTCGGCAGCACGCCGTCCGACGCCAGACCGTCGGACTCGATGAGTTTGATCACGCCGGCGGAGTCGGCCAGACCCAGCGCGACCAACGCCGTGATCTCCTCGCTGGCGCACATGTCGTGCAACGACACCACCCCGACGTCCTGCTGGTCCACACCCGCGTCGGCGTATGCGCGCTTGGCGGTCAGCGTGATCTGGGATGGGGGGCCCACGACGGGTCCCGTCACTGGCCAATGTGGATCGTCAGGCCAGCTGGTTTGTTCGATCGACAGCACTGACACCGACCGCTTGGCCGGGTCGGCGGACACCACGACGGCGGCCCCGCCGTCGACCGACGCGTGGCACATCATCTTCGTCAGGGGTTCGGCGACCATCCTCGCACCGAGGACGTCGTCCACCGTCACCGGCTCCGGATTACGCCGCGCCGCAAGGGGGTTGAGCCGAGCCTGGTTGTACGACTTGGCGGCAACGGCGGCGATGGCCTCCGGGCCACAGCCCGTCTCGTGCAGGAAGCGCGCCGCCTCGATCGCGTAGTGCAGCTGAGGTGGGAATCGGTCCCAGAAGCCGACCGCCGCCGGAACCACACCACCCGGTTCCAGGGCGGTCGTCTTCTCGTAACCGATCGCCAGCGCGGTCCGGCAGCGACCGGATGCGACCGCCCACACCGCATGCCGCAGGGCGACCATTCCGCCTGCGGACGCACTCTCCAGCGCGGTCACCGGAATTCCGGTGCGGCCCAGCCGGTGTGCCACCGCCAACCCCATCTGTGGGCCCGCGAGAGCGGAGGAGGTGAACACCTCGCCGACCGCGTCGTATTCAATGCCCGCATCCGCGAGCGCCTTCTCGGCGGCCGCCACACCCAGGTCGGCCAGCGGGGTCTGGCTGTGCTTGCCGAACTCGGTGACACCGATCCCGGTGATATGGACCCCCGTCATGACGGATCCGCGACGAACATCTCGACGGTGTCACCGCCCAATGTCACCTGCACGAGGTGGCCGACGGTGCCGGATGCGGGCCTGGCGCCGTCGACGAGAACCTGGAAGCGTCCGGTGTCGGTGTCGACCCACGCGACGCTGTAGCCGTCCTGGCCGAATTCGGGGTAGGGCGACTTTGACGGCACGAACGTCGATGACCACACCGTCGCTGAGGTTGCAGATCGTGACGTTGTCACACGGTCGTCCTCTCGTAGAGTGCGCTGGCGGGTGTACTACCGAGTGCGGGAGGCGGTCCCAGCGGGACCGGCCCCTCCCCGGCGAACCGCCACGGCAGGCCGACCAGGCGGCCGGTGCCGAGTTCCGGATCGGGGTGAGCGATCTCGGGAAAGAACTCCCGCGCGGCCAGGTGGGGGTCGACGACCAGTTCGTCGGCGCTGCGTACCACCGCGGCGCCGACACCGACTCCGGCCAACTCGGCAGCGGCGTCCTCTGCCTGCGATGACCCGATCCGCTCGGCTAGCTCGCCGTCGTGGAAGTTCACGGATTCGTCACCGCTCAATTCGACTGCCACCCAATGGGAGTCGGCGCTGCGGTACACCGCGCGACGCACCGTCGGATCGGCCGTCAGCTGCTCGGTCGACGCGGCCGCGACGTATTCGGAAACCGTGGATGCCACAACCTCCGACATCGAGAGATCTACGACGGCACCGGTATCGGCGCGCGGTCCGACCGCCCATGCCGCGACGACCACCGCCGCCACGACTGATGAGAGCGGATCAGCCAGCACGGTGCCCAACCGGGCGGGTTCTCCGTTCGTTCCCATCGTCAGGCCCGCCAGACCGCCGTAGGCCTGGACATTGTTGGCGTACACGCGATATCCGGCCAGTGGGCCATCCGATCCGAATCCCGACACGCGCATCACGAGCCGGCCCGAGGCGGCGAGTTCGGCCGGTGCGACGCGTAGCCGGTCCAGCCGAGACGACCCGACATTCTCGATCACCACGTCGGCTTCCGACAGCGCAGCGGCGACATCGCCGACCGCGTTGTCGCGGTCGATCAGCACGCTGCGCTTGGAGTGGTTGGCCACCGCGTAGTAGGCACCGCGCTCGACACCGGCGATGCCGTCGGCGAACGGGCCGCTGCGCCGGTAGATGTCGAGTCGGTCGAGGTCCTCGAGGCGCACGACGGTCGCTCCCATCGCGCCCAGCAGAGAGCCGATGATCGGACCGGCCAACACGTGTGTGAGCTCAGCGATGCGTAACCCGCGCAGGCCGCCGGGCCGGCGTTCGCCCATCGCACCGCATGTCGTTCGCCACGGAGGTCCGAGGACAGTGACGTCGCGATCACCGATACGCGTCCGGATCAAGGAGTTTCGGTGTGCCAGTTGTGGTGAGTCAAGCAGCTCGTCCGGTCGGTTCACAGGCGTCGACGGGACACCGTTGGCCTGTAGCACGGCGGCGCAGTCGGCCTTGCGGCGCTCGCGAGTCCACTCGGTGACCTTGGCGTTGATCAGGTTGGCATGTTCGATGCGTGCCGGCCGTTCGTCGAGGCCGAGAGCCCAGCCCGGATTGCCGAACGCCGCCAGCAGGCCCTTCCACTGATGGTTCTCCACCGCGGTGATGCGCACCAGCCCGTCCTGGCAGGTGAATACGCCAGACGGTGCGAGGTAGCGCCCGCTGCCCGCGCGGCCCGGGCAGCGGTACATGACGTGCGCGCATTCGGGCAGCGCGGCGGTGTAGATCACCGCCTCCTGGATGGAGACGTCGACATGAACCGCCGTCAGCGTGTCGTTGCGACCGTCCAGCCCGTGTAACGCCGCCAGAGCGGCGACGGCACCGGCGGATTTGAGGGCGACGTAACCGGGGGCGGGCATCGGTCGGCCGTCGCCGTCCTCGATCGTGGCCAGCAGCCCGCCGCTCGCCTGAGCGACCAGTTCACCGCCGGGGTGCTCAGTTGCAGACCCGACGGGTGAAAGCTGCACGACGACGGCTGGGCCGTCGATAGTCGGGACGGCAGCGCCGTCGGCGATGACGATGTCGGCCGCGCGGGCGTGTTGCACCGGATCGGCGCCCGAGTCGAGGATCCGCTTGCGGTGATCGAGTACCGCATCGACAGCCGCGACGGGCCCGTGTGGCCCCGCCAGGACCGGCCCCGCCCGGCGCACTCGCCGACCCGCGATCCTGCTGACGTCAGCGCCGAGGCTCGCGAGCAGTGCGGCGGCCGCCGAACCCGCGATACCGTCGCCGAGCTGCAGCACGCGCACATCGGCCAGGAAATCCGTTGTGGCGGGTTTCTGGCTCACGAGTGCGCTCCTGTTCTGCGGCTTGCTGCACAATTGAACAATATTCGTCTTATTGCGTCCACTATCCGACGGCGTGGCCAGGACGGACTCCTTGTTCACAGATTCACAGTCTGTGTTCTATTGTTCATAGCATGGCGACGACCACTGGACTGTCCGAAGCCCGATTCGACGATCCGGCGTTCTACCTCGGCGACCCCAATGCCGCGTTCCGCGAGCTGCGGGAGACCGATCCGCTGCACTGGTACGACGAGGGTCAGTTCTGGGTCGTCACGAAGTACGACGACGTGAAGGCAATCTCGGCGCGGCCGGAGAAGTTCAAGTCGGAACGCATCGCGATCATGATGGATCTGATCGCGCACCGGCAAGGCGTCGATCCGCAGGGTTTCGGAAGCCGCGGCATCATGTTCATGGATCCGCCCGAGCACCGCGCGCATCGAAAAGCGATCGGTGTCCGATTCACACCGTCGGCGGTGGCCAAGATGGAAGACCGCGTACAGCAGGTCGTCGCCGAGGCATTTGACAAGCTTCCCGACGGTGAGTTCGACTGGATCGGGCACATCGCCGAACCCATTCCCGTGTACATCTTTTCGTACTTCCTCGGTGTGCCGGAGCCGGACTGGTCCCAAGTCGCGTCGTGGGCCACGACCATCGCCAAGGCCGGCAGTGGTCTGGCCACCGATGAAGACTTCCAGGTGATCTTCGATCAGATCGCCCCGTACCTGTTGGGTCTGACCGCCGAACGGGCGAAGAATCCACGCGACGATCTGTTGACGATGCTGACGCAGGTGCGTATCGATGGCGAACCGTTCAACGAAGTGCAGATCATGGTGTACGCCATGACGCTGCTTGCCGCGGGAAGTGAGACGACTCAGAGCCTGTTGGCCGGGCTGGTGCAATGCCTGGATCTGCATCCCGACCAGGCCGAGAAGTTGTTCGCCGACCCGTCGCACTCCGAGAACACGGTCGAGGAGACGTTGCGGTGGTGGACGCCGGTGATGAGCATGGCGCGCCAGGCCGCGAAGGATGTGGAGGTCAGGGGAAAGACCATCGGCGAGGGTCAAGGTCTGCTGATGGCGTACGCGTCGGCCAATCGAGACGTCGACCATTGGGGACCCACCGCCGAGGACTTCGACATCATGCGCACCGACGCGGCGGGACATCTCGGTTTCGGTGTCGGAGAGCACTTCTGCATGGGGGCTGCCCTTGCGAGGCGCGAGGCGAGGTTCGTACTCGCCGAGGTATTGAAACGCGCGAAGGCAGTGCGCGTGACGGGTCAGCGGATCAAGCGGGAATCGTCGTTGGTCAACACCTTCGACCGGTTGGACGTCACCCTCGACTATCGCTGAGTGTCAGCCGCGCGTGGCCAGCCAATCGGTGATCGCCTCGCGATGGGCTGCGCGTGACCCCATGGATGCGGCCAGGGTCGCCGCGCGGCGCAGGAACACGTGAGCCTCGTGCTCCCAGGTATAGGCGATGCCGCCGAACACCTGCGTGGCTCCTTCTGGAACGGCGCGTAACGCGTCGAGGGCCCAGAACACCGCCAACGAGACCAATGCGCTTGCATCCGGATGGCCTTGATCGCAAGCGTCGGCGGCCCGGTTGACAAGTGCACGGCCCACCTCGATCGCCGATCGCTGGTCGACAAGGCGGTGTTTGATGGCCTGGAACGCACCGATCGGCCGGTCGAAAGCCACGCGGACCTTCGCGTATTCGGTTGCGGCGGCGTTGGCGGCCGCGGCAACACCGACCAGTTCGGCGACCAGCCCGACGCGCCAGCGCATCACCGTTTCGCGATAGCGGCGCGCAGTTCCAGGACCGTCGGCAATAGCGCGGATCGGCGCATCGTCGAGCGTGACGAGCGCGGCGGGAGTGTGATCGAGCGGCGTCAGCGGTGTCCGGGTGACGCCCGGCCCGGAGGCGTCGACAATGCCGAGCACCGACGACTCGTCGGCTTCGGCAAGGACGGTGAAGCGGGCGGCGACACCGCCGTAGGGAACGAAACCGAATGTGCCCGAGACTGTCTCACCCGTGAGTGCTGCGGGTTCGGGTAACACGACGGCGACTCCGTCGACGCAGTTGCTCTCGCACCACGCCGCGGCCGCCGTGGCGGCCAGCGGCAGGGGAGCCGCGACGAATCCGGCCGACTCGCTCAACACGGCCAGTTCGCGCACGGTTCCGCCTGCGCCGCCGCGGTCTTCCGCTACCAGCACGTCCGGCCAGCCCAGGTCGCGGACAGTGTTCCACAAGATCTCGTCGAACGCCGACCCGTCCAGCAGCGAGCGAGTGCGTTCCACCGACCAGGCCTGGCGCATGATGTCGTGCGCCGATTGGTGTAGCGCGGCGATTTCGGCTGCTGTATCGGCGATCTCGGCGAGCGAGACGGTGATGTCAGGGGTCACGGGGCAGCCCCAGGAGTCGTTCGGCGATGACGTTGCGTTGGATTTCCGACGTTCCGGCACCGAAGGTGGCCGCCCGCATCAGCAGATAGCTCGTGGCGACGTTGCCCTTCTTGGCGGCCCCGGCCGATCCGCGTTCCAGCACGCCGGACGGCCCGGCCAGTTCGAGCCCGAACGTGGCCATCGACTGGTCCACCTCCGACGTCAGCAGTTTGGCGACAGACGCTTCCGGCCCCGGGCTGACCCCGCGCACGCCGGCGGCGGTGGCCTGTGCGGCGATCTGGCGCAGCGCCTCGACCTGCGCCACGTACCGGGCGATTCGGTCGGCGACATAGGAGTCGGCAAAGCCCCTGTCGGTCAGGGCGTTCGGTTTCTGTGCCATCTTGACCAAGATGTCGAGTCGGCGCTCTATCCGATGCGTGCGGCTTTGGCCGACCCGCTCGTAGCCCAGCGTCGACTTCGCGACCTTCCATCCGCCGTGCAGCGGTCCGACGACGTTGGCGAGCGGTACCCGCACCGCGTCGAAGAACACCTCGTTGAACTCCGCGGCGCCGGTGATCTGACGTATCGGGCGGACCTCGATGCCGGGTGAGGCCAGGTCGGCCAGGATGAAGCTGATCCCGTCTCGCTTCTCGGCGCTCGGATCGGTCCGAGCCAGCAGATAGATCCAGTTCGCGTAGGAGGCCTTCGATGTCCAGATCTTCTGCCCGGTGATGACCAGTTCGTCGCCGTCGATGACAGCCCTGGTTCTCAGGGCTGCGAGATCGCTGCCGGCATCGGGTTCTGAAAAGCCCTGACACCAGACATCTTCCGCCGACAAGATTCGGGGCAGATAGCGCTCTCGTTGCTCGTCGCTACCCCATTGGATGATCGTCGGGCCGAGTTGATTGATGGCGCTGCGGTTGATCGGCTCCGGGGCGCGGGCAGCGGCCATCTCCGCGCTGAAGATGAGCTGCTGTGTCGGCGTCGCGGCGCGTCCGCCGTGCTCCGTCGGCCAGGAGATCGCCGCCAGTCCCGCAGCGTGCAGTCGACTCTGCCACATCCGCATCCGATCGAGGCGAGTGGTCTCGCCGCCGTCCCGGTCGAGCAGGTCGGGAGTCAGCGACGAGGACAGGAAGGCGCGAACCTCGTCGCGGAACGCACGATCCGCGTCGGTGAGGGCTACACCGTAGTCGCGTTCGGTCACGTGCCGCCGCGGATGATCGACGCCATCCGCTCCTTCATCTCGCCGTAGGTGATCGCGGTGGTGCCGGCCTTGGGTGCGCGGCCCGCATCGACCTTCGGCGCCGACAGGTCGAGACCGGCGATCTTCTCCCGCAGTGCGCCCACCGTGCAGTTTTGCCGTCCGAGACGCTCGACACCGTCATAGCCGTAGGCGCGCGCGGCATTTCGCCAGGTGATCGCCTCGACCTCGTCGGGCGAACATCCGTCGAGTTGCGTCGCAAGTTGCTCGGGCGCATCCGGCCAGCTGCTGTCTGAGTGTGGGTAGTCCATCTCCCAGCAGATGGTCTCGGTCCCGATCCGCTCGCGCATCTCGATCCCGACGCGATCGCGGATGAAGCACGACATGAAGTTGCGTCGAAAGACGTCCGTCGGGGTCAGACCTTCACCGAGATCGTCACCGGTCCACGCACGCTGCCGGGAGTAGATGTCCTCGAACCGCTCGAGCAGGAACGGAATCCATCCGATGCCGCCTTCGGAGAGGGCGAACTTGATGGTCGGAAAATTGACGACGACGGGGGAGAACAGCAGGTCCGCGGTGAACCTCATGGTATCGATCGCCAGCATGGAGTTGTACGCGAGGTAGGTGGTCTGGTCCGACGGGACAGGGACGCCGCCGCCGGTGCCGATGTGGATGTTGACGACCGTTTCGTGTTCGCACACCGCTTCCCACAGCGGGTCCCACCGTGGGTCCTGCCATGGTGGCTGGCCGTAGCTCCCGATGTGCTGAGGCACGGTTACGGCACGACATCCGTTCGCGGCGAGGCGCGCGACTTCGCCTGCCGCGAGCACAGGGTCCCACAGCGGGAGGATTCCCATCGGGATGAATCTGTCCGGATGCCGACCGCACCAGTCCTCGATGTGCCAGTCGTTGTACGCGCGGACCATCACCTCGGAGATGTCTCGCTCCCCGCGGTAGGTGAACAGCGCTCCGGAGATGGTGGGGAACGAGGGAAAGCAGAGCGACGCCAGCACACCCGCCGCGTTCATGTCGTCGACCCGGGCGCCGACGTCGTAGCAGCCTTTGCGCATGTCCTCGAAGCGTGACGGTTCGAAGCCCCATTCGTCATTGGGCCGGCCCGCCACGGCGTTGAGTCCGATGTTGGGCATCTGCAGCCCCGCGTACTCCCAGTAGCACACACCGTCGTTGTCCTGCACGATCTTTGGGGCATCGTCGGCGAATCGAGCTGGGACCCGGCCCTTGAACATGTCGGGAGGTTCGACGGTGTGGTCGTCGACGCTGATGAGCACGAGGTCCAGGGGGTCGATCACCGGCAACATTCTAGACTAATGAACAGATGCTGTATATCTGTTCCAAGACTACGTGGCGATGTTGGTCGCCGCGGTCGCCAGCCAGTCGGCCATCATCCCGTAAACCAGTTCGATACTCTCCCGCGCACTCGCGTCGTCGGCGGATGGTTCGTACTCCACCTCCCAGCCGACCCGGCAGTCGCGGCCTTCGGATTCGGTTACCGACACGACGGCTTCGAAGTGGCTGACCGGCAGCGGGTTGTTGGTGATCCGGTAGGCGATCTGTCTCTGCGCAGGCCGAATCCACAGCAGCGTCTCGACCGTCGGCTCACCCTCGGTGGAGCCGCGGATCTTGCGGCTCATGCCCGGACCGTCACCCTCGACCTCGACGTCGTTGATCACCGGTATCCACCGGACATCGGCGAAGTCGGCGAGTATCGCCCACACCGCCTCGGCGCTTGCCGCGACGTCCTTGCTGATAGTCATCGTCGGCACGTGGCGACCCTATCATCTATGTAACAATAGAGCGGAATATGTTCAGATGTACAATCTGCTGCGTGGAATCGGGGTGTGGTGAGCGCTGACGATGGGACCGCGGGCGATATCGAGGTCGACGAGAACTGGGTCCGCTACGACGTCATCGAACGGCACATTGCGCAGATCACGATCAGCAGGCCTGACAGGCGCAACGCGATCCTGTCGCCCGATATGCACACGCTTTTCAAGAAACATCTCGACGAAGCCGAGAACGACGACGATGTAAAGGTCGTCATTTTGGCCGCTGACGGCAAGGACTTCTGTAGCGGTGACGACGTTCGCAGGCTCCCCGTCGAAAAGGCCGGCCTGGCAAAGGGCAAGAAGCTGCCCCAGACAGCCCGGATGGGCAACGCGCGCAGGCTGCACCGCCACCTCGCGAACTGGCTGGAGTTTCCGAAGACAGTGATCGCCGCATGCCAGGGTGCGACCTTGGGGGCGGGGATGAACCTCGCCCTTGCCGCCGACATCCTGGTCGTCGCGGACGACATGTACCTGGCGCGCCCGCAGGCCCGTATCGGCTTCGCCGGATTCTCGACCGCGATGCCGCTGGCCCTGCTCAAGCTCGGGCCGAACCGCGGTTATGAGGCCATGATCACGGGGCGCAAGGTCCCCGCCGCCGAGCTGCGCGAGTGGGGAGTCGCCGCGTCGGTGGTTCCCGCCGAACGGCTGCACGACGAGGCGCTGCGGTATGCCCGCGCCATCGCCCACCATTCGGCGGACGGGCTGATGGTCGGCAAGCACGCACTCATCACGTTCTGGCACGCGGTCGGCATGGCGCAGTTCGGCGACTGGGTTCCCATGGCGCACAGCGTGTTCAGCAACCTGTCCTGGCGTGAGGACGAGTTCAACTTCATGAAGGAGCGGGCGGCCAGAGGCGGCCGGGAGGCACTTGCGGAGCTAGAGCGCCGATACTCGGAATGGGGTTTCGACTAGTATACAGATATACACACAGTGTTCTACTGTCTTGTATGATGCCGGAGAGCGCTTGTTAAGGAGCGGGTATGGGTGCACTGGACGGACGGACGGCGCTGGTCACCGGCGCGGGTCGCGGTATCGGAGCTGCCGTGGCCGACGGGCTGGCGGCAGAAGGAGCGACCGTCCTGGTCTCCGACGCAGGTGTGGGAGTCGATGGCACCGGTCGTGACCCGGGGCCGGCAGAGGCGGTGGCCGCGGCCATCAACGCACAGGGTGGCAAGGCCTTCTCCGACACCACCGACATCACGGACTTCTGCGCCTGCGCCGACTTGATCGGCCGCGCCGCCGACACCCTCGGCGGGCTCGACGTAGTGGTGAACGCCGCGGGCATTCTGCGCGACGGCATGGTCTTCAAGATGAGCGAGGAGGACTGGGATGCCGTCGTCGCCGTCCACCTGAAGGGGACGTTCAACATCAGCCGACATGCGGCCGGATGGTGGCGGGAGAACCGCGGCGGCCAGTACCGGTTGATCAACTTCACGTCGATGTCCGGTTTGCAGGGCGCGCCGAGCCAGCCGAACTATGCGGCCGCGAAGATGGGCATCGTCGGCCTCACGTTCTCCTGCGCCAACGCCCTGCGCAACTACGGTGTCACGTCGAACGCGATCGCTCCGATCGCCGGAACGCGAATGACGCAGGGCATCAAGGGCGGTGGCAGCATGGACTACTCCGATTCGAATGTGCGGTTGTCGCCGAAGAACTGCGTGCCGCCGGTGGCGTATCTGGCGAGCGTGCAGTCGGATTGGCTGAATCGCCGCGTGATCTTCGCCGGGAACGGCCGGATCAGTTTGATGTCGAATCCGGTGATCGAGCGCGAAATCGTCTCGGCCACGGGAACGTGGGACATCCCCAGCGCGTTCGCCGAGATCGAAACGTCATTCAAAGAGGCGATCCTGTGGCCCAACATCTTCGACAAGCCGCCTGCCGGCTGACGAGACAGAGGTGACGATGACCGACGTGGCGACCCGGCGTGTGCCGGAGAAGTATGCGTGTGGGGAAACGTTCGTCCCGAAGAGCCGTTACCTCGACCCGGAGTTCCTCCAGCTCGAACTCGACAGGCTGTTCACCCGGGTTTGGCAGGCCGCGTGCCGCGAGGAAGAGATCCCCGACCCGGGCTCCTATTACGAGTACACCATCGGTCGGCAGTCGATCGTCGTTGTGCGCCAGAAGGATCGCAGCATCAAGGCGTTCTACAACGCGTGCGCACATCGCGGGATGAAGATCGTGCGGGGGACCGGCACGGCTGTCGAGGGGGATCTGCGGTGTGAGTTCCATGGGTGGCGCTACGCGCTCGACGGCCGTTCGTCGTTCGTCCCGTGCAGAGAGGAGTTCGCCTCCCGGCCGCGGGATCAGTGGGGGCTGAAATCCGTCAACGTGGGTACATGGGGTGGCTGGGTGTTCATCAGCATGGCCGACGACCCGCCTGACCTCCTGTCGTGGCTGGACCCGCTGCCTACTGCACTGGCGCCGTTTCGCCTGCAGGACATGCGTTACCGCTGGCGTAAGCGGACGTTTCTGCCGGCCAACTACAAGACCGTCATCGATGCCTTCATCGAGGGCTACCACACGCCGGGCACACACCCGCAGACGTTGCGGGCTGCTCAGGGTCCCCGGCCGAGCACCGAACCGGCACTGCCTCAGGAGTACGTCTACGCGCCGTACACGCCGACGATCGCCTACCGCAACCACTCGCGGTTCATCTACACACAGCGGCCGGAGACGGCCGAGCGTGACAGTGCTCGCCGGAAGCAGTCCTCGCGGCCGGAGGTGTTCGCCAACGCTATGCAGTACAACTTCCTCGGGGTGAACGCGCTGGTCACCGAGCGCGACTATCGCGCCGCGCAGCAGCTGGCAACGATGGAGCCCAGTGAAACTCCGCCATTTGTCCTCTACCACAAGATGTGTGAGGAACTGGCGCTGGCCGACGGCGTCGATTTCCCGCGGATGTCGATGGAGGAGTATTTCGCCGGAAACGGCGACTGGCACATCTTTCCCACGCTCGTGATCCTCGTTGAGAAATCGTGTCTGCTCGGGTACCGGATGCTGCCCGACGCCGACGATCCGAACAGGTGCACGTTCGAGATGTTCTCGCTCGAGCACTTCGCACCCGGCGAAGTGCCCGAAGCCGGTTGGCAGGAGTTCGAGCGCTGGCAGGACCATGACGGCTGGGGAGAGTTGCCGACTCAGGACCTGAAGAACATCGGTGCCATCCACGCGGGCATGCACTCAAAGGGCTTCGACGGCCTCTGGCTGAACACCGCTCAGGAGATGTCGATCCGCAACGAGCACGCGATCGCCGACCGGTTCATCTTCGGCGTCGACGAGCGGTGAGCGAGACCACACCGGATCAGCCGATTCCGCTGCTGTCGGAGGTGAATCGGCCGTACTGGACTTCGGGCGCCGACGGGCGGTTTCGTCTGCAGCGCTGTTCGAGTTGCGAGCGTCTGGTTCACCCACCGGCCGTGCGCTGCCCGCATGACCACGGCGAGCTCGGATACGTCGCGCTCAGCGGCCGGGGACGCGTCGAGACGTGGACCGTGAATCAACACCCGTTCTTCCCGAGTTTTCCGCCGCCGTACATCATCGCGTTCGTCACACCCGTCGAGGACGAGCGCGTCCGAGTCCTGACGAACCTCGTGAACGTCGAGCCCGACGATGTCACCGCGGGCTTACCGGTACGCGTCACGTTCGATCCACGCAGTGACGGTGACGACGACGTGTTCGTACCGCTGTTCGAACCGGATCTCTGATGGCCTCGCCGCTCACCGACGACGTCATCATCAGTGGCATCGGTCAATCTGCTATCGGCAGGCGACTGGGTCGGGATGCACTGCGGCTCACCGCCGACGCCTGCCTGGCCGCCGTCGAAGACGCAGGACTCACGCTCGCCGACATCGACGGGCTGACCACGTACCCGGGGGCGTCGCAGGCCGGCCCGGGGTTCTCCGGCGCTTCTCTGCGCGATATCCACGACGCCCTCGGCATCAAACCGAATTGGGTGGCAGGAGGAGTGGAATCGCCCGGACAGTTGGGTGCCGTTGTCGACGCGATGCTCGCCGTTGCGGGCGGCCTCGCCAACCATGTGCTGTGCTGGCGCAGCATCTGGGAGGGCACGGCCCAGGGCTCAGGGCGTCGCCAGGGCTACGGGGCGCGCGACGGCCGCCCGGCCGGAATACTGGTATGGCAGTTGCCTTTTGGCGCCACCGCCGCCAATCTCGCCGCAATGCAGATTCGAGCCCGGATGATCCGCTACGGGCTGACGCGCGAACAACTCGCCTCTGTTGCGATCGCCGAACGCGCCAACGCGCGGAGGAACCCGTCGGCGATCTACACCGACCCATTGGATCTGCAGACTTACCTGAACGCGCGCATGGTGTCCGAGCCGTTGTGCATGTACGACTGTGACATCGCCTGTGACGGAGCGACCGCCTTCGTCATCTCGCGGGGCGAACACGCACGAGCACTGGACCATCACGCGGTTACGGTCGAGTCACTGGACTGCGCTCATCACGACCGGTTCACCTGGGAGGGCGGGGACGACATCACTCGGATCAGTTCGCGTTGGTCAACCATCTGGGACCGAACGGATTTCACTGTGGGCGATGTCGATTACGCCTCGTTGTACGACGGGTTCAGCGTGTTCGTACTGTGTTGGTTGGAAGATTTCGGCTTCTGCAAGGTGGGCGAGTCCGGCGAGTTCATTGCCGACCCGGCACGCATCTCGCTCGGCGGTGACCTGCCGATCAACACCGCGGGCGGCCAATTATCCGGAGGCCGGCTGCACGGGTTCGGTCACCTGTACGAGGCGTGTCTGCAGATCCGGGCCGAGGCAGACGGCCGGCAGGTCGACGACGTATCGCTGGCAGCGGTCGGAGTCGGAGCCGCTAACAGCGGAACTACGGCCATGCTGCTCCGACCGGCCTGAACATCACTTCGTCCAATGGAGGAGCCATTGTGCAAATCGACCTAGAGACTTGTTTCGAATTGGAGCAGGCCAAATCGAGATACTGCCGGCTGATGGACACCAAGGACTGGGCCGGATTGGCCGAGCTGATGGCCGAAGACATCGTCTTCGATCTAGGAGGCGGCGATGACGTGCCGCCGATCGTCGGACGCGACGCCACGCTTGCGGCAGTGCAGGCGTCTGTGACAGATGCGGTCACGGTCCATCAGGTGCACAGCCCGGAGTTTCACCTCGACGAGGATGGGGCCCGCGTGATCTGGGCGGCTCAAGAGCGAGTGAAGTGGAACAACGGGACGGGGTTGACTGCCTACGGTCATTACCATGACCGATGGGTCCGGCGCGACGGGGAGTGGCGTATCGCGGAACTTCGGCTCACCCACCTTCTCATCGATGTCGACTGAGGGGGTCTCGCTGTCGTCAACTGAGGCGGGGGTAGGTCATGAGGTCCACCCAGTTCTCTGCTGTGGATGTTCGAGATGAGCCACTGGCGTACAGGCTGATTCCGGAATACGGGTCGAGAAACCCACCGGTTGTCGGATCGTAGGTTGTCACGGCGGCACGGCCCGCCTGTGGTTGGCTTGTTCCCGACAATCCGGCCTCAGCCGGCAACGGTGCGTTCTCGCTCGCGGGTGGCGTTGCGCCGCCAGGATTTGCAGGAGTGGGTGGCGCAGACGGCCGAACGTATGGCGGGATCACCTGGTCAGGCGGCGCCTGAAATGGTAGAGGCGGTGGAGGTGGTCCGGGGGTCACGGGCGGGACCTGCGTCGGATACGGCGCGGTGAGCGCCGGCCCCGGCCCGGGCGGCACACCTGGCGGAAGCTGCACGGCGGGAGGCCCGGGATCGTAGTCCGCTTGCGGCGGAATGTACGGATACTTGTTCTGCGGCAGAGTCATTCGTGGATCGGTCACCGGTGTTCCCACCGGCACCGGCGGTCCGCGCCACGGGTTGCTCCCCAACGGTACATAACCCCGCGGATCGCGGCAGAGTTGCACCGTCGGCGCCCTTTTGCCGGGGAATTCCTGGCAGGGGTAGTTGCGTGCGCCGCGAACGACTGTTGGATCGTTCTGCGGGACCTTGCAGTACATGTCTTTCGGGACATCGCGAAGCGTGGTGTCGGCGGGCGAGCGTATGTCGGACGGAGGTACGAACCCGGTGATGCAGGGCGGTGGATCACCGAAATTCAGCTTGAAGTCCGCTTTGGCGCCCTCGTCTGCCGGGTACTGATTCGCGATTGTGATGACCGCCGCGGCAAGGGCCGGCATGATCACCAGCACCTGTTCGATCGACTTGTGGTAGATGACGCCAACACGGCCGGCGTTGGCGAGGTTCGCAGCCAGCACCGGAAACGTGGGACGGATGCCTTCGAAGAGAGCGGTCGCTTCGTCGGCAGCGCCTGGGGCCGACTGCAGAACTGCGCGTATCTCGGGGTCGGCTTCACGAAGATGAGTCGTGAGGCGTGCCAGGCCATCTGCAACCGATCTGATGTTCTGCCCGGACGCACGCTGGGCGTCGAGCAGCGGCTGAGATTGTTCGAGGAGTTGAATTGTCTCGCTGGACGTGTTGTCGGCTTCTTCGATCAGCGACCGTGACGATTCGATGAGCCGGGCGAGCTCGGGACCCGACCCGTCGAAAGCGGTGAATGCCTCCCTCAGTACGTCGCGCAACCGGCTTCGATCAAGCGAATCGACCAGGCTTTGCGCCTCGCGCAGCAGGCTGGCGATGTCGCCGCTGATGTGCGTTCGGGCACGGTCGATGTGCCCATCATTTTCCAGAGAATCCGTCGACGCGTTCGGCGGCGGCACAAGATCGACGTATAGCTCGCCGATCGCCGACACGCTCTTGACGTAGGCGTCGACGTCGTCGGGGATTTTCGTAGTGTCCTCGATTCGCATCTCGACCCGAACATCGTTGTCACGGGTCAGTGATACGGATTTGACCTTGCCGACGGTCGTTCCGCGGTAGGCGACGTTTGCATTGGGATACAGACCTCCACTGGCCGCGAAGTTGGCCGTCACGGTGTAGGTCCCGAGGCCGAACGCCTTCGGCAACTGCACGTAGAACACTGCGATCACGAACACGCTGACGAGCGCGACCAGGGAGAAGATGGTCAGTTGCAGGCGGACGAGTGGAGTGAGCATCAGGGTTGGCCGGCCGACTGTGGATCGGGAGGATTCAGGGGCGGGATTTTGAAGGGATCGGCAGCCTGCCCGGACAACGACGATGTCGCTCCGACAAGGTAATCGGGTACCGAGATGACTTCGGAGAGGCGCTTCATGTTGGGATCGAGCGTGCTCGTCGTGAAGAAGTTCTCGCCCATTCGCCGCAGGGTGAGGTCAAACGTCGCGAAGACGTTGAGGAAGTCACCCCTGACCGCCCGCTTCAGTCCGTCGTTGAGCGGTATCGGAAATGCCGGCAGGATCGGCAATGCGTCGACGAGCGTTTCGGCGTTGTCGCTGAGGGCCTTGACCACGGCGAAGGCGTGGATGAGGTCAGCGGCGAAATCCGTTTTCGTCTGAGCCAACAGCGGGGCGGCGATGTCCGCGAGTCGCTTCAGGGCCGCGAAAGCATCGACGATTCGTTGGCCGTTGTCCTTGAGTACCCGCGTCGCCGACGGGAGTGCCTCCAGTGCCCGCTCGATCTTGTCGGTACCGCCGGCGAGTCGACCTGCAAAGTGGTTGACCTTCTCCATCGCCGTAGCGATGTCGCCGGCCTGGGCATCCAACCCCGCGGCCAATTCGGCGAGCCGTGGCAGGAACGCGGTGAACTGACCGGCGCGCCCGACAACGGCAGCATACGTCTCGTCTGTAATATCCTGCAGTACACCAAGATTACCGTTGTTGACGACGATGGCCAGCGAAGACAGGACATCTTCGGTGCTCGGATAATTCCCGGCCTTTTCAATGCCGATCCTAGAATTCGGGCCCAGCGAGCCTACGGGCCGTTCGGAGATGGGCTCGGCCAGCTCCAAATGCCGCGAGCCCAGGAGCGATGTTTGCGCGACGGTCGCGGTGGCGTTGGCGGGCAGATGCACCGAACCGTCGAGGGAGAGCTGGACCAGCGCATAGAACGTACCGTCGTCACGCTGCATAGGCTTGACACCCGACACACTGCCGACGGTCACGTCGTCCACCTTGACGGGGGAGTTCTGTGGCAGCGACGAAATATCGGGTAGCTCGACAGATACCGTGAACGAGCCTTCGCCGTGACCTGCGGTGCCGGGCATGTTCAGTGAGTTCAGCCCGTTGAATTGACATGCCGAGAGCGCCACCGCGAGTGATGCGATCGCCGTCGCTTGCCGCGCCGATTTGCGGAGATGCACGTTGATCATCTGCCGGCTCCTGTCTGTCCGTCCGGCCGGTGTGGCGCAATCGGTGCGTCCGGGACCATGAGCGAACTCAGATCGGCCTCGGGCGGAATGGACGGTGGGGTCACGCCGGGCAGCGGTTGCCATTGAAGTTGCGCAATCGGGGTCTGCGCCTTCGCCTCCGTTTGCGGTGTGTCATAGATGATCTGCCCCTTGTACGCCGTGATGCTGGTGATTGGACGGAAGAGGAACGGTGGATAGTTCATCTGAAGCCGCTTGACCACCGGCGCCATTCGCTGGCGGCAGATCTCTGCGCGCTTGTAATTCTCCGGCGTCTCGGAGGTCTCGAACATCCCCGCGCACATGAGCTGAACTGGGTTGCCGAAGTTGGGCAGTGTCACGATGCCGTTCAGCGAGGCCTGGGCTGGATTGTAGATGTTGTAGAAGTTGGCTAGCGCCGTCGGCGCGAGGTGCAGAACTTGTTCGATGTCGTCGCTGCGTTCGGTGAGCAGACTGGTGAAGTCGGCGAGCCGATCGATCTGGCCGATCAATGCATCGTTGTTGTCCTTGAGCAGCCCCCGGACGTCGGAGAGCGCACTGTTCAGTGAGCCGAGAGCTTGATCGATGTCGCGGGAATTGTCCGCGAGCACCTGAGAGACCGAGGCGACATGTGACGTGAACGCCACGATCTGTTCATTGCTCTTCGAGAGGGCGTCCACGACGATGCGCAGGTTCTTCACGGTGTCGAAGATGTCGGTACGGGAATCCCCGAGACGCCCTGCCACTTGCGATAATTCACGGACCGCACTCCTGAATGATTCGCCCGAACCGTCGAAAGTATCTGCGGCTTGGTTGATCAACTCGCTCAGTGGGCCCTGCGCCGAGCCTGGTCTGGGTCCAAGTTGTGCCGACAATTTGGTCAGCTCATCTTTGACCTGATCCCATTCGATCGGTACCGCTGTCCGATCGAGTCCGACGACCGCGTTGTCGGACAGGGTCGGGCCGCCGTCGTAGATCGGCGCGAATTCCACGAACCGAGCGGAGACCAGATTCGGCGAAACTATCAGGGCGGCGGCATCGCCCGGAACGGGAATCCTTGAGTCGACACTCATTGCCACCCTGGTGTGCTCCGGGCCCGGTTCGATTCCGGTGACCCGGCCGACGGTGACCCCGGCGACCTTCACCTCGTCGCCGACGTACAAACCCACTGCCGAGGAGAACAAGCCGGTGATGTTCCGTTGCTGCGTGCGCGGCCACACTGTGTACACCCCGGCGACAAGCGTCATGGTCAGCACGGCTATGAGCACAGCCCGAGGCCATCGTCGGGGGCGGTTGAGTCCGATCGTCATGGCGTTCTCGGCCTGATCACGAGTCGCTCTCGAATGAATCCGCGAAGCATGTCGGCGAGACTGTCGGGCAGCTTGCCCGGCTGGAAGTAGGTGTCCAACAGCACGCCGGCAACGGCAGGAGTCGGCACGCCCCAGATGTTGACGGAAAAGCCCGGTCCGGACCCCACAACTTCACCCAATGTGGTGGAAAAGGCAGGGAGCCGTTTGAGCGCTTCGTCGAGGTGGGCGCGGCGGGCGTTCAGATTCTCGAGTACGAGGTTGAGCTTGACCAGTGCGGGACCGAATTCACGACGGTTGTCCGCGACGAACCCCGATATCTGCCTCGACACATCGCCGATCCCCGCGACGAGCGAGGCGAGCGCGGTGCGCTGTTCACTGAGCTCGGCGAACAGCTCATTACCGTCGGTGATCAGCTGATTCAGTTCGCGTGAGCGAGTGGCGAGGATGGTGGACAGCGATTTCGTGTGAGTCAACAACTGGGCGAGGTCTTCGTCGCGGGCGTTGATGCTGCGGGAGAGCGCCGCCACGCCGTCGAGCGCGCTGCGCAGCTGGGGGGTGGCATCGCGCATCGTCGCGGTCAGAGTTTCAAGCGCGCTTTCGAAGGCGTCGGTGTCCAGCTCGGCTGCGGAGTTGCCCAGGTCCTGCAACGCGTCGGGCAAGGTGTACGGGGTCGTCGTGCGTCCGAGCGGCACGGTGTCGACCGAACCTGCACCACCCGGGGTGACCGCCAGAATCCGTTGGCCGAGAATGGTATCGGTCTTGATCGCCACCAGCGTCTGGTCGCCGAGGCGTAGATCGCGGTCGACGGTGAAAAGCACCTTTGCGGCGCGGGCGCTCAGGTCGAGGTCGACCGAGGTCACCTTGCCGACGTTGTAACCGTAGATCTGCACATCGCTTCCACTGGTGACTCCGGCGGCGTTTGTGAAGTACGCGGTGTAGACCTTTCCCTGTGGCATGAAGGGCAGTGTGGAGTAACCGAATGAGACGAGCACCAGCAGTATCACGAGAATGATTCCGAAAATGCCTGTGCGTAACGGGTTCCGGCGACCCCGCTCCTCAACCGCCATCGGAGCACCGTCCCTTTGACGGATCCGACGGCCCGAGCAGCGGAATCAAGATGTCGCTCCCTGCCGGACCGTTTATCTTGATCTTCACTGCGCAGAAGAAGATGTTGAAAAACGCGCCGTACTGACCGAGCGCGCTGAGTCGCAGGTAGTTCTCGGCGAGTGGCTCGATCACGGCATTCACCTCCTCTTTCCGATCATCAAGAACGGTCGCCAACGGACGCGCGTGCTCGATCACCCCCTGCAACGGACGCCGCGACGAGATCAACAGGTCGGTGAGGTCGGCCTGTGCGGAGGCAAGCGGCTGGATCGCCCCCGCAATCGGGTCGCGCCCGGCCGACAATGTCGTGGTCAGTTGCTGCAATTGATCGATACTCGTGTCTAGTTGTGCCCCTTTGTCATCGATCGAAGTGAGTACGGTGTTGAGGTTGTCGATGACATCACCGATCAACTGGTCGCGTCCCGCCAGCGTCCGGGTGAACGAGTCGGTATCCGACAGGACCTTGGCCAAGGTGCCGCCGTTGCCTTGGAGTAATTCGACGATCGCGTTGCTGACCTCGTTGACCTTGCTCGCGTCGAGGCCTTTGAGGACCGGACGCAAACCGCCCAGTAGAGCGTCGAGATCCACTGCCGGTACGGTGTGCGAGCGCGGTATGGTACCGCCGGGCGCCAGCGGCCGTAGTTCCCCTGAGCCAGTGCTGATTTCGAGGTAGCGGTTGCCGACGAGGTCCTCATATCGAATCGCCGCGCGGGTCGAGCTGTATATCCGATACTCTTTGTCGATCTCGAACTCGACGTCGACATGGTCGCCGTTGATAGCGATGTCGATAACGGACCCGACGGGAATGCCTGCCACGCGCACGTCCTGGCCGGGCTTCAGGCGTGAGACAGAGTCGAACTCTGCACGGTAGGACACCGCTGAACCGAAACGGAACTTTCCGAAGGTCATTACGAGAAGGCCGAGGACGAGCAGCATCACAACGGTGAATGCTGCAACTTTCAGCCCGAGCCGGTCCTTGGGCATCAGTAGTCATCTCGCTCGGCATAGGCGCCGTTGAACAGAAACTGGAAGGTTGACAGCGGATCGAATTGGAGTTCGGTATTGGGCTGATACGGAATATATGCGTTGTCCGTCACCAGAAACGGCGGCCGGAACCACGATCCGTTCTTCATCTTCCCGGGCAGATTCGGCAGTCCCCGGCAATTGGGACCGCCGGATGCGTTGACGATGGGAAGGCTCTCGGGGTACGTGTACGGCGCCACGCCTGGGATGAAGAAGGCATTCATGAAGACCCCGGGTACGGTGCCTCCCCAAGCGGGAGTGAATTCTTTGAGTGTGGTCGCCAAACCGGTTAGGAGGCAGCCTAATTGAGGTGAATAGTCGCCCAGGACCTTCAACGGGGCCCGCAATCGCTGGACCGCGGCGGTCAAGTCGCTCTGTGTGGGCCCGAGCACATCCGCTGCGCTGTTTCCCAGTCCGGCCGAGGCCATCAACGTCGTGGCCAGGTTCTCCTGTTGGTCGACGATGGTCTCGCTGAGGGGACCGGCGTTATCGAACAAGGTCAGGATGTCCGGCGCAGCTTCTGCATAGATATCGGCGACGTCGCCGACCTTTTGGATATCCGCCTGCAGGGTGGGCAGGTGCGAGTTGAACGTTCCCATGTAGTCGGTGAACGTCGAGATAGTGGTCCCGATGTCCCGTCCGTTTCCGCGTAACCCTTCGCCGATTGCCGTCATCGTCGCGTTGAGTTCGGTTGGATCGATCTTCTTCAGAGTGTCGACGAGCGTTTCGAAGAGGGTGTTGGCTTCTACGGCGACCTCGGCGGCACGCAGATGCGAATTGGCTGCAAGTGGGATTTTGTCGGGAGTCTGCGGGCTCAGGAACTCGACGGACTTCGCACCGAATACCGTGTTGCTCGCAATACGGACGGTGACGTTGGACGGGATGTATTCCATCTGATCGCGGCGAATCTTGAGTGTCAGTAGCGCCTGTGCACCGTCGTATTCGATCGAGGACACTTTTCCGACTTCAATTCCCAGGTACTTGACCTTGGCGTCGCGGTCCATCACGAGCCCGGCACGTGCCGAGGTCACTGTGACGGTGTCGACGGGAATGAACCTCCCCGAGTATGCGAGGTAAGTCAGCGACGAGATCGCCGCGAAGATGGCGGCCATGATGAGCGCCGCTATCCGCAGCGCTCTCTTGCGGTAGATCTTGATCAACGCCCTGCATCCTGCGCAGGATTCGGCGGGGGTTGAACCGTCGTCATTGGACTGCCAGTTCCAGACGTTCCAATCTGCGGACCAGAATGCTGGTCAGCCAATCTCCGATGTCGACAGCCTCGATCCATTCGGTCCGTTCGAGCAGCATGCGCAGGACGATCCGGGCCTCCAGCCTGGCAAGGGCTGCGCCCACGCAGAAATGAGCACCCTTGCCGAACGTGGCGTGCCCCTTGCCGCTGTCGCGGTCGAGCCGGAACTCGTGCGGTGAATCGAACTGCGCGGCATCGCGATTGGCTGCGCCCCACAACAGCAGCAGATGTGAGTTGGCGGGTAGGTCGACGCCGCCCAGCGTGGTGTCGTGCAGGACGTGGCGATAGTGGCCGCGGAATGGAGGCTCGTAGCGCAGCGTCTCCTCGATGAAGGGCACCAGGAGGTCGCGATCTTCGCGGACCTGTTTCTGTATGTCCGGTTGGCTCACGAGAATCCATGCGGCGCTGCCGAGCAGCGAGGCCGTGGATTCGCCGGCGGCGCTGAAGAGCGTGAGCATGATGCTCAAGGCGACCGGCTGTTCCACCTCGCCGGAGGCGCAGCGCGCAGCGAGATCGCTGATCAGTCCCGGTTGTGGATCGCTGGCCGCCGCTTCGAAATGTTCCAGGACGTAGCCGCCCAGTTCCATTGCGGCCAGACCGGCGGTTTCGAGTTGCTCCGGAGTGACGATCCCGTCGAGCAGCGTGGTGGTGGCGTATCCCAGCCTGATGAGTTTGTCCACATCATCGTGGGGCAAGCCGAGCAGCTGAGCGACCACCTTCATCGGAAGCCGGTTGGCTATGGCGCTCATCCATTCGATTCGCCCGTCATTCACCGACTCCGTCCACAGCTGGTGCGCGGTCTCCTCCGCGAACTTCTCGATCACCTGGACTCGCCGAGCCGACAGGTGCGGCAACAGAACCTTGCGATGCACGGCGTGTGCCGGATCGTCCGCGGTGGCGAGCGCGTGCGCCGGGTCGCCGAGCGGCATCATCGGGAACGGGTTCACCGCGCCGCTGTGGTCGTAGACCACGGTTGCGGTGAGATTCGAGGAGAAATCCTCCACCCGGTTGGTCGCCTCGACGAGCGCGTCCCAGCCGCAGACCGCGTAGAAATCGGACTCGCCGATGCGGTGTACCGGTGCTTCCGACCGCATCTGCTCATAAAGCGGGTATGGATCCTGAATGGCGGCATTTCCGAAGAATTGAGCAGGGTCGTCCAAGATCGCCACGGTCCTAGCGTTGGTCCTGTGGCCGAGGGCCGTCAACGGCGCCGAAGGAAGTTGACATGCTCCTCGCGGCGCGGTCGGGCAAGACCTTCTCACGGACGACCCCTGAGCTGCGCATTGCATGAGAGAATCGGCGCTGTTCTTCTCATCCTGAGAGATAGAGCCCCGAGGCTGCCAGCGGAGGAAGGCGCGCGGAATGGCCGGTACGGATTGGTTGGTCGGTCAAGACCGAGGTTCCGAGGCAACGAAGCGCATCCATGCCGCAGCCGCCGATCTGATCGCAAGGCGTGGATGGGAGGCATTCACCATCGATGCTTTGGCCGCGGAGGTGCACTGCTCGCCGGCCACGATCTACCGGCACGCCGGCGGTAAGACCGCGATCCGCGACGCTGTCGTCGGTATCCACGCGGCCCGCACCGTCGAAACAGTGCGCGAAGCGATCCGCGGACTCAAGGGTGCGGAGAGGGCGGTCGAGGCGACGGCGTTGGCGTTGAAGCGTGCCCGGTCCGACCCGTTGACCAAGGCGCTCCGCTCCGCCCATCCGCCCGCCGAAACAGACTGGCTGACGACGTCTGAGGTCATCGCGCGGTTTGCCGCCGAGATGCTTGGACTCGAGGATCCCGACCCCCTCGCGGAGCAGTGGCTGATTCGGGTTTTTCTGGCGCTCTGGAGTTGGCCCATGAAGGATCCCGACGCTGAGTACCAGATGCTGCGGCGATTCCTCGGTCCGCCGTACGGCGACGAGCGTAGCTCGCAGTGAACCGTCCTGCCGTTGAGGTCGCGCGTAGAAGCGTGGCCCGCCAGGACGAGGTCGCTTACCAATCGGATAGGAACTCTTTCGTTCGCGGGGCGTAGTCTGGCGCGGCAGCGATTACGCATCAAATACGTGGTCCCGCAAAGTTGCCTGAAGAGTCCGTTGCCTGACAGGGGCCGCAGCAATCTGCAGCGACGCCGCGTGAGCGACGCGGCTTTATGCGATCGCCGCCGCCACGCGCGGCATGAGGATCGCGGGTCCGAGCCAGCGCGCGATGAAGCGGCGCAACGCGACGCCGTCTCGTGGCGGTTGTCCGGGATCCAGTAGCAGCGAATGCATCGTCCGCAGCGCCAGTTCGGCAAGTTCATCCAGTGACGCCTCGTCGAAGCCGTGTAGCTCCCAGTCCACGTGGAACCGGTGAAGAATCGACCGACTGAAGCTCAAGGCGGTTTCCGAGGTCAGGGATGTGATCATTCCGCCGTCCCGGCGTTCGGTCAGCAAGTTCTCGAACTGGGGATCCCCAATCAAGTGCTCGACGGCATAGGCGACGCATTCGACCATCGCCGCAACCGGATCCTTCTGATCGCCAACATGTTCGGCCAGCCGGTCGATGAAGCCGTCCGCGGATCGCATCGCGCTGGCGATCAGCAGCGCGTCGGTTCCGGGGAAATAGCGGTAGACGGTCTGTCGGGTCACGCCGAGCCTTCGCGCGACGTCCGTGATCCGTAAGGACGATCCCCGCTCGGCGACGACTTCGTCTGCGGCGTCAAGGATTCTGGTGATCGCCTCCTCATCGGATGCGGGCGTGGCGCCCGCCCAGCCGTGGCTACGCACCCGTCACCGCGTCGACGTCGAATTCCATGGGGAGGCTTGTCGGTCCGGTCATGCCCAGCACCGGCTTCCACGGGGCCGGTCCCACCCGATGCAGCGTCGGGAGGCGTTGCGCCATGATCGCGAGCGCCTCCGCCAACTCGAGCCGCGCGAGGTTGGCACCCAGGCAGTAGTGCACTCCGCCCCCAAACGTCAAGATCGCCGGCGCGTCCTTGCGGGTGATGTCGAAACGGTCGGCATCGCCGTAGACCTTCGGGTCACGGTTCGCCGCGAACGTGTTCACCATGACGAACGTCCCTGCCGGAAAGAGGAATCCGTCGAACTCGACGTCTCGTGTGACCAAACGTGGTGTTCCGCACACAGCGGGGGAGTGACGCATGCTTTCCTCGACCGCGCGCATCGCCAGATCGGGGTCGTCGCGCAGCAGGGACCACTGGTCGGGATGCTCACACAGCACCTGTACCGAAGCCGCCAGTTGGTTTCTGGTGGTGTCTGTCCCGGCCATCAGCAGGCTGGCTGCGAGCATGCGGAGTTCGCTGCCGTTCAGCCGGTCACCGTCCTCTTCTGCGCGGATGAGTTCGGAGAGCAGATCTTCGGTGAGGCGGGTCCTGCGATCGGCGATCATGTCGTCGACGTACGCGTCCAGCTCGCCCCACGCACGCATGACGCCGGGCTCCTCGTCGACGAGGTTGGTGTCGATGCTGAACGCTTTGATGATGTCCGCCGCCCAGGTCGAGAACAACCGCCAGTCCTCACGAGGTGCCCCGAGCAGCGCGCAGATGATCGGAATCGGGTAGGGCTGGGCGATGTCGGTGACGACGTCACATTGGCCTGAGTCCGCGACGTTGTCGATGAGTTCGTTCACCACCGCCCCGATGGTCTCGTAGAGGCGGGATGTCGCGCGTGGGGTGAACGCTTTGGAGACCAGCTTGCGCAGGCGCTGGTGTTCGGCACCGTCCAGGCATAACAGGGTGGAGATGACTTTTTCGAACAGCGGACCCGAAGTGACCCCCTGGGCCATCAGGCTGATACCGGGCGGGATCTCGAACCGGGTGTCGCGCAGCACGGCCCTGGCCATGTCGTAGGACAGGATCTCTGGACCCACCGGACCGATCGCGACCTGGGCCTGCGATTGCGCCTGTCGCAGTAGGCCGAGGACCTCGTGCGGCGTGCTGGTGATGTCGTAGTCCAGCATCGGCAGTCCCGCATCGAAGACGTTCGAGTGCACGGTTTCGACGGTCACAGGAGCTCCTACACCGAGTCCGAGTTTACGCTCGCACGAAAATGTATGGCCATGAGGGCGCAGCTGTCAACGGTGCAGCTCTTCTTCGTGCGCATTCGGCGGCGCCGTTGAGATGCCGCCATACAACAGAGCGAAAACGTAACGTGAGCCGTCGGGAGCCAGATACGTCTCGTGCGCAACCATTGAGACGTACTGTCATCGGCACCCGGCCGGTAATCCGCACCGAACGCGAGTCCCGATGCCCGAGTCCGTCGAGCGCCTTACGGAGAGCAATCTGCTGAGCGTCTTTAACGAACGCGACGCCGAACGCCGCCGGGCCGCCATCGCGGACACCTACTCACCCGATGTCCGGTGGACCGACGACGAAGGGGTTTCGGTCTGTCACGCGGCGCTCGACGCGAAGGCCCTAGCGCTCCAGGACGGATAATTCGCTGGGCTGAGCTTTGCCAAAGCCGGTCCGGTGCACCAGAGTCGGGGATTCGGATATCTCGCCTGTCATGTCGTCGCGCCGGGGACCGAGGCGCCCATCGTGTCCGGATTCGACGTCGCACTCGTCGACGACGACCGCATCACCGATCTGTTCACCGTGATACATCGGCGCCGCAATGATCCGACAAGCTCACTTCGGCAGCAGCGTCAAGCGATCTTCTTTTTCGCCGAATGACGATAGCCTCTCTGGCATGCCAAAGTCGTTCGACTGCATCGTCGAATCTCCGGTCAGCGTTGAACAACTTCATGCCGTCTACCGCGAGCGGGACTATTGGGAGGCGCGGTTGGCACCTCACAAGGACGTTGTTGAACTCCGTTCATTCGACGTTGACGCGAGCGGGACTGTGCGCGCCACAGTCGTCCAGGACCTGAAAGACGCAGTTCTACCGCCTCCCTTCGGAAAGCTCTATCCCCGAGGTCTAGAACTCGTTCAAAGCGAGACGTGGGCCGTCGATCACGACGGGATAGTGCGCGGAGATATTCGCGTCAAGGCCCATGGTGCGCCAGGCTCTGGCCGCAGTTTCGTAGTGATCGCCCCGTCGCGCAACGGGGAACGCCTCGAATGCTCAGCAACCGTCCAAGTGAAAGTTCCACTCGTTGGGGGCAAACTCGAGAGCCTTCTCGGTCGGCAGATGATCGACCAGATTCCAGAGACACTGCGCTCTATCACTGAGTGGATCGAGAAGCGCACCTGACGGCGGCCGCATGGACGCCAAGCGAACGAAGCGGTCCGCAAACTGAAGATATTCACGAATTCCGTGTTCGGGTGCGGGCGGTCGTGGTTCACTGACTTCCTCGCTAATTCTTGACAGGCGTCAGGAGGAACCGGTGGCTGACCAAAGCGTCGACGATCGAGAGCAAGGCCACGACTCGGAGCTGGCGGTGGACGTGCGCGTGCGCGTCAACGCCGACACAGACGCCGAGACGCGCGGCGTCATCGTGGAGGATTTCGGCGAGATGACGGCCGTTGCCGTCGATATCGGCTCCAACCACATCGCCGATCCCGCCCGTCGATGGGCAGTGATGCTCGACGAGGGCACACTTCTGTTCGCCGACTCCGACCAGCTCACGCCCGAATAGTCCTGCCCACCTAGAACCGACCCGGCTCACGCCGGCGGCGGGGCCGG
>NZ_LZSQ01000020.1 GCF_001665535.1 Mycobacterium sp. 852002-51961_SCH5331710
TGATGTCGTCGGAGCCTTCTTCGGTGAGCACGCCGAGGGCACGCGACATGTGGTCGGCCAGCCATGGGTTCGCGCGGAACTGCACCCGGTGGGTGACCTCGTGCAAGCAGACCCACAGCCGGAAGTCGTAGGGCTGCACCCGCAACTGGCGCTCGACGGCGATCACGTTCGGGTAGACCAGCAACAGTTCGCCTCCGCCGGGACCGAACGGATCGTACTGCCCGAGGATCCCCGAGGAGATGAACGCGAGCACCGCCCCGGTCTGCGCACCCGTGATACGTCCGCTGATGGCGCCCCGCGGCTTCTCCGACCCACCGGTCATCACCCGCATCGACTGGGTGGCCGCGCGAATCCACTGCGGCCGGTCGACGATTCGCGCCTCGGGGATGTCGCCGCCCTCCGTCATCCCGGTGACCTCGCGCACCGGAAGCTCCGCCGAACGCGAGGCCTCGGCCAACTGCTCGATCACCTGGCGGCGCGTGTAGTCGGTCGACGCCGGTCCGGGCCGCGCCAGCCTCTCCCCCACGGTCGCCGCGAAGTTCCAGTCGACGGCGCGCCCGACCGAGAGCGAGGACTTGGCAGACGGGCTCATGCGCTGCATCCGCATGCCCGCAGTGTCGCCGCCAGGTTGTCGAGTGCGATGCGCCCGGTCGGGCCGGCGTTGTTGGAGATCAGCGCGAAGGTGAGCACCCGGCCGCTGGAGTCGGTGATGATGCCTGCCAAGGAGTTGGTGCCGGTCAGCGAGCCCGTCTTGGCGCGCAGGAAACCGGCGGCGGGTTTGACGATGTCGGTGTCCAGATAGCGGTTCGACAGGGTTCCGCTGCCACCGGCGATGGGAAGCAGGTCTACCAGTGGTCGCAGCTTGGGGTGGTCGTCCCCTGCCGCGGCCTGCACCACCTCGTCGAGTGTCTCCGCGGTCAGGCGGTCGTCGACGGACAGGCCGCTGGAGTCGAACAGGCTCGCGCCGGTGGTGTCGACCCCGGCATCGCCGAGCGCGCCCAGGACCGCGCGCACGGCGCCGTCGAAGCTCTGCGGACGGTTGAGCGCGGCGGCGACCTCACGCCCGATCGCCTCGGCCATCACGTTGTCCGAGGCGTTCATCATGTCGCGCAACCGCGACATCAGCGGCGGCGACTGGACGGAGCCGAGTTCCTCGCCGCCGTTCGCGCTGCCCGGCGCCACGCTGACCTTCGCGGGATCGATCTTCAGCGCCGCCGCCAACGCCCGTCCGGCGTCGAGCGCCGGCGTGCGCGACCGGGCCGAGTCGACGCTCACGGGCTGAGTGCGGCCGCCGTCGAGCATGACCGACTCCATCGGCGCGATATCGCCGCCGTCGATGTCGAGCGGGTCCCAGCCCGGCGCCATGGTGGGCCCGCTGTAGCTGCTGGTGTCGACCAGCACCGACGTCACCTCGATGCCGCTACCGGTGACCTGCTCGGCGAGATCGCTGATGCGCGCGGCGTCCCGGTACCAGGTTTCCTCTCCAACGAGCGCTGCCGACAGCGTCGGGTCGCCGCCGCCCTTGAGCACCACGACACCGGGCCTGCTCCCGCTGAACACCCGCGTGGTGAGTCGGGCCTCGCGGTCCAGGGTCAGCAGCGCGGCGGCGGCGGTCAGCGTCTTGTTCGTCGACGCCGGCTGCATCGGCACGTCGGCGCGCTGCTCCCACAGCGGGGCCGCGGTCTTCGCATCGGTGACGCGTCCTGCCAGGTCACCGAGGTTCGGGTCGGCCAATGCGGGCCCTAGCTTGGCGGCCAGCCGATCCGGCAGCGGTTTGGGCGCCGCGTCCGCAACCGGGACGACGGCGGGATTGGCAGTCGCGGCCGGAGGTGCCGGCTTACCCGCCGCGGCCTCGGTCGACCGACCCGTCGTGAGCACCGCGGCCACGGCCACGACCACGGCAACCAGCAGCAGTACCGCCACCGATACCGCCACGTGTGTGGATCGCCGCCACTGACTGGGCCGCATAACCCTCCTGCTCAACCTGGACCGCCCCCGTACAGCAGCGTATCCCTCGATTAAGGTTGATCCGATTTGTCACAGGACGACCCAGACCAGAGCACAGGGCAAGGAGCCGCTGCCGTGCAGTTCGACGTAGTCATCGAGATTCCCAAGGGTTCGCGCAACAAGTACGAGGTGGACCACGACTCCGGCCGGGTGAAGCTGGACCGCTACCTGTACACGTCGATGGCCTATCCGACCGATTACGGGTTCTTCGAGAACACCCTCGGCGAGGACGGCGATCCGCTCGACGCGCTGGTGCTGCTGCCCGAGTCGGTGTTCCCCGGCTGCATCGTCGAGGTCCGCCCGGTGGCGATGTTCAAGATGACTGACGAGGCCGGCGGTGACGACAAGGTGTTGTGCGTCCCCGCCGACGACGGGCGCTGGGACCATATTCAGGATCTCGGCGACGTGCCCCAGCATGAGCTCGAGGCGATCAAGCATTTCTTCGTGCACTACAAGGACCTCGAACCCGGCAAGTACGTGAAGGCGGCCGACTGGGTGGGCCGCTCGGAGGCCGAGGCCGAGGTTCAGGCGTCGGTGGAGCGGTTCAAGAAGGAGCACTGAGCCCGATTGACGGGCGCGCTGATTTTTCCTCGCTGTAACACGACGTAACCTGGACGTTCTCGTCGCGATCGATCATTGCTCTCGTGTTGATGCATCAGGGGATCGGCCTCGAAGTGTTCAACGCGATGCCGATGCGCAGGGCGGTGCACGCCGTCTACGAATGCTGCTACAGCGTGCCGCTGGCCGCCGATCTGGCGCGCGGCCGCCCGTACGCCGACCACGACTCGTTGTTTCGTGAAGCCGACGCGTTGTTGTTCGGCCTCGGCGAGGACTCGATCGACACGATCCTGCAGGCGTACCCGGACGTCGGGCGGCGGCCGGGCAGCGAGAAGTCGGCCGCCGAGCAGTGCGCGATCTGGTGTGACCAGCCCGAGCTGATGGAGCGGCTCGGCACCGCCTCGAAGCGCTACCTCGAACATTTCGGCTTCGGCTTCGTGATGTTCGTCAACGGCTACGACGCCACGCAGGTGCTGGCGACGATGACCGACCGGGTGCATAACGACATCGAGACCGAACGCAAGATCGTGCGCAACGAACTGGCCCGCATCAACCGCACCCGGCTCGAACGCATGCTGGGACCCGAAGGCGGCTACGACAACTGGTGAGGGACCGCCCGCGCGGCTACGCCGTCTGCCAGGTCTTGATCGCCGCGGCCTGCCTCTGACCCAGTTCGGTGACCAGGTCGGCCGGCGCGGGATCGTTTGCGGGACCTTCGAATTCGATCGTCGTCGCGGTGTTGCCCTCGGTGAAGGTCAGCACTGCCACGGATTCGGTGCCGTCGGGCGACGTGCCGGTGACCATCGTGCCTCCGGTGCCCACATCGACGGGTCGCGACTGCTGGTTAGCGACGTCGGCGGCCACACCGTCGAGCGCCGCCGTGGCGGCCGCGGGGTCGGCCAGCACCAGGATGGTGGTGGTGATCTGCCGTGTGCCGCCCTCGCGGTGGGTGTACTCGGTCCGCACGCCCGGCTGACCGTCTGGATTGATCGCGGGCGGCGCCGCGGTGTAGGCCAACGAGTCGGTGATCGAGTTCGGATCGACCGGCAGCCTGCTGTAGTCAGTCGATTGTGCTGCGGCCGAACCGATCCCGAGCGCAGCGGCGAACGTCGTCGCCGCGATCGCACAGGAGGCCTTGACCGCCGTCGCCGTCGCCGTCAGCATGGGTAGCACCCCCAGCCCCGCCAGCCGTCGCGCCAAAACCAGCCGGGACCGCATCCCATGTTCCCGGTCGTGCCCTGGCAGTCGAACGCCTGCACCCTCGACTCGGTGGGAACCGTCGGGACCGGGGCGATGGTGTCGGGGGCTACCGCAGCGGCACCCGCGGACTGTGCCGTCACGAGCGGACCCAGGATCAGCGCGCCTACGGCGACCGCCGTCGCGAACCTGCGCATCGCAGACCTCCTGACTATTGACGCTTACGTCAATCACGGTACCGGTGCGGGCGCGTGGATCGGGGCAGTTTTCTCCATAAATCCGCTGGGCAGCGGCATGATGAGCCGATGCACGAGACCGTTCACGGCCACTGGGACAGCCGGTTCGACAGCCTCGCCGATGCGCTGGCCGACGAGATCGCCAAGGGTGAGGAGTTGGGGGCATCGATCGCGGTCGACGTCGACGGCGACTCCGTCGTCGACGTCTGGGGCGGCCATGCCGACCGCGCCAGGACGACCCCATGGCGCGAAGACACCATCGTGAACTTCTGGTCGTGCACCAAGACCCTCACCGCGCTGGCTGCCCTGATCCTCATCGACCGGGGGCTGCTCGACCCCTCCGCCGCGGTGGCCGAGTACTGGCCGGAGTTCGCGGCGAATGGCAAGCAGGACATCGAGATTCGGCATCTGCTGGCGCACACGTCCGGAGTGTCCGGATGGGAGGCGCCGTTCGATCTGAACCTCATGTACGACTGGGAGCGCTCGACCAGCCACCTCGCAGGCCAGGCGCCGTGGTGGCCTCCCGGCGCGGCGTCGGGTTACCACGCGCTCAACTACGGCCACCTCATCGGTGAGGTGATCCGGCGCGTCACGGGCAGGTCGCTCAAGGAATTCGTGCGCGACGAGATCGCCACTCCCCTCGGCGCCGACGTCCAGATCGGTGCCCGGCCCGAGGATGACGCCCGCATCGCCGAGCTCATCGCTCCTCCGCCCCTCGAGCTGCCGTACGACCTGCTGCCACAGGATCACCCGATGATCAAGACGTTCGGCACCATCCGGCCCGACCAGGATGTCGCCTCGATCGCCGAGACGACCGCGTGGCGGCGCGCCGATATCGGTGGCGCGAACGGCCACGGCAACGCGCGCGGGCTGGCGCGTGCCCTGTCGCCGATCGCGCTGGGCGGCAGGGCCAACGGCGTGCAGCTGCTCGGCCCCGCAACGATCGACATGATCTTCGACGAACAATCGCACGGCCTCGACCAGGTGCTCATGATCCCACTGCGCTTCGGCATCGGATTCGGATTGCCCTGCCCCGAGAGCGTTCCCGCCATACCCGAGGGCAGGATCTGCTGGTGGGGCGGCTGGGGTGGTTCGGCGATCGCGATGGATCTGGACCGCCGCGCGACGTTCGCCTACGTGATGAACCGGATGGGACCCGGAACAACGGGAACCGAACGCACGAACCGGTACGCCGGGCTGCTCTACGAGGCTTTGGCCTGAGCCCGTGAGGCCAGGCGGTCCAGCACCGCGCGGCCCAGTGAGTGCACATCAAAGTGCGGCGACACCGGTACGAGGGTGACGCCGTCGGCCACCCCGGCCGACTCGATGTCGGCGATCAGGCCGGCGAGGCCGTCGACGGTGCCGGCGTAGCGCACCCCGTCGGCCGGTTCGAGGACGTCGCGCACGGACCGGAAGTCGGCCGCGACGGCGACCGTGACGTCCAGAATGACCGCGACGTCGCCGGCGGCACGCACCCGCGCGCGGACCCGTCGCGCATGCTGCAGGTCGTTTGCCGCGACGCGGACGGGCGGAACTCCGCCGTCGGTCAGTTCATCCCAGCCCCCGTCGGGGGTTTCGGTCACGAATAGGCGCACCCGGCAAGGCTTCCAGAGCCCGCGACGTTTGGTCGAGCGTTGCGCTCAGCGAGAATCCAACGATTCCTCGGTGTCGTCCGTGCCGTTCTTCACGTCGTGCACCCGCGTCTTGTAGAGGCTCGCCGCGGTGGTGATGGCCAGGGTCACGACGATCACCCCCAGCGAGAGCAGGGTCGGGATCTCCGGCACCGGAACGTGCTCGCCACCGTTGATGAACGGCACCTCGTTCTCGTGCAGGGCGTGCAGAAGCAGCTTCACCCCGATGAACCCGAGGATGAACGCCAGGCCCTGGGACAGGAAGACCAGTCGTTTGAGCAGATCGCCCAGCAGGAAGTACAGCTGGCGCAGGCCCATCAGCGCGAACACGTTGGCCGTGAAGACCAGGTACGGCTCCTGGGTGAGCCCGTAGATGGCGGGGATGGAGTCGAGCGCGAAGATCAGGTCCGTGGTGCCCAGCGCGACGATGACGAGGAACATCGGCGTCATCAGCCGCTTGCCGTTCTCCTTCACCCAAAGCTTCAGCCCGTCCCATTTGTCGGTCATGCTCAGGTGGTTGCGGGCGAACCGGACCACGATGTTGTCGCCGTCGTCGTCGTGGTCGGTGTCGCGGGCTAGGTTGATCGCGGTGTAGATCAGGAACGCGGCGAAGATGTAGAACACCCACGAGAACTGGTTGATCGCCACGGCGCCCAGCGCGATGAAGATGCCGCGGAAGATCAACGCCAGGATGATGCCCACCAGGAGGGCCTGCTGCTGGTACTTCCTGGGCACGTTGAAGCTCGCCATGATGATGATGAAGACGAACAGGTTGTCCACCGACAAGCTGTACTCGGTGAGCCACCCGGCGAAGAACTCGACGCCGTACTGGCTGCCGTGGAAGAACCAGGTCCACAGGCCGAAGATGATCGCGAGGCTGACGTAGATCGTCAGCGCGATACCGGTCTCCCGTTTCGACGGCTCGTGAGGGCGCCGGCCTATCACGATCACGTCGAACAGCAGGATGGCGGTCGTCACGCTCAGCGTGATGATCCATTCGAGGGTGGAAACGTTCACTGATCCTCCGGTCGTCAAAGCGCCGGAGGTCTCTTCCACCGCCACGATCACTCGTGTCGGCCCGCAGCACCGGTCGTCCGATGACGGCCGACGTGATGACGACACCGCGGCGAAGGAATACTCCCCTCCGCAGGCGATTCTGCCAGGTACTTGCGGATGACCGGAAGCGGAGGAAATCAAACCTCTCGAGGCGGCCCAGTCGGCCTCGCCGAGCGGTGTCGTAATCGTGATCGCGACGCCGCGTGCGGCTCAGCGGACACGGGCGCTCGGCTGAGTAGCTTTATAGCCGTGACTGGGGAGTTGCGGCAGGAGATCCCACCTCAATATCTGTTGTCCCCGTTCGCGCCGGAGCCGCGCACGCTCATCGACATCCTCTACGAGACCGCGATGCGCTACCCGGAGGCGCCCGCGATCGACGACGGCGATGTCCAGCTCACCTATGCCGAGCTGATCACCGACATCGAGGACAGCGTGCGGTGGCTGGCCGCGCGGGGAATCGGCCGCGGCGACCGGATCGGCATCCGGATGTCGTCGGGCAGCTACGCGCTGTACGTGGCGATACTCGCTGTGCTGGCCACCGGCGCCGCCTATGTTCCCGTGGACGCCGACGATCCGGCGGACCGCGCCGAGCTGGTGTTCAGAGAGGCCAACGTCGTCGCGATCATCACCGAGGCGGGGCTCTCGCGCGGGCCGGGCTCGTCACGGGGTTGGCGGGCGGCGGCGCCGATCGGTCGCGACGACGCGTGGATCATCTTCACGTCCGGCTCCACCGGCACCCCCAAGGGCGTCGCGGTCACTCACCGCAGTGCGGCAGCCTTCGTCGACGCCGAGGCACGGTTGTTCCTTGCGGACAATCCGCTCGGGCCGGGCGACCGCGTGCTGGCCGGTTTGTCGGTGGCGTTCGACGCCTCTTGCGAGGAGATGTGGCTGGCCTGGCGCCACGGCGCGTGCCTGGTGCCCGCGCCGCGTTCGATGGTGCGCAGCGGGATGGACCTGGGGCCTTGGTTGGTCGCGCGTGACATCACGGTGGTGTCGACGGTGCCGACGCTGGCCGCGCTGTGGCCCGCCGAGGCGCTCGAGGCGGTGCGGCTGCTGATCTTCGGCGGCGAAGCCTGCCCGCCCGAACTGGCCGAGCGGCTCGCCGTCGAGGGCCGGGAGGTGTGGAACACCTACGGTCCGACGGAGGCGACGGTCGTGGCGTGCGCCGCCCGGTTGTCGCCAGCCGGGCCGGTGACCATCGGCCTACCGCTGGTCGGCTGGGACCTGGCCGTCGTCGACTGGCACGGTGAGCCGGTGCCGTACGGCGCGGTGGGCGAGCTGATCATCGGCGGCGTCGGCCTGGCCCGCTACCTCGACCCCGACAGAGACGCCCAGAAGTACGCGGAGATGCCGACGCTCGGCTGGAAGCGCGCCTACCGCAGCGGTGACCTGGTCCGCCTGGAATCCGACGGGCTCTATTTCGTGGGCCGCGTCGACGACCAGGTCAAGGTCGGCGGGCGTCGCATCGAACTCGGTGAGGTGGACACCGCGCTCGTCAACCTGCCCGGAGTGAGCGGCGCAGCCGCCGCGGTCCGCAGCACGGCCACCGGCACACCGCTGCTGGTCGGCTACGTCGCGAGCACCGATCCCGCGTTCGACCTCGCCAAGGCCCGGGTGTCGCTTTCCGAGACCTTGCCCGCGGCGCTGGTGCCCCGCCTCGTGCTGGTCGACGAACTACCGACCCGCACCTCCGGCAAGGTCGACCGCGACGCGCTGCCGTGGCCGGTCGACGTCGGCGACGACGAGGGCGCAGAGTTGACCGGGACCATGGGCTGGCTGGCCGGCCTGTGGCGCGACGTCCTGGCCGCGCCGGTAGACGGTCCGGAGGCCGACTTCTTCGCGCTCGGCGGCGGCTCACTGTCCGCGGCGCAACTGGTCGCCGCGTTACGTCGCCGCCACCCCCAGGTGACCGTCGCCGACCTCTACGACCATCCCCGTCTGGGTTCGCTCGCGGGCTACCTCGACGAGCTCGATCCCCCGCCGCAGGTGCGTGCGCGCGAGGTGAAGCCGACGTCGCGCCTGACACAGGCCGTGCAGGTGGCGCTGTCGCTGCCGCTGGCCACGTTGACCGGATTGCAGTGGGTGGTGTGGCTGGCAGCGGCCAACAACGTGCTGGCGGGGTTCGTCCCCTGGACTGCCCCGCTGAACTGGTGGTGGGTCGGCGTGGGCTTCCTGCTGTTCGTCACCCCGCTGGGCCGCATGGGTATCGCGGCCCTGTGCGCCCGGCTTCTGCTCGACGGGCTGGCACCGGGAACCTACCGGCGCGGCGGGTCCGTCCACCTCCGGGTGTGGCTCGCCGAACGGCTCGCCGAGGCCAGCGGCGCCGAAAACCTCGCCGGTGCACCGTGGTTGGTGTACTACGCACGCGCGCTGGGCAACAAGGTCGGCAAGGGCGTTGACCTGCATTCCACCCCACCGGTCACCGGCATGCTCAAACTCGGACACCGCAGCTCGATCGAACCCGAGGTCGACCTGTCCGGTCACTGGATCGACGGCGACCTGTTCCACATCGGGCCGATCACCGTCGGAAACGATGCGACGATCGGCGCGCGGACCACGTTGCTGCCCGGCGCCGTTGTCGGCAAGAACGCCGATGTCGCCCCGGGATCCGGCGTCGTCGGCAAGGTGAAGAACGGCCAGTACTGGAAGGGGTCGCCTGCGGTGAAGTCCGGCAAGGCCCGCCACCCCTGGCCGCAGGACCGCCCGCCCCGGGCGCCGCTGTGGGTGGCGGTCTACGGCGTCACCTCCATCCTTTTCAGCGGGCTTCCGATGCTCGCGCTCGCGGTCGGCCTCGCCGTCATCGGATATGCCGTGCGCCATACGGATTCGGTGACGGCGCCGATCGGGCCCGCGGCACTGTGGACGCCGATAGCGACCTTGACGGCCGCCCTCACCTACGCCGCGCTGACAGTCGTCGGGGTGCGTGTGCTCTCACTGGGGCTGCGCGAGGGATATCACCCGGTGCGCAGCCGGTCGGGATGGCAGATCTGGGCCACCGAACGGCTGATGGACGCCGCGCGCACGTACTTGTTCCCGATCTACGCGAGCCTGCTCACGCCGTGGTGGCTGCGGGCGCTGGGCGCGAAGGTCGGTCGCGGAACCGAAATCTCGACGGCCCTGTTCACGCCGAAGTTCACGGTGGTCGAGGACGGCGCGTTCCTCGCCGACGACACCATGGTGGCGTCCTATGAGTTGGGCGGCGGCTGGATCCACGTCGCGAAGGCCACGATCGGTAAGCGGGCGTTCCTCGGCAACTCGGGCATCACCCAGCCCGGTCGCAAGGTTCCCGACGACGGGTTGGTGGCCGTGTTGTCGGCGGCCCCGCACAAGGCCAAAGCGGGCTCGTCCTGGCTGGGCAGCCCACCGGTTCGGTTGCGCCGCAAGCCGACCGCCGCCGATGCGCTGCGCACGTTCCACCCGTCCGCTCGCCTGAAGGTGCTGCGCGGCCTGGTCGAGACCTGCCGGATCGTCCCGGTGATTGTGACGTTCGCGATCGGGGTCGCCGTGCTGCTCGCCCTCCAGTGGCTGGCCGTCGAAACCGGTTGGGGGTGGGCCGCGCTGGGTGCCGGCGCGTTGCTGTTGACCGCGGGGGTGGTTGCGGGCGCGGCCGCCGTGATCGCGAAATGGCTTGTGGTGGGCCGCATCGAGCCCGACGAACACCCGCTCTGGTCGCCGTTCGTCTGGCGCAACGAGGTCTACGACACCTTCGTCGAGACCGTCGCCGCCCCGTGGTTCGCGCGCGCGGCCAGCGGCACCCCGGTGATGAACCTGTGGCTGCGGGCGCTCGGCGCCAGGATCGGCCGTGGCGTGTGGTGCGAGACGTACTGGCTACCCGAGGCCGACCTGGTCACGCTCGAGGAGGGCGCCACCGTCAACCGTGGCTGCGTGGTGCAGACCCACCTGTTTCACGACAGGATCATGCGGATGGACAGCGTTGTGCTGGAGCGGGGTTCGACGCTAGGGGCGCATGGTGTGGTCCTGCCCGCCGCGCGGATCGGCGCGGCAGCGACCGTCGGTCCGGCGTCGCTGGTCATGCGCGGCGACGAGGTGCCCGCGTCGACCCGGTGGCAAGGTAACCCCATCGCACCGTGGCACGCGCCGCGCAAGAAGCGCCGTGACACGCAGGCATCCGCGACCGAAGTAACCGCCGCGTGACGCGAAGTAAGAAGAAGTCGACACCGGTCATCGACCCGTATCTGCCCTCCAGCGGGAATTTCGGCTACCGGGTGTCGCGCTATGAACTCGACCTCACCTACAAGGTGGCGATCAACCGGCTGACGGGTACGGCGACGATCACCGCGGTGACGCTCGCGACGCTGCGTGCCTTCACCCTCGACCTCGCCGACGCGCTGTCGGTGACGAAGATGAGCGTGAACGGGGATCGGCCCCAACAGTTCCGCACCTCCGCGGGAAAGCTGCACATCGCGTTGCGCGATCCACTGCCGCCCGGTGCGGCGATGACGATCGTCGTGCGGTACGGCGGCACGCCCCGGCCCATCCGCTCGCTGTGGGGCGAGGTGGGTTTCGAGGAGTTGACCGATGGCGCGCTGGTGGCGGGCCAGCCGAACGGGGCCCAATCCTGGTTTCCCTGCGACGACCACCCGAGCGCGAAGGCGAGCTTTCGAATCCAGATCTCGGCCGAAAGCCCGTATCGGGTGATCGCCAACGGCGAGTTGGTGTCTCGACGAGCGCGGGCGGGGATGACGACATGGACCTACGAATTGCCCGAGCCGACCTCGACCTACCTGATCACGCTGCAGATCGGGATGTACGAGCACCGCAAGCTGGCCAAGAACGGGGTTCCGATTCACGCGGTGCTCCCCGGCCGACTGCGCGAAGAGTTCGACCACGACTTCGCCGACCAACCGCAGATGATGAAGTTGTTCGTCAAGCTGTTCGGCGACTACCCCCTGAGCGAGGGCTACACGGTCGTGGTCACCGACGATGAACTCGAGATTCCGCTTGAGGCGCAGGGAATTTCGGTCTTCGGAGCCAACCATTGCGACGGTAAGGGGGGCGCCGAGCGACTGATCGCACACGAGCTCGCGCACCAGTGGTTCGGCAACTCGGTGACCGCCAAGCGCTGGCGGCACATCTGGCTGCACGAGGGATTCGCTTGTTACGCCGAGTGGTTGTGGTCGGAGAATTCCGGCGGCCGCCCGGCCGACGAGTGGGCGCGGCACTACTACCAGCGGCTCGCCAACTCGCCGCGAGACCTTGTCCTGGCCGATCCGGGTCCACGCGACATGTTCGACGACCGCGTCTACAAGCGTGGCGCGCTGACCCTGCACGTGCTGCGGCGAGAGCTTGGGGACGACGGCTTCTTCACGCTGTTGCGGGACTGGACCGCGCGCCACCGGCACAGCACGGTGGTGACCGACGACTTCACCGGTCTGGCATCGCATTACGCGCACGAATCGCTGCGCCCGCTGTGGGATGCATGGCTGTATTCCGCCGAGCTTCCGGAGCTGGATGCGCCGTGACCGACGCCGGCGCGCCCTTCGATCCGCTCACCGCGAGCGGCGCATCACCGACCGGCCCGGCCACCCGCGGCAGCGTCGTGCGGGTCGGGGCGGCCACCGCAGTGATCGCGCTGTGCGGTTACACGGTGCTCTACCTGGCCGCGCGTGACCTCGAGCCCGCGGGTTTCTCGGTGTTCGCGGTGTTCTGGGGTGCGTTCGGTTTGGTCTCGGGTGCTGCGTTGGGGCTGTTACAGGAGGCAACCAGGGAAGTGCGGTCCGCGGCGCAAGCCACGGGGGCCAAAGGGCCACACAGCCACCCGATGTGGGTGGCCGCCGGCGTCGGTGCGGTGTCGGCCGCGGTGATCGCGATCAGCTCACCGTTGTGGTCAGGCCACGTGTTCGTCGAGCTACGGTGGCTCTCGGTGGCGCTGTTGGCGGTCGGGCTCGCCGGATTCTGTTTGCACTCAACGCTGCTCGGCATGCTGGCGGGGCTGGACAGATGGACCGCGTACGGGTCGCTGATGGTGACCGACGGTGTGATCCGGGTGCTGGTGGCCGTCGCGACCTTTCTGATCGGCTGGGGCCTGGCCGGGTACCTGTGGGCCACCGTGGGCGGTTCGGTGGCATGGGTGCTCATGCTGATGGTGTCGCCGTCCACCCGGCGGGCCGCGAGTCTGCTGACCCCCGTCGGCACCGCGGCCTTCCTTCGCGGCGCATTCCACTCGATCACCGCGGCGGGCGCCAGCGCCATCCTCGTGATGGGGTTTCCCGTGCTGCTGCAGGCGACCGCGGGTGACCTCGGCGCGGTCGGCGGCGTCGTGATCCTGGCCGTCACGCTCACGCGGGCGCCCCTGCTCCTGCCGCTCACCGCGATGCAAGGCAACCTCGTCGCCCATTTCGTCGACCAGAGCGCGCACCGGGTGCGTGCCCTGTTCACGCCCGCGGTCGCCGTGACCGGTGTCGGCCTGCTCGGCGTCCTCGCCGCGTGGTCCGCGGGGCCCTGGTTGCTGCGCAGTGCGTTCGGTCCCGACTACCGTGCCGACGGTGCGCTGCTGGCATGGCTGACGGGCGGGGCGATCGCCATCGCACTTCTCACGCTCACGGGGGCTGCGGCTGTGGCAGCAGCACTGCATCGCGCATACGCGCTGGGCTGGGTGTCGGCGACCGTCGCGTCAACGCTGTTGCTGCTGTTGCCGCTCGACCTCGAGACGCGGACCGTGATCGCGCTGCTGTGCGGTCCGGCGGTCGGCATCGCGGTGCACCTGAGCGCGCTGTCGCGCGACCGCGCCTCATGACGCCGGTTCGGACCAGAGGCCGCCGATCCGTATGCTGGCCCCGTTCTACGGTGAGGAAGATCGAATGACTTGGCTGGTGACCGGCGGGGCGGGCTACATCGGGTCCCATGTCGTCCGCGCCTTGTCGGACGCCGATATGCCGGTGGTGGTGATCGACGACCTCTCGACCGGCCTCGAGCGGTTCGTTCCTCCGGCGGTTCCGCTGGTGCGCGGCACGCTGCTCGACAGTGACCTCGTCGTCCGCACGCTCGACGAGCATCGCGTCGACGGCGTCATCCACATCGCGGGTTTCAAGTACGCCGGCGTCTCGGTACAACGACCGCTGCACACCTACGAGCAGAACGTCTCGGCGATGGTCACGCTGCTCAAGGCGATGGAGGCCGCCGGCACCGACAAGATGGTGTTCTCCTCCAGCGCCGCGACGTACGGCACCCCGGACGTCGACACCGTCACGGAGCAGACGCCGACCGCGCCCGAGTCGCCGTACGGAGTCAGTAAGTTGGTGGGCGAGTGGATGATTCGCGACGCCGGGCGCGCGTCCGGGTTGCGCCACACCAGCCTGCGGTACTTCAACGTCGTGGGGTCGGGGTCCGACGAACTGTTCGACGTCAGCCCCCACAACCTCTTTCCGCTGGTGTTCGACATGCTGTGCCGCGACGAGACGCCGAGGATCAACGGCGCCGACTACCCCACGCCGGACGGCACCTGCGTGCGCGATTATGTGCACGTATCGGATCTCGCGCTGGCTCACGTCGCCGCCGCGCGGCGGCTGGAGGCCGGCGACCCGATCGAGCCCGTCTACAACCTCGGCAGCGGCAGCGGCACCTCCGTTCGCGAAATCATGACCACCATCCACGATGTCACCGGTTTCGATTTCGAGCCGGTCGTCGGTCCGCGCCGGCCTGGCGACCCCGCCCGTATCGTCGCGTCGGGTGATCTGGCCGCGCGCGACCTCGACTGGCGCATGCGGCATTCGCTGGAGGACATGGTGCGGTCGGCATGGATCGCGCGCCGGCAAGCAGGGGACGCGTATCCGCGGTAAGTACGCGTTGGGCAACTGGGTCGCGCGCACCGCCGTCGCCCTGATCGTCGTGCAGCTGGCGATCCGGGCGGTCCTGGCGTTCGGCGGCTACTTCTATTGGGACGACCTGATTCTCATCGGCCGCGCGGGCACCCAGTCGCTGCTCTCGCCGGCATACCTGTTCGACGATCACGACGGCCACGTCATGCCGGGGGCGTTTCTCGTCGCCGGCGTGATCACCTTGATTGCCCCGCTGAATTGGGTCGGCCCTGCGATCAGCCTGTTGATTCTGCAGCTGCTGGTGTCGCTGGCGCTGCTGCGCACTCTGCATGTGATCCTCGGATGGCGACCAGTGCTGTTGCTGCCCTTGACATTCGCATTGTTCACACCGCTGGCGGTGCCGGGCTTCGCGTGGTGGGCAGCGGCACTGAACTCGTTGCCGATGCTCGCGGCGATGGCGTGGGTTTGCGGCGACGCGATCCTCCTCGTGCGCACCGGCGACCGCCGCCACGCGGTGACGGCCCTGCTGGTCTATGTCGGGGGGCTGCTGTTCTTCGAGAAGTCGGCGGTGATTCCGTTCGTCGCATTCGCGGTGACGGCGCTGCTGTGCCACGTGACGGGCTCGGGGTCGGTGAAAGCGGTGTGGCGTCGCGGCATTCGCCTGTGGGTGCCGTCGCTTGTGGTCACGGCCGGCTGGGTCGGCGTGTACCTGATCGTGGTCGACCAGAAGCGGTGGACCCTCGATTTGGCGATGACGTGGGATCTGCTCGCGAGGTCGGTGACACACGGAATCGTGCCGGGTCTGGTCGGCGGCCCGTGGGATTGGCAGCGGTGGGCGCCGGCCTCGCCGTGGGCCACTCCGCAGGCGACGGTGATGGTGCTCGGGTGGACGGCCCTGGCCGCGGCGGTCGCGGTCACGGTGCTGCGCAAGCGGCGGATCGTCCCCGTGTGGCTGGTGGCGGCCGGTTACGCGGTGGCCTGCCAGGTCCCGATCTACCTCATGCGGGCATCGCAGTTCACCGCGTTGGAATTGGCGCAGACGCTGCGCTATCTACCCGACCTCGTCGTCGTACTCGCGCTGCTGGCGGCGGTCGGGCTGTGCGCGCCGAACCGCGAGGGCACGCGGTGGATGGACGCCTCGCGGTGCCGTACGGCGCTGATCTGTGTTCTCACATCGGCCTTCACCGCCAGCAGTCTGTACTCGACGGCGACGTTCCTGACGGCGTGGCGTGACAACCCGGCGCAGGCGTATCTGCGGAATGCGCTGTCCGGCTTGACCACTGCGGCGAGGATGTCGACTGCGCCGATGCTCGACCAGGAGGTCGACCCGATGGTGCTGCAGCGGGTGGTCGGCCCCGAGAACCGGGCCAGCCACATGTTCGCGCTGGTCCGCGACCGTCCCGAATTCGCCTCGGCCACAACCGAACTGCGGATGTTCGATCACACGGGCCGGGTCGTCGACGCGAAGGTCACCTGGGTGCGCAGTATCGTGCCGGGACCGCAACCGGACTGCGGATATCTGGTGCAGCCGGAGACTGAAGTCCGCATGCCGTTGGACGGCCCGCTGCTGCCGGCCGATTGGACGGCGGAGATCAACTATCTGGCCAACAGCGACGGTTCGATGATGATGTCGTTGTCGGAGGGTCATGAGGTGAAGGTGCCGGTGCGACCGGGACTGAACCGGGTGTTCGTCCGGCTGCCGGGAGCGGGCGACGCAATCAACGTGCGGGCGAACACCGCGGCGTTGTCGGTGTGCATCGCTTCCGGACCTGTCGGTTTCGTGGCGCCGAAATAGCGGGCGTTCATGCCACGCTGTCTGCCATGACAGACGTACGTGAACAAGGGCTGCAGGTTTTCCGGGAATTACTTCCGGGAGTCCTCCCCGACGGCGACGTGGAGTTGCCGTCCGGTGCTTTCGGCGGCGAGATGCTGGGCCTAGCGATGGACAACGTGTTCGGCCGGCTGTGGACCCGCGAGGGGTTGAGCCGCCGCGACCGCAGCCTGGTGACGCTCGGCGTTCTCATCGCGCTGCGCGCCGACGACGAGCTGCGGATCCACGTCCAGATCGCCCGCAACAACGGCCTGACCGACGACGAGATCGCCGAAGTGATCTATCACTGCACCGGTTACGCCGGGTTCCCGGCCGCCAACTCGGCGATGAAAGTCGCTCAGGACGTGCTACTGGACACGTGAGCGTGGACGTCGCTCTGGAGCCACCTAGGAGAATCGAACTCCTGACCTGCTCATTACGAGTGAGCCGCTCTGCCGACTGAGCTAAGGTGGCGTGCCCGGCTCACACATGTGTCAGCCACAGGCGGGACGAGTCTACGGCAGGGCCCGCCGCCGACCCAACTCAGTCGCGCAGCGCCCGTCCGACCGTCGCCACCATCGCGTCGACCGCGAACTTCGGCTTGACGTTGACCGCCAGCGCCTCGCGGCACTCCAGCACAGCTTCGATGCACCGCAACAGCTTGTCCGGCGGTGCGTGCGCGGCCAACCTGGCGATCTCCTCGCCCATGTCGGGATGGTTGTGCGCAACGCCGCCCGCGTTCGATGCCACCAGCAGCGCGTCGCGGAAGTAGGTGGCCAGGTCGATCAGCGCCCGGTCGAGGGAGTCGCGCGAGGCGCGCGTCTTGCGCGACTTCTGCCGCCGCTCAAGGGCACTCAGCGCGCCCGCCGCCCCGCGCAGCGAACCGGCCGTCCCCTTGCCGGTGCCGCCGGCCCCGAGCGCGGTCCGCAATTCCTCGGTCTCGGCCTCGTTGCGCTCCACCGTCAACGCCAGCGCCTCGTCCTCGGCGGTCTTCACCAACTCCTCCGCCGCGGCGTAGGCGCGCGACGGCGTCGCCGCGTCCCGCGCCAGCCCCAGCGCCCGTTTCCGGCGCTCCCGGGCCGTCTCGTCGGTGGCCAGGCGCCGGGCCCGCCCGACATGACCGCCGCTGACCGAGGCCGCCCATCGCGCATCGGCCTCCGGAAGCCCGTCGCTGTCCATCAGCACACCGGCGATCGCGTCCACGGTCGGCGTCACCAATGCGACATGACGGCAGCGCGACCGCAGCGTGATCGCGATGTCCTCCGGATCCACCGACGGCGCGCACAGCAGGAACACCGTCGACGGCGGCGGTTCCTCGACCACCTTCAGCAGCGCGTTCGCCGCGCCCTCGGTCAACCGGTCGGCATCCTCGATGAGCACGACCTGCCAGCGCCCGGTTCCCGGCCGCCGCGATGCGATCTGGACGATCGTGCGCATCTCGTCGACACCGATCGACAGCCCCTCGGGGACGATCCGCCGCACGTCGGCGTGGGTGCCGGCCATCGTCGTCGTGCAGGCCCGGCACTCCCCGCACCCAGGCACGCCGTCGGACGTGCACTGCAACGCGGCGGCGAAGCACAGCGCCGCCACCGACCGGCCCGAACCCGGCGGGCCGGTGATCAGCCAAGCGTGTGTCATGGTCCCGATCGCCGCCCCGCTGTGAGCCGCCTCACCACGCGCCGCGCGCGCCGCGGCCACCAACTCGGCCTCAACGGCCTGCTGACCCACCAGACGCGAGAAAACACCGCCCATCGGAGATAACAGTAATGCTGCGAACCGACACGTCCGTCTCACAGCACCCGTACCCGTCGCCGATGCCCGATACGGTTGACGCGTGGCCATGGAAGAACGACCGATCGGGCGAATCAGCGCATTCGTCCGGTGGGCCGCGCGCACCCCGTGGCCGGTGTTCACGCTGGGCATGGTGCAGGCCGACATCATCGGCGCCCTGTTGGTCCTGAGCTTCCTGCGATTCGGCCTGCCACCCGAGGACCGCATCCAGCTGCAGGATCTGCCCGCCTTCAACCTGGCGGTCTTCCTCGGCTTCCTTTTCGTCTCCTTCACCGTCGCCGCGTACTGGAGCCTGCGGCTGCTGATCCCGGTCATGCGATGGCAGCGCCGCGACATGCTGCTCGGCGACCGGGACCCGGCCGACACCGAGGTGGCGCGCACCCGCGCGCTGAAAATGCCGTTCTACCGGTCGGTGATCAACGTCGCGAACTGGTTCCTGGGCTCGGTGGTGTTCATCGTCGCGAGCTGGCCGGTGGCCAGTAAGTCGGCGCCGGTGGTCGCGGTCGCCACGGGGCTGGGTGCCACCGCGACGGCGATCATCGGCTACCTGCAGTCCGAACGCGTGCTGCGCCCCGTTGCGGTGGCCGCCCTCCGCGGCGGCGTCCCGGAGAACTTCCGCGCCCCCGGCGTGATCGCGCGGCAGGTGATGACGTGGGTGCTGTCCACCGCGGTCCCGATCATCGCGATCGTGCTGGCGGTCGTGGCCAGCAAGTTCGAGATCCTCACCGCGCCCGCCGATCGGCTGACCACCCCGATCCTGATCCTGTCGATCTCCGCTCTGGTGGTCGGGCTGGCCGGCACCGTGCTGGTGGCGATGTCGATCGCCGACCCGCTGCGCCAGCTGCGCTGGGCGCTCGGCGAGGTGCAACGCGGCAACTACAACGCCCACATGCAGATCTACGACGCCAGCGAGCTGGGCCTGCTGCAGGCCGGGTTCAACGACATGGTCCGCGACCTGGCCGAACGGCAACGGCTGCGCGACCTGTTCGGCCGGTACGTCGGCGAGGACGTGGCCCGGCGCGCGCTGGAGCGCGGGACCGAGCTCGGCGGGCAGGAACGCGACGTGGCGGTGCTGTTCGTCGACCTGGTGGGTTCGACGCAGCTGGCGGCGACCATCCCGGCCGCCGATGTCGTCAACCTGCTCAACGACTTCTTCCGCGTGGTGGTCGACACGGTCAACCGGCACGGCGGCTTCGTCAACAAGTTTCAGGGCGACGCGGCGCTGGCCATCTTCGGCGCCCCGATCGAGCATCCCGACGCCTGCGGCGCCGCCCTTGCGGCCTCGCGCGAGCTGCACGACGAGCTCATCGAGGTGCTGGGCCAGACGGAGTTCGGGATCGGGGTGTCGGCGGGCCGGGCCATCGCCGGGCACATCGGCGCGCAGGCCCGCTTCGAGTACACGGTCATCGGTGACCCCGTCAACGAAGCGGCGCGGCTGACCGAGTTGGCCAAGCTCGAGGAGGGGCACGTGCTCGCCTCGGCGATCGCGGTCAGCGGGGCTCTCGACGCCGAGGCACTGTGCTGGGATGTCGGCGAGATCGTCGAACTGCGGGGCCGTGTCGCCCCGACGCAGTTGGCCAGGCCGCTGAACCTGGCATCGACCGACCGCACCGAGCGGAACGATACTGACGCCGAGGTCGAGCAAGACGCCGAACGTGAGGTGGTGTCCGAGGATTCGCGCTGACCCCGAGCACGTCCGCGCGTTCGCGGACTAGCCCTTCTTGGCGGCCTTCTTCGCGGCGGCCTTCTTGGTGGTCTTCTTCGCGCTCGCCTTCTTCGTCCGCTTCACCGGACCGCGCGCACGGCGGTCGGCGAGCAGTTCGGCGGCGCGTTCGTCGGTGATGGACAGGACGTCGTCGCCCTTGCGCAGGCTGGCGTTGGTCTCACCATCGGTGACGTAGGGGCCGAACCGGCCGTCCTTGATCACCATCGGCTTGCCGGTCGCCGGATCCTCGCCGAGCTCACGCAGGGGCGGGGCCGCGGCCCGTTGACCGCCGCGGCGTTTGGGCTCGGCGTAGATCTTCAAAGCCTCGTCGAGCGTGATGTCGAACATCTGCTCTTCGGTGGCCAACGACCGGGAATCCGTGCCGCGCTTGAGATATGGGCCGTAGCGGCCGTTCTGCGCGGTGATCTCCTCGCCGGTGTTCGGGTCGACACCGACGACGCGCGGCAGCGACAACAACCGCAGCGCATCCTCGAGCGTCACCGTCTCCAGATCCATCGACCGCAACAGCGAACCGGTCCGCGGCTTCGGGCCCGTCGGCTTCTTGCCCTTCTTCGCCGTCGACCCGGCATCGCCGTCCTCGGGCGGTTCCGGAAGGATCTCGGTGACGTACGGCCCGTAACGGCCGTCCTTCGCGACGATCTCGTGCCCGGTCGCCGGGTCGACACCCAGCGATCGGCCCTCTCGCGGTGTGGCGAAGAGCTTTTCGGCGAGCTCGAGGGTCAGCTCGTCGGGCGTCAGCTCGTCCTTGAGGTTGGCCCGCTGCGGTTTGAGCTCGCCGTCATCGCCGGCAACCATCCGCTCAAGGTAGGCACCGTTCTTACCCACTCGGACGTAGATCGGGCGGCCCTGGTCGTCGTCGAAAAGCCTGATGGAGTTGACTTCTCGGGCGTCGATCTCCTCGAGGTTCACCCCGACCAGCTTCTTGAGCCCACCCGCGCGCGCGATCGAATCCTCGACGCCGTGGTCGCCGCCGAAGTAGAAGTTGTTGAGCCAGTTGGTCCGTCGCTCGTTGCCCGCGGCGATCTCGTCGAGCTCGTCTTCCATCGCGGCGGTGAAGCCGTAGTCGACGAGGCGGCTGAAATGCTGTTCGAGCAACCCGATCACGGCGAACGCCACCCACGACGGCACCAGCGCGCTGCCGCGCTTCACCACGTAACCGCGATCCTGGATCGTCTTGATGATCGACGAGTACGTCGACGGCCTGCCGATGCCGAGGTCCTCGAGCGCCTTGATCAGCGACGCTTCGGTGTAGCGGGCGGGCGGCGAGGTGTTGTGCCCGTCGGCGGTGAGGTCCTTGGCGTCGACGCGCTGGCCCTGCTGCAGGTTCGGAAGCCGGCTCTCGGCGTCGTCGGCCTCGCCGCCGGCCTGCTCGTCGATGCTCTCGACGTAGGCCTTCAGGAAGCCCGCGAAGGTGATCGTGCGGCCGCTGGCGTTGAACACGACCTGCTCGCCCGAACTCGCCGCTCCGGAGATCCGCAGTGACAGCGTCGTGCCGCGCGCATCGGCCATCTGCGAGGCCACGGTGCGCTGCCAGATCAGCTCGTAGAGCCGGAACTCGTCGGTGTCGAGCGCTCCGTGCAGCTGACCCGGGGTCTGGAAGACGTCACCGGCGGGGCGGATGGCCTCGTGCGCCTCCTGGGCGTTCTTGACCTTGCGCGTGTACTGCCGGGGCGTCGGATGCAGATACTCCTCGCCGTAGAGCTGGCGGGCCTGGTTGCGGGCGGCGTCAATGGCCGACTGCGACAGGGTCGTCGAGTCGGTACGCATATAGGTGATGTAGCCGTTCTCGTAGAGCCGCTGAGCGATGCTCATCGTGCGCTCCGAGGAGAACCGCAGCTTGCGACCCGCCTCCTGCTGCAGCGTCGACGTCATGAACGGCGCGTACGGCCTGCGGGTGTAGGGCTTCTGCTCGACCGAGCTGACCGCCAGCTGCGCGCCGCGCAGACCGCCTGCCAACGCCGTTGCGGCGGACTGGTCGAGGACCAGCACCTCGTCGGGCTTTTTGACCTGGCCCAGCGAGTCGAAGTCGCGGCCGGTCGCCACGCGGCGACCGTCGACCATGTTCAGCTTGGCGGTGAACGTCGGTGGCGATGCCTGCGGATCGGAGACGCTGGCGTCCAATTCGGCGGTGACGTCCCAGTAGCCCGCGCTGCGGAACGCCATCCGTTCGCGTTCGCGCTGCACGATGATTCGCGTCGCGACCGACTGCACCCGGCCGGCCGACAGCTTCGGCGCGACCTTCTTCCACAGCACCGGGCTGACCTCGTAGCCGTACAGCCGGTCCAGGATGCGGCGGGTCTCCTGCGCGTCGACCAGGTCGTTGTCCAGGTCGCGGGGGTCCTCGGCGGCGGCCCGGATGGCCGGTTCGGTGATCTCGTGGAACACCATCCGCTTGACCGGGACGCGCGGTTTGAGCGTCTCGAGCAGATGCCAGGCGATGGCCTCGCCCTCGCGGTCGCCGTCTGTGGCCAGATACAGCTCGTCGACGTCCTTGAGCAGGTCTTTCAGCTCGGCGACGGTGCTCTTCTTCTCGGGGCTGATGATGTAGAGCGGCTCGAAGTTGTGGTCGACGTCCACCCCGAGGCGGGCCCAGGGCTCGGATTTGTACTTCGCGGGCACGTCGGCGGCGTTGCGCGGCAGGTCGCGGATGTGTCCACGGGACGACTCGACGATGTAGTTGGAGCCGAGGTAGCTCGCTATTTTGCGCGCCTTGGTCGGCGACTCGACAATGACGAGCCGCCGGACGCTTCCGTTACGGCCGCTCCCGCGGTCCCCGTCAGCCACCTTTTACTTACGCTCCACTTCTTCGGTCGCCCACAGCGCAGATTCCGTACTCGACGGCGCTTCGACCCTGTCGGCAACTGACAATTTCGCACCCCGCGCGAGCCGACGCAAACTGACCCCCCTCGCAACGGCCGTCAGACCCGCGGCCATTCTCCGAACGCCTCCACACTCCCCGGAGGTTCCCCCACGTTCTCTACCAGGCGCGATAGCCGTCGTCTACCGCTGATCCTCAGCGCCGGGCGCGACCCGCGGGTCCCGATCAGCGTCGGCGCGATTCCCACCCGCATCATCGCCGACGCCAGGGGCGAATGCGTGTCGGGCGCGTGCGGGTCCAGGCCGAGCAGGTAGCGGTCGGCCTCCGGCGTGCCCGCGGCCAGTGTCCAGGCACGCAGCTCACGCGGACCGGGCAGCCAGTTGGGCGGAACGGTCTTGACTGCGCCTCGGGTCCACTCCGAGGCGATGCCGACCAGCCGGGGGTCGACCGCGGTGCGCACCAGCGGGGTGTTCTCGTCGGTGCGGGCGATCTCGGGCTGCAGACCGGCCTCGACGATCATCTCGGCGAGCGCCTCCGCCCGCCACAGCCGCTCGACGACGACCGACAGCCGCGCACCCTGCTCGCCGCCCGAGCCCACCACAACCACTTGGCCCGGCCCAGCGAGCAGCCCGGTGAGGTCGGCGACCGCGGGGGGCACCGACTCCGCCGAGAAGAACGACAGCTGGCTCACGAATCGACAGTAAGCCAGTCACCGGCGTCTGCCGCGGCGGCCGTGCCGTAGCGCGCCGGAATAGCGAACACCCCGCGGCTGCCGATTCTCGACGCTCGCGGGGTGTTGCCTTTCGATCGTGTTGGTCGCTCTAGACGGCCCGAACACCGGTGGCCTGGGGCCCCTTGGGGCTCTGGCCAACCTCGAACTCGACCTTCTGGTTCTCCTCCAGGGTGCGGAAGCCGCTGCCCTGAATCTCCGTGTAGTGGACAAAAACGTCGGCGGAGCCGTCCTCCGGGGCGATGAAGCCGAAGCCCTTCTCCGCGTTGAACCACTTCACAGTTCCCTGTGGCATTTCCTGTTGTTTCCTTCTCTTATTCACCGGGTGCGGTCCACCGTGTTTCGGTACACCGGGCCCGTTCCGACCGCTCTCCTTCGTGGAAGCTCGGAACTCAACCCGACCTACAACCCTCGCAGGAACCGCGATCGCAACGACGATCCTGCGAGTGCTAATACACGAACACAGAAGCTGCGACCGCGATAAGTCAATCACGTTCGTGGCTGCGGCGACAGTCTCGGCGTTTCAAATCGGCAACAATTCACCTAAACAGGAGTCTCGAGGAGGAACGATCGATGGCTGATTTCGGCCGCGAGCTGCTCGCGTGCGCGGTCGAAGGCACGGTCGGCGCCGGCCCGAACCCGCTGCGCCACGTGGCGGATATCCCGCCGCGCACGGGGCGTCCGATGAAGTGGCCGCACTGGGCCGACCCAGATGTGGTGCGGGCGTTTGTTGATCGGGGTATCGAGGCTCCGTGGTCACATCAGGTCGCCGCCGCCGAACTCGCACACGACGGACGCCATGTCGTGCTGTGCACCGGCACCGCGTCGGGCAAGTCGCTCGCCTACCAGTTGCCGATATTGACAGACCTGAAGGCAAATTCGCGGGCCCGGGTGCTCTATCTGTCGCCGACCAAGGCGCTCGGCCACGACCAGCTGCGCGCCGCGGTGACGCTCACCGAGGCCGTGGGGTTGGCCGATGCCGCCCCGTGCGCCTACGACGGCGACAGCCACAGCGACGTGCGACGGTTCGCGCGGGAGCGATCGCGGTGGATCTTCTCCAACCCCGACATGATCCACCTGTCGCTGTTGCGCAACCACGCTCGATGGGCGATGTTCCTGTGCAACCTGCGCTACATCGTCGTCGACGAATGCCATTACTACCGCGGGATATTTGGCTCGAACGTGGCGATGGTGCTTCGCCGGCTGCTGCGCTTGTGTGCGCGATATTCGCCGAACGGCGACGTGCCGACCGTGATATTCGCCAGCGCCACGACCGCATCGCCGGCGCAGACCGCCTCCGAGTTGATCGGACAGACGGTCGAAGAGGTTACCGAGGACGGTTCACCGCAGGGCGCGCGCACCGTGGCGTTGTGGGAACCTCCACTGCTCGACGACCTGGTGGGTGAGAACGGGGCGCCAGTAAGGCGTTCGGCGGGAGCCGAGGCCGCCAGCGTGATGGCCGACCTGGTCGCCGAGGGCGCGCGGCTGCTCACCTTCGTGCGGTCACGACGCGGCGCCGAACTCACCGCGTTGGGCGCGCGGGCCCGATTGGGCGAACTCGCACCGGATCTCGCCGACCGGGTCGCGTCGTATCGTGCGGGCTATCTTTCCGAGGATCGCCGGGCGCTCGAACGCGCGCTGGCCGACGGTGAGCTGCGGGGGTTGGCGACGACGAACGCGTTGGAGCTCGGCGTCGACATCGCCGGGCTGGACGCCGTTGTGCTCGCCGGGTTCCCGGGCACCGTGACCTCGTTCTGGCAACAGGCGGGCCGGTCGGGGCGCCGCGGGCAGGGGGCGCTGATCGTGTTGATCGCCCGCGACGATCCGCTCGACACATACCTGGTGCACCACCCGTCCGCACTGCTGGACAAGCCCATCGAACGCGTGGTCATCGATCCGACCAACCCGTATGTGCTTGGGCCGCAACTGCTCTGCGCTGCCGCCGAACTGCCGCTCACCGACGCGGAGGTGCGGTTGTGGAACGCCGAGGAGGTCGCCGCGGCTCTCGTGGACGACGGACTGTTGCGGCGACGGGCCAACGGTTACTTCCCCACTCCGGGCATGGACCCGCATCCGGCCGTCGACATCCGGGGGTCGTCGGGCGGCCAGATCGCGATCCTGGAGGCGGGCACGGGACGCATGCTCGGCAGCACTGGCGCGGGGCAGGCGCCGGCTTCGATCCACCCGGGCGCGGTGTATCTGCATCAGGGCGAGACCTACGTCGTCGACTCGCTCGACTTCGAGGACGGCGTGGCCTTCGTGCACGCCGACGACCCGGGTTACACCACATCGGCGCGGGAGATCACCGACATCTCGGTCACCGGTGCCGGCAAGCGAAAGACGTTCGGCGCGGTCACTGTTGGCCTCGTGCCGGTGTCGGTCACCAATACCGTGATCGGATATCTGCGGCGTCAACTGACGGGCGAGGTGATCGACTTCGTCGAGCTGGAGATGCCCACCCGCACGCTCGAGACGATGGCGGTGATGTGCACGATCACGCCAGAGGCGTTAGAGCACAACGGAATCGATTTTCTTCACGTGCCCGGCGCGCTTCATGCCGCAGAACATGCCGCTATCGGCCTCCTGCCGTTGGTCGCCAGTTGCGACCGCGGCGACATCGGCGGAGTCTCGACGGCGGTGGGACCGGTGCAGGGATTGCCGACGATCTTCGTCTACGACGGTTATCCCGGGGGTGCGGGTTTCGCCGACCGCGGCTACCACCGGCTGACCACGTGGTGGGCCGCGACGGCCGATGCGATCGAGGCATGCGAATGCCCTGCGGGCTGCCCGTCGTGCGTGCAGTCGCCCAAGTGCGGCAACGGCAACGACCCGCTGGACAAGGAAGGCGCGGTGCGCGTGTTGCGGCTGGTCCTCGGCGAAATTGCCGATCACTCGCTGTGAACCGGGGACATGGGCGATCGACCCCTCAACGATCGCCTCGCGGATTTCCGGGAACCGGCCCGGTCCAGCGAAAGCTACCGCCTCGGTGAAGGCCGTCGCAACCGCTACGAGAGCGCCACGAATCGCGTTCACCCGCGCCGGTAAAGTGGCCCCATGAGCCACGACTGGCTGCTCGTGGAGACGCTGGGCAGCGAGCCCGCCGTGGTCGCGCAGGGTCGTCGCACTCAGGAACTGGTTCCGATCAGTGCTTTCCTGAGGCGTAATCCGCACCTGATGGCGGTTCAAACCGCGATCGGCGAAACGGTGCGCGCACGGCAGGGCTTGAGCAGCATCACGCCGAAGAACGACCGTGTCATTCGCACCGAGGTCGTGCAGATGACCGACGGCCGGATCCACGGCGTGCACGTATGGATCGGCCCGCCCGATATGGAACCACCGGAGCGGCCGGTGCCCGGCCCGCTGGTCTGGGACCTCAACACCGGCATCGCGACGGCCACGCCGGAATCATTGGTCAACAGTGGCTGGGACTCACCCCCGGAACCGACGCTGAACCGCACATTCGCCGACGACTTGCCGATGCGCGAACTCAACCCGAGCGAAGCCAGGGTCTTGACCATGGCGATCAAACGCGAACCGGGCGCGACGTTCTGCAGCACCTGGAACGTCACTGACCACCACGGCGAACCGATCAGTGTCGGCTTCGTCACGCGGACGGTGGCCGAATCCGACGAGGACGACGGCCCGGATCGATTGTTGTGCCGAGCGATGAACTGGCGCAGCGAGCGTGAAGAGGAGGCGCCGCAACAGGATCGCCTCGCCCAGCGAATCCTCAACGGCTTGGCGCAGCCGGGTGTGCACCGCGCACTGGTGGACCCCAACAACTGGACCTTGCTGAAGTGGCTCGACGATCCCGCTCCGTTCTTCGACTGGCGGGTGAGCCTGGCCGGTGAGCACGCGGTGCATCCCGACGACCGCGCCGAGATGGAGCGGATGGCAACGGAGTTCACCACCGGTATCGCCTCCGGTGTGCTGAGGATGACCGGTGTCGACCACGAGTGGGCACCGGTGCATGTCACCGTGAATCGCGTCGAACTCGACGACGACGTGTACGCCGCGTTGGCGACGCTGCGCCGACCCAATGCCACCGAGATCGCCGGCTTGCAAGGACGCGAGACCTAGGTTCCCGCCGGCCCGGCGCGGGCCAGCGCACGCGCGGTGCCCACACCAAATCGGCCCAGTGTCACCGGAACCTGCACTGCGACAACGATATCGAGATCGTCTGCTTCGCACTGTGCCATCTCGGTCCGCATGGCTTCGGCCACGGCGGCGGCCCATGTGCAAGCCTCTCCGATTCCCGACGCGAACCGGCGTGCAGCGGCCAACGCCGCCAAATCCGCCGCCGCCTGGGCTCGGTGCCGGGCCGTCACCGCCACTCCGAGGTTAGCCGCGTAGACGGCGGTCGTCACCACCACGGCGATCATCGCGGCGGCGATCAGGCTTGCCGAACCTCGGTCAGCGCGAACCCGGTTCCACAGCCGCCACCGCTCGCGCCTCGACGGCGAGTCCGGGCAGCAGCGCCGAACGCGCACTGACGGTGGAGACGACGAACCGACCGTCGCGACGGATGTCGACGGTGGCTCCATCGGGCGCGAGGCCACGGGCAGTGTCGCGACCGTCGTCACCCCGGGCGGCGAGGCGCGCGGCCTCGCGCGCGGCGTCGACACATCGGATGTGCATCGACACCGCCGCGAGTCCGGCCACGCACAGCACGAGGACGCTGACCAGCGCGGCCACCGCGAACGCCGCCTCGACGGTGGCGCCACCACGCTCACCGACTAGACGTTTGTCTTCAGCGCGCGGGTGATGATGTTGGTCAACGCGCTGACGATCGAGTCGCCGGTGACGACCGTGTACAGGATCGCGCCGAACGCGGCGGCTGCGATCGTGCCGATCGCATACTCGACTGTCGACATCCCGTCGTCTGCAACGACCAGCAGGGTCAGTCGCGCCTGAAGCGCACGGATCTTGTTGTCCACCCTCGTTTTTCCTTCCCACTCGCTGCCCTTCACAGGATTCCGGACCGCAACACGTCTCCGGCCAAGCCGGCGATGACCGGGACGATGCCCAGACAGAAGAACGCCGGTAGATAGCACACCCCCAGCGGACCGGCGATCAACACCGACGCCCGCTCGGCCGCGGCCCGCGCCGCATCCGCCGCATCGTCGCGCGACCGGGTCGCCAGCGCGGTGACCCCCTGCGCCAGAGCCGTTCCCGAGACCGCCGATCGTCGCGCCAACCGCAGCAGCGCGTCGACGCTGCGGTCGCCATCGGGTGCACTCGCCCACGCGGTCGACGGGTCGGCACCCAGCGCAAGGAGGTCTGCAGCACGGGCCAGCACCCGCGCCAAACGCGGCGGTGCCGAGGGAACCGCCGCCGCGGCGGCGCCGGCCACCGCCATTCCTGAATGCAAGCAGGCGGCGAGCACGTCGAGCGCGGACGCGAATGCCAAGGGGTCATTCGACCGGACACTGTCGTGGGTCCGCGGCGCCATGTTGCGAGCGTTTCGGATCCGCGCCCGCGCATCCGTACCCGCGACCAGCGTGGCCATCGCGAGAAGCATTGCGGCGAGTGTCATTCGAGCACCCCGCTGGTGATGCGATCCGACCACGCCAACCCCGAACACGTCAGCGCTACACCGATGACCAACAACCACTGGCCGGTCGAGAACAGGAAGTGCAGCGGTTGCGCCCCGATCAGCTCGCCCAACCCGACGCCGAGCAGTGGAAGCGCGGCGAGCACGGTCGCGGTGGTGCGAGCACCGGCCATCCCGGCGTTCACCTGTGCCGAGAACCGCTCCCGCGCAACGATGTCGCATTGTGCCGTGTGCACGAGCGTCGCGATGGCGAGGCCGTGGGATTGCGCCAGCTCCCAACAGACCGCGAGTCGTCGCCAGTAGGCGGGCAGCGCCGACCCCGCCGCCACACTCCGCAGCCCGGCCGCGACGTCTGCTCCCATTCGCGCCCTGGCCGCCACTGTCCGAAGTGACGCCGCCGCAGTTCCCTCGGTCTCCGCTGCCGCAGTGTCGAACGCGGTCACCGGGTGAGCGCCGATGCGCAACTCTCCGACCAGAACATCGAGCGCGCCCTCCACCGCGGCCGCCTCCGCGGCCCGGTCGCGCTTCCGGCGACGGCGCCGCGTGCGTGCCGCGACGGTGCCGGCGGCCATCGCGGCCGCGACGACGACGCCGAGCGGGGCGACAACGGTCAGCGCGGCGAGGGCTCCGATCAGCCACAGCGCGAGCGGTATCCGGAAGGCACGCCGGTGTCGGCGGGGCTCCGGCACCCACCGTCGGCGCGGCCCGGGTGCCGTCAGGAGCGCCAACGCGAGGGCCAGCGCCGCGACGCTCACGAGCGGCCCCGCTCGTGGATGAGAGCCTTCAACCGCAGGGCTCCCGGGCCGGAGCCGGATCCGAGGCGCCACGCCGTCGCGGCGCCGACCCGGCCCTCGGTACCCGCCGTCAACACCGCGATCTCGCTGAGCCGCCGCGCGCCCAGCCGATCGCGGTCGACGTGGATGACCACCTGCACGGCGGCCGCCAGCTGACTGTGCAACGCGGCCCGGTCGAGGCCGCCGAGCGCCGCCAAAGCCTCGAGACGGGCGGGCACCTCGGTGGGACTGTTGGCGTGCACAGTGCCGGCGCCACCGTCGTGACCGGTGTTGAGCGCTCCGAGCAGATCGACCACCTCGGCGCCGCGGACCTCGCCGACGATGATGCGGTCGGGTCTCATCCGCAGCGCCTGCCTGACCAGGTCGCGCACGCTCACCTCACCCGCGCCCTCGACGTTGGCGCAGCGAGCGACCAGCTTCACCAGGTGCGGATGCCGCGGAGCCAGTTCGGGGGCGTCCTCGACGCAGACGATGCGTTCGGCGGCGGGAACCGCGCCGAGCAACGCGGCCAGCAACGTCGTCTTGCCCGCGCCGGTACCGCCCGAGACCAGAAACGCCAGCCGGGCGTGGACGATGCCGTCGAGCAGGGAGGCGGCGGCCGGCTCGATCGCCCCCGCGGCCGACAGCGACGCCAGATCCTGGGTGGCCGGACGAAGCACCCGCAGCGACAGACACGTGCCCGCGGAGGCGATCGGTGGCAGGACCGCGTGCAGGCGCACCGTGAACTGTCCGGTCCCGAGCCCGGTCAACTGTCCGTCGACCCACGGCTGCGCCTCATCGAGGCGACGCCCCGCGGCCAGCGCGAGCCGCTGTGCGAGCCGTCGTACCGAGTTCTCATCGGGGAATCGGATCCCGGTGCGGCGCAACCCGTTCCCGTCGTCCACCCATACCGCGTCCGGCGCGGTGACCAGGACGTCCGTCGTGTCGTGAGCGCACAGCAACGGTTCGAGCACCCCCGCGCCGGTCAGCTCCGTCTCCAGAAGTCGCAGCCCGCTGAGCACTTCACTGTCACCGAGCACACCGCCCGATTCCGCGCGGATCGCGGCGGCCACCACCGTCGGCCGCAGCGGAACGGCCTCCGCGGCGAGCCGCTCGCGCACCCGGTCGATCAACGAGTCGCTCATGAGGCGACCGCGGGGCGCTGATGCAGGATCGCCAACACTTTGCGTGCGGCGCGGCCGAGCGGTGACCGTCGGCCGGCACGCAGGCCGCCGCGCTCGAGGGTGACAGCCATACCCGGTTGCGGCCGCATCCTCGCCAGCAGCGGCAGGCCGACGATCTCGGCGACCTCCGTCGACCTCAGCCCGCCCGGCGCCGGGCCTCGCACCACCACACCCGCGTTGGGGTTCAGCGTGGAGACCCACCGCGCCACGACGTCGGCCGCGGCGCAGGACCGAACGTCGGCCGGCGTCATCACGACCGCTAGATCGGCGGCGGCCAGGGCGGTCTCGGCCGCCGCGGTCGACCGCCTCGGGACGTCGCACACGACGGTCGCGCCGCTGCGACTGCCGGCGTCGATCAGGGCGCCGAGCGGTCGCGGGTCGACATCGGCACCGCCACGGCTGCCGGACAACACGCTGACGCCCTGCACGCGCGGCAGCGCCTCTCGCAGCGACGCAAAGTTCAGTCGTCCGCCCTGCAGCTGCAGGTCCGGCCAGCGCAGCCCGGACTCGGCCTCGCCGCCCATCACCAGATCGAGGCCGCCGCTCCACGGGTCGACATCGATCAGCAAGGCTTCGGGGGCGGCCAGCGCGAGCGCCGACGCGAAGACCGATGCGCCCGCGCCACCGCGGCCGGCGATGACCGCGGCCACCGCGCCGCGGTCCGCCTCGTCGTGCAGTCCCTCGGAGGCCTCGGCCAACTCGGCCATCAGCTCGCCATCCTGAGCAGGCAGGGTCAGCACCCGTTGCGCGCCCACCGCGATCGCCACCCGCCAGTCCGCTTCCGCCGGTTCGCCGCGGCCCACCACAACCACCCGGGTGCGACGGGGCAGCGCGCGGGCGACACATCGCTGAGCGCCCGTGGTGTCGAGCACTATCGCCGCCGCATCGGTCCAGACTTTGCGGCTTGACGGTTCCGGCGCGTGAACGACCGATACGCCCGCCGCGGCGCACACCCGGTCCACGTCGTCCCGCAGGACGGGGTCCGCGACGACCACGAGATATCCACTGAGCGAAGCCACCCCTTCACCCTGCGGTCTGCCGTCGTGGCGGCGCTACGGACGGCGCCTGATCTGTGTATTAACCCGGGCTTGGGGATGGCACGGCAACGCGATCGCGCACCGAAAACGAGATTCCGCAACCGCCGTGAATGGCAACACATATCCGGATTGCGAAAGGTCCCGAAAAAGGGACGACCCCCGCCAGGGGGGGAGGAGGCGGAGGTCGTCGTGTATCAGCCCCGGGGGGTCGGGCTGATGCACACCCGACATAAGCCGGGTAAGGCTCACTATACACACGCCAGTCCGCCTCGGCGCAAGTGCTGAACCCGCACAAAACCGGGTCGTTTCGCAGAAGTGTGGTCCCCCGACACCTGTCATAACCTGCCACTTTGTACACTCCTCCGGCGTTTGTCACACGCGGCCCCCTATGCTGGCGGCGTGAGCGCATCTGGTCCGGCTGCCGAGGCGGGCGACGCTCCGCAGTCGGCCGCGTCAACACACCCCCCGGTCCGAACCGCCGCCTTCTTCGATCTCGATAAAACGGTCATCGCCAAATCGAGCACTCTGGCCTTCAGCAAACCTTTTTTTGAGCAAGGACTTTTGAATCGGCGGGCCGTCTTGAAGTCCACGTACGCCCAATTCCTGTTTTTGATGTCCGGCGCCGACCACGATCAGATGGACCGTATGCGCGCTTATGTGACGAACATGTGCACCGGTTGGGACGTCGAGCAGGTCAAGTCGATCGTCAGCGAAACCCTGCATGACATCGTCAACCCCTTGGTCTTCGCCGAGGCGGCGGAGTTGATAGCCGACCACAAATTGTGCGGCCGTGACGTGGTCATGGTGTCGGCTTCGGGTGAGGAGATCGTGGCGCCGATCGCCCGGGCGCTGGGCGCCACGCACGCGATGGCGACCCGGATGGTGGTCGAGGACGGCAAATACACCGGAGAGATCGCCTTCTACTGTTACGGCGAGGGCAAGGTCGCCGCGATCAGGGAACTGGCCGCGCGCGAGGGCTACGCGCTCGAGCATTCCTACGCCTACTCCGACTCGATCACCGACCTCCCGATGCTCGAGGCCGTGGGACATCCGAGCGTGGTCAACCCCGACCGCGCGTTACGCAAAGAGGCCGTCGCCCGGGGCTGGCCGGTGCTCAACTTCTCCAATCCGGTGTCGCTGCGGGACCGGATCCCGGCGCCGTCGGGCGCTGCGGTGGCCACCACTGCGGCGGTCGGGATCAGTGCCCTGGCGGCCGGCGCACTGACGTATTCATTGCTGCGGCGCTTCGGTTTTTAACCAACTCTTCGCGCGCCAGCTACCGGCTCTCGTAACGATCCGGACTACTGCAGATTTGGCCCTTGATGTGACCGCGGTCACGGGGTACAAAGGAACCACGGAAGCTTGGAGAGGCCAAGGCCGAGCCGGAAGAGAAGGCTCGGACTCCCGCTTCAGGCTCCCCAGCACGGAACCCGGCACCCACGCGGAGCACATGCCGCGGAATAGGCAAAAGTGTTGCGGGCCTGCGTATTTGCGAAGAGCGGACGACTATAGCGGCCCTTTGGGTGGGGTTGCAGTCGAAGCGCATCGACAAGACGCCGAGGCCACCCACGCAACCCACACGAGCACGCATGGTAACCGGTGTCCGTGCTAGCGGGCGACGAGCCGAACCACGTTCGGAGCGTCGCCCGCTTCGCGTTTTCCAGCAACTCTTTTAGGACGACGCAGCGGCCTGCGCGATCGACAGCGCTTCGCGGGCGCCATCGTGCAATGCGCGGCAGCTCAACAGGATCCACGCCGTGAGGCCGTCGGGCGTTCCCGACGAGAAGCCGCGGGCCGCGGCGGTGTAGTCACCCGACTTGCGCATCCAGTGCACCTCCGGAACGCCCAGCCCGTGCGGATCGAGCCCGGTGGTGATCGTCACCAATCGCGACGCCGCTCGCGCCACCACACCGTCGGCTATACCGAACGGCGCGAGCGTGAGCAGTTCGCCGTGCACGACGGCGGCGAGCACGGGGGCGGGCACCCGGGTGCCACCGGTGACGATGTCCGCCAGCAGCGTCAGCCGCGTGCTCACGTCGGGTTCCTCGCGCGGACGGCCCAATCGGTCGTCGTCGGCGCGGTCCGCGGCCGCTAACGCGTGCAGGCGGGCGACGGCCTGCAGCGGCGCGCGCTGCCACACTCCCACCAGGGCGGTGGCCCCACCCTCGACCGCCTCGGACACCCGCAGCGCCCCGGCCAGAACCGGGTCGGCGGTGCCGTCGTCGGACAGTTGGAGTGCACCCCCGTCCAGCACCGAGGACGCGCGCGCGGCCCGCAGCGCAGCCTCCGCGGCGCTCTTCGGCCAGCCTCGAAGGTTGGTCCGGTGCCGGTGCGCGCGGCCCAGCGCTTCACGGGCCTCCTCGGCCGCCTCCGCGACCCCCGGCAGTTCCGCCAGCGGCGCCAACGGGTCCCTCGCGAAGCCACCGGTCACGGCGCACACGCTAGCCCACCGTCTAGCGCCCCAGCCACGACGCTTCGCACCGCCGGCGAAGCGGATGTGGCATGCCAACGTGTGCGGCCGGCAAGGTGACTACCCTCACAGACATGGCAGAGTCATCGGCGCAGCACGCTCACGGTCCGTCCGTCTATCCCCCTTCCCCCGAGTTCGCCGCACAGGCGAACGCGACCGAGGATCTCTACCGCCAGGCCGAGAAGGACCGGCTCGCGTTCTGGGCGGAGCAGGCCAACCGGCTGTCGTGGGAGACCCCATTCAGCGAGGTGCTCGACTGGTCGGAGGCTCCGTTCGCCAAATGGTTCGTCGGCGGAAAGCTCAACGTCACGTACAACTGCGTCGACCGGCACGTCGAGGCGGGTAACGGCGACCGCGTGGCCATCCGCTGGGAGGGTGAACCCGGCGACAGCCGCGACATCACCTACTCCGAACTGCTCGCGGAGGTCTCCAAGGCGGCCAACACGCTCACCGATCTCGGGCTCGAGGCCGGCGACCGCGCCGCCATTTACATGCCGATGATCCCCGAAGCGATCGTGGCGATGCTGGCCTGCGCCCGGCTCGGCGTCCTGCATTCGGTCGTATTCGCCGGCTTCTCCGCCTCAGCGCTCAAGGCGCGCATCGAGGACGCCGAGGCCAAGATCGTCATCACCACCGACGGACAGTACCGGCGGGGCCAGGCGGCGTCGCTGAAGGAGTCCGTCGACGAAGCCTGTAAGGGCCAGAAGTCCGTCAACCACGTTCTGGTGGTGCGCCGCACCGGAATCGACACCCCCTGGACCGAGGGTCGCGACCTGTGGTGGCACGACACGGTCGAGAAGGCCTCGCCCGAGCACACACCGGAGGCGTTCGACTCCGAACATCCGCTGTTCCTGCTGTACACCTCGGGCACGACCGGCAAGCCGAAGGGCATCGTGCACACCTCGGGCGGGTTCCTGACCCAGGCGTCGTATACGCACTACAACGTCTTCGACATCAAACCCGAGACCGACGTGTACTGGTGCACCGCCGACATCGGATGGGTCACCGGGCACACCTACATCGTGTACGGCCCGCTTTCGAACGGCTGCACCCAGGTCGTTTACGAGGGCACGCCGAACTCACCCAACGAGCACCGGCACTTTGAGGTGATCGAAAAGTACGGCGTCACAATCTATTACACCGCGCCCACACTGATCCGGATGTTCATGAAGTGGGGCCGCGAGATCCCCGACGCGCACGACCTGTCCAGCCTGCGGTTGCTCGGCTCGGTCGGCGAGCCGATCAATCCCGAGGCCTGGCGGTGGTATCGGGATGCGTTCGGCGGCAACCGGACTCCGGTCGTCGACACCTGGTGGCAGACGGAGACCGGCGCGATCATGATCTCCCCGCTGCCCGGTGTCACGGAGAGCAAGCCGGGCTCGGCGATGCAGCCGCTGCCGGGCATCTCGGCCATGATCGTCGACGAGGAGGGCAACGAACTCGTCCCCGGTGCCGACGAAGCCGAGCACGTCACCGGCTACCTGGTGCTCGACCAGCCGTGGCCGGCGATGTTGCGGGGAATCTGGGGCGACCCGGAGCGGTACAAGGAGACGTACTGGTCCCGCTACGCCGAAAAGGGTTGGTACTTCGCCGGTGACGGCGCGCGCGTCGACTCGGACGGCTCCATCTGGCTGCTCGGCCGCATCGACGACGTGATGAACGTGTCCGGACACCGCATCTCGACCACCGAGGTGGAGTCGGCTCTGGTCGGGCACTCCGGCGTCGCCGAGGCCGCGGTCGTCGGCGCCAGCGACGAGACCACCGGCCAGGGCATCTGCGCGTTCGTCATCCTCGAATCGCACGCCAAGGACAGCGGCGACGACATGGTGGCCGAGCTTCGCGAGCAGGTGGCCAACGAGATCGGAAAGATCGCCCGGCCCAGGGAGATTCACGTCGTTCCGGAGCTGCCGAAGACCCGCAGCGGCAAGATCATGCGTCGGTTGCTGCGCGACGTGGCCGAGGGCCGCGAGCTCGGCGACACCTCAACCCTGGTGGACCCCAGCGTGTTCGAGGCGATCCGGGCCAGCAAGTAGCGGAGCGGCTCAGCCGGCAGAACCGATCGGGACGAAACCCTTTCCCGGCCGGTTCTTGGCCGTGATGTCGGCCAGCTGTGTGTTGAACGACATGGTCACCGCGGGCGTGTGCAGCGGGATGTACTTGATGACACACGTCGGCAGGGCCTCGGAGAACGCCCCGTGGATCATGCCGACGAGACGGTTGTTGACCGTGACGGGCGCGCCCGAGTCGCCGGGCTGACCGCACACCTGGTTGACGATGGTGCCCGGATCCTTGCCCGGGCCCCAGGTGACCCCGCAGGAGTAGCCGGTCGTGCGGCCGAGTTTGCACGCGATGTCACCCGAGACCGGATCGGGGCCCAACCCGTCGATCTGAAATCCGTTGACGTTGTTGACCGGGCGCACCTTCTGCGGGTCGAACTGGATGACGGCGTAGTCGAGCGCGTCATTGCCGGCCACCATCGTGCCGACCACACCGGCTGCGTCGGCGCCCTCGGCGCTGACTTTGGCGCCCGGGCCACCGCAGTGTGCGGACGTGAAGCCGATGAGCCGCCCCTGGCTGTCGTGGCCGATCGTCGTGAGAGTGCACAGCGTCTCGCCGTCGACCACCAGGCCCGAGCCGCCACCGAGCGGGACCGGCTCTTGCGCCTGACCCACAGCGGGCGTCGATATGAGGGCGGCCGCGACGATGGCGATGGCGGCGGCGAGACGGCACAGGAACAGGCCGCTGGTCTTCACGTGAACGTTTCCCCTATCGACGCGCCCCGACCTGCCCTGCCAGTGATCCGGCCAGTCTATCGTCGGCCGGGATCGTTTGAGCGCGCGCCACATGGCAACATGAGTCGCGACCGACTCCATTGCCGGCGGCGCCGGCAGTGGAACCAACGCCGGGACAGCCGGTGATCCGGCCGATGCGGGAGGAACCGTCGTGAGCGATCGCAGGAATGGCGCGCCGACCACCGTCACGTCGATACCGCTGGTCGACCCGCATGCCCCCAAGGCCGATCCGTCCATCGGCGACCTGGTCAAGGACGCGACCGCTCAAGTGTCGACGCTGGTGCGCGCCGAGGTCGAGTTGGCCAAGGCCGAGATCACGCGCGACGTCAAGAAGGGTCTGACCGGCAGCGTCTTCTTCATCCTCGCGCTGGTCGTGCTGTTCTACTCGACGTTCTTTTTCTTCTTCTTCCTCGGCGAACTGCTCGACCTGTGGCTGGTCAAGTGGGCGGCGTACCTGATCGTGTTCGGCCTGATGGTCGTCGTCACCGCGATCTTCGCGTTCCTGGGTTATCTCAAGGTGCGCCGCATCCGCGGTCCGCAGAAGACGATCGAATCGGTCAAGGAGATCCCCGAGGCACTGACGCCGGGCCACGACAAGTCCAAGGAGCTCGCCTCGGGCGACGGAAAGCCGGCGGCGACGTCCGACCCGTCGGGCTGGTAAATGCCCCCACCCGCCCCGTCGGTCGTCCGCATCGACGGGCCGTGGCGCCATCTCGAGGTGCACGCCAACGGGATTCGCTTCCACGTGGTCGAAGCACAGCCCGAGACGCCCGCGGGTCCCGAACGGCCGTTGGTGATCCTGCTGCACGGCTTCGGCTCGTTCTGGTGGTCGTGGCGCCATCAGTTGCGCGGGTTGACCGGTGCCCGGGTGGTCGCCGTCGACCTACGTGGTTACGGCGCCAGCGACAAGCCCCCGCGGGGTTACGACGGCTGGACGCTCGCCGGTGACACCGCCGGTCTGGTGCGCGCGCTGGGGCACACGTCCGCCACCCTCATCGGGCACGCCGACGGCGGCCTGGTGTGCTGGGCCACCGCGGTGCTGCATCCGCGCGCGGTCCGCGCGATCGCAGTGGTGAGCTCCCCGCATCCGGCCGCGCTGCGCGCCTCCGCGCTGCGCCGCCGCGACCAGGGCCGCGCGCTGTTGCCGTCGATGCTGCGCTACCAGGTGCCGATGTGGCCCGAGCGAACGCTGACGCGACATAACGCCGAGGAACTGGAGCACCTCGTGCGCAGCCGCGCGGGCAGTAATTGGCTTGCCTCCGAAGACTTCTCCGAGACCATCGGACATATGCGGCGCGCCATCCAGATACCCGGTGCCGCGCACTCGGCATTGGAGTACCAGCGCTGGGCCGTCCGCAGCCAACTACGCGGCGAAGGACGCCGTTTCATGCGCTCGATGGTGCGGCCGATCAACGTGCCCGTGCTGCACATGCGCGGCGACGTCGACCCTTACGTGCTCGCCGATCCGGTGTACCGCACCCAGCGCTACGCACCGCACGGTCGTTACGTATCCATCGACGACGCAGGACATTTCGGACACGAGGAAGCACCGGAGAAGGTCAACGCGCAACTGTCGCGGTTTCTCAGGCAGGTCTACGGCTAGGCGACACAGGCGCCGGTGGGCACCCGCTCGCTGTTGCCGAGTTTGGCCAGTTGATGCGACACCTCGTCGGCGGTGAGCACAAAGCCGGTGTCAGCATCGTCGACCGCTGCGCCGAACACCACGCCCAGCACCCGACCGTCCTTGTCGATCATCGGGCCACCCGAATTACCCTGTCGCACACTACCTCTGATGGTGTAGACCTCGCGCTCGACGGTGGTGGTGCGGTAGATGTCGGGACCGCTCAGCTCGATGATCTCGCGCACACGCGCCGGTGTGGCGACGAAGTTGCCGCCGCCGGGGTAGCCCATCACCACCGCGTCGGTTCCGGTGGTGGCGGGGGTCTCGGCGAACGACAGCGGCGCCGACGGCAGGTCCGGCACGTCGAGGATCGAGATGTCGGCCTGCGGGTCGTAGGAGACGACGAACGCGTCGTAGGTCTGCCCGTCGGCCTCGACGGTGACGCTCTCCGATCCGGCCACCACGTGGGCGTTCGAGATCACGCGATTGCTGGCGGCGACGAAGCCGGTGCCCTCGAGCACCTTCTGGCAACCCGGGGCCACCCCGCGGATCTTGACGACGCTGGGGCGGGCCGCCGCCACCACCGGATCGGCGGCGAGCGCGGCGTCGGGGGCGTCGACCGCGACGATCGGGGTGCGACCGAACGGTTGCAGCACATCCGGCAGGCCCGAGGTGTCCAACAGCGCCGAGAGGCGGGTCGGCACCTGCCGCAGCCATCCCGGCGCGGCGTCGTTGACCTCTTTGAGCACCTTCGAACCGCGCACCGCCGCGGCGAGGTTCGGCTGATCCGACGATTGCAGCGGGTAGGTCAGCATCCAGGCGGCCACCAGGACGGCCACGATCTGGATCGCGACGCCGACCAGCGAGTCGACCGCCCGCAGCGATCGGTTCCGGATGGCGCTGCGCACAGCGCGGCCGAGTACGACGCCCGCGATCTCGCCGACGACGACCAGCGCCAGGATCAGAAACAGGGTGACGAATAGCTTGGTGCGCGGCCCCTCGATGCTGGCGACCAGGTGCGGCGCCAGCAGCACACCGGCGACCGCGCCGAGCACCACCCCGAGGAACGACAGCATCGAGCCCAGCGCGCCCGAGCGCCAGCCCGAGATGCCCGCGACGAAGGCGATACCGAGGACGACGAGGTCCACCCACTGTGACGAAGTCATGATTGTGCATCACCGTAACCGCCGCCGCGGCCGACGAGCGCCATTGCGTCCTCCAGTTCGCGCACGTCGTCGGTATTCCACGGCTGCGCCCAGCCGGCGACGTCGAGCATCGCCGAGATCACCTGACCGGTGAAACCCCACACCAGCATCTCGTTGAGCAGGAACGCCGGGCCCGCGTAGCGGCGGGTGTTCGCGCTGCGGTACACCATGATGCGGTTTTCGGGATTGACGAACGCGCGCACCGGCACCCGGGCGACGTGCGCGGTCTCGGCCTCGTCGACGACGCGCACCGGACCCGGGTCCGGAGAGTAGGCGAGCACCGGTACGACGTGGAAGCCCGACGGCGGGATGAACAGCCGCTCCATCGTGGTGAGCGGATGCAGCCGACCGCCGTCGATCCCGGTCTCCTCATTGGCCTCTCGCAGCGCCGTCTGCACGGGGCTGTGGTCGCCGACCTCGACGGCGCCCCCGGGAAACGCGGCCTGACCCGCGTGATGCCGCAGCGTGCCCGCGCGCACCGTGACCAGCAGGTCGGCGTCGTCGGGGACACCACCGGTCGGGGAGTCGGCGGGCCCGGAGAACAGCACCAGCACCGCCGCCTCGCGCGCGTCGGCCTGTGCGGGTTTGCCTTCGCTGGTCACCATCGCCAACAGTTCGGGCGGCACCCGCCTGCGATAGGCCCGCTTGATGTCGCCGGCGTTGTCCAGCAGCGGCTTCAGCCAGGCCGGGGCGGCGTCGGGCGTCAGACCACTGCCCTCGCTGACCCAGCTCACCTCGGCTCTCCCGTCCTCACGCCGACCTGCGGCCCCACCGCCGCGGCGATCTCATCGGCGCTGGTGAAGGAGCGCGGCAGGACGTCGGCAACGGTACCGTCCGCGCGCAGCACCACGGTTGCGGGCATGACGTTGGGCACCCGCAGCGCGGCGGCGATCAGCCGCCTGCCGTCCTGCAGCGTGGGCAGCCGCACGCCGAGTTCGGCCAGCCGCAACAGCGCCGCCGTCTCGTTCTCGTCCTGGTGCACGGTCAGCACGGTGACTGCAGTACCCATGCGCCGCTGGTATTCGGCCATCGCCGGAAGTTCCGCGGTGCACGGCGCACACCAGTACGCCCACAGGTTGAGCACGACGACGCGGCCGGCCAGCGCCTTGGCCACGTCGACCATCGCACCGTCGCCCGCGCATTCCAGCGTGATCCCCCGCAGGTCCTCCGGGCCCGCACCAGCGCCGGGGCCGGGACACGGCGGCAGATCGGCCTCGGCGCGGGGACCTGCCAGCGCCTCGGCGGTGTCGGCGGCGCGGCGGTCACGTGCCGTGGGCTGCGACGGCGTCCCGGTGGACCCCGTGTCGCGGTCCAGCTGCGCCCACAGGGCCCACCCAAGCGCCACGAGGACCACGAGCACCACGACGGTCCAACGGGTCGAGGTACGCACGGTCGGTCGGGTCGGCGCGGGCTACAGACCGGCCATGGCCAGCAGGTGTTCGGTCTCGGGGCCTTTGACCAGCGCCGCGGCGGTCACAGGATCGGTCGGTCCGATGCCGAACGACGGGCAGTCGTTGGCCAGTACGCATACGCCGCACGCCGGTTTCCGGGCGTGGCAGACCCGCCGGCCGTGGAAGATCACCCGGTGGCTGAGGTCGGTCCACTCGCGGCGCTCGATGAGCTCACCGACCGCGTGCTCGACCTTGACGGGGTCCTCTTCGGTGGTCCACCCCCACCGGCGCACCAGCCGTCCGAAATGGGTGTCGACGGTGATTCCCGGGACGCCGAACGCGTTGCCGAGGATGACGTTGGCGGTCTTGCGCCCGACACCGGGAAGGGTGACGAGCTCGTCCATGGTCGCCGGCACTTCGCCGTCGAACCGCTCGACGAGTTCCTGCCCCAGCCGGATGAGCGAATTCGCCTTGTTGCGATAGAAGCCGGTGGGCCGGATGAGCTCCTCGAGCTCGGTGCGGTCGGCCTGCGCGTAGTCCAGGGCGGTGCGGTACTTCTTGAACAACGCAGGGGTGGTGAGGTTGACCCGCTTGTCGGTGCTCTGCGCGGACAGGATCGTGGCGACGGTGAGCTCGAGCGGGTTGGTGAAATCCAGCTCGCAGTACACGTGCGGAAATGCCTGCGCCAGCGTGCGATTCATTCGCCGCGCGCGGCGAACGAGACCGGTGCGCGTCTCGCCGTCGCGCTTCTTGGCACGCTTGAGCGTGCCCGCCTTCTTTGCCGACGCCTCGCTTACGGTCACGACTGCCAGCGTACTGAGACGCTCGGACAAAGCCACCGAAAAGGTGGTGGCAGCCGCCGTCGCGAAGTGGTGCGGACCGGTGACGATTCGTGATCCCGCTGAGACCTTGGGCGTGTTTACTTCTGCGTTGTGTCGTGGTTGCTCGTTGGCCTGATTCCGGGGTTGCTGATGGCGGTGACGCTCGGGCTGCAGCGGCTCGAAGCGGGCCTCAACCCCGATACGGTGTCGGCCACCGACGTGGCGAAATTCTTTGAGCGGGCCGAACCGTCCGACGTCGACAGGCTGGCGCGGGACGGGATGAGCCGGGCCCTGGACGGTATGCGCCAACGGCAACACGTCGAACATCCGATCGCCAACGGGTCAACCGCGCATTTTCGGGCTGCGGATCTGCCGGTTCGGGCGTATGCCCAGCACCGGATCAATCCGGAATTTCAGCAGACCCGACATGCCGATCGTGTGTAGCGTGGGCTGGTCACGAAATCGGGTACCTCTAGACTTATCTCGCTTACCGATAGAGGTCGGCTTCACCTAACAGCTTAAGAGGGGCAACGTGGACGAGATCCTGGCGCGGGCCGGAATCTTCCAGGGGGTCGAACCCAGCGCCGTCACCGCGCTGACCAAGCAATTGCAGCCAGTCGACTTCCCCCGTGGACACACCGTGTTCGCCGAGGGTGAGCCCGGCGATCGGCTCTACATCATCATTTCGGGCAAGGTAAAGATCGGCCGCCGGTCGCCGGACGGCCGCGAGAATCTGCTCACCATCATGGGCCCGTCGGACATGTTCGGCGAGCTCTCCATCTTCGACCCGGGTCCGCGGACGTCGAGCGCGACCACCATCACCGAGGTCCGCGCGGTGTCGATGGACCGTGACGCGTTGCGCGCGTGGATCGCCGACCGGCCGGAGATCGCCGAGCAGCTGCTGCGGGTGCTGGCCCGCCGGCTGCGCCGCACCAACAACAACCTCGCCGACCTGATCTTCACCGACGTGCCCGGCCGCGTGGCCAAGCAACTGCTTCAGCTGGCGCAGCGCTTCGGCACCCAGGAGGGCGGCGCGCTGCGGGTGACGCACGACCTCACCCAGGAGGAGATCGCCCAACTCGTCGGCGCCTCGCGTGAGACCGTCAACAAGGCGCTTGCCGATTTCGCCCACCGCGGCTGGATTCGCTTGGAGGGCAAGAGCGTTCTGATCTCGGACTCGGAGCGCCTGGCCCGCCGAGCGAGGTAACGAGCGCACCTGGCGCGAGATCACGCGCGCAGAAAATCGAGCTGCGCCTGAACGCTCCATTCCGCTACGTCCCACAGCTTCTCGTCGACGTCGGTGTAGACGTGTTCGACGACCTGGCGGGTGGTGGCGTCGTCGCCGAGCACCCGCAACGCCGCACGCACCTGTTCGAGCCGCTCCTTGCGGTGGGCCAGGTACATGTCGCTGACGGCTTCGATGTCGTGGAGATCGGGTCCGTGCCCCGGCAACACGGTGCGCCGCCCGAGGCCGCGCAGCCGTCGCAGTGACTCCAGGTAGTCGGTGAGGCTGCCGTCTTCTTTGTCGATGACGGTCGTCCCGCGGCCGAGCACGGTGTCGGCGGTCAACACGGCGTCGTCGAGCAGGAACGACACCGAGTCGGCGGTGTGCCCCGGTGTGGCCATCACGGTGATGCGCAGCCCCGCCGCGTCGATGACCTCGCCGTCGGTGAGCGGCCCGCCGAGCCCCCGCAGGAACCCGCTGCCCACCGATCGCACCACCGCGCCCGTGCTGTCGACGATCTTGTCGATGGCGCCGGTGTGATCCTCGTGCTTGTGGCTGATCAGCACCAGCGGGATGGTGCCCAGCTCGAGGATCTTCTCGATGTGCGCGTCGTCGTCGGGGCCCGGGTCGACGACGACCATCTCGTCGCTCCCGGGGCCGCGCAGCACCCACGTGTTGGTGCCTTCCAGCGTCATCAGGCCGGGGTTGTCGCACAACAGCACGGAGGCGGCGTCGGTGACCGGGCGCAGCCGCCCGTATGCCGGATGCTCCGGCGTCACGCGACCTCCACGATCACTTCGACCTCGACCGGGGCGTCCCTCGGCAGCTCCGAGACGCCGACGGCGGAACGGGCATGCGCCCCGGCGTCCCCGAACACCTCACCGAACAGTTCCGAGGCGCCGTTGATCACGCCGGGCTGGCCGTGGAATCCGGGCGCCGAGGCGACGAATCCGACCACCTTGACCACCCGGGTCACCGAGTCGATGCCGACCAGCGAGTGCACCGCGGCGAGCGCGTTGAGCGCGCACACCCGGGCCAGGGCGTGGGCCTGTTCGGGGTTGACGCCGGCGCCGACCTTGCCGGTCTGCAGCAGCTCGCCGTCGCGGATCGGCAACTGGCCCGCGGTGTAGACGAGGTTGCCCGTGCGTACCGCCGGCACGTAGGCCGCAAGGGGCGCCACCACCGGTGGCAACTCGATGCCCAGCTCGGCCAGCCGCGCGGAGGTCGTCATTTCGGGCGCTTGAGGTATGCGACGTGCTGTTCACCCGTGGGGCCCGGCAGTACGGACACCAACTCCCAGCCGTCCTCACCCCACTGGTCGAGGATCTGCTTGGTGGCGTGGGTCAGCAGCGGGACGGTGGCGTATTCCCACCGGGTGGATTCACTCATGGGCCGAGCTTATCTCCGGGCCGATACCGGGCCGCGGACCTGCGGACGCCGAGAATCCGTTGGCTAGCATGCACGAGTGGCTTCCACTACCAATGGCGGTAGATCCGTCGGCTGGCCGTCCCGGCTGAGCAAAGCTCGCCTGCACTTCGTCACCGGCAAGGGTGGCACCGGCAAATCCACGATCGCCGCATCGCTGGCGCTGGCGCTGGCGGCGGGCGGCCGCAAGGTCCTGCTGGTGGAAGTCGAAGGGCGCCAAGGCATCGCGCAGCTGTTCGACGTCCCTCCCCTGCCTTATCAGGAGGTCAAGATCGCGACCGCCGAGGGTGGCGGTCAGGTCAACGCGCTGGCCATCGACACCGAGGCCGCGTTCCTCGAGTACCTCGAGATGTTCTACAACCTGGGCCTGGCCGGCCGTGCGATGCGCAGGATCGGCGCCGTCGAGTTCGCGACCACGATCGCGCCGGGTCTGCGCGACGTGCTGCTGACCGGCAAGATCCGCGAGATCGTGACCCGCGCCGAGAAGGGCAAGCAGCCGGTTTACGACGCGGTCGTCGTCGATTCGCCCCCGACGGGCCGCATTGCGCGCTTCCTGGACGTCACCAAGGCAGTGTCGGATCTGGCGAAGGGCGGCCCGGTCCACGGGCAGGCCGAGAGCGTGGTCAAGGTGCTGCACTCCGACATGACCGCGATCCACCTCGTCACGCTGCTCGAAGCACTGCCCATCCAGGAGACGCTCGAGGCCATCGAGGAACTCAAGGAACTCGACCTGCCGATCGGCAGCGTCATCGTCAACCGCAACATCCCCGCGTACCTGCCCCCCGATGCGCTGGCCAAGGCCGCCGAGGGAGACATCGACGCCGACACCGTGCGCGCCGGCCTGACCGAGGTCGGAATCACGTTGTCCGACTCCGACTTCGCCGGCCTGTTGACCGAGACCATCCAGCACGCCACCCGGATCGAGGCGCGTGCCGAGAGCGCGGAACAACTCGATGCCCTGGACGTGGCGCGGCTGCAGTTGCCGCAAATCGTGGACGGCGTCGACCTCGGCAGCCTCTACGAACTCGCCGAAGAACTCGAACGGCAGGGGGTGCGCTGATGAGCGCTCGCGCAAAGAAGGGCCGGATCCGATGAGCACCACTCCACCGGCCCTCGACATGGGCACGATTCTCAAGGACACGTCGAACCGCGTCGTGGTGTGCTGCGGCGCAGGAGGTGTCGGTAAGACCACCACCGCGGCGGCGATGGCGCTGCGCGCGGCGGAGTACGGCCGGACCGTCGTGGTGCTGACCATCGACCCCGCCAAGCGGCTCGCCCAAGCGCTGGGCATCAAGACGCTCGGCAACACCCCGCAGCGGGTTCCGCTGGCCCCCGAGGTGCCGGGCGAACTGCACGCGATGATGCTCGACATGCGCCGCACGTTCGACGAGATGGTCATCCAGTACTCGGGAACCCAACGGGCACAAGAGATTCTGGACAACCAGTTCTATCAGACGGTGGCCACGTCGCTGGCGGGCACGCAGGAGTACATGGCCATGGAGAAGCTCGGCCAGTTGCTCGCCGAGGACCGCTGGGACCTGGTCGTCGTCGACACGCCGCCGTCGCGCAACGCGTTGGACTTCCTGGACGCGCCGAAGCGGTTGGGCGGCTTCATGGACAGCCGGCTCTGGAAGCTGCTCCTGGGTCCGGGCCGGGGCATCGGCCGGTTGGTCACCGGTGCGATGGGACTGGCGATGAAGGCGCTGTCGACGGTTCTGGGCTCGCAAATGCTCTCGGACGCAGCGTCTTTCGTGCAGTCACTCGATTCGACGTTCGGGGGGTTCCGCGAGAAGGCCGACCGCACATACGAACTGCTCAAGCGGCGCGGGACGCAGTTCGTGGTGGTGTCGGCGGCCGAACCGGACGCGCTTCGCGAGGCGTCCTTCTTCGTCGACCGGCTCTCGGAGGAGAGCATGCCGCTGGCCGGCCTGATCCTCAACCGCACGCATCCGATGCTCTGTGATCTGCACGCGGAGAAGGCCGAAGAGGCCGCCGAGACCATCGAGAAGAACGATCCGGATTCGGTGACGGCCGCGGTGCTGCGGATTCACGCCGACCGGGCGATGACCGCCAAACGCGAGATCCGGCTGCTGTCGCGGTTCACCGGCGCCAACCCGCACGTGTCGATCGTGGGAGTGCCCTCGCTGCCGTTCGACGTGTCGGACCTAGAGGCGCTGCGGGCCATCGCCGATCAGATCACCGGCGAGACCGCCGCTTAGCGGCGGCGCAGAGACGCGGACTTATCCGCGCGGATCAGACCGCGTTGCGGTGCTTGCGCTGGGCGTTGAAGAACTCCGCCCAGGAGACGACCTCGGGATGCTGCTTGAGCAGAGCGCGGCGTTGCCGCTCGGTCATCCCACCCCAGACCCCGAACTCCACCCGGTTGTCGAGCGCATCGGCCCCGCACTCGAGGATCACCGGGCAATGCCGGCATATCACCGCGGCTTTGCGCTGTGCGGCCCCCCGGACGAACAGCTCATCAGGATCGGTCTGGCGGCATCGGGCTTGCGACACCCAGGCGATGCGGGCCTCGGCCTCAGCACCGTGCACAACGCTGTGAGCCGACGACGTCATCGCGGTTCTGCGCGCCGCGGGCCTAGTTGCTGACACCAGAGTTCCCTCCGTTCCAACCGCCCCCCGGCCAACACCGGTACGGCGCGATCCCTGGTAGTAGAACGCTGATGCGATCTACGCCACATTGCGAGGGGTCAGTGTGACCTGCATCGCACTGTTCGACCAAATTAGATGGTCAAAGCCGTTCTGCGCAATACGTGAGAACCCTATTTTTTGGGACGACCGTGCCGTCACGCGGCAGAATTGACGTCAGCGCCGCTAAACGCCGTTTTTCTAGGCCCACGTCGCCCGCGGCAAGCCGGTGTTTTCCGACGTCGTTAGTCTGTAGGTCATGCCGGAGCGCCCGCCGAGTTCATCGCCGACTGTGCCTCCGCGGACGGTCACGGTGATCAAGCTCGCGTGGTGCGTTCTGCTGGCCGCCGTGATCACCGCGGCGTTGCTGTTCCCGGTGGTCGGCGGGTTCGGCCTGGTGTCCAACCGGGCCTCCGATGTGGTGGCCAACGGTTCGGCGCAGCTCGTCGAGGGCGAGGTGCCGCAGGTCTCGACGATGGTCGACGCCAAGGGCAACGTCATCGCCTGGCTCTACAACCAGCGTCGCTTCGAGGTGCCCAGCGACCAGATCGCCAACACGATGAAGCTGGCGATCGTCTCCATCGAGGACAAGCGGTTCGCCGAACACAACGGCGTCGACTGGCAGGGCACGTTGACCGGCTTGTCCGGCTATCTGTCCGGCAACCTGGACACCCGCGGCGGTTCGACGATCGAGCAGCAGTACGTCAAGAACTACCAGCTGCTGGTGATCGCCCAGACCGACTCCGAGAAGCGGGCCGCGATCGAGACCACCCCGGCCCGCAAGCTGCGTGAGATCCGGATGGCGTTGACGCTGGACAAGACGTTCACCAAGTCCGAGATCCTGACCCGCTATCTGAACCTGGTGTCGTTCGGCAACGGCGCGTTCGGTGTGCAGGACGCCGCGCAGACGTACTTCGGTGTCAACGCTTCCGAGTTGAACTGGCAGCAGGCGGCCCTGCTGGCGGGCATGGTGCAGTCGACCAGCACGCTGAACCCCTACACCAACCCCGAGGGCGCGCTGGCTCGGCGAAACCTGGTGCTGGACACCATGATCCAGAACATCCCCGAGGAGGCGGAGGCGCTTCGTGCCGCCAAGGAGCAGCCTCTCGGCGTTCTTCCGCAGCCGAAGGAGCTGCCGCGCGGCTGCATCGCCGCGGGTGATCGCGCGTTCTTCTGCGACTACGTGCTCGAGTACCTGGCGCGCGCCGGGATCAGCAAGGAACAGGTCGCCAGGGGCGGATACCTGATCAGGACGACGCTCGACCCCGACGTCCAGGGGCCGGTGAAGGCGGCGGTCAACCAGTTCGCCAGCCCGGACCTCAACGGCGTCGCCAGCGTGATGAACGTGATCAAACCGGGCAAGGAGTCACACCCGGTGCTGGCGATGGCCAGCAGCCGCACTTACGGACTGAACTCCGAGGCCGGCGAGACCATGCAACCGCAGCCGTTCTCCCTGGTGGGCGACGGTGCCGGGTCGACGTTCAAGCTGTTCACGACGGCCGCGGCGCTGGAGATGGGCATGGGCATCAACGCCCAGCTCGACGTGCCTGCGCAGTTCCAGGCGAAGGGCCTCGGCAGCAGCGACACCCCGGGCTGTCCGGCGGCGACGTGGTGCGTGAAGAACGCCGGCGGCTACCGCGGCACGATGAACATCACCGACGCCTTGGCGACGTCGCCGAACACCGCCTTCGCCAAGCTGATCTCGCAGGTCGGTGTGCAGCGCAGCGTCGACATGGCGGTGCGGTTGGGGCTGCGGTCCTACGCGCTGCCGGGCACCGCGCGCGACTACGACCCGGACAGCAACGAGAGCCTCGCCGACTTCGTCAAACGGCAGAACCTCGGATCGTTCGTGCTGGGCCCGATCGAGGTCAACGCGCTCGAGTTCGCCAATGTCGGCGCGACGCTGGCCTCCGGCGGCGTGTGGTGCCCGCCGAACCCGATCGCGCAGGTCATCGACCGCAACGGCGAGGAGGTCTCCGTCACCACCGAGACATGCGAACAGGTGGTTCCCGAGGGTCTTGCCAACACGATGGCCACCGCGATGAGCAAGGACCACGAGGGAGCGGGCACCGCGGCCGCCGCGGCCGGTTCGGTCGGCTGGGACCTGCCGATGGCGGGTAAGACCGGTACCACCGAGGCCCACCGCTCGTCGGCGTTCCTCGGATTCACCAACACGCTCGCCGCCGGGAACTACATCTACGACGACTCCACCGCCCCCGGCGAACTGTGTTCGTTCCCGCTGCGCAAGTGCGGTTCCGGCAACCTGTACGGCGGTAACGAACCGGCCAGGACGTGGTTCGCCGCGATCAAGCCAATCGCCACCAACTTCGGCGAGGTCCGGCTGCCGCCGACGGATCCGCGCTACGTCGAGGGCGGCCCCGGCTCGCGCGTGCCCAGCGTGTCGGGCATGACGGAGAGCACCGCCCGCCAGCGCCTGCGCGACGCCGGCTTCCAGGTCGCTGACCAGTCATCCTCGGTGAACAGCAACGCACCCAGAGGCTCCGTGGTCGGCACGTCGCCCGCCGGGCAGACGGTGCCGGGCTCGATCATCACGATCCAGGTCTCCAACGGCATCCCGCCTGCACCGCCGCCGCCTCCGCCGGGAGCGATACCCGGACTCCCCGCGCCCGTCGGCCAGACGGTGGTCGAGATCCCCGGACTCCCGCCGATCACGGTGCCCGTGCTCGGCCCGCCGCCGCCGGCGCCACCGCCGCCGCCGTGATGCTGTGCGTTTGCCCACGCCCGGCCGGGCGAGGACGCTGAGTCGGCGGCTCTGGCAGTAGGCTCTGCAGCATGTCCGCTCGTTCGACGACGATCCTGAAGAACTCCGCCGCGGCGTCGGCAGGCGCGCTGGTCGCCGGCATCGGCTACGCATCGGTGATCGAGCGAAACGCCTTCGTGGTGCGGGAAGTGACGATGCCGGTGCTTTCGCCGGGGTCATCGCCACTGAAGGTGCTGCACATCAGCGACATCCACATGCGTCCCGGCCAACGTCGCAAGCAGGCGTGGCTGCGCGACCTGGTGACGCTCGAGCCCGATCTCGTGGTCAACACCGGCGACAACCTCGCGCACCCGAAGGCCGTGCCCGCTGTGGTGCAGTCGCTGTCGGAGTTGCTCTCGGTCCCCGGGGTGTTCGTATTCGGCAGCAACGACTACTTCGCACCGCGGGCGAAGAACCCCCTGAACTACGTCACCCGGCCGAGCCATCGCATCCACGGTGAGCCGCTGCCCTGGCAGGACCTGCGGGCGGCGTTCACCGAGCGCGGCTGGCTGGATCTGACCCACACCCGCCGCGAGCTCGAGGTTCGCGGCCTGACGATCGCGGCGGCCGGCGTCGACGACCCGCACCTGTCGCGCGACCGCTACGACACCATCGCCGGCCCGGCAAGTCCCGCCGCCAACCTGACGCTGGGGCTGACCCATTCGCCGGAGCCGCGGGTGCTCGACCGCTTCGCCGCCGACGGCTACCAGCTGGTAATGGCGGGCCACACCCACGGCGGCCAGCTGTGCCTGCCCTTCTACGGAGCGCTCGTCACCAACTGCGGCCTGGACCGTTCGCGGGTGAAGGGCCCGTCGCGCTGGGGTGCACGCACCCAGCTGCACGTCTCGGCGGGCATCGGCACCTCGCCGTACGCGCCGCTGCGGTTCTGCTGCCGCCCCGAGGCGACGCTGCTGACTCTGGTCGCGGCGCCGATCGGCGGCCGGGACACGGGCGCTCGGGAGGGCACGTCCCACCCGAGTGTCTCGGTGCGGTGACCGACAAGGCACACACAGCAAGTCGTAGCGGACCGCGCGCGTGGGCGGACGAAGCGGTCCGGTTGATCGAGGCCGACGCCCGCCGCAGTGCCGACACCCACCTGTTGCGGTATCCGCTGCCGTCGGCGTGGTGCGACGGTTGCGATCTGCAGCTGTACCTCAAGGACGAGACGACCCACATCACCGGCAGCCTCAAGCACCGGCTGGCGCGTTCGCTGTTCCTCTACGGCTTGTGCAACGGGTGGATCGACGAGAACACCACGATCATCGAGGCGTCGTCGGGATCCACGGCGGTGTCCGAGGCGTATTTCGCAGCGCTGCTGGGCCTGCCGTTCATCGCCGTGGTGCCGTCGTCGACGAGTGCCAGCAAGATCGCCTTGATCGAATCCCAGGGCGGCCGTTGCCATTTCGTCGCCGAGTCCAGCCAGGTGTACGCGGAGGCCGAACGGCTCGCCGCGGACACCGGCGGCCATTACATCGATCAGTTCACCAACGCCGAGCGGGCCACCGACTGGCGCGGAAACAACAACATCGCCGAATCGATCTTCGAGCAGATGCGCGACGAGGCGCACCCGGTGCCCGACTGGATCGTGGTGGGGGCCGGTACCGGAGGGACGAGCGCCACCATCGGCCGCTACATCCGCTACCGGCGCTACGCCACGCGGTTGTGTGTGGTGGACCCGGAGAACTCGGCGTTCTTTCCGTCCTACGCGCAGGGCCGCGGCGATGTGGTGACGGGTATGTCATCGCGGATCGAGGGGATCGGGCGGCCACGGGTGGAGCCGTCGTTCCTGCCGGGCGTCGTCGACCGGATGGTGGTCGTGCCGGACGCCGCCTCGGTCGCCGCCGCGCAGCATGCCAGCAGGGTGTTGGGCCGTCGGGTGGGTCCGTCAACGGGAACGAATCTGTGGGGGGCGTTCGGCCTCTTGGCCGAGATGAGGGCGGAAGGACGAAGCGGATCAGTGGTCACGCTGCTCGCTGACAGCGGCGACCGCTACGCGGACACCTACTTCTGCGACGAGTGGCTGACCAGCCAGGGGCTGGACCCCTCGGAGTCCGCGTCGGTGTTGGCCGAATTCGAACGCTCCGGCCGCTGGCCCTGATCGTCCGCCCCGCCGATCAGCGGGCCGTCGGAGGTCAGGAACAGCCACACCGCGGCGAGCACGAAAAAGCCCAGGTAGATGGATGCGCCTAGCCCAGTCATCTCGTCCTCGCTTCGTCGTTTGCCTTCAATGATGAACAACGCCACCGACAACTCTTTGCTTCCCGCGGCGTGTCGCGAATCACGACTTCGACCGGACGCCCTATCGCCGTCGCCGTCGGCCGTGGGCGTTTGGCTTAGCTGCCCGCCGGTGCGATACGCTGTCGTGGCTTCACGCGGGGTGTGGCGCAGCTTGGTAGCGCGCTTCGTTCGGGACGAAGAGGTCGTGGGTTCGAATCCCGCCACCCCGACTCGTGTTATCGCAGGTAAGAGGCCCTGACTGGTTGTACTGGTCGGGGCCTTCGTCCTTTCCAGTCCGCAGCTGGTCCGCAGCAGCTTCCAGCGATTGAGTTCGAGCTTCGTCGAGAGCCGCCGAAACCATCTCCAAGTCATCCGGAAACAGATCGGCGTAGGTGTCCAACGTGAGGACCGCCGAGGCGTGCCCCAGCATGGTCTGAACGGCCTTGACGTTGGCGCCGGCGCTGATGGCCAGAGACGCGGCGGTGTGACGGAGATCGTGGGGGGTCACCACCGGGAAGGTTGCATCTTTGGCGACGAGCCGCTTGACCGCCTTGTTGAACACTCGGCGTCGCCAGTTCGACACTCTCAGAACTCCGCCCTCGGGCGCGGCGAAGACTAGGTCATCGGGCTTCTTCCCGACCATCAGTGCGGCCAGTTCGTGAGCAAGGAATGCGGGAAAGGGCACCATCCGCTGCTCATAGGACTTGGGTGATGACCATTCGAGTTGACCTTCGACCTCCGTGACGGACTCACGCACGTGGACGCGACGTCGAAGCATCTTCGCGTCACCGACACGCAGTGCCGCCATCTCTCCCCAGCGCAATCCGGTGTAGGCCAGGAAACGCACGACCGTCGCATCCGTCCCGACTTCAATCGCGAGCTGCTCAACCTGCCGGTGAGTCAGGTAACCGCGCGGCCGCCGTTTGCGGCGAGGAAGCTTGATTCCCACACACGGATTGCGTGCGATACGGCGGTCCTCGACCGCCATCTCCAGCACCTGACGCAAAATTCCCACAGCATTCTCGATGGTGGCCGCGCCGGCACCGGCAGACGTCAGCGACTGGACCCACGTCCGGACGTCGGTCGTCTGCACGTCGGCGACAGCTACAGCTGACCACCGAGGCTCGACGTACACCGGCCACGTGTATCGCCGCGTCGATGCCGTCGTCTTCTTGAGATGGCTCTGCGTCCCAAGCCATTTCGCGTAGAGCTCGCCGACGCTGACGCGTCCCGCCTTCGGAGCGACGTAAGCGCCCGTCACCTGCATGGCTGTGATCTCGTCGAGCCAGGCCTGCGCATCCACCTTCCGCTCGAAGGACCGTGTGTTCTCCTGGCCCTGGTCGTCGACATAACGTGCCAGCCAGCGACGCCCCTTGCCTGCCCGCGCAGTAGGGCCACCGTCTGCCCGCCGCCAGCGGTCCTCCACGCCGCCACGGCGATTACGTCTCTGCATAGCTGCTCCTCTGCCAACGCAAGTCTGGCACCGACCACCGACAGTCGGTGAGAAGAACCGACCGGCACCAATTTCAGCGTGAATTCCACGCTACTGGTGGACAGATTGATAAGGCCACCAGCAGGGTGAGATCCGTACGGAGCAAGTTTGATCCAGGAGGAATCACAATGGAACTGCTTGGAGCTAAACAGGTATCGGAGCTGACAGGAGTTCCGGTCGGGACGCTGCGGTACTGGCGCCATTCGGATATCGGCCCTGCGAGCTTCACGCTCGGACGCCGAGTCGTCTATCGGCGCGACGAGGTACTGCGGTGGATATCGCAGCGGGAGAATGCAACCCGTCGAGGAGGCGGCGACGCGGCATGACGACCATCCAAGCGAAAAGCCCCGGGGACTAGCCGAGGCTTTTCGTTCGAACCACCCGAACCTCACACACGGAAGTTCCTTATGAGAATAGCTCGCCATGCCTGCCTGCAGAAGCAGCACGGGCAGGAAATCCTATGAGCGCCAAGGAAGAAGCGGACAAGCGGTCAGTTGCCGCCCGCCTGGTCGGCATGGCGCAGGAACGCTACCTTCTCGGGGTGTCGGAAGACGGCGAACCGTTTGGCGCCGAACGTACGCGTCCGCATATTGCGATGCTCCTTCGCGGTGGCCGAACAGGGCTGCGTGCCGACCTTGCCGCCCGATACTTCGCCGAGACCGGCGCAGTCGCCGGCGGTCAAGCACTCACCGACGCCACGTTGATCCTTGAAGGCCTGGCAGCTGCCCAGGCCCCGGAGAAGCTGCACCTGCGCGTTGCCGAGCACCACGGGGCGAGCTACATCGATACCGGACGACCCGATGGCAAGGTCATTCGCATCGGCTCGGGCCGTTGGACGGTCCTCGACTCCGCGCCGGTGCGGTTTTCGCGAACCAGGCTGACCGCAGCCATGCCCTTACCTCTGGCCGATGGTGATCTGGAGCGGCTATGGGATTTCGTCAATGTCGCCGTCGAAGACCGGCCCGTGTTGCTCGCGGCGCTCGTCGCTGCATTGATCCAATGCGACGTGCCGCATCCTGTGTTGGCACTCTTCGCGGAGCAAGGCAGCGCCAAGAGCACGACGACACGCATGCTGGTCGACCTCATTGACCCGTCGCCGGTCCCGCTGCGCCAGGCGCCGCGCGACGCCGACTCCTGGGTGACCGCTGCCTCCGGCTCGTGGGTAGTCGCACTGGACAACCTGTCCGCCATCCCGTCGTGGTTGTCGGACTCGCTGTGCCGCGCCGCCACCGGCGACGGCAACGTAAAACGTGCGCTTTACACCGACGCCGATCTCGCGGTTGTGAAGTTCCGCCGCTGCGTCATCATCAACGGCATCGATGTCGGTGCGGTACGTCCCGACCTCGCCGAGCGACTCGCGACGGTCGACCTACGACGCATCGATCACCACATGCGACAACCGGAGGCCACGATGCGACAGATGTGGATGGAGTCTCTACCAGGAATTTTAGGCGGATTGCTCGACTTAGCCTGCGCTGTGCATCGGCGCCTGGCGACCATCGTGGTCGACAACGCGCCACGGATGGCGGACTTTGGCCGCACCCTGGCGGCCGTGGACGAGGCGTTGTCGACCCATGGCTTGCGTCGCTACTTGTCGCGCGCCGATCAGCTCTCCGAGGACAGCCTGTCTGCCGACCCATTTATTGAACAACTGCGGCGGCACGCCCGTGAACCACTCGTCGGGAAATCTGGCGGCGACCTCCTGACGATGGTCACCCCGGTCAGCGACCACTGGCGACGCCCCAAGGAATGGCCGAAGAACGGCAGAGATGTCACAGCAAGTCTGAGGCGGCACGCACCGGCGCTGCGGAGCCTCGGATGGGTCATCGACGACGACGGCGCGCGTAACCATCGGAACGTGTTGCTATGGACCATCTATCCGCCATACAAAGATGTGGTGGCTCAACTAGCCTCGCAATCCTCGCGTCCCTCGCTGCTACCGTCGAGCACCACCACGCTGCGTAATCCTGAGATCGCGGTTGCACCGGTCACCGATGAGAGCCGCGAAGACCTACCCGCGTAGCAGTGCCTGCGTCGTTCTGCGTAATCGCGAGTTGTTCTGTCGGGTCCGGAGGGCATTATCAGGACGTACACGGGAAGGCCAGTTGACATGAATCTCGATAACGATCTGAAGCGGTTGGCCACCGCCGCGGCAACTAATTGGCCGGAGATCGCATTATCGGGCCGTCTCGACGCCGCGATTCGAGACCTCTACCGAACACATCTGCCGTTCCCGCCATCTTGGACTCCCGACGAGCGTGACGAGTTCATCGAGGAGCACGCCGAAATGGACGCGCAACAATTGGTTAGCCGGTTCGACGACCTGATCGACGTCGTGATTGACGGCGTCGGCCACCAGTACGGGTGCCAGCCCAGTCAGGACGACGCTTCATCCACGATCGCTCAAGCGCGAGAGGATGCCGTCTACGAGTTGCAAGCCAGTATCGAATATTTGTCAGATGACCTCGCGCAGAGTGCGATCCACACTGCGGGCCGGACCGTCGCGAGTATGACTGGGTGCAGTCCCGCCGGACGACGTTCCCGGCGGAGGTCGAGACACATGAGCCGCTGATTCGCCTGACCTTCTCACCAGCTACGGTGCGGATGAACGGCATTGGATAGATCCCGCGCGGCCGTCAGAGTTGCCCGATCGAGCTTCTTGAGCCGAGCCTGCTCTGCCACACGTGTGAGCAACTCACACAGCACCCCGGCGTCACCCAGCGCAGTTCCTACGGCATCCACCTGCACGACAGGCTCGTTCCGTCGGCCTGTCGGCTCAGATTGCTCCTGCGACGCAGTGACTTTCGGCACTTCGACGACACGTATCGGTGCGCCGTAGCGTTGCGCGGCTGTGCGCGCCGACGACGCGTCTCGACGACACGTGTCCGAGCAATACAATCGGCGACGGCCACGCCGAGGAGCGGCGTCCTCATCGAGCATCACCGCATCGCAGCGGACACAGCGAGTCGGATCGTAGCCACCGCCAACACCCGCACCGGGCGAACCCCGGGTTACATCCTCTGGCAGTGGATCGACGCTGACTGAGTCGGTGTTCGGACCCAATGCATCAACAGGTCTCGGACTCGCTGCCGCCGAAGCCGTTGAACCCCGTCCACCCTGATCTCCGGTGCGCGCGCGGCGCAGGACAGTCTGAATTTCGCGGACATCCAAGCGGACGAGTTCAGCGATCTGCGCAAAGGTTTGGCCGCGAGCCCGCATCTGGTCGACCACAGCCTGCAGCTCACGAAAGTGAGCAGCCCGCCTCTTCACCGCATCAGCACGGATGTTCTCGGCGGCCTGGTCGAAGCGCTTGCGTTCCCAGGTATCAACGGTGCCGATTCTATGGAGAATTGCCCGGATCTCCTCGGCACCGGCCGCGTTGGCTCGATCACGGCGAACCCGCTCCTCTCTCTTCTTTCGCTGCGCTTCCCATGCCCGGCGCCGCGCAAGAAGCTTCTCATTCGCGCCCATGTCTGCAACCTATGAACTGGCAGCCGGATAAGTCCACCACCACAGCCACATTCGTAAAGACAGTCCGAGACCCACGGCAGGGCGACCTACGAAGCCCGAGCAACCTGCATCACGGTGATGTCAGCGGGAGACTTCGACGACCTCGCCCCGAATCGCCCAGTGCTCATCTATCGGTTCAACCCGGAGTAGCTCGCCGGCGACGCAGAACTCGTCGGCAGGTGCCCAAACGACACCATCGTTAGACAAGCGGACGAGTCGCGGCACCGAGCCGAGCACAGCGCGGCGTTGATCAAGCAAGTGGCGTTCTATGTCTGCGGGGTCGGCTGCGAGACTCATTGCGAGCCGCGATGCGACCTCGTGCAGGATCGTCGTGTCAGTGTGGGCCTGGAATGCAGCGACCACACCGTCCACGACCCCCTTGACCAGATTGCCTAACACGCGCCGATGCCTACGCGGAGGTCGCACCTCGACCTTGACCGCGAAAGCCGTCCCTCGATCGCAGACGGACTCGGCCACCTTGACCTGTCCGCGGACAACCGCTAACCACACCTGTGCTGCCAGCTTTTCGCCCGCGAACGCGCCCAGGTCCGTCCAGCCGAACGCTGCGAGCTGCCGACCCTCCTGCCAACCGTCGAAGCTGCAAGACCGCGACCGAAGTGCGTAGCGGTACCCAAACGGATACACGGCACCATCCGGAGCTGGTGTCGCGGCACCAGCGAGTTCGAAGCGGATTCCGTTGGCGCCAGCCACTGCGAAGGAGTCGATGCCGTAGAGCACGACGTTTTCGACGTCCGCCCTGTCGTCCTTCTCGCCAAAGAATGTGGCGTGTAGCACCTGTCCGCCTGCAGGCTCCAGTTGCCTGCAACGGGACTTGATAGCCGAACGCAAGCGCTCCTGCCACTCAGGCCGATGTTGGCGCTCGAATCGGATGTAGTCATCGGCCCACGCCTGGACGACCTCACCGTCCGGTCCGTGGATCTCAAAGCGGGTTGCGTGATCAGAGCTCGAAGCTGCGGTCTTTGTCTCCGTGTCGAGAACACGCGGAGGCACGTCTTGGCCAGGACGGCACGTCCTGCACCTCGAGATCGGCTCTCCTACGTGTTCGGCCGTCCACTGTTCGATTCCGATCACGTGCTCCGCACAGACTTTCACGTATTGGTCAGTCCATGATCCCTTGCCGCTCTGCTGCCGGACGCTGATCGTCGAGCAGCCCGCACGGTGAACGCGCGCGTCGGTCGGATTGTGATTACGCCTGATGTTGATCACGTAGCCAGCGGGGTGCTCGGTGAGCCACTCCATGTAGCCGGTGTCGTCGTCGCGGAACTCGCGGGCGCTCATCGCCTCATCCTCTGCCACGTTGCCGCAGGGTCAATGCACCTCGGCGCTGCCGCATCACATCAAGTCCCTGCTCAAAGTCGGATCCACACACCTCTTGCACTCCGGGCCAGAAGATCGCCAATCAACTTAAAGTTGACGCACGCGGGTGGCGCTTGGGGCGAGAGCCGCCAAGCCGCCATTGAACCATTTCCCGTTTGTGCTGATGAGCGATTTCGGCCCAGATCGTGGTAACTTGCCGTTGACATTGACAACTGTGAGTTGACCGTCTGGAGGCCTTCAGTTGAGCGTTCCAGGTTCGGCGCACCTCGTTCTCGCCGCGGGCGTGGTCCATCTTGATGAACCGTCCGCGGTCTTTGAAGCGATGCTGTCGGGGTGGCGACGCCAGCAGAAGTCCCGGCTGCTTGCCGAGGCCACGATCGAATCGCGATTGGCGTTCGTGCGACGGTTCGCTGCGTTCGCCGAGACGCATCCGTGGGATTGGACGGCCGGCGATGTCGAGGACTTCACGGCGGCTCTGATGTCGGGAAACAACCGCAAGGCGCCCTCGACAATTCGCGGCTACCACATGACGCTGCGGTTGTTTTGTGACTACCTACTCGATGGCCGTTATGGCTGGATCTCGCAGTGCGAGCAGCGGTTCGAAAGGATCCCGTCGCAGGTCTGCCATGACTTCAACACCGCGGCGCATCTGGTCGAATACGAGGGCAAGCCCGCCCGCCGGCCGTTCACCTACGACGAGGTGGAAACGTTGTTCGCGTTCCTTGCCGATCGAGTGGACATCATTGCGCGTTCGGGTCGCAAAGGCGCGTTGGCGGCGTTGCGCGACGCGCAGATGATCAAGACGGCCTACGCCTTCGGGTTACGCCGTCGAGAGCTGTGCTACCTCGACGTGGCCGACCTGCGTCCCAACCCGCGGATGCCGGCGTGGGGAACGTTCGGCGCCGTCCACGTCCGGTATGCCAAGTCCAGCCGCGGCAGCGCCCCTCGGCGTCGCACGGTGCTGGCCGTTCCCGAGTTCGACTGGGTGATCGACGGACTGCGCCAATGGGTCGATCAAGCCCGGCCGCTTCTGAGTCCCGGCAGCCGTCAAGAGTTGTGGCTGACTGAGCGTCGGCAGCGGGTGGCGACCAAGCAAATGGACAAGCGATTCGCCTACTTGCGGGCGCAGGCCGGTCTGCCTCAAGACCTCACCCTGCACTGCCTGCGGCACTCCTATGTGACCCACCTGATCGAGTTCGGTTACCCGGAACGGTTCGTTACCGAGCAGGTCGGACATTCTTACGCCTCGACCACCGCGATTTACACCTCGGTGTCCAACGACTTCAAGACCAAAACGTTGCAGGCGGCGCTGCGCCGCGTCTACGGATCCGCGACGACTGAAGGGAGCCAGGATGAGCACTAGAACCGTCCTCCGGTGGAACCTGCGCCGCCTGATGGCCGAGAACGGCATGTTCGCCACCACCGACCTCGTCGCACCGCTGCACGAACGTGGCGTGGAGATCTCCCGACAGATGGTTCACCGGATCGCTACCAAGCCTCCACAGCGCATCAATCTCGACCTGCTGGCGGCGCTGTGCGACATCCTGGCGTGCACCCCCAACGATCTGTTCGAGCTCGCCCAAGAACAGATCCGCGAGGCACCCGCAGTCAACGACAGCGGGTCCGGGATCGGCGACCTGCGGCCGATCCGCGCCAGGATCCGCCGCCCCGGCGACAACGAGTGAATCGACGAGCCTGCTGGGAGTGCGCAAGCACCAACTACCTGACCCGGCTGACGCATGGGTGTCGCATTTGTGTCGGCTGCCGTCGCAGGCGGCACTACCACCCCGAAACCTGTCCGGGCTGCCATGTCGTGCGGCCGCTGGCATGGCGACGCGGCGAGACGGTGGTGTGCGCGTCATGTGCCGGTGTCGAGTCGATCTTCGGGTGCCGCGAATGCGGGCGCGAAGACCATCCCTACGGGCACAATCGGTGCGCGCGATGCTTCCTGCGTGAACGCCTCAGCGACTTGCTCGCCGACCCGACGACCGGCCAGATTCACCGCCAATTGCGGCCGGTCTTCGACGAGCTGGTGAACTCCGAACGCCCACAAACAGGGCTGTGGTGGCTGCGCAAGAAACCTGGCATCGGCCCCCAACTTCTCGGGCAGATGGCTTGCGGCGCGGTCGACATCAGCCACGACACCTTCCGCACCCTGCCCTCGGATCGTGCCCACGACTACCTTCGCAGTCTTCTCGTCGCGGTCGGTGTCCTGGAACCGTTCGACATCCGCATCGAACGGATGCTGCCCTGGATCGAAGACATCGTCGCCGAACTGCCCGCCGAGGACGCCGCCTTGATTCGCCGATTCGCGCACTGGCAGGTGCTGCGAGGAATGCGCAAGGCCGCCCGTGAAGACCGGTTGACCAAGTCGATGGCCGATGCGTGTCGACGGCGCATCCGCGTCGCGATCGAGTTCGTGGGCTTCCTCGCCCGCCATGACGCCAGTGCGGCGACCGCGACCCAGGATCTGTTGGAGCGCTACCAAGAACACGTCGGCAGGATGCTGAACCATGAGTACGCCTTCATCGTCTGGCTACGCCAATCCCGCACCAACACCAAACTCCGAGTCCCCGACGTCCCGCAGTCACCGCCCTCAGTAACCGTCTCCGATACGCAGCGGTGGGCGGCCGTAGAGCGTCTGCTGCACGACACGACCGTGCGCCGTTATACACGAATTGCGGGCCTGCTCACATTGCTGTTCGCACAGCCGCTTTCACGCATCGTCGCCATGCGCACCAGTCAGGTCGCGATCACCGACGACCGGGCCGTGCACGTCACCTTCAGCAAGATTCCAGTCCAGATGCCGCCGCTCCTCGACGACCTCATCCGTGAGCACCTCGAGCACCGCGGCAAAAGCCTCTACGCCTCACGCGGAACCGGCTGGCTGTTCCGCGGCGGCAACCCTGCAGCGCACCTCGCCACCGAGAACATCCGCTCCCAGCTCGTCGCCATCGGGATCAAGCCCTACGAGAACCGCAAAGCGACCCTCTTCCACCTCTCCGGCGACATGCCCGCACCAGTCCTGGCCGAACTGCTCGGGCTCACCGACAAAAACGCCGCCGACTGGGCCAGACTTGCTGCCCGCGACTGGACCGCCTACATCGCCGAAAGAGCCCGCTGACCGTATCGCTGTGCCTCAGATGGATTTCGCGGCGGCGGTTCCAGCGCTTGAGTTCTCGCGAGTGATTGTTCACTGCGTGGCGTCGACGCTGTCGAGCCTGCACTTCTCCACCCAAGTCGCCAGAAGGCTTAAAGCGGCGAGCCTCTCGGCGGCCTCCTGCGCCGATAGCTGCGTCCGGTCGTGGGTGGTTGGGTTTCGGATCGCAGCATGGACGCCCGTCGAGAAACTCAACAAGCCGCGGTTCATCGATATGACGGTCTGGTCTTGATTACCTCCGAGCCAGCGCAATCGCGGAGCACCAGCCTTGGGTGGACTCTGCGAGAAGGCCTGCGTGAAAACGTCCTTGTCGTCGAGGTCAGTCCTTCCGGTGAGCTGGCGGACGTGGTCGATGACAGCGCCCACGGCGGATGACACCGCTTCGCGGTACAACTCGATGCGCCATTGGCCTCGAGCCGCGCCCCAGACCAAAGGGTGCATATCCTCGATGCTGATGTCGCCGGTGACATCGACACGGTCGACCATCGATTCAAGGATGCCGATGGTGTGTTCGGACGCGGCGAGGATGTCGTCCGGCTGTACGAGCGAGTGCGGCTGGGTGACAGTTATCCACATCTCGAACGGGTTAACCGGACCGCCGAATCCCGGGCGGGATATCCGCACACCGGTGATGTCGGGAAGATGCGCAATACGGCCAGCTGTCCGTGAGCAGCGGCCCTTCGCCGCCACCCATTCGTCGTCTGACACATCAGATCTCGGTGTCACGGCGGGCAGACTGGCGTAGCCGGCAAGTACCTCGTCAGGCAGGTCGGGACCAGCCATCGCCCGAAGCCCAGCGGTGAACTGACACAGCTCGAGCAGGGCGCTGAACGCCCGCTCAAAGTCGCGCACCTGTTCCGCTGCTCGCCGCAGGAACCGTGGATTCAACTTCAGATCGTCATTGTCACCCATGTACGCAGCTCAGGGCCCAGTCGCATACGGCGCGTTCGCCCGCACGTTCTCGGCGGCGCGCTCCGCGTTGTAAGAGCTGGCGAACGACTCACCTGAGGCGGCAACTTTGTCACTCGACCGCCATGCGCGCCACCGCCAGCTTCCGCCGACGTCCTGGAATGTCTCATACCGTGCTGCGGACCCGCCGGACTTGAAGGCATTTGCCGCTCTGGTGGCGTTGGCTTGCGATTCGAAGCCTTCGCCTGCCCAGGCGACCATCTCATGGTTGTCGCCGTACAAGGCCCACGTGGGATAGCGGTTGGCGTCACCAGTGACCGTGACCTTGAAGTACATCGGATCCTCCTGCCTGTTGACCACAGGTACGCAGTCAGCTCGCAACAGTCTTATCAAGAGACACCGACAGCCAGCGCTTGCGACGCAGCGAACAAACTCGCCCTCGAACAGACCTCTGATTTGGGCATTCACCCCACTCGGAATTCGACCCCTCTGCCAATAAGCACGATCACTTAACGACGGACGATATCCGGATAAAGATCCGCGGCGCAGACACCCCGCGTCCCAAGGATTGCGAGACCGCGGATGCGAGGGGTTGCCCGCGAGACACCTCACGGACGTAGGGGGAAGAGTTCTCAACGCGGGAAACGGCGGTCCGAACACTGAGGTGGTGCACTCACTTTGCCGGCACGAATCGTCACGCGGATGCCCATGGAATCTGCGCGCACGGCCTCGCCGATGATGGCGACGAACGGTCCTTCGATGCCATCGCCGACGCGATTTGCGAGAAGGCGAAAAGGGCCCGAAGACCAGCCGGCTGGACGCTGTGATTTCGTTGTGCCTAGCGAGCTAAGCGCGCGGGGCGGCCCGTCTTCTTGGTGGCGATCTTCGACTCTTTGGCGTCGCTATCGGTCTTGCGGTGGGCGGCGAGGAAGTCATCGACGATGTTCGCGCAGTCATTGTGAGTGATGGTGCGAAGCCCGGTCATTCGGGCGAAGGCGAGTGGTCCGACGAGTTGGCAGAGCGCCAGTTCCCGGTCGAAGTCGTCGAGTTCGGCTTGTGCTCTCGGGCTGGTGAGTATGGCGTCAAATGGTTGACGGTACTGGTCAACGACTCGGGCCCGTAGCGCCCCGGATGTGTGGCGCTCATCCGCTTCGTTAGTGGAGCCGGTGGGCCCCAATGAGAGCCACGCGAGTGTCGTGACATGCAGCGGTGCGTCGTTGAAGAGTGCGGCTTGGCGGCTGAGCAATTCGATCAGCTGCTCACGGAGGGGTCCGCTGGTCGGTGCCGGAGTGGTCACTTGCGGAAGTAGGCGTTCGAACGTGGCTGCGAGCAGATGCGACGAACTGTGGAAGTGGCGGTACAGCGTGGTTCGGGCCACTTTGGATGCTTTGGTGACGGCATCGATAGTGACCGCTTCCACCCCACCGGTGCTCAGTAGCGTTGCCGCAGCATCCAGCAGCCGGGTGCGTGACCGGATGCGCCGCGGGTCCACGTCATCGTCAGGGACTGGCGCTGACTGACTGTTGCTCACTCATTCACCTCGGGCGGTCGATTTTCACGCGATGTTGTCCTGGCAGTCTAGCAGTGTGGTACTAACGGTAGCGCAGCGAAACCGATCGTATTGGGGGGTGATGGTGCCCAAAAGCGTGTTGCCGCCGGAGCGGCTGCCCTCGCACACCACGACCTGCATGGGTTGCGGCCCGGACAACCCTCACGGACTGCGGCTAGTGGTGCATCGCAGCGGCGACGCGGTGTACACCGATGTGAGGTTCGACGAGCGGCATATCGGGGCCCCGGGCCTGGCTCACGGCGGGGCAGTGGCCGCCGCATGTGATGACGTCCTGGGCTTCACGTTGTGGATCGCCGGCACCCCGGCGGTGACCCGCACCCTGACGGTCGAATATTTGCGGCCGGTGCCGCTGCATCAGACCCACCGGATTACTGCCCACATCGTCTCTCGTGAAGGGCGGGCGCTGCATGTCACGGCGACAGGCACGGGTGAGGGTGGGATCGCCCGCTTCACCGCCAGTGCAGTGTTCATTGTCGTCAGCCCTGAGCACTTCGCCGCACACGGCGATGTCAGCGCTTTCGGCGATCTTCTGGAGCAGTTCTCGCGCCGCGGCGGTCTGGACCCGGGGCCGTCATGACTTTCCCTCAGGCGCGCAGCCGCGGGAAAACCCTGCCTTCGGAAGCGAACTCGGTCGCTGCAGAGAAGCGGGCCGCTAACGCGTCGCGTTCACGCGCCTCCGCACGGCGCCGGGAAACGATTCTGGATGCAGCTTTGGCCGTGGCTGCGTCGGGTGGTTACGAGGCGGTTCAGATGCGGACGGTTGCCGAGCGGGTCGGCATCGCCGTCGGCACGCTTTACCGCTATTTCCCGGCGAAAACCCACTTGCTGGTAGCAGCGCTGACGCGCGAGTTCCGTCGACTCGACTCGGCCGGCGACTGGGCGAGTGGTGAGGGCACACCGCTGGAACGGCTCGAACGGCTCACCTCACATCTGCATGACCGCTGGCAGCGCGACCCATGGCTGACGACGGCCATGACACGGGCCTTCGCCGTCGCAGACACCCGCGCCGCCGCGGAACTCGACCGCGCGGCCGATGAGATCCAGATCCTGCTGGCCCGCACGCTCAGGGGCGGCGAGCCCACCCCTACCGATCTGCACGTCGCTGGGGTCATCTCCGACATCTGGTTGGCCAACCTCGTGACCTTCAGCGGCCACCGCGCGACAGCCGCCGACACCCGCGACCGCATTGACCGAGCCACCAGGCGCGTCGTGACCAGCGCTGCTAGGCCCACCGCCAACCGATAACGATACTACTGATATCGCAGCGCTACTTAGCGTACTCTTTGGGGATACGGCTCAACGATGCGTCGAAAAGAGACTGCCATGTACACCCAATGGATCGAAAACCTTGTTGTACAACGCCTCTCGCTGCATGGCGGCCTGGTTCTGGATTTCGATGACTACAACGAAATCGTCATCTCCTGCCCCCTGCTATTGACCCTTCCTGCCGTCGGCACCTACCCCATCGAGGCGGTGCGTATTGACCCCCTCAGGATCGCGACCCACGAACGCCCACTGCTGAACCTCGCCGGCGCAGTGTGCACCCAGGCCTGTTCCAGCGACGATGGAGGACTACACCTGAGCTTCTCGCGCGGACATCGCATCGATGTCGATCCCGACGCTGAACAGACAGCGTGGGAGTTGTATGGTATGCGCCACGGCTACATGGCCTGCCTACCTCAAGGACGGGTACGCGTGGTCCGCCATGACCTCCCCGACACCGACGACGCCAACATCGTCAACAGCGCCACGCAATCATCGGCGGGGTCGGCGCGGCAGACCCACTGATGCGGCCGCGGACGCGGCGACGGGTCGACTTGGGCGGCAATACGTGGATCAGGTTGAACGTGGACAGGACCGCCCTGGCGACATCGAGGCGGGCGAGCATTCCCGGATGATGCTGGCGAAGTTTTGCTGCACGCGTTCCGCAGCGATGCCGACCGATGGTGAATACAGCATGATGTGGTCGAGGACGCCTTCGTAGCGTCTCAGTTGTTCACGGACCTCGTGTGCCGTCCCGGCGACACCCATGGTGTCGATCATCTCCTCGGACACCGCGGCGAACATCGCCGGGAAATCGCGCTGGGCGAATGCTTCTCGGATGGTTCGGCCTTCGCTGGCGAAGCCGTTCACATCGAGTACCGTCTCGTAGGATTTGACCGAGGAGTAGAACGCAATCTGCTGCGCCAGTTCGCGCCTGGCGACCTCGGTGTCGTCGTGGATGGCGCACATCACCATGGAAATGATTTCCACGTCATTGGGGTCGCGGCCGGTGTGCGCGGCACCCCTGGCGATAGCGGGCCGGACGATCTCCTCGACGTAGGTGGTTGTGAACAGCGGATGTCCGGCCAGGCCGTCGGCCACCCGCCCGGCCGCCTCGCACATCCGGGGCCGGACACCGGCAGTGACGATCGGGATCGGCCGGCTGGAGGGTCCCATGTCGCCGGTCGGGGTGAGATTCATTCTGTAGAAACGGCCCTCGTGATGGATCGGGCCTTCATGCAGGTTCCATATCCGGCGCAGCAGCATCACGAGTTCTTCCATCCGCAGGGCGGGTGCGGAGGTGTCGGGCACGCCGTGCCAGTCGCCCATCATCCGTTTGGTGCCGTTGCCGATGCCGAGTACCAGTCGTCCGTTGGAGAGTTCGTCGAGGTCGCGTGCCTCGGTGGCCAGCACCAGGGGGCTTCGGCCGACGCCGTAGAGAATGGAGGAACCGATCCGACAGTTCTGTGTGCTGTTGGCCATCGCGGCCATGGAGATCGATCCGGACCGAGAGTAGAACTCGGAGGCCCATACGGCGTCGAACCCGGCCGCATCAGCGGCCTGGGCGGTTTGGGCCAGTGACTTCAGATCCCCGCCGAGAACCGACAGGCCGTAGGTGCTCATGACTGGTCTCCTGTGCGCGGGCGCAGGCCGTCGAACATGACGGCGCTGAGGGTGCTGGCGACCACCGTCTCGTCGAGGTGGTTCTCGGTGACCAGGTACATGAGTGCATTGATGGTGACCGCGCCGAACAGCGCAATGGACGTCGATCGTGCATCGGGCTGAGCGACGAGGGATCCGTCGCGGGCCCCTTCGATGAGCAGAGTTTCGACGGGTTGTTGGTAGGCGGTATTGATCATCTCGGCGATGGCCGGCATGCGGGCCGCTCGTCCCAGTTCGCCGATGAGTGCACGGCATACCGCTGGCCGCTGCGCCATTGCCCGCAGTTGTGCGCGGATGACGAGTTCGAGGCGTTCGGCACCGGTGCCGTCGGTGTGCACGATCGCGGTCACGGCATCGGAGATGTCCTTGAGGAGGTCTTCGAGCAGGAAGGCAAGGATGTCCTCTTTGCCGGCGAAGTAGTAGTACAGCGTCGCTTTCGGCACACCGGTCACCGCGGCGACGTCTTCGATCTTGGAGTCGTTGAGCCCCTTCTCGGCGAACAAGTCCGCCGCGGCGGGAAGCCGGTCAGAGATCTGACGTGGAATCTTGCGCATTGCCCCCCTGTCCCGGTCGGCCGGTTTAGACTGCGAGTCTAAACCGTCGTTACTTTGGTGGTCGGAGGTCTTGGTGGTCTCGGTGCAGATTCGTTACGACCCGTTCGACGCCTCGATCCTCAACGACCCCTATCCGACGTATCGGTCGTTGCGTGACACGGCTCCGGTGTACCGCGCCGAGGAGTCCCATACCTGGGTGTTGAGCCGGCACGGCGACGTCCAGGCCGCAGCACTGGATCACGGCACGTACTCCTCGGTGGACGGCATCTTCCCCACCCCGCCGGGATCGGACTTCATCGGCTCGTTCCTGCCGATGATGATCGTGATGGACCCTCCGCGCCACGACCAGTTGCGTGCCCTGGTGAGCCGGGCGTTCACCCCCCGGCGGGTGGCCGGGCTGCAGGGCGCCATCACACAGATGGCCGCGGAGTTGTTCGAGCGCCTCGACGAGGGCTCCGGATCGGCGGACTTCGTGACCGACTTCGCCGCGATCCTGCCCGCCGCGGTGATCGCCGATCTGCTGGGCGTTCCCGCCACCGATCGTGATCAGTTCCGATTGTGGTCGAGCCAACTGGTCCAGGTCGACGTCAACCACGGACAAACCACCGACGCACTGACCGCCGCCACCTCGATCTACGCCTACTTCACCGACTTCCTCGCCGACCGCCGCAAAAACCCCCGCGAGGACCTGATGTCGGCGTTGGCCAACGCCACCGTCGACGGGATCGGACTGACCGACGAGGAAGTCCTCGGCTTCTGCGCGCTGCTGCTCGTCGCGGGCTACGAGACCACCACCAATCTGCTGGGGAACTCCGCGGTCGTACTGGCCCAGCATCGGCAGACCCGCCGACGCCTGGCCGCCGATCGAACACTGTTGGGGCCGGCAGTCGAGGAGTTGCTGCGCTACGACTCACCGGCACAGGGACTTTCACGAACCCTGACCCGCGACGTCATCCTGCATGACACGACGATGCGTCAAGGTGAGAAGGTGCTGCTGTTGTTCGGGTCGGCCAACCGCGACGAGCGTGCCTTCCCTGATCCTGACGTGTTCGACATCGAGCGCACCAGTGAGCACCAGGTCGCCTTCGGTCGCGGCATCCACTTCTGTCTGGGTGCGGCACTGGCGCGGATGGAGGCCCGCATCGCTCTGGATGCTTTGTTGGACAAGGTGCCTGACTGGGAGGTCGATCTTGAATCGGCGCGGCGGCTGCGGTCCGGACCGATCCGCGGCTACACATCGCTGCCCATCACTTGGACCACGCCGGTCTAGCCCGTGCCCCTCTTCGACGACGCGTCGTGTGCTTCACCGCGCGGCCAGGTTCATCGCCGTCGATGTCGAGCACTCCGCGCGCACGGCGACCTCGGCGCATTCGGCGACATGCTCAAACGATTCGCGGGCTCGAACGGTGATCGACCCATGACCGGACAGGAGGCAGGGGCATGGTGGTGGCAGTGACATTCGCGCACTTCGATGAGCAGATCGCCGACCAGCTGCTCAGATCGGCGAACACAGCGGGTGGACTGTCGACGTTTCTGAGCTTTCGGCACACCGAACTCGCCGCCGGTCGGCTGGTGGCAGAGATGGAAACCCGTGCCGAACTGCTCACACCCTTCGGCACCCTGCACGGCGGATGTCTATCGGCGATGGTCGACCACTGTCTCGGAGTCGTGTTCTACCCCGTCATTCCGGCCGGATCATGGGTCGCCACCACCGAATTCAAGCTGAACCTGCTGCGACCCGTGTCCACCGGTGTGTGTGTCGCCGTCACCGACATCGTGTCGCTGGGCAATCGCAGTGGAGTAGCGCGCATCGACATTAGCAACGGCGACAAAGCCGTCTGCGTAGCCCAGGGCACGGTCACGATCGTGAACGCCGCGGGCAACGCACAATGAAGGCGCTTGTAGCCGGTCGCACGCTTCGGGCGGACTCCGATCTCGCCAGGAAGGTGTCATGACCTCCGCCGTGCAGCATCGGGTCCGAACCCAGGACGGGATCACCCTGGCCGCCGACTGCTACGACCACGATGACGCCCGTCCCGTCGTGCTGCTCCTGCACGGCGGCGGCCAGAACCGGCACGCGTGGAGCACTTCAGCGCGTCGTCTCCACGCATGCGGATACACAGTCGTCGCCTACGACACCCGCGGTCACGGCGACAGCGACTGGGACCCAGCCGGCAGGTACGACATCGAGCGACTCGCGACCGATCTCCTCGCCGTGCGTGAGCACTTCAGCGCCGATACCGCCCCTGCCGTCGTAGGTGCATCCCTTGGGGGCATGACCGTGCTCGGCACGCATCTGTTGACATCCGGGGCGTCGTGGACGGCGGTCGTCCTGGTCGACGTCACCCCGCGGCTTGAATTCCAGGGCGCTCGTCGCGTGGTGACGTTCATGGCCGCACATCCCGATGGCTTTGGCACCCTCTCCGACGCCGCCGAGGTGATCGCCGCGTACAACCCCCATCGCTCGCGCCCGGCCAACGTCGACGGCCTGCGCAAGGTGCTACGGCAGCGTCACGACGGCCGCTGGATCTGGCGGTGGGACCCGGCATTCATTCACTCCAACTTCGACTTCCTCCGCGACGAATCGACCACGGGAACGGAGCAATTCGACGCAATCAGCCGCCTGCTGATCGACGGAGCCCGACGGGTCAGCGCCCCAACACTTCTCGTAAGGGGTCTGTTGTCCGACGTGGTCTCCCAAGCCACCGTCGACGAGTTCAAGCAACTGGTTCCCCACGCCGAGACCGTCGACGTATCCGGCACCGGACACATGATCGCCGGCGACGACAACGACGCCTTCGGCTCCGCCGTCACCGAGTTCCTCGGCCGGAGCTTCCTGTAGGTCGCGACGTGATCGAGCACCATCGAGCGGCCAGTAGAAAGGACTGGGCTTGACTTCACTGCGCGCGGAGCGAAGCCCATGAATTGTTCTTCGCTTAGGCCGACTTTGACCGCGACGGGCTCTGGTCGAGCTAGACGTTACTACGCATTTGTTGGCCACCATCGGCGTCGAAGAGTTCCTTGGTCCAGCGTTCGAGGATTTCTGCGCTGTCCCAGTCGTCGGGATGAAATCCGGCGCGGGTGTAGGAACGAAAGCGCTCAATTGCTGCTGGGCTGAATAGCGGGTTATGACGGAAACCTCGAAGGCTGCGCAGCAACCGCACCGGGTTGTAGGCGGCACGGTCACCGGCCAGAGAGCGGGTGGTCTGGATGACCAACTCGCTGAACAAGAGGAGGCTGGCGATCCGCATCCCCCAGACCCTGGTGCGTTCGCTTCCACCGACCGTCTCGTAGACATCGAAAGCGACGGCCTTGTGCTCGCATTCTTCCAGTGCGTGCCAGAGCAGAATAGGCCGCACTTCGGTGTCGCCGATCAATTCTTGAGCTTCGTCGCTGGTGAGAATGATCTCGGCGAATGTCGCTGTGTAGTGCTCGAGGGCGGCCGTCACAGCCAGGCGCATCTTGGGAGAAAAACGCTTCTCAAGTCGGCCAACCAACTTCTTGATATGGCGATCGATCCCCTCGGTGGGATAGCCCATCGCTTGGAGCCGATCGTTGAGCAGCCGATGCTGGTGTCGGTGCGTGGCCTCTTGTGCAATGAATCCCTTGACCGCCTCCTTGAGGTCAGCGTCGCTGATGTGGTCCCGATACTCGCGGACTGACCGGATGAAGAAGTCTTCGCCTTCGGGGAACGTGGCCGACAAGGTGGACACAAAGTGGCTCATCACCAAGTCGCCATCGACGAAGTGCTGCCGACTGGTCCCAGCAGGCATGTCGAATCGAACACGGCGGGGCTTCGGGACGACCCTCGTGGTGGGCCGAGTGAACGAATCGTCGCTCATGTTGTTCTCCCGTTCGTCAAGGGCACGCTGGCAATCTGACTCTAAGCCTTGTCAGAATTAGATGGCAAGCTATCCACGTGGTTTCGGCGCGGGTGTATAGCGGGATGTCCGCCGAGGAGCGTCACCGGAACCGGCGCACCCGTCTCATCGAGGCCGCAACCGAGTTGATCGGCACGCGCGGTGTTGCCGCCGCCACTGTGACTGCCGTCTGCGCTGAATCAGGTGTCACGTCACGCTACTTCTACCAGCACTTCTCCGGCCGAGACGCCCTCCTGCGGGCTGTCTACCAGCAGCTCTATGCCACCTTCCAGGAGGTGATAGTCGACGCGATCCCCGATGCCGGCGAGCCACCGGAGGTGCTGGCGTACGCGCCGATCCACAGGCTGGTCAGCATGATCGACGACGACCCTCGGCTGGGTCGGATCCTGTTCGTGGAATCTGCAACCGAGCCGCTGCTCCGAGAGCTACGCAGCGAACTGATGGCCGGTTTCACCGACCTCGTATTGCGCGAGGCCAGACTCCACCTCGACATCCCCGACTCCGCCGTGGGGGTTGCCCATTTGGCTTCGACCTTGGGCGTGGGAGGGCTATTCGAAGTCTTGCGCCGCCGACTCGACGGAGAACTGGAGTTCACCACCGATGAACTCGTTCAGCACTGCGCAGGTTTCCTGGGCAGCCTAGGCAATTACGTGCTGCTGCAGAACACGGGCCAGTCGGCCACAACCGAAGCGCAAACCTAGAGCTAGCGGCCCCGCTACGCGATGTGGCCGTCCGTGCGCTCGATGTCAACGTCCGAGACCAGCAACAGCAAGACCTGAACAACATCCAAGGCCAATGCCGTCGACTGAACAACGTCGGCCTGGCTTCAGAAGCCAACTGAGTGTTCGACCATTCCCTGCCGGCTGTGACCGGCGGCCGGCGCTGGACTCGATAGCGGCCGCCTGTCCTTCCCCAGTCGCGCATTGCGCGGCCTGGCGTCCTACGACGCCGTCACCACTTGCACTACATGCGGTAGCGTAGCGATACCGACAGTATCGATCGCTACCATTCGCTATCAGTGGAGGTCCAGTGACCGACGGCACTGCAGATTCCCCAAGCCAGGCCACGCGCCGTGACCGGCGGGCCAACGGATCACCCGACCCCGCCGACACCCGCGAGTACAGCGAACGGTTGGCGACGCTCGCCCGATTCACCCTCCGGCACAAAGCCCTGGTCATCGGGGTATGGCTCGGCGCCGCGGTGGTCCTCGCGCTGCTGTTCCCCCAGCTGGAAACCGTGGTGCGCCAACAGTCGGTGGACCTCATTCCTCGCGATGCGCCGTCCTTGCAGACGGTTGACCGCATGAGCGCCGCGTTCGGCGAAGAAGGCTCGAAAACCATGGTGTTCGTCGCCATGGAAGACCCCAATGGGTTGACTCCGACTGCACGGCAGCGCTACGGCGAACTCGTGAGCCGGTTGCAGGCCGAAGGCGACCACGTCCTTCTGGTGCAGGACCTACTGGCCGATCCGATTACCGAAGCCCAGGCGGTCAGCGCCGATCGCAAAGCCTGGTATCTGCCCGTCGGCGTCACCGGCACCCTCGGAGACCCCACGGCCGCCGAATCCGTCAACGCGGTGCGCGACATCGCGGCGGAGGTGTTCACCGGCTCGACCACGACTGTGCAGGTAACGGGACCACCGGCGACCTTCAGCGACATGATCGCCTCCGCCGAGCACGACCTGCTGCTGATCTCAATCGCTACCGCGGGCGTGATCGCCCTGATCCTGCTGATCGTCTACCGGTCGGTGTTCACCGCGCTGTTACCGCTGCTGGTAATCGGGTTGAGCCTGGCAGTCGGGCGCGGCGTGCTGTCCGCCCTCGGCGAGTTGGGCATGCCGGTCTCCCAGTTCACTGTCGCCTTCATGACGGCGATCCTGCTCGGCGCCGGAACCGACTACACCGTGTTCCTGATCAGCCGATACCACGAACAGCGCCGCGCCCAAGTACCCGCCGATCAGGCCATCATCCACGCCACCGCCAGCATCGGGCGCGTCATCCTCGCCTCCGCCGCCACCGTCGCACTCGCGTTCCTGGCCATGGTCTTCGCGCGGCTCAGCGTCTTCGCCGCCCTGGGCCCCGCGTGTGCCATCGCCGTGCTGTTCGGATTTCTGGCCACCGTCACCCTGCTGCCACCGGTGTTGTCGCTAGCCGCCAAACGCGGCATCGGTGAGCCCAAACCCGATCGCACCCGCCGCTACTGGAACAGCGTCGCCGTCGCCGTGGTCCGCCGTCCCGTGCCACTACTGATCGTCAGCCTGGTCATCCTGCTCGCCCTGTCGGCAGCCGCCGCAACCATCAAAATCAGCTACGACGACCGCAAGGGACAACCAGACACCACGGCCAGCAACCAGGGCTACCACCTGCTGGACCGCCACTTCCGCAAAGACGTCGTCATCAGCGAATTCCTCGTCGTGGAAAACCCGACCGACATGCGGACCGGGAAAGGACTGGCCGATCTCGACGAGATGGCCTCCCGCGTCTCCCAGATCCCCGGCGTCACCAAGGTTTCCGGAGTCACCCGCCCCACCGGAGAGCGCCTCGACCAAGCAGAACTGGCCTGGCAGAACGGCCAGATCGGCGACAAAATGGCCGGCGCGGTCGCCGAGGGCAACTCCCGCAAAGACGACCTCGCCAAACTCACCGGCGGCGCCGACCAGCTCGCCGACGGCCTCGCCCAACTCGACAGCACCGTGCGCACCGCCCTCACACCACTGGCCGGAATCCTCACCCAAGCCCAATCCGCAGGAACTCAGGTCAACCAGTTCCGGCCGCTGCTGCAACAACTTTCCGCCACTGCCCCCGCCGTCGACCAAGCCATCCAATCCGGCCCAGGACTACGACCGCTGGCCAACCAAGCCCAAAACGCGATCACCCAACTCGACCCACTCGTCGGCGCCCTCAACACCTCGCCGTGGTGTGCCACCACCCCGCAATGCGCCCAAATCCGCGACCAGGTGCAGATCCTGGTCACTCTGCGCGACAGCGGATTCTTCAACCAGATCGCCGACCTCGGGGACCGCTACGATCCCGCCACCAACGCCACCGTCGGTGGCACCCTCGCCAACGTCCAGAACGCAGTCGCCTCGCTGGACAAGGCATTCGGAGCCCTCGGTGACCCGGCCGACCTGGCCACCAATCTCCGCCGACTACAGGACGGAATCGGACAGCTCGCCTCCGGCGCCCAAGCACTCGCCACCGGCGTCCGCACCCTCGCCGACAGCAACATCGAAATGCTGTCCGGCATGAGCCAGATCGCCACCCAACTACAAAACTCTTCACGCGCAGCGGCCGACTCCGACTCCTCGAGCGGTTTCTACCTGCCCGCCAACGCATTCGAGAACCGGCAATTCACCGACGTCGCCGAACAATTCCTCTCACCGGACGGCAAAACAGCGCGGTTCATGATCGAAAGCAGCCACGACCCATACAGCGTTGAAGCCATGGACCTCGCCAGCCGCATCACCGACACCGCCAACACCGCACGACCCAACACGTCACTCGCCGACGCCACCGTGTCCGTCGCCGGCTTCCCCGCCGTAAACTCCGATATCCAACGACTCCTATGGGCCGACTTCGCACAACTGGCCATGGCCACCATAATCATCGTCGGCGTCATCCTGGTCCTACTGCTGCGAGCGCTCCTAGCACCGCTCTACCTACTAGGCACCGTCGTGCTCAATTACCTCGCCTCGCTCGGCATCGGCGTTGTGGTCTTCCAATGGGGACTGGGCCACGAAATCGCCTGGCCCGTACCGCTGCTGGCGTTCATCATCCTCGTCGCCGTCGGCGCCGACTACAACATGCTGCTCGTCTCACGGCTCCGCGAAGAATCCGGAACCAACATCCGCGTCGGCGTCCTGCGCACCGTGGCAAACACCGGAGCCGTCATCACCTCCGCTGGCCTGATATTCGCCGCCAGCATGTTCGGCCTCATGGTCGGCTCAGTCGCCATCATGATCCAAGCCGGCCTCATCATCGGCTTCGGGCTGCTGCTCGACACCTTCCTCGTGCGCACCCTCACCGTGCCCGCCATCGCCACACTCCTACGCGAAGCCAGCTGGTGGCCGACCAAAGCAACAAACCCGCGACGTGGTCAGACCAACGCAGGAGGCATGAAGGACGCACCTCACGTGCTGGTCCAGGAGAGGTGAGAAGCGAACAGAGCAATACCCGGCGCTACATGCCGACCAGCGTGAGGGCGTATTCACCCCGAATGAATACGACCCCTGCGCCAGTATGATCCGTCGATTACCGACGGACGAAATTCGACTGAGGCGCGCCCGGCAGAAACTAATACGCGAGGGCCGCGAGGGCGGGATGCATTCCGCGTCTGACGGTCTGGGCGGCGCGGAAGATGCCTACTTCGCTTCAGAAGGCGTGCTATCGAGCAGGGCTTCGAGCTCAGGAGGCCCGAGGCGTTGCGCTTGTGACGCCTTGTCGTTTGTCATCGAATTCGATGCCCTCCCCGATCAGCATCTCCATTGGATCGCGAGTGTCGGACGGGTCATGCCACTGGAACTTGAAGCTGATGGACCCATCACCGCTGAGGACGCGGTAAGCGTTCGTTACCGCGGGGTCGTGGGCGATGTGGTTTGCGGTCGGCTGTGCCGCCGTTCCTGCGAGTTCGGCTAGGTCGCCGTAGGACGTCCAAGAGCCTGCCGGGAGCGCTGCGACGGCATCGTCGACGCGTGTCCAGTCGAACCCAGAGCGCGCGGTCACAACCCCCGGCACAGGTGCCGACCACAGCGCGATTGCAGCTTCGGCGAGCACCTGCGAACGCTTCTGAATTTCGTCGACTCCCCACTGAGAAGCGGCGGCGAGATGCTCGTTGAGTTTGAGGTCGGAGTCCTGCAGGATCTCCTGCTTACGCTCAAAAAGCTGGTTCGAGAGCTTCGAGTTCCATGCCGTTAGCGTCAGATTTCCTAGCGTGTGGCCGAGGCGCTCGAAGACCTCGCGCGGATCATGTCCGGCATCGACCAGTTGCTTCTTCCAGCCGTCACTGAGCGTCTGCGGCATGACGTGTTCGATCGAGAGCTTGGCAGAGTCGAAGTCGAGATCGACCTCGGCTCGCAGGTGCGATTCCAGGCGCTGCAGAACCAATCGCTGCTGGTGCGCTCGCCCATTCGAGTAGTAGTGCACGGTGGCGATCCCATCGCGGACACGATCGTCGTCGGGCCACCGTTTGTCGCGAGACAGCTCGCGACGCAGCGCCACGTCAATCGGCTCACCCTGCGGAAGGTTGCCGATCACTGCAATGAAGAGCCGGTTCAGGACGTTCGTCGGTACATCGACAACGTAGCGCCTGACGATGAAGGACTCGATGGCTTCGAGGCAAGACTCAGCTTGCGCAGTGGTGGCGCGGCCGGCGTCGACTTCGGCATAGATGTGCAACAGCAACGGATAGGTTGTGCCGGCGCCCCAGCCACGCAAGAAAGCCAAATGCCTCAACGCCTTCTTGCTGAGACCGAGATCAGGTGCCGTGGAGTTCGGGTCTGCCGGTTGCAGGAACAGCGAGTAGTAGGCGCCTCTTCGCGCGAGCCTTTTGACGTGATCTTCGAGGAAATCGAGATCCGCTGCTGACGGTTCGAGGCGACTTCGCGCCGCTCGGTACACATCGCCTTGCTTGACGAAATCCCCCGTCGACTGGAGATCATCCCGAACAAGCCCCTCCAGGCCCTCCACTCCCAGTGCCTTTTCGAGAGGACGCCAGTGCTGCGTGTAGACCGTGTTCGAGCGCGGCCCCAACGCCATGAACAGGTAATTGCGCAACAGGTCGGATTGCGTCAGTCCGACGCCCGTCGCGTTTATCGACTCGAAGATCTTGTGGGGTCGCTCGCCCTCGGAAACAGTCACGAAGACGAGCGCCAACCGGTCACCGATCGTCGTCGCGAGCCGTTCCGGGACCAGCTCGCCAGCCTCGCGAAGAGCGCTGATCTTGCGCTGGAAGAATCGGTAGGCGTTCACGATCGCGCTATGTCCGGACACGTTGGCCAGGTCGGTCAGCACGCTCCAGTACGGAGCAGCGTCTTGGTCGCCCGGTACAAGACGCGCCCACCTCGCCGACCCCTTCGGCTCCGTGTCGTTGATTAGGTACTTCTTATTCAGCCGGTCGAATTGCTCAAGATCGTCGAGAGCCGCGACGTCCCGCAACGCCGCGAGGGCGATAGACAATGTCGTCAGGCGCTGCTGACCGTCGACGACGCGGAACTCGCGGAAGTCATGCAGGGGGTCGGCGTCCTTCTCGACCGCCACGATGCTGCCGATGAAGTGCTTTGGGATCGCCGTCCCCGCCGCGAGCGCTCGGTCTTGTTCGGCAATGTCTTGCCACAAGTCTTCTTGCTGACCCGTCTTCCACCGGTAGTGCCGCTGATACAGCGGAACTTGAAACTGGCGATCCTGGGTCATCAGATCGCGGAACGTCCCCTCCTTGGCGCGCATCTGACGCACGATAGTCGTCCCCGGCATGCAAGCCGTTCGTTCGACGGCACGAAGTCTCCACCGTCGTATCGGGCTGCCTCGCGGTCCCAGTGCCCCGCCAAGGATGCACCTCAACTCTCTCGTTAGTCACCGAGTCCCTTCAGCGAGTGCCCAGCACGCTCGGAGGTGTCGGATTCGACCGAGTTGACCGCGAAGCGGCGGGTCAGCGCTAGATTGTCGGTCTGCTCGGGCACGATAAACGCATGCTTCCCGGTGACAGCGTTTCGCAGCGGAAGGCTCGCGGCGCCTTCTTTACGCCAGTTCCCGTAGCGCGTTTCCTCGTCGACTGGGCCGTCCAGAGCCCAGATGACGCCGTTCTGGAGCCGTCCTGCGGCGAGGCTGTTTTCCTGCACGAAATCGGCCGACGAGGTGACCACTCTGGCCCTCTAGTTGGAGTTGAGCTGCACAAGAGTTCCGCCGCGGAATCGGAGCGAAGCCTGCGCGCTAGTGGAATCGATGCGACCGTCCATGCGCGTGACTTCTTCGCTCACTCAGAACTTGGCACGTACGACGCGGTGGTCGGAAACCCGCCCTACGTCCGGTACCAAGCCTTTGCCGGAGAATCACGTGCACGAGCCCGAGAGGCCGCCCTCCGCGCGGGTGTCGCATTGTCTAACCTCGCATCTTCGTGGGCGGCTTTCACGGTCCATTCCGCGTTGCACCTAAAAAGGGGCGGGCGGCTAGGGCTCGTTCTGCCAGCCGAACTTCTGACGGTCAATTATGCCGCCGGAGTTCGGCAGTACCTGATGGACCACTTCCGCTCGGTGGGTCTTGTGCTTTTCCATGAGCGAGTGTTCCCAGGCGTGTTAGAGGAAGTTGTTCTCCTTCTCGCCGACAGTTTCATCCCAGACGGTCACCACGGCGATCCGCGCCATATGCATCTGTGGCAAGTACGAGACGCTGAAGGACTGGCGCAACTTTCCGCCTCGCGACGATGGACTCCGCCGAGTAAAGGGGCAAAATGGTCGGCTGGACTGATGTCAGCAGCCGGCATGCGTGCATTCGACGCAGTTGTTGGCAGCGACGGGTTCACTCGGTTGGAGACCTGGGGTGACACAACGCTCGGGATGGTCACAGGCAGCAACCAGTTCTTCACTTTGTCCCCCGCCAAGGCAGGGGCACTTGGCTTAGAGACAACTGATCTTATCTCGCTGTCGCCTCCAGGCTCTCGTCACTTGCGCGGCCTGGGGTTGACGGAGAAGGCGCTGCGCGAGCTGGGCGCGAGCGGCCAATCGACCCATCTTTTTAGGCCGGCCAATGAACCCTCGGCGGCCGCTTGGAGCTATATCCAATCGGGCGAAGATCTAGACGTCCACCAAGCCTACAAATGCCGAGTTCGCACCCCATGGTGGCGGGTGCCGTATCTCCGCCCAGCCGACCTCTTCTTGACATACATGAATGCAGATACGCCGCGACTGACGAGCAATGGAGCTGGCGCTCACCACTTGAACTCAGTCCACGGCGTATACCTTCGAAAAGGTCTGAAGGCGGACGGCATGAACCTCCTGCCGATCGCATCGCTTAATTCGATTACCCTGCTGGGCGCCGAGACTGTGGGGCGAGCCTACGGGGGCGGCATGTTGAAGATCGAGCCTCGAGAAGCCGATCACCTTCCAGTGCCGTCGCCAACTTTGGTCCGCCGGAACGCGGAAGCTCTCCGCCGTATTCGGCCTGCTGTCGCAGCTCAGCTCCGCGCAGGGCGCCTACTCGACGCAGTTGCGTTAGTCGATGAGGTGCTGCTTACTGGTTCGATGGGCTTAAACCGGAAGCGTCTTCAGGCCATACGGCAAGACCATGCAGACCTCGCCGCCCGTCGCATTGCGCGGGGGAAGATCAACGGTGGCAAGTAAACCCAACGCCAAGGCACAAGCGTGGCCGCTATTCGACGCGATTGTTCACCAATCACCGCTGAAGGGCAGCAACCCGTGGATGCCAGACGGCACATTCGCCCCTGACTACGAGACGTTGCGCCAACTGCTTGCGGTGCCGTTGCAACTCGGCGCCGAGACCCGTTCAGGCGTCCCAGCGCTCGCCATCGACGTATGGATCGCGTACGAGCTGCGACGCGCTGGCCTCGACCCGGATTCAGTTTGGCCACGAGCCGAGGCGCCTCGAGTCGTGGATCGCGACGTGCTCAACTTCGTTCGAGCTGTCCCAAAGACGTTGGGCCGCGATGAGTTGTTGTCGCGACTGCGGAGAGGCGGCGGCACCGGTGGAGTGGGAACTGCTTCGGCAAACATCGCTGGCAAGAATTACTTCAAACAAGTCGACGTAATCATGTCCTCATGGTGTCAACGCCGGTTGAAATTTGACCCCTTCTCAACGGTTGAAAATTGACCCCCTTGGTGTTCATTCTTCAGTGGTCG
>NZ_LZSQ01000021.1 GCF_001665535.1 Mycobacterium sp. 852002-51961_SCH5331710
GACCACTGAAGAATGAACACCAAGGGGGTCAATTTTCAACCGTTGAGAAGGGGTCAAATTTCAACCGGCGTTGACACACCCATTCGATCCTCATGATCCCAGGGCCTGCTTAAGGTGCATGGAAAGCTTGGGTCTCCTATAGGAGACGGTCCCGAACCTGCGACCAAAATCCATCCAGAGGTTGAGTTTCTACCCGGTGTGCCATGGAGCCTCAGGCTGATCGGCTCTCCTAGACGAAGTACCCAAGCGCGACGCCAGCGGCGATCATGTATATGCCGAAGATCGCGGTTCGCAAGTCGAGCACTTGAGTCCTGTCGAGGTCAGCGCGCAAGTCACCCAGGTCCTTCAGGATCTTCTGGTACATCTCTTCTGCCCTTTCGTCTACGGCGGCGTGCGCTCTCGCAACCTCCACCTCCAGTGCACCCAGTCGGCTGTACAGCTGGGCGGTCCGGGCGTTCACTCGGTCGCGGATGTAGGCGGCTAGCAAATCGACCTGGTCTTGAATCCGCAGATCGTCGAGATCCTGTAACGGCGTCAAGCCCACGGCCCCGTTCGGAGTGACGGTGACATTCAAATGCGCTGAACCTGCGTGGGCGATGGGTGGCTGCTTGCCGATCAGACGATGACTGAACCGTCTCAGTTGCTCGACAACGGTGTCCCCTCGATGACTTGCCCGCAGGTACGCGAAGAGGAACCCGAATAGCGTCAGTAGCGAGCCGAGGAGTTGGAGCGTGATCGAGGCGCACGACCACGAGACGATGGCTCCTGCAAAGATGCCAAGAGCCAGCACGAGCACTCCGCTAGCGATCCAAGCCCATAGCCTTAGTGCCTCTGCCGCGTTCGGCTGCATGGCGCGGACTCTAACGCGGCGACGGGGCCGTGACCGCCAGATCGGGGTGGCGCTGTCGAGGATGGCGGTCGGCTGAGGACCGCGTCCTCGTGGTGATCGAAGGTGAGCAATGTGCTGCGCAAGAGGGCGTCTCGTCGGATCGGCCAGCATCTGGCGCTGCTCGAGACCAGCTCCAGGCAGTGACCGCGCTCACTGAAACTCCCCACTGACGCTCATCGAAATTCCCCACCCGTGTGGCTCCGCCGAGAGGGGCGGGCCTCCCTCGGTGGAGCAACTGGCGTCAGACACCAGCAGCTTCGAGGGCTGTCTCTTATACACATCT
>NZ_LZSQ01000022.1 GCF_001665535.1 Mycobacterium sp. 852002-51961_SCH5331710
AGGAACGCCATGCACACGCCGGCCGACAGCACCAGATAGGTGGGCATGAAGATCGACACCGCTTGTCGGCGCTGATGCTCGTCGTCTCGTCGGTCGTGTTGGTGGCGGTGGTGTTCTACGCCATCGGACAGGGTGTCCGCGACGGTGACGAACGCCAACCGGTGTCGATCTTCATGCCCACCTATCTGGTGCTGTCGGCCGGCGTGTGCATGGCGTTCCTCGCGGGCGACCTGTTCAACCTGTTCGTCGGCTTCGAGGTGCTGTTGGCCGCGAGCTTCGTGCTGCTGACCATCGGAGCGAGTAAAGACCGTGTGCGCGCCGGCATCTCCTATGTGATGGTGTCGATGGTCGGGTCGCTGATATTCCTGTTCGGCATCGCCCTGGTGTACGGCGCCACCGGAACGCTGAACCTGGCCGAGGTCGCCGTGCGTCTGGACGACGTGTCGGGGGGCGTCCGTTCCGCGATGTTCGCCGTGCTGCTGGTGGCGTTCGGCATCAAGGCCGCGGTCTTCCCGCTCTCGGCCTGGCTGCCCGACTCCTACCCGACCGCACCCGCGCCGGTCACCGCCGTGTTCGCAGGCCTGCTCACCAAGGTCGGCGTGTACTCGATCATCCGGGCGCACTCGCTGCTGTTCCCCAGCGGTGGTCTGGACCCGATACTGTTGGTGGCGGCGCTGCTGACGATGTTGATCGGCATCTTCGGCGCGATCGCGCAGAGCGACATCAAACGACTGCTGTCGTTCACGCTGGTGAGCCACATCGGATACATGGTGTTCGGCATCGCGCTGTCCAGCCAGCTCGGCATGTCGGGAGCGATTTACTATGTGGCGCACCATATTCTCGTGCAGACGGCCCTGTTCCTGGTCGTCGGGCTGATCGAACGCCAGGCCGGCGCGTCGACGTTGGACCGCCTCGGTGGGCTGGCGGCCGCCAGCCCGTTGCTGGCGTTCGTGTTCGTCGTGCCCGCGCTCAATCTCGGTGGTATACCGCCCTTCTCCGGTTTCATCGGCAAGGTCGCGCTGCTCGAGGCGGGTGCGGAGGACGGTTCGGTGCTGGCCTGGACGCTGGTCGGCGGGGGCGTGGTGACCAGCTTGCTGACGCTGTATGTCGTTGTCCGGGTGTGGACGAAGGCGTTCTGGCGGTCGCGTGAGGACGCGCCGGAAGGGCATCTGTCCGCGGCGGTGCCGTCGGCACTGCTCGACGAACCCGAGGACATCCAGTTCGTCGACCGCGACCACGTCGGTCGCATGCCGGCGGGAATGGTCGGGCCGACGGGCGCGCTGATCGCGGCCGGGCTGGCGCTGACGGTGCTCGCCGGACCGATCTTCGGATACAGCGAGAGGGCGTCGCAGGAGGTGCTCGACAGGGTTGAGTACATCACCGCCGTGGTGGGGCAGCGATGAGCGCTTGCGCGAAGAGCAGAAGGCAGCGATGAGCGCTCGCGCGAAGAGCAGAAGGCAGCGATGAGGGCGTCGAGAACCGCACCGATGAGAAGCGTCGCGTTGCGCATCTGGGTCCTGTGCTGGCTGGTGCTGGTCTGGATCTTGTTGTGGGGCACGTTCTCTGCGGCCAATGTGCTTTCGGGCTTGGCCGTTGCGACGTTGATCACCTGGCTGCTGCCGCTGCCTGCCGTGCCGGTCGAGGGCAAGGTGCACGTGCTGTCGCTGATCCGGCTCATCCTCACCGTCGCCTACCGGCTGGTGCTGTCGTCCGTGCAGGTCGCGTGGCTGTCGTTGAAACCCCGCCCACCACTGTCCGCCGTGCTGCGCGCGCAACTTTCGGTGAAGTCGGATCTCGTGCTGTCGCTGGCGGTCATCATCTTCAACCTGATTCCGGGATCGATCGTGCTCGAGATCGACCAGACCCGTCGCCTGCTCTACATGCATGTCATCGACGTCGGGTCAGACCGCGCGCTGAGCGCGTTCTACCACCAGGTGGCCGTGATCGAACGACTGCTGGTCCGAACGTTCGAACGTCCCGAGGATTGGCGTCCGGCGCACGAGGAGAACGCAGCATGAATACCGTGTGGGTCATCGCCGCGGTGATGATCACCGCCGCCTCGGCGATCACGATGTTCCGGCTCCTGGCCGGTCCTAGCACCCTGGACCGGCTGGTCGCCGTCGACACGCTGATCGCGGTGGCCATGTGCGGGATCGGCATCTGGGGCGCCTATAGCTTGGACAGCACCGTGACATACGGGATGGCGGCGCTGGCTTTGATCAGCTTCGTCGGGACGGTGAGCGTGGCGCGGTTCCGCGTTCCCGACGTCGACAAGCCGCGGACGATCCGGGGCCGGCGATGACGATGCTGGACATCATCACGGCCGTGCTCGTGCTGGGCGGCTCGACGCTGGCGCTGACCGCGGCGATCGGCATCGTCCGTTTCCCCGACACGCTGACGCGGATGCACGCGGCGTCCAAACCGCAGGTGCTCGGGCTCCTGCTGGTGATCGCGGGCGCCGCGATCCGACTGCGGGGCAACACCGATGTCGGCATGCTCGTGCTCACGGGCTTGTTCACCATCATCACCGCTCCCGTCGTGGCGAACCGGGTTGGTCAGCTCGCGTACCGGGAACAGAACGTCCGAGACGATCTGTTGACCGCGGACGAGTTTGATGAGTTCGCCGACCACCCGGGAAGCGGTGCCAATGGCCAGGACTGACGACGACAGCTGGGACATCACCGAAAGCGTCGGCGCGACCGCGCTCGGGGTGGCCTGGTCTCGTGCGCAGGAGCAGAACACCGGCTGCCCGCTCTTCACCGACCCGTACGCCCAGATGTTCATCGACGCCGCTGTCGAGCGCGGTTGGCGACAACCTCCGAACCACATGGTCGAGCGAATCCGAGCGATCGGCGGTTACGCCGCGTCGCGCACCAAGTGGTTCGATGAGTTCTTCATCGCCGCCGGCGCCAACGGCATCGACCAGGCGGTGATCCTCGCGGCCGGCCTCGATGCGCGGGCATGGCGGTTGCCCTGGATCGACGGCACCGTCGTCTACGAGATCGACCAGCCCAAGGTGCTGGCGTTCAAGGTCGACACCCTGAGCAAGAACGAAGTCGAGCCAACTGCCCGATACGTTCCCGTGCCGATCGACCTTCGCGACGATTGGCCGCGGGCGCTGCGCGATGCCGGATTCGACCCGAGCGAGCCGACCGCGTGGGCGGCCGAGGGGTTGCTGCCGTATCTGCCGGCGAGCGGGCAGGACCTGTTGTTCGAACGGATCACAGAACTCAGCGCGCGAGGCAGCCGCATAGCCGTCGAGGCGTTCGGCGCGGGGTTCTTCGATCCGGAGTATCTGGCGAGTCGCCAAGAGAAGCTACGCGAGTATCGGCAGCAGGCCGATGAGGAAGGCGACGAGAACGCCTACGACGTCCAGAACCTGTGGTACGTGGAGGAACGTAGCGAGGTGAGCGAATGGCTTGCCGACCACGGTTGGGATGTCAACGCCGTCACTGCGGCGGATCTGATGGACCGCTACGGCCGGTGCGCCGTGGGCGAAGCCGACGACACCACGCCACGCACGGTGTTCGTCGAAGGAAAGCGGACCTGCTGATCGGCTCGCCGAGTGACTAGTCCCCCGAGGACAACTGGAACTCGACCATCGCCGTGACCGTATCGACCGCGTCGCTGAGCGCGGCCAGCCGCGCTGCCGCTGTCGGTGCGGCCAGCACGGCGTAACGGTCGGCCTGCCCCATCGGCAGCCGGGAGGTCAACGCGTACAACCACTTACCGGCGTCGCCGGAGGCGTCGGCACCGGCGATGAATTCACGGCCGTTGACCTCGCCGCCGCGCGCCGCTGCGATCCGCTCGAACAACGCGACCATGCGATCCTCGACATCGCGGATCGCGTCCACGTCGACGGGATCGCCCGGCTGGTCGGGCCACGGTTCGACTGCGGCGCGCGGATACGGGTCGTCGGGCTGCCATTCGATGACCCGGATGCGTTCGCCCATCGTGCATTTGAGGCGGTAACGGCCATCGCCGAAATCTGCGACCTCGACGATGTGGGCCAGAGCGCCCACATCGCTGCGGACATCCCCGCCGCCCACCTCACGCCCCGCGGTGATCAGCACAACGCCGAACGCCGGATCCTCGGTGGCCAGACAGTCCGAAACCAGTGCGCTGTAACGCGGTTCGAAGATGCGCAGCGGCAGGTCCTCGCCCGGCAGCATCGCCACCTGCAGCGGGAACATCGGGATCGCCGCCACCGCCTACAGATCCAGTTCGGCGACCAGCGCGTCGACGACGGAGCGCAGGTCACCGTCGTGCTCCTCAGCGACGCGGCGCTGTCGCTGATACGACGCGCCGGATCTGTAGATCTCCTCGACCCCGCGGAGTTCGTCGGCGCAGTGCAGCGACGCGGCCACCGGTTCGAGCCGGTTGAGCAGCTCGTCGAGATCCTCGGTCACCAGGCGCTCGTTGCTGTCGGCGTCCTGAATGATGATCGCGTCCAGGCCGTAACGCGCTGCGCGCCACTTGTTCTCCTGCACGTGCCACGGCGGCATGGTCGGCAACGACTCACCCGCGTCGAGCCGCCTGTCGAGGTCGACGACCAGGCAGTGCGTCAACGCCACCAACGCACTCAGCTCGCGCAGATTGGACACCCCGTCGAAGACCCGTACCTCCACGGTGCCGATGTGCGGCGAAGGCCGGATATCCCAACGGATCTCGTTCATGTGGTCGATGATGCCGGTCTTCTTCTGGTCGTACACGAATCGTTCCCACTCAGCCCAGGTCTGGAAGTGGAACGGCAAGCCCGCCGTCGGCAACTGCTGGAACATCATTGCCCGGTTGGATGCGTAGCCGGTGTCCTGACCATCCCAGAACGGGGAGGACGCCGACAGTGCCAGCAGATGCGGATAGTGGTTGAGCAGCGAGGTGTTGATCGCCATCACCTTGTGCGCGGACCGGACTCCGACATGGACGTGCACGCCCCAGATCAGCATCTGCCTGCCCCACCACTGAGTGCGCTTGATCAGCTCGGCGTAGCGCGGGGCGTCGGTCAGGCTGCCCGGCGACCACTTCGCGAACGGGTGGGTGCCTGCGCAGAAGAGCTCCATGCCGCGGGACCGGACGATCTCGCGCGCCGCCCCGAGCGTCGAGCGCAGGTCCTCCATGGCCTCGGGCACCGAATCACAGATGCCCGTGACGATCTCGACGGTGTTGCGCAGCAGCTCTTTGTGCACGCGCGGGTTGTTCTCGCCGAGCTCCTCGATGACCGCGGTGGCCTCGTTGCTCAGATCCCGCGTCGTCGCGTCGACAAGAGCGAACTCCCACTCGACCCCGACCGTGGGTCGCGGCGAGCCGACGAAGTCGATGTGGCTGTTAGCCGGTACGGATAACACCGCATGCCACCCGCGATCCGGCGTCACCGGTCGCCAGAGTGGTCGCATCCGGCGGCGGGTCACCGTTGACCTGCTGGTAGCGCTCCGGCGGGATGTTGGCGAAGTTGTCCGCCTTCTCGTGGATGATGATCGCGGTTCCCGCGCCTGAGGTCAGCTCCTCGGCGGTGAACGCGTCGGTGGTCGTCACCACCTTCGCCGAACCGTCCTCGCGGACCTGGAGCGACGACAGGTCGCCGCTGGCCGGGTGGCCGCTGTGGCCGGGCACCTGGAAGTGCCCACCCGCGGAGTTGAAGTTCCCCGGCGCACCGCCGGTCGGCGCGACCGAGTTGGCCTCACACTTGCCGACCTGATGGATGTGCATGCCGTGGAAGCCGGGAGTCAGCTTGCCCGATGCCGTGGTCTCGACGGTGATCGTCGCGTAGCCGCCGCTGAACTGGATGTCGGCCTTGGCCACCGGCGTACCGTCGGCCAGTTTCAGTTCGGCGCTGAGGGTCTCACCGGACCCCTGACCCTCGCCCTGGCCTTGATTCTGACCCTGGCCCTGTCCGCCACCATGGCCGCCGCCGCCCTCACCCGGCGGAGCCGACGGAGGCGGCGACCCCGTCCACACGGGCGGCGGGGTGCCCTGAACGTTGCTGGGCTCCTCGGGTGACGAGCAGGCGCTCAAGGCCAAAGCGGGAATTGCGAACAAGGCAGCGGCGGCGACGGTCTTGAACATGTGCAAGAGCCTAACCGGTGACCACCACGATGACGCCCGGCGGTTGTTCGGCGAGTGCGGGCAACCGCGGTTCGACGGGCGCCTCGAGTAGACGCCCCACCTCTTCTGCGGCCTTCTGCTCGCCGGGCGCGTCGCTGAAGTACACGGTGGTGGCCGTGACCTCCGGCAGTTCGAGGTTGCCGGTCTCGGTGACGTTCCAGCCGGCCTCGCGCAGCCGTCCGGCGGTGCCCTCCGCCGCGCCCTGCACCGTGGAGATGTTGAACACCCGAACCTCGGCCTCGGCGGGTTTGGGCGTGGCCGAGGTGGTCGGCGTGGTGGTCGTGGTCGTCGTGGCCAGCGGTGGCGCGTCGTCGTCGTCGCTGTCGCCACCCATCGCCTGGAACGCGACCAACAGGAACACGACGCCGAGGAAGAGCAACACCATCACCATGGCGCGCAGCGGCAGCCCCGACGAATCTCGCTGGTTCATTGCGCCCACCTTATCGAGCGGGCCACGCGGCCCGGGTAACTCAGGTGACGTCGAAGCCGAGGCGGCGTGCCGCCCGCGCCTTCTGCCTGCTGGCCCGCAGTCGCCGCAGCCGCTTGACCAGCATCGGATCGGCGGCGAGCGCCTCCGGCCGGTCCACGAGCGCATTGAGGACCTGGTAGTAGCGGGTGGCCGACATGGAGAACAACTCTTTGATGGCGTCTTCCTTGGAGCCGGCGTACTTCCACCACTGCCGCTCGAACGCGAGAATGTCGTGCTCGCGCCGGGTCAGCCCGTCGGAGAGTTCAGAGTTGTCTCCGGATTGTTCAGTCCGCGCGATCGCGCCGTCCATCTGGCTCTTGGACCCTTCCGACAACTTGAATGACATCGCTGTGGTTCGGCGCTCATTCAACCACGTGATCGGCCGATGAGCGCTTCGACATGCCCGCGAGTCGGCCAGCAACCATTGCCGACCTAAGATTTTGCGCATGGCAGTCGTTCCGATCCGCATCGTAGGAGATCCCGTCCTGCACACGGCCACCGAGCCGGTGCCGGTCGGAGAGGACGGTTCGCTGCCCCCCGATCTCGCGGATTTGATCGCCGACCTGTTCGACACGATGGACGCGGCGAACGGGGTTGGCTTGGCCGCGAATCAAATCGGGGTGTCCAAGCGGGTGTTCGTCTACGACTGCGCCGAGGTGCGCGGTCGTCTGACCCGCCGCCGCGGCGTGGTCGTCAACCCGGTGCTCGAAACCTCCGAGGTTCCCGAGACCATGCCGGATCCGGACGATGACGACGAGGGTTGCCTGTCGGTGCCCGGAGAGTCTTTTCCGACGGGGCGGGCCGACTGGGCTCGGGTGACGGGTCTGGACGCCGAAGGCAATCCGATCACCCTCGAGGGCACCGACCTCTTCGCCCGGATGCTGCAGCATGAGACCGGCCACCTCGACGGCTTCCTTTATCTGGACCGCTTGGTCGGCAGGCATGCGCGCAGCGCCAAGCGCGCGGTGAAATCGCACGGCTGGGGTGTGCCGGGGTTGTCGTGGATGCCCGGTAAGGATCCCGATCCGTTCGGTCACTGACCGTGGCCGAGCTGCCCGCGGTCGGAACGCGGGTGATGGTGCGTTACCGGCGACCGGCCGGTTCGACACCGCCGCTGACCGACGTGATCGGACACGTCGTCGATGTCGGTGCGACACTTGGCATCCGGACAAAGACGGGCACCGTGGTGCAGGTCGCGGTCGACGACGTCGTGGCCGTCAAGACGCTCACTGCTGCGCCGGTGCGCACCGCCGACATCCGCAACACCGAACACGCGGCGGCCATGGCGTGGCCCGGGGTCGAACAGAAGTGGCTCGGCGGCTGGTTGTTACGCGCCGCCGACGGTCATACTCATCGCGCCAACTCCGCTGTGCCCCTTGGCTTTGACGCCGACGCGACGGCCATTACGGCTATCGTCGACTGGTACGGCGAACGGGGACTGACGCCTTGGCTGTCGGTGCCCGATCGACTGTTCGGCGCGGCTCCGGTTCCGCCCCACCTCGAAACCGAGGTCATGACAAGCGATTTGCCTCATACAGTGCTCGACGAGCGGGTGCGCCTCACCCCGACCCCCGACGCGCAGTGGTTGGGCCTGTATCGACGCGACGTGCCGGTCGAGGTTCTGACCGCCGTCGTCGACGGCGAGGTCACGTTCGCGTCGATTCCCGGCGCGGCGGTGGGCAGGGCCGCAGTGACGACGGCGCCGGACGGTCGGCGTTGGGTCGGGTTGTCGGCGGTGCGCGTCGACGAACAGGCCCGCGGCCGGGGACTGGCGCGTGCCCTGTGCGCGACGCTCCTGCACTGGGGCGCCGAACGCGGAGCCACCCGCGGCTACGTACAGGTGCTCGTCGACAACGCGGTGGCCCTCGGCCTCTACCGGTCGATGGGTTTCACCACGCAGCACCGCAGCCGCTATGTCGACGCTCGTAGCCTGTAGGCCATGCGGATCGCCACCTGGAACGTCAACTCGATTCGGGCCCGCGTCGAGCGGGTCACCGACTGGCTCGAGCGCGCCGACGTCGACGTGTTGGCGATGCAGGAGACCAAGTGCAACGACGAGCAGTTCCCGGTCATGCCGTTCCTCGCGGCCGGCTACGAGGTGACCCATTGCGGGTTCAACCAGTGGAACGGCGTGGCGATCGCGTCCCGCGTCGGCATCGACGACGTACAGGTCGGGTTCGACGACCAACCCAGCTGGAGCGACAAACCCGAAGTGGAGGCGGCCGCCGAAGCCCGCGCTATCGGCGCCACGTGCAACGGCGTTCGGGTGTGGAGCCTCTACGTGCCGAACGGCCGATTCGTCGGCTCGCCGCACTACGAGTACAAGTTGGAATGGCTTGACGCGCTCCGCGATACGGCACAGAAGTGGTTGTCCGACGATCCGGTGGCCCAAATCGCGCTGGTTGGCGACTGGAACATCGCGCCCACGGACGATGACGTGTGGAGTGTGGAGTTCTACCGCAACAGCACCCACGTCACCGAACCCGAGCGCGCTGCCTTCAACGCGGTGGTCGAAACGGGTTTCGCGGATGTGGTTCGGCCGTTCACCCCTGGACCGGCGGTCTTCACGTACTGGGACTACACGCAGCTGCGGTTCCCGAAGAACCGCGGTATGCGCATCGATTTCATACTCGGCTCACCCGCACTCGCCGAGCGCGTCACCCACGCCGAGATCGTCCGCGACGAACGCAAGAGCGGCAAGGACCGCGTCGGGGCGCCGAGCGATCACGCCCCGGTCTTGATCGAACTGGCCTGACCGGAGGCGGCGTCCTCGTTCGATTGATCGCCGTAGTTCCCCGGGTTGAAGATCGACGCCACCGCGCCGATGAGCATCATCACCGCCGCGGCGACGAACACCACGACCAGCCCGCTGTGGAACGGTCCGGTGATCAGATGCGGGAAGAACGTCTGGCCCGTCAGGGTTTCGGCATCCACACCGGGCTGTTGAAGGGCGTGGTAGGGCTCGAGGAGTTCGGCCATCGGGTTGTAGCCGAGGAAGGCCGCGAACAGGCTCCCGACCGGAGGCAGGTTGGCCACGTCGTGCGCCACAGGTGCGGAGACGCCCTGCTCCTGCAGGCCCGCATTGAGCGCCTCAGGCAGCGTGTTGGCCAGGCCAACGATCATCAGCGAGAAGAAGATGCCGATCGACAGTGCCGAGCCGGCGTTGAAGAACGTCGACCGCACGCCCGACGCGGCGCCGCGTTCGGCGGCGGGCACGCTCGACATGATCGCCGCGGTGTTCGGGGCGGTGAAGATGCCGCCGCCCAAGCCGTTGAAGAACACCAGGACCGCGAAAACCCAGTAATCGAAATTCACCGGGATCATCACCAGGGCAACGAAACACACGGCCATCAGCAGCATTCCGCCGACGGTGAACCACCGGGCGCCGAATCGATCGGCAAGCGAGCCGGCGAGCGGTGCCGCGATCAGGAAGCCGAACGTCGCGGGCAGAAGATAGATGCCCGCCCACAGCGGCGTCGATTCGAAGTCATAGCCGTGCAGCGGAAGCCAGATGCCCTGCAGCCAGATGATCAACATGAACTGCAGGCCGCCGCGGCCTACCGACGACATCAGCCCGGCGAGATTGCCCATACCGAACGAGGTGGACCGAAACAGCCGGATGTTGACCATCGGCTGCGGCACCCGCAGTTCGATGAGGCAGAACGCGACCAGCAGCGCGAACCCGCCGATGATCGAACCGAGCACCCACGGATTCGTCCAACCCGTCGACGAATTGCCGTAGGGCTGAATGCCGTAGGTGATGCCGACCAGCAGCGCGGTCAGGCCGATGCCGAACGTCAGGGTGCCGGCCAAGTCGAGCCGCCCCGGCGTCCGCACACCGAGTTCGCGCAGCGACCGGTAACTCCAGACCGTTCCGAGCAGCCCGATGGGCACACCGACCCAGAAGATCGCCTGCCAATGGATCTCGGCGAGCACTCCGCCGATCAGCAAGCCGAGGAACGACCCGGCCACCGCGGCCGTCATGTTCACCCCCAGCGCCATGCCCCGTTGATTGGCGGGGAACGCATCGGTGAGGATGGCGCCCGACGACGCCATCAGCATCGCACCGCCCACACCCTGAACCACACGCCAGGCGATCAGCCACATCGCCCCGGCGCCGAGTTGGAACGGGTCGAAGGACAATGCGATCGCCGCGACGGTGAAGACGGCGAAGCCGAGGTTGTAGATGCGGACCCTGCCGAAGACGTCGCCGAGGCGTCCGAAGAACACCACCAGCACCGCGGTGACGACGAGGTACCCCATCAGCATCCACAGCAGGTAGCTGACATTGGCAGGCGCCAGCGGGTTCAAGCCGATGCCGCGGAAGATCGCCGGCAGCGAGATCAGCACGATCGAGGCGTTGATCGCGGCGAGCAGCATGCCCAGCGTCGTATTGGATAAGGCGATCCACTTGTATCGCGGGTGATCGTGGTCCATCAGCATCCGTCGACGCGTCGTTTCGGTGAGCGCCGCCTCGGCGTCGGGCGCCATCGCAGGCTTGGTGGTCTCAGGGGTCATCGCTGTCGCTGTCTACTTCGCTCCGGGGTCGATGGGCGCCGCCACGGCGGAAAACACATATATTAGCTATACAAATTACTCCCCCACAAATTCCGCGCAGTTTCGTACTCCCTTCGACGACGCGGCTGCGCTAGCGTGGCAGGCGTCCGCACACGGGAGCGCACACCAGTGCGCTGAGAGGACGGGTGGGCCCGTCGACCGTACGAACCTGACCGGGTAATGCCGGCGTAGGGAGATTGATCAAATGACGCACGTCGCGAATGGTTCTGTCACCGTGACCACCGGCCCCATCGAGGGCAGCACGAAGGTCTACCGCGAACTCGACGGGGTGCCCGGCGCGAAGGTGCCGTTCCGCCGGGTGCACCTGTCCAACGGCGAACACCTCGACCTGTACGACACCTCCGGTCCGTACACCGACCCGACGGCGGACCTCGATCTGCAGGCGGGCCTGTCGGCACGGCCCGGCGTCGCACGCGACCGCGGCACCCAGCTGCAGCGGGCCCGCGCCGGCGAGATCACCGCCGAGATGGCCTTCATCGCGGCCCGCGAAGGCGTCCCCGCCGAGTTGGTCCGCGACGAGGTCGCCGCGGGCCGGGCCGTCATCCCCGCGAATCACAACCACCCCGAGACCGAGCCGATGATCATCGGCAAGGCCTTCGCGGTGAAAGTCAATGCCAACATCGGCAATTCGGCGGTGACCAGTTCGATCGCCGAAGAGGTCGAGAAGATGGTGTGGGCCACCCGGTGGGGCGCCGACACGATCATGGACCTGTCCACCGGCCGCGACATCCACACCACGCGCGAGTGGATCCTGCGCAACTCCCCGGTGCCCGTGGGCACCGTGCCGATCTACCAGGCGCTGGAGAAGGTCAACGGTGATCCCGCCGCGCTCACGTGGGAGTTGTACCGCGACACCGTGATCGAACAGTGCGAGCAGGGCGTGGACTACATGACCGTGCACGCGGGTGTGCTGCTGCGCTACGTCCCGCTCACGGCCAAGCGCGTCACCGGCATCGTCAGCCGCGGTGGTTCCATCATGGCCGCCTGGTGCCTGGCGCACCACACCGAATCGTTCCTCTACACCCACTTCGGCGAACTGTGCGAGATCCTGCAGCGCTACGACGTGACGTTCTCACTCGGTGACGGGCTGCGGCCCGGCTCGATCGCCGACGCCAACGATGTTGCGCAGTTCGCCGAGCTGCGCACCCTCGGCGAGCTCACCAAGATCGCGAAATCGCATGGCGTGCAGGTGATGATCGAAGGTCCCGGCCATGTGCCGATGCACAAGATCGTGGAGAACGTGCGGCTCGAGGAGGAGTGGTGCGAGGAGGCGCCGTTCTACACCCTGGGCCCGTTGGCGACCGACATCGCCCCCGCCTACGACCACATCACCAGCGCCATCGGCGCGGCGATCATCGCCCAGGCGGGCACCGCGATGCTGTGCTACGTCACGCCGAAGGAACACCTGGGCCTACCCGACCGCAAGGACGTCAAGGACGGGGTCATCGCCTACAAGATCGCCGCGCACGCCGCAGATCTCGCGAAGGGCCACCCGCACGCTCAGGAGCGCGACGACGCGTTGTCCCGCGCGCGCTTCGAGTTCCGCTGGAAGGACCAGTTCGCGCTGTCGCTCGATCCCGACACCGCGCGTGAGTACCACGACGAGACGCTGCCCGCCGAACCGGCGAAGACAGCGCACTTCTGCTCGATGTGCGGGCCCAAGTTCTGTTCCATGCGGATCACTCAGGATGTTCGCGACTACGCCGCCGCGCACGGTCTGGACAGCGAGGAGGCGATCGAAGCCGCCATGCAGATGGGAATGGACGAGAAGTCACGCGAATTCGCCGAACACGGCAACCGCGTATATCTACCGCTGGCATGAGCTATCTGCCGTTGCCCGAGCCGGGCGTCACACCGGTGCGGGTGCTGACCATCGCCGGGTCCGACTCCGGCGGAGGTGCCGGCATCCAGGCCGACATGCGCACGTTCGCGCTGCTCGGGGTGCACAGCCTGGTCGCGGTCACCGCTGTCACTATTCAGAACTCGCTCGGCGTCAAGGGTTTTCACGAGATCCCGCTTGACGTCATCGCCGGTCAGATCGAAGCGGTGGCCTCCGACATCGGTGTCCAGGCCGCCAAGACGGGAATGCTCGCGTCGTCCGACATCATCGACACCGTCGCCGACGCCTGGCGCGCGCACGGCCTGGCGGGTTCGGTGCCGTTGGTCCTCGACCCGGTGTGCGCCTCCATGCACGGCGATCCCCTTCTGCATCCCAGTGCGCTGAATTCGCTACGCACGCAACTGTTCCCGCTGGCCACCCTGGTCACGCCGAATCTCGACGAGGTGCGCCTGCTCGTCGATATAGAGGTCGTCGACGACGCGACACAACGGGAGGCCGCCCGCGCGCTGCACGCCCTCGGACCGCAGTGGGCGCTGGTCAAAGGCGGGCACCTGCGCGCCTCGGCACAAAGCCCCGATCTGTTGTTCGACGGCACCGAGTTCCACGAGTTCGATGCCACGCGCATCGACACCGGACACGACCACGGCGCCGGGGATACGCTCGCCGCGGCGATCGCCAGCGCGCTGGCGCACGGCTACCCCGTACCTGAGGCCGTCGCGTTCGGCAAACGCTGGGTGACCGAATGTCTGTGCGCCGCTTATCCGTTGGGACACGGGCACGGCCCGGTATCGGCGCTGTTCAGGTTGGCCGAGTGAACCTAGAGGCCATCGCGGGTGTCGCGCACGAGCCCGTGGGTGACCCCGCCGGTGCCGTCGTGCTCACCCACGGCGCAGGTGGAAGCAACCAGGCACCGCTGCTCATCAGGCTGTGCGACGAGTGGGCGGCGCGTGGTTGGCTCGCGGTGCGCTACAACCTGCCGTACCGGCGCCGCCGCCCCAAGGGTCCGCCGTCCGGATCCGCCAAAACCGATCAGGCCGGAGTGGTCGAGGCCGTCGAGCTGGCCCGCACCCTCGTCGACGGTCCGGTCATCGCAGGCGGGCACTCCTATGGTGGCCGGATGACTTCGATGGCGGTCGCCGACGGGGCCGCCGACATCGCCGTGCTGACGCTGTTCTCCTATCCGCTGCACCCGCCCGGTAAGCCCGAACGTGCCCGCACCGAACACCTTCCGCGCATCGCGGTGCCGACGGTGTTCACCCACGGCACCGCCGACCCGTTCGGCTCGATCGACGAATTGCGGCCCGCGGCAGGGCTGATCGGCGCGCGCAGCGAGGTCGTCGAGATCACCGGTGCCCGGCACGATCTGGGCTCCAAGTCGCTCGATGTGCCCGCGCTGGCGGTCAATGCGGCATTACTGTTACTGGGTGCGTCCTAGCCACTGGGTGATCGTCGCGGTCGTCGTTGTCGGCGTCGTCGCGCTCGCGACGATCGGCTGGTTCTACATCGTCGCGCCCCGGCTGACGACTCCGGTGCGGGCCGACCTCTTGGCCCTCGGTGACTGTGTGCGGACGTCCGAAAACGATGTCCTGCCGCACGAAGTCAAACGGGTGACGTGCGACGGGCCGCATTACGGGGAAGTCTTCGCGATCGTGCGTGCACCCGACACACGCGAGTATCCCGGCGAGGACACGCTGAGGCGGCTCGGCGACCAGTGCAGCGGAAAGCTGTTCGACTACGCGCCGAACATCCCCGAGGGCCCGACCTTTCGGCTCGCACTCGGCGTCCCGAGCGCGCAGGCCTGGTCGGAAGGGTCGCGCTCGGTGGTCTGCGTCGCGATGGCCAAGAACGAGCGCTGGGGATCGATCCGCAGCTAGATGGCGATCGCCGCGCTACGGTTGCTCGCGTGACCACGCCGCCGGGCCCTCCCCCGCCGTACGGACCGCCGCCTTACGGGGGCCAACCGCCCGATCCGTACGCGCCGCCCGCGTCCGCGTATCCGCCGCCACCGCCGCCGCCTCCGTACTCGCAGCAACCGTCCTATTACGCGCCGCCCCAACAGCGGTCCACGAATTGGTGGGCCGTCATCTCGCTGATCTTCGGTCTGCTCGGTGGCGTACTGATCAGCGTCGTCTGCGGCGTCGTGGGCCTGAGGAAGGCCAGGGAGGGCCAGGGCGGTCGCGGCATGGCGATCGCGGGCCTGGTGCTGTCGGCGCTGTGGGTGGTCGCGCTCGTCGTCGGGCTGCTGATCTACTTCCTGGTCGGCAACGGGACGGTGACCGCGACCGACGTCAAGGAGGGCGACTGCCTGGCCGAGATCCCGTCGAACACCCGGGTGCTGACCGTGAAGACGGTCGGATGTGATCGGGCCCACGCCGGCGAGGTCTTTGCGGTGCTCCAGATGCCCGACGGTGACTTTCCCGGCCAGGCGGCGATCGACGCCTATGCCGAGAAATGCAGCCCCGAACTGGCCGCCTACTCGCCGGCCGCGATGACGGACACGTCCGTACAGCTGTATGTGCTCTATCCCACTGCCGAGACATGGGAGCAGGGCGACCGCGCCGTGACCTGCATCGCGACCCTCGAGCCGCCGCGATCCGGAACGATCAAGGGCTGAGGTCGCTTCGGCACGCCGACGGGCCGTATCCGCTGCCTGAGGTACCGTTTTTTCATGACTTCCGGACAATTCGACGCCGTTATCGTCGGCGCCGGTTTCGGGGGGATCGGCGCGGCCATCCAGCTCAAGCGGTTGGGCTACGAGAACTTCGTCATCCTCGACCGCGAGGACGACCTGGGCGGCACCTGGCACGTCAATCACTACCCGGGATTGGCGGTGGACGTGCCGACGACCACCTACTCGTACTACTTCGAACCCAACCCGAACTGGTCCCGGTTGTACTCCACGGGGACCGAGATCAAGCGGTATGCCGGCGACGTCGCCGACAAGTACGACGTGCGCAGGCATATGCGGTTCAACACCACCGTCGAAGGTGCGTTCTGGGAGGAAGAGGCCAACGTGTGGCGGGTCGCCTTGGCCGACGGTGAGTCGCTGACGGCGCGCTACCTGATCACCGCCACCGGCTTCCTGTCACAACCGCACACGCCCGACATCCCGGGTATCGCGAGCTTCGCGGGCAAGATCATTCACACCACCGACTGGGATGACACCTACGAACTGACGGGCCGTCGCGCAGCGGTCATCGGAACCGGCGCGACGGCAGTTCAGCTCATTCCCGAGCTGGCGAAGAAGGTGTCGGACCTGACCGTCTATCAACGGACGCCGGTATGGGTGGTGCCCAGACTCGATTTCCCGATCTCCGAGGGTGTCAAGCGGCTGTTCGCTCGGATTCCGTTGACGCAGCGCGCTCTTCGGGCGGTCACCGACGCGATTTACGAGTTCTTCCTCTATGTCGGATTACGCCACAGCCGACTGCTGTTCCGGCGGCTCAACGTCGCGGCGTCGGATGTGGCGAAGATGCACCGCTTCTTCTCGATTCGGGATCCCGAGCTGCGCAAGCAGCTGACACCGGACTACGACTTCGGCTGCAAACGCCCCACGTTCTCCAACAGCTACTACCGCGTCTTCACCAAACCGCATGTGCACCTGCAGACTTCGGGAATCGATCACATCGAAGCCGACGGCATCGTCGCCAGCGACGGCACCAAGACCGAGATCGACACGCTGGTGCTGGCGACCGGCTTCGATCTGTGGGAGGCCAACTTCCCGGCGATCGAGATCGTCGGGCGCGCGGGGCGCAACCTCGGTAAGTGGTGGCGCGACACCCGCTTTCAGGCCTATCAGGGTGTCACGGTCCCCTACTTCCCCAACTATCTGAGCCTGGCGAGCCCATACGCGTTCCTCGGATTGAACTTCTTCAACACGATGGAATACCAGATGCGCCACATGGATCGGCTGTTCGGCGAGATAAAGCGACGCGGGGCGACGACGTTCGAGGTCACCGAGGAAGCCAACGCGCGGTACCTGGACCGCATGACGGAATTGATCGGCCATTCGGTGTTCATGGCCGGGCACTGCGCGGGTTCGCGGTCCTATTACTTCGATCCGAACGGCGAGGCCACGCTGCTGCAGCCGACCTCGACCCGCAAGGCCATCAAAGAGGCGTCCCAGTATCCTCTGAGCGATTACCAGATCGCCTGAGCAGAGAGGAACAGCTGTGTCACATGAGGATTCGGGCGGCGGTTCGCGCGCGGCCACGTTGGCCGGCCTGGGTGTCGCCGGCGTCGGTCTCGCGCATTTCGTCAAACCGGAGCTGTTCGAGTCGGTGACCGTGCAGGCGTTCCCTCGCAACACCCAGCAGTACATCTACGTCAACGGTGCCCTCGAGACGGCGCTCGGGCTCGGGCTGGCCGCGCGCAAGACCCGCAAGCTGGCGCTGCTCGGGACCGTCGGCTACCTCGCCTACTTGGCGGGCAACGTAGCGCGCAACCGGTAGCGCCCCAGCAGCGTCATATCGAGCAGCCGCTGCAGCACCGCACGGTTCTGCGGCGAGTTGGTGTACCGCATCAGCCGGCCCAGGTCGATCACCAGCGACATGGCCGCGTGGACGGCGAACCGGGCCTGGCCCGGCGTCCACTCCGGCCGCACCGCGACCACCAACTCCACCCACGATTCGACGTTGGCGCGCTGCATGTTTCGCAGGATCTTCTGATCGGTGGGCGACATGTTGAGCCGCTCGGTGTAGTAGACGTACTCCAACTCTGGCTGCGCGAACGACCTGGCCACGTAGGCGTCGATGACGGTGCCGAGCGCGTCCTCGGGATCTGCGATCGCGCCGGTGATCGCCGTGAGCTCCTCGGAGAGCCGGTCCGCCGCCCTGCGGAAGGCCGCGGCGAGGATGTCGCTCTTGCCGGCGAAGTAGCGGTAGATCCCCGAGGCGGGCATGCCGACGGCCGCGGCGATGTCCTCCATGCCCGTGTCGCGATACCCCTTGATGTTGAACAGGCGCATCGACTCGTTGAGTAGCGCTTCATACTTCGACGGCTCGACACCGGTGGAGACCGGCGCGACCGGCTCGTCGGCGACGTCGTCGCCGTCCGGCAGCTCCGTGGCCGTCAGGGAGACCGCGAGATCGGAGATCAGCGACCGCACCTGGGCGGCGGGCAGCTTGGCCCGATGGTCGACGATGCTGCCGACGACCGACAGCACCGCGATGGACAGCATCCACCCCTGCCGCGAGGTCAAGCCCGGGCGCATGGCGCGGATCGGACGCTGGATGCGGTGGTTGACGGTGCGCATCTGCGCGATCAACGATGCTTGATCGTCGCCGCGCAGATAGCGGCCCTCCCAGCGGTACAGGCCACCCGACTCCCGGTTCGCCAGTGCCGTCTCGACGAGCGCGTCGGCAAGCCGCCGCAGTTGCACCTGCGGGTCGTCGAGGTCGGCGTCGTCGGCGAACGCGGTGGCGTCCACCAACTGCTGGCCCAGGTTCAGCACGGCGTCGCGGAACAGGTCGTACTTGCTGGCGTAGTGCCGGTACAGCGCGGCCGCCGAAATCCCGACCCGCGAGGCGATCGATTCCATGCTGACGCCGTAGAACCCCAGCGTGCTGAATGCCTCGGCCGACGCCCGGGCAATCTGGGCCTTGCGGTCCTTCGGCCGGCGCCGGACCGCGTCACCGCTCGCCGGCCGAGTGCGCGACATGGCAGACACGATATCGGACCGAGTGCCCCCACACCGGTCGAGTTCACCGGTCGACGTCGGCGCGAACTTGCCAGACCACGCAGAATGGCGATTAACATAATGGGATGTTCGGCGCGCTCCGCAAGCTACTGGGCTTTCAGGTCACCATCGGCGAGTTGATCACGGTGGCCCTCGTCCTCGGCACGCCGTACCTGCTGGTCGGCGTGTTCTGGTCGACCACCCACACCGACCACCTGCGGCAGATGAACGGCGCCGACCTGGTCGTCTCGTACCTGGGGGCGATCGTTTCCTGGCCCGTGCTGCTGTTCGCCGATGTCTGCATGACATGAACGGGGGAACACATTGTCCGACCACCACCACCGCCTTGCCTGGACCGGCATCATCGCCGCCATCGTGCTGGCCGGCGCCCTGCTGGCGTTGAACTTCCCGGTGTTCCTGGACAGCTACGACCAATACGGATTCCAGATCAAGTGTGGGACGGGGTATCTGTCCGACCTGACGCAAGCGGCCGCGGCCACCGGCGGCGGCGACTACGTCGACCAGTGCGAGACGGCGCTGCTGACGCGGCGGCTGTGGACCATCCCCCTGGCCCTGGCTGGCGCGGCCGCGCTGCTGCTGGCCCTCGTCGCGTCCGCGACGACGTCGGCGCGCCAGTCGTTGCAGGCGCACCACGACAACGCCTGATCTAGCATTCCGGCGTGAGCACGCCGGCGGGCCCAGCGCTGCCTCGGCGACTCGGCACCTTCGACGCCGTGGTCATCGGACTGGGTTCGATGATCGGTGCGGGCATCTTCGTCGCCCTGGGGCCCGCCGCGGCGGCCGCGGGATCGGGGCTGCTGATCGGTCTGGCGGTCGCCGCCGTCGTGGCGTACTGCAACGCGACCTCATCCGCCCGACTCGCCGCGCGGTACCCGGAGTCGGGCGGCACCTACGTCTACGGGCGTGAACGGCTCGGCGAGTTCTGGGGTCACACCGCGGGGTGGAGCTTCATCGTCGGCAAGACCGCGTCCTGCGCGGCGATGGCCCTCACCGTCGGCTACTACGTCTGGCCGCATGCCGCCCGGGGGATTGCAGTCGGGACGGTCGTCGCTCTGACGGCAGTGAACTACGCAGGCATCCGCAAGTCGGCGCTTCTGACCCGCGTCATCGTGGGACTGGTGCTGGCGGTGCTGGGCACTGTGGTGGTGACGATCCTGGGTTTCGGGGACATCGACGCCAGCCGGTTGTCGATCGGCACCGACGCCTCCGTCGGCGGCGTGCTGCAGGCCGCCGGGTTGCTGTTCTTCGCGTTCGCCGGTTATGCGCGGATAGCGACGCTGGGCGAGGAGGTCCGCGATCCGGCCCGCACCATCCCCCGCGCAATCCCGATGGCGCTGGCCATCACGCTCGCGGTGTACGCACTGGTCGCCGTCGCTGTCCTGTCCGAATTGGGAAGTGCGGCAACGGCGTCGGCCACCGCGCCGCTGGCCGACGCGGTGCGGGCCGCCGGGTTCGGCGGCCTGGAGCCTCTCGTGCGGGTCGGTGCCGCGGTGGCGGCGCTCGGCTCGCTGCTGGCGCTCATCCTCGGGGTGTCCCGCACGACGCTGGCCATGGCGCGCGATCGTCGTCTGCCGCACGCCCTGGCCCGTGTGCACCCGCGCTTCGGCAGCCCGCACCGCGCCGAGGTCGTCGTCGGCGTGCTCGTCGCCGTACTGGCCGCGACCGTCGACGTGCGCAATGCAATCGGATTCTCCTCGTTCACGGTGCTCGTCTACTACGCGATCGCCAACGCTTCGGCTTGGACTCTGGGTCGCCGAGCGGTCCCGACGGTGGGGCTGGCCGGTTGCCTGCTGCTGGCGTTGCTGCTACCCGTCCCGTCGGTGCTGACCGGCGCTTGCGTGGTGCTCGTGGGCGCGCTGGCTTACCGTCTTAGACCGTGATCGAGCTGACCTGGAAGCACGTCGAGGCAGATTCCGGTGACGACTTCGTCGTCGCCCCCGACGAACGCCTCGGCTGGGGCCGAACGATCGGGCTCGGCGCCCAGCACGTGGTGGCCATGTTCGGCGCGACCTTCCTGGTCCCCGTACTCACCGGCTTCCCGCCCGCGACGACGCTGTTGTTCTCCGGTGTCGGAACGGTGCTGTTCCTGCTCATCACGGGCAATCGACTGCCCAGCTACCTGGGGTCGAGCTTCTCAGTCATCGCGCCGGTCACCGCGGCGGTGGCCTCACACGGAACGGGAAGCGCCCTCGGCGGTCTCGTGGCGGTGGGCCTCGCCCTGATCGCGATCGGCGGGCTCGTTCACCTGGTCGGTACGCACTGGCTCGACGTGACCCTTCCCCCGGTGGTGACCGGTGCGATCGTCGCGCTCATCGGTTTCAACCTTGCGCCGTCGGCCAAGGCCAACTTCGAACAGGGTCCGCTGGTCGGTCTCGTCACGCTGGTGCTGCTGGTCGCAACCCTGGCTTTCTTCCGCGGCATCATCGGCCGGTTGGCCATCTTCGCGGCCGTTCTCGTCGGATACCTTCTCGCGCTCGCGCTCGGTGAGATCGACACCGCGGCGATCGCCGCCGCCCCGTGGCTGGGGCTGCCGGAGTTCCAGACCCCGACGTTCACCCTCGCGGTGCTGCCGATGTTTCTGCCCGCGGTGATCGCGCTGGTCGCAGAGAACATCGGCCACGTGAAATCGGTCGGTCAGATGACCGACACCGACGTCGACCCCGTGATGGGCCGGGCGCTGGCCGCCGACGGTGTGGCCACGACGCTGGCCGGTTTCGGCGGGGGGTCGGCGACGACCACCTACGCGGAGAACATCGGCGTGATGGCGGCGACACGGGTGTATTCGACTGCGGCGTACTGGGTTGCGGGCACGGTGGCAATTCTGCTGTCGCTGTGCCCGAAGGTCGGCGCGGCGATCTCGGCCATTCCGGCCGGTGTGCTCGGCGGCGCGACCGTCGTGCTCTACGGGTTGGTCGGTGTGCTAGGTGTCCGGATCTGGTTGACCAACCGGGTCGACTTCGCCAAGCCGATCAACCAGATGACCGCGGCCATTCCGCTGATCATCGGCATCGCCGACTTCACGTGGAACGCAGGCAGTTTGACGTTCACCGGAATCGCGCTGGGTTCTACACATCT
>NZ_LZSQ01000023.1 GCF_001665535.1 Mycobacterium sp. 852002-51961_SCH5331710
ATCTCATCGAGCCCCTGCGGCTCCAGGCCGTACTCCTCCTTGGGCCGACCCGCCACCGCGTTGAGCGCCACATTCGGAATCACCGTGTCACGAAACTGCCAGGTATCCGACCCGTCCGGATTGTGCACCAACCGCGGCGCCTCATCGATGTACTTCTTCGGCAGATGATTTTTGAACATATCGGGCGGCTCGACGATGTGATCATCGACGCTGATCAAGATCATGTCGTCCTTGTTCATTTCCGGTTCCTCTCTGTGCTTTCAGTCGCCGGTCGAAAAACCGGTACCACGAATCCGTCGTCGTCCTCGCGGAAGCCGATCTCCAATTGCATGCCCGCACTGAGCCGCTCGGCCGGGCAGTCGACGATCTCGGTCATCAGGCGGGGACCCTCTTCCAGGTCGACCATCGCGACGACGTAGGGCACGGCGTCGAAGGGTGCGACGTTCTGGTGGATGACGCTCCACGTGTATAGGCGCGACCGTCCGGTGGCCCGCGTGAGACGCACGTCCTCGCTCCAGCAGTGAGGGCAGAAGGGCCGGGCGTACAGCGAGTTTCGTCCGCAGGAGCCGCATGCGTTGATCATCAGCATGCGCTCCTGAACTGCTGTCCACCAGCTGTCGCTGTCGCTGTCGATGGTCGGACGGTTCGGACCGCTGGGCGACTGCATCACTGCCTCCCGAGGATCATCGTCGCGCTGTGGGTGAAGAACCCGCCCATCGCGTGCACACATGCGAGGCGCGCGCCCTCGACCTGCCGTTCACCGCATTCGCCGCGCAGTTGCCGAACCGCCTCGACCATCAGGAACATTCCGCGCATCCCGGGATGACACGACGCCAGCCCGCCGCCGTCGGTGTTGGTGGGCAGCGCGCCGCCCGGACGGAGCGCTCCGGAGCCGATGAACGGACCACCCTCACCCTTGGCGCAGAACCCGAGATCTTCGACGGTCAGCAGGACGGTCGAGGTGAACGAGTCGTAAAGCTGACAGACGTCGATGTCCGCCGGGGCCACCCCAGCTCGCGCGAACGCGCGCGGACCCGATTGTGCGGCAGCCGATGTCGTGAAATCGGGCCACTCGCTCATGCTCACGTGCGATGCGGCGTCTGCAGCGCCGAGTATCCAGATCGGCTCCTTCGCACAGCTTTTCGCCACCCTCTCGCTGGCGAGCACGACCGCGCCGCCGCCGTCGGTTCGCAGACATACGTGCTTCGACGTGAACGGCTCGGCGAGCATCGGCGCGGCGGCGACATCTTCGGCGGTGATCCGGTCGCGCTCGAAGGCGTTCTCGTTCATTGCCGCCCACTCGTGAGCGGCGACGGCTACCTCGGCCAGTTGCTCCTCTGTCGTCCCGTACTGGATCATGTGGCGCCTGGCCGCCATGGCGTACTTGGCGATCAGTGTGGCGCCGTAGGGCGCTTCGAACTGCATCGCGCCGCCGGTGCTCAGCGCCGCGGCCGAGGCCCGCACCCGGCGCTTGACGTCCGAGCGTGCGGTCGAACCGTAGGTCAACAGGGCCACGTCGATCTCGCCGGCCGCGATGGCCGCGGCGGCGTGCCGCCCCATGACCTCCCACGAGGATCCGCCGACGTTGGTGGCGTCGACCCAGGTCGGTCGCAGGCCCAGGTACTCGCTCACCTCGATGGGTGGCAACAGTGTCCCGTGCGCGCCGAAGCCGTCGATGTCGTCCTTCGTCAGTCCGGCATCTGCGACGGCTCGCCGCGCGGCCTGCGCCATCAGCGCCATCGCCGTCTTGTTTGGCACCCGCCCGCAATCGGACAGCGCGGCGCCGACCACCGCGACCCGGTTCTCGGACATACGTAATGGTTACCACAGGCGATAATGGCGTTAACGCCATGGTGGAATCATCGTTCTCGCTCGGTTACCGTGGGTGGGTGCCGGGACCTCTGCGAGATGCCTTGAGGGGCGACCGCCTGGTGTTGTGTCTCGCATTGCTGAATGCCCGTACGCCCGACGTGCCGGCAATTGCGGCCGCCAGCGGATACGACGCCGTCTATGTCGATCTCGAACACACCTCGTGCTCGCTCGAAACGGCGGGAATGCTCTGTGTGGCCGCTCTCGGCACCGGTATCTCCGGCCTCGTCCGAGTGCCGTCGTACGATCCCACCGTGATCGCGCGCGTACTCGACGCGGGTGCGGTCGGAGTGATTGTGCCGCACGTGAACTCGGCGCGGGAGGCGCAGGCTGTCGTCGACGCGGCCCGCTTCCCGCCCGTCGGCCATCGGTCCATCTCCGGACCGAACGCGGTGAGCGGTTACGCACCTCGTCCGGCCGCCGAACTCACGGTCGAACTCGAGCGTCACACGGTGGTGGCGGTGATGATCGAAACGCCCGAGGCGGTGGCGGCATCCGACGAGATCGCGGCCGTCGAGGGGGTGGACATGGTCTTGCTGGGGCCCAGCGACCTGACGGCCGAGATGGGTATCCACGGCCAATATGAGAATGAGCATTTCCACCGTGCAGTAGACTCTGTCGCAGCGGCCTGTCGTGCACACGGCGTGGCACTGGGAGTGGCTGGGATCAAGTCTCTTGACCTGCTGGAACGCTTTGCGGGGCTGGGACTGCGATTCATCTCGGCGGGAACCGACGTCGGGATGATGACCGAGGCCGCCACCGCCCGTGCGCATGCCCTGCGGGAGCTCGAGAGGCGCGCGGCGAGCCGATAACCGAGAGCCTCGTCACGACAACAGGAGGACGGATGCCCACCGCGATCTACACCGAGCAAGTCACCGACCCCATGGCATGGACCGGCGCGGACTTCAGCAGCAAAGAGGACTTCACCTTCGACCTGTCGTCACGCAATGTCGCGGCGCTGGAATCCATTCTGGCCAAGACCGCCCACAAGGATCGCGACGACATCACGCCTGAGGATGCCCGGCATCCGGATCTCGACGAGGACCTCGCGCGGCTGTACCGGGAGCTGATGTTCGGACGGGGCCTGGCGTGCGTCCGCGGTTTCCCCGTCGAGCAGCATTCGATCGAGGACCTGGAACGCATCTACTGGGCGTTCTGCACACACCTCGGCTACCTGGTGTCGAACAACTCCTTCGGCCACCGCATGGTGCGCGTGCAGGAGGAAGTGCTGCCCAACGGCGTGCAACCGGCGCGTGGCACCAAGTCCAGGGCCGAGCTTGCGATGCACAACGATGCGGCCGACATCCTGTCGCTGCTTTGCGTGTACCCCGCGGCCGAGGGTGGTGAAAGCCAGTTCGCCAGCGGTCCGGCCGCACACAACCGGATCCTCAACGAGCGTCCCGACCTGCTCCCCGTGCTCTACCAAGGCTTCCCGCATCACCGGCGCAGCGAGCAACCCGACGATCAACCGGACGTGACCCCCTACGACGTGCCGGTCTTCTCGCAGATCGACGGTCGCATCTGCATCAACTTCACCTACAGCAGCATCTTGCCCGCCATGCACACCCTCGGCCGCGAGTTCACCCCCGAACAGAACGAGGCCATCGAGTTGTTGCGCAACATCCTGGTCGAACAGCAGGTGGAGTTCCGGTTGGAGTCCGGTGAGGCCGCCGTCGCCAACAACTTCGCGATGTGCCACTCCCGCTCGGACTTCGTCAGCAGCACCGACCCCAAGAAGGCACGCTGCTTTCTGCGGGCCTGGATGGAGGTTCCGCGCGAGGATCGCCGCCTCCCCGTCGGGCGGGAGTACTTCCACATGGAGAACAAAGACCTGCGCCTCGGTTATGACCCCGTTCCGGGACGCGACGGCACGATCGCACGCAATGACTACAAGAACGTCGACCCCGCTCTGGCCGACATGTTCAAGGCGGCTCAAGCGAAGCCAAAAATCAAGCGATGACAATCCGTCCGCGACTGGTCTACGAGAGGTGGACCGATCAGGTCGCAGGAGACATCCTGGCGGGGGCCGACATCGAGCTCGTCAAGCTCGACCTCCAAGCCTCTGATGAACAAGGCTGGGCGGCACTGCAATCCGCGCACGGATATCAGGTCGCCACCAGAACGGATGTCGCCTCGATCGACGACGGCGCGCAGTGGCTGGTCGGGCAGCCTCTGGTGGATCGCTGCCCACAGTTGCTTGCCGTGTGTTCGGCGGGGGCGGGCTACGACGTGATCGACGTCGCGGCGTGCACCCGCGCGGGGATCGCGGTGTGCAACAACTCCGGTCCCGGCGCCGAGGCGGTCGCCGAACATGCGCTCGGTCTCATGCTCGATCTGGCCAAGAAGATCACCGCCGCCGACCGGGCGCTGCGCAGCGGTCCGCTCGGCGATCGATTGGCGTTGCGGGGCACACAGTTGTTCGGAAAGACGCTCGGAGTCGTCGGATTGGGCGCCATCGGAGGACGGCTCGTTCAGTTGTGCGCTCCATTCGGAATGGAGGTCCTGGTCTTCGATCCCTACGTCGACGACGCGACCGCCCACTCGAGGGGCGCGGTTCGAGTGGACCTTTCCGAGCTGGTCGAAAGATCCGACTTCGTTCAGGTCACGTGTCCGCTGACCGCCGAGACGCGAGGGTTGTTCGGGCACGCGCAATTCGCCGCGATGAAACCGACCGCGTACTTCATCACCACCGCACGCGGCCCGGTACACGACGAAGCGGCCCTCTATGACGCCCTCGTCGCCGGTGACATCGCCGGGGCGGGGCTCGACGTATTCCACGAGGAACCGCCGAGGCACGACAACCCCCTGCTGCGGCTCGACAACGTCGTCGCGACACCACATGTCGCGGGTATCACCGTCGAGGCGGCTCGTGATATCGCGGTCGCCACCGCCAGTCAGTGGCAGACGATCTTCTCCGGGGACATGCCACCGCGGTTACTCAACCCGGAGGTGTGGCCCCGCTATTGCGACCGGTTCGAAGAGATCCTGGGCGTCCGGCCGACCGCCCGCGACACGGCAGCTGTGGAGTGAGATGAGCAATTACGACACCGTCACGTTCGAGGTCTCCGGTCACACCGCGTGTGTGACGTTGAACCGGCCCGAGGTGCTGAACGCGATCAACGACGAGATGATCGCCGAACTCGCCGAGGTGTACGCCGAAATCGAACGTTCGCAGGACATCTGGACCGTCATCATCACCGGTGCCGGCCGCGCGCTATGCGTTGGGGCCGACGTCAACAAGGCGGCCGACCACGACATGGAGAACGCCGCGGGCATCGACAACCAGGGCGAGCCCATTCTCAGCTCCATGCGCCAGTGGGATGCACCGCAGGAGGCGACACCTCCGTGGCTGCAGATGACCAAGCCGATCATCTGTGCCGTCAACGGGATTGCGTGCGGAGCCGGTATGGACCTCATCACGACCGCCGACATCACGATCGCGTCCGAGCGTGCGACGTTGATGGACCCGCACGTGAGCATCGGTGTGACCTCCGGACGTGAAGGAGTCCGGCTGGCCAGGATCCTGCCGCTGCCGGTCGCCATGCGGTTGATCCTGATGGGCAAACACGAGCAACTCGACGCCCAGCGCGCCTACGAGCTCGGCGTGTTCACCGAAGTGGTGGCCCATGAGACGCTCATGGACCGGGCGTGGGAGATCGCCGAGATCGTGAATTCCAATGCGCCCCTTGCCGTGCGAGGGTCCCGAATGGCCGTGCGCAAGGGATTGACACTGCCGATATACGAAGCGGAACTGCTCGCCGAGAACTACCGCATGAAGGTGGCCCTGACCAAGGATGCGATCGAGGGCCCGCGCGCCTTCCTGGAGAAGCGCAAACCCGACTGGCAAGCGCGCTGAGTTTCTTCCGCGAGCAGACGTAAAACTGCCGCTTTTCGCGCGAAAATGGGCAGGTTTGCGACTGCTCGCGGAGAAAAAGCTAGGCCAAACCGAAGAAGCTTTTCGCGTTGGTGGACAACACCTTCCGCTTGGTCTCCTCGTCGAGGCCCTCGGTCGCCTTGTTGGCGACGTCCATGCTGTGGGGCCAATTGGTGTCGTTGTGCGGGTAGTCGGTCTCGAACATCAGCTGGTCGGGTCCGACGAGATCGAGGATGCGAAACGCGACCGGGTCGCCGAAGGTGGAGAACCACACGCGGCCGGGCACCTGGGTGCTCGGCGGTTCGGTCAGCAGCGGGTGAATTCCACCCCAGGCGCGGCGGTCCTCCCAAACCTCGTCGACGCGTTGCAGGTAGTACGGGATCCACCCGGCCTGCGCCTCGGCGAATGCGAGCTTGAGTTTCGGGAACTGCCGCAGCTTGCCCGAGAACAGCCAGTCGACCAGGGCGATGGTGCAGTTGACCGCCATCAACGCGCTGGTGACCACATGCGGCGAGTCGGGTGAGGACTTCGTCAGCGACGAACTCGAGCCGATGTGCAGCATGATGCCGACGCTGTTGCTCTCGCATGCGGCGAAGAAGGGGTCCCAGTAACCGCTGTGGATGGACGGCAGGTCCAGTCGCGCGGGCAGTTCCGAGAAACACACCGCGGGCATGCCTTTGGCCGCCACCCGTTCGACCTCTTTGACGGCAAGATCGACGTCCCACAGCGGGATTATGCCCAGCGGGATGAGCCTGCCGTTCGAGCCACCGCCCCACTCATCGATCTGGAAGTCGTTGTAGGCCTGCACGCAGAGCAACGCGAGCTCTTTGTCCTTGGCGTGGAGGAATCGCTGACCACAGAACCGGACCAGCGTGTTGGGGAAGCACGCTGAGGCCTCAATGCCGGCGACGTCCATGTCCGCGAGCCGGTCCGCCGGTCGATAGCAGCCGGGGCGCATCTCGTCGTAAGTGATCGGGTCGGTGGAGAGTTCGTCGAGCTCGTAACCGGCAGCGGCGCTGATGAGCGGAATCGGAATGATCGAATCCTCGTAGTGCCAGATGTCGGCGTCGCGACCGTCCTCATCCTCGATGAACGCGACGTCGGAGGTGACCGACGGATCCATGCGTCCCCGGTGCCGGACGATGCGCGGCCCGACATCCCGATACCGCTCGGGCAACCGGCTGGTCCACAGATCGGCCGGTTCCACCAGATGGTCGTCCGGCGACACGATCAGAATGTCTGCGGTCAACGCTGCACTCCTTTGGGAACGGCCTGCGGCACAATCACGAAACTGTTGTTTCCGCAATCGAGAATCTGTGTTTCCACGATAGCTTACAGGCACCCGCCGGCAGGCGGAGCCCGTCGCGGAGCTCGATGGGGCCCGAAGTTCGGCGGGTTGGCGCCGATCCCGTCAAGGTGCGCGTGTAGGTAGGTGAGCAGAATCGAATGGGGAACGCGTATTCTCAGAGATCATGACTGCTAAGAAGCGGAGCGCTCGCGACTCGGAAGCCGATCTCGAACTCGTCGAGGCAGAGGTCGAGATGCCGGGCAGCTGGCAGGAACGGACGATCGAGCGTCGGCTCAGTCAGGCGCGTGCACGCGCGCTCGCACGCAGTTCGAGGTTCTTGGCCACAGCCCTCGAACTCGTCGAGGAGTCCGGTCGCGCCGACTTCACGATCCAAACCCTCATCGACCGCTCGAACCTCAGCCTGCGCGCGTTCTATCAGCACTTCGCGGGCAAGGAAGAGTTGTTGCTGGCGCTCTATGAGAACGCGACCAGTCAGTTCATCGAGGCGATCCGTCATGAGGTGGCGGCCGCGGACGGTCCGATGGAACAGCTCGAGGCGTTCTGCCGCGGATTCCTCTCGCGTGCCGAGTCGTCGGAGGCCATCGGTGGCCGAGTGATGACGATCTACAACCTGAGCCTGGAGATCGAGCGGCCCGCGGATTTCGCGAAGATCTGGGAGCCGCATCAAAAACTGCTCACCAAGATTCTCACGTCGTGCTCCCGTGCCGGGCTGGTCCGCAAGGACCTGACTCCCGCCCAGCTCACGACGCTGCTGAACTCGACGCTCATCGCGCTCGCCCAGATCGGCGTGTTCCACTTGGGCGTCAAGGGCGCCGAACTCACGGAGGATCAGCTGTGGGCATGGTGCCTGCAGGCGCTGACGCCGCCCACGAACGCGCCCAAGAAAGCGCTGACGGCCAAGGCGGCGCCGCGCAAGCGGGCCGCCCGCAAGCCCAAGGATCTAACGGGGTAGGCCGAGGCCCCGTTGCGCGATGATCGTGCGCTGCACCTCGCTGGTGCCCGCATAGATCGTCGTTCCGAGCGAGAAGCGCATGAGATGTTCGAAGCGTCCGCGCTCCGGCGCCGTCGGCTCGAAGTGTGACCGCATCGCGTCCGGCCCGACGAGTTCGACGATGTCCTGGCTCGCACGCACGAGCGCCTCGGTGGAGAACACCTTCGACATCGGCCCCTCGGCGACCGGCGCTTGACCGTTCTCGGCCATCCATACGCATCGCCGCTGAAGCAGCGTTGCCACTTCCAGCTCCATCGCCACTCGCGCGATTCGCCGCCGCACATCCGTTTTCGTGATCTGAAGCGAGCCGTCGCGCGCGCGCGTGGTCGACGCCCACTGTTCGGCATGGTGCAGGAGGCGGGCGATGTGCGGTCCCCATCCGGACGCGTGCTCGTCCTGCAGCGACAGGCCCAGCACCTGCCAACCGGCGTCGATATCCCCGATCCGCCAGTCGTCGGTGATACGTACGTCACTGTAGAAGGTGATGTTCGTGCGCTCCCCGGACAGCGTCCACACCGCCTGTGCCTCGAAGCCGTCGGAGCAGGTCGACACGAGAAACATTGTGAGCCCCTTGTGCTTTGGCTTCTCGGGGCTCGTCCGGGCCAACAGAAATACGTAGTCGGCGATGTGGCCGTTGGTGGTGAACATCTTGGAGCCGTTGATGACCCATTCATCACCGTCACGCACGGCCCTGGTCGCTGCGGCCGCCACATCCGATCCGCATTCGGGTTCGGTGAAGCCGAGCGCAATGGTGACGTCCCCACTCAAGGCGCCGGGGAGAATGCGCTCCTTCATCGCGGGTGTGCCGATCTCGCGGATGATCGACGCCACCATTCGAGTGGTCTCGGACAGATACACCGGCGCATCCGTCCGCATCAGCTCCTCGTTGAGCGCCTGCTCTTCCCACGCGTTGCGATCCTGCCCGCCGAACTCGGCCGGCCAGCCGGGGGCGAAGTAGCCCTTCTCGACAAGCCCCTTGGCGAAATCGTCGTCGTGCGCGACACCGCTGCGGTAGATCCGTTCCTCGAACTCCGGGCTCAGCACGCCGTCGAGATGCTCGCGCACACCGTAGCGGAAGGCTTCGGTTGCAGCGTCTGATTGAAAGTGCATGAGCGGTAACCAATCTGTCGCGAAGCCCGCGCGGTCAGCGTAGGCGATAATGTTACTCTCAAAACTGAGAGTAACCATATTCGCACGTGAGGAAGTATCGGTGGACTTGAGTCTTTCCGACGAGCAGCGACAACTCGTCGACTCCTTCGCGGCGATGTACGCCCGCGAATCGACGTCGCAGCGCGTGCGGGCGGCCGAACCTCTGGGTTTCGACCCAAAGCTGTGGGAGGCGCTGGTCCAGACCGGCGTCATCGAGATGGCTGTCGGCGAATCCGACGGTGGCTGGGGAGCTTCCGAGCTGGAGCTGGCTCTGATCGCCGAGCAGTACGGCCGGGCGATCGCATCGGCACCGGTCATCGAGGCGCAGATCGCTGCCCGGTTACTGGCGGCCTGCGGGCGTAAAGAACTGGTGGGTTCTGCCCTGTCGGGCGACCAGCTGGTCAGCTTCGCGCCGCGAGCCTGTGACGGCGAGGTGATGGCACTGGTGCCCGGCGGCGCGGTGGCCGACGCCGTTGTCGCGTTGGCCGGCGGACGTCTCGTCGCGGTTCCTGCCAAAAGCCGCATTCACGTGCAGAACCACGGGTCGCTACCGCTGGCGGATGTGAATCTGCGAAACGACGCCATCGTTCTCGCCGAAGGCGAGCGGGCCCGCCGGCTGTTCTCGGACGCGGTCGACCTGTGGCTCGCGCTCACCGCCGCGGCCCTGGTGGGCGCCGCCGCCAAGGCCGTCGAGATGGGTGTCGAATACGCCAAGCAACGCCATGCGTTCGGCACACCGATCGGCGCCTTTCAAGCCGTGTCACATCCGCTTGCCGACAGCGCCACGGCGACCGACGGTGCGCGATTGCTGGCCATCGAGGCGGCGTGCGCGTTCGCCGATGAACCGCGCCGCGCGACCGAGCTCGCCGCGATGGCGTTCGCGTTCGCATACGAGACCGCGCGTGATGGGACGTATCGCAGTCTGCACGTCCACGGCGGCTATGGCTTCGGTATGGAAGGCGACATCCAGCTCTACTACCGGCGGGTCCGCGGCTGGGCGATGGCGTACGGTGAGCCGGCGGTCGCGCTGGACCGCGTCGCGGACGCCCGCTACGGAGCGATCAGCGGCTGAACCGCGTCAAGCTTCGGCGCGCACCTGGTCTTTGACCGACAACACGATCGGGGGAGCGGTCCGCCAGTTCGGCACACCCTGTTCCTCGCCGGCGGTCGCCCGCTTGTCGTCGCGCACGCCGACCCAGTGCGAATGGTTCAGCTGGTGCAACGTGAAGCATGACTGTAGGGCGTTGTAGAAGCCCATGTTGTCGACCGACTGATTGACCGACTCCTTGATGAGCAGGGCCGCCATCGTCGGTACGGTGGCGATGCGCCGCGCCATTTCCAGTGTGCGGTCGGCCAATTCGTCGCGCTTGAAGATCTTGCTCACCATCCCGAGGCGGTAGGCCTCCTCGATGTCGATGGCGTCGCCGGTCAGCATCAGCTCCTTGGTGCGTCGCGGGCCGAACTCCCACGGATGACCGAAGTACTCCATGCCACACATTCCCAGGCGGGTGCCGACGACGTCGGCGAAGCGCACCTCTTCGCTGCCCACGATCAGGTCACACGCCCAGATCAGCATCAGACCCGCCGAGAACACGTCGCCGTGCACCTGCGCGATCGTGATCTTGCGCAGATTCCGCCACCGCAGGTTGTTCTGGAAGAAGTAATGCCACTCCTGCAGCATGATCTTTTCCGCACCCTCTCGGGTCCCGCCGTTGATGGCGGCCGTGGGGTGCTGCCCCGGTCCCGGCGTGAACTCCGCGCGAGCCTGCTTGGACCCGATGTCGTGGCCCGAGGAGAACATCGGTCCCTCGCCGGCGAGGATGACCACGCGGACGTTGTCGTCGGCCTCGGCGCGCCCGAACGCCTCGTCGAGTTCGACGAGCATCCCGCGGTTCTGTGCGTTGCGCTGCTCCGGACGGTTCAGCGAAATCCGCACTATCTGGCCGTCGTCGAACGTCTCCCACTTCAGAAACTCGTAATCGCTCATCGTGTCCTCCGGTTCTTCCAGCATGGCAATGGTGATATCAATATTTGAGAAGCTATGTTCTCACGGGTCACAGGGACCGGTGGAGAAGGGTGACATGTCGGACTGCCAACGTAACCCGCGGGTGATCCTCTGGGGGCCAGGTCAGGTCGGTGTCGGCGCGTTGCGCGCACTGATCGCGCATCCGGGCCTGGACCTGGTCGGCGTGGTCGTGCACGCCGAGGCCAAAGACGGCATTGACGCGGGCGCGCTGTGCGGCATGCCCGCGACCGGCGTCGTCGCCACCCGCGACATCGACGCCGCGCTGTCGCTGGACGCGGACGTGGTCGCCTACTTCGCGTCCGGCGACTATCGGTACGCGGAGGCCGCGGAGGACATCGCTCGCTGCCTGCGGGCGGGCAAGAACGTCGTGTGCACGTCGCTCGTCCCGATGTGCTATCCGCCGGCTGCGGACCAAGAGACCGCTGAACTCATCGCCGCCGCGTGCGAGGCCGGTGGCGTTAGCTTCTTCAACAGCGGCGTGGACCCAGGGTGGGCCAACGACGTGATCGCGCTGACCATGACAGGCTTCAGCAGCCGGGTCGACACGATCACCATGCAGGAGTTACTCGACTACGGCCCGATCAACCAACCCGAGATCATGTTCGATTTCATGGGATTCGGCCACCCGCCCGACCATCCGGCGCCGTTGTTCGACACCGAGCGTCTCGCCGCGCTGTGGGCGCCCACCGTTCACCTGGTGGCCGACGGTGTCGGTCTACCGTTGGATCGCGTCGTGACAACGATCGAGAAGTGGCTGGCCACCGAGCGGTACGAAGTGGCCTCCGGCATCATCGAGCCGGGCACCATGGGCGGGATGCGGTTCAAGCTCGCGGGCATGGTCGACGGCGAGGAGCGGGTCGTGCTCGAGCACATCACGCGCATGGGTGAGGGTTCGGCGCCGGACTGGCCGCGCCATCCGTCCCCGCACGGCGGTTACCGCGTCATCGTCGACGGCCTTCCGACGTACACCGTCGACATCGAAATGCACGGGCGCGGCAACAACATGCGTGGCCTGACATACGCCACCGTGATGCGGGAACTGAACGCCATCCCGGCCGTGATGGCCGCTGCGCCGGGGGTGTTGTCGACGCTGGACCTCCCGTTGATCACCGGACCGGTTCGCGGCGGGACATGGCGGGGCGTCCTGCCCAGCACTGCATCATGAGCCGAGCAGAGGCGAACGACATCTGGACCGTGATGCAGACGGCGTCCGCGGTGCGGCGGTATCGCGACGAACCCGTCGACGAGGAGACTCTCGGGAAATGCCTGCGTGCGGCCAGTTGGGCCCCGTCGGGTGGCAACCAGCAGCCGTGGGGGTTCGTGGTCTTGCGCTCCGAACGGGCGCGCGCGATCGTCACCGACGCCGCGCACCGGACGTGGGACGAACTGCAGCAGTTCTACGAAGTATCGGCGCCCGAAGACGGGGCGGACGATCCGAAATCACGCGTGCTGCGGTCGATGGCCGAACACATGCGGATCGGCGGCGCCGCACCGGGTCTCGTTCTGTTCTGTGTCCGTCCACAGGCCGGAGCCTCCGAGCTGCAGCAGGGCGGATCGATCTTCCCCGCGGTGCAGAATTTTCTGTTGGCGGCTCGAGCGCAGGGGCTCGGGGCGGCGATCACATTGTGGCACAGCAGTTGTGAGACGCAGTTGCGTTCACTGGTCGGCATCCCCGACGACTGGCTGTTGGCGGCGCTGGTGACGGTCGGGTGGCCCGCGGGTCGACACCACACCGTTCGTCGAAAGCCGTTGCCGGAGGTCGCGGCGGTCGACCGTTGGGATCAGCCCTGGCCCTCCGACGGTCCGCGCTGATCCAGTGACGCATCGCGGTTGACGTCGAAACGCACGCTGACCTTCTGAAAGCCTTTCGCCCGTTCGGCTTTCGCTCGTCGGGTGTAAGTGCGGCGGTCGGCGGGCGTCAAGTTCACGTCGTCGGTGAACGGCGTCATCAACGAACGGGGATACAGCTGGTCGACGCGTACGACGTTGACCTCCGCGCACATCACCAACGTCACCGAGATCAGATACAGGAACGCGAGCAGGCCGAGAACCAGTGCGAAGACGCTGTTGGTCGCGCTGGTCGACTTCACCACGTGGGCGACGTAGTTCGCGCCGAACCACTGCAATAGCTGCCAGATCACCGCAGCCGCCAGCGCGCCGGGCAGCACATCGCGATACGTCACCGGCCGGGCGGTGGTGACGCGGAACGCCACCAGGCAGATACCCGCGTTGATCCCGATGGTCACAATTGTGACACCGACCTTACCGAACCACCCCAGACCGGCGGTTGCGTGGCCGACCGCCGACAACACCGTCGCGGTGATCGCCGCCGAACCGAGCACGAACAACAGCAACAGGCTTCGCAAGCGCGACCGGATCGGGTCCGGCCGATTGTTGCGGGGCACCGCCCACACCGAATCCATCGCGTTCTGCAGCGCCTGCCCGACACCGAGGCCGCCGTAAAGGGCGCCGGCGATACCAACCACGACGGCCGTAGCACCGCCGCTGAGTTGATCCGGCCGCTGCAGCTGGCTGCCGATCACCGGGAACTGGCTGAACGTGGACTGCAGCACCTGCTGTTGTAGGTCCGGGTGGCCGACGAGCACTACGCCCAGCGCGGTGGTCAACAACAACAGCAGCGGGAACAGCGAAACGAACGCGTAGTAGGTGATCAGCGCGGCCAGATAGCCGCCCTGATCATCCACGTACTTGTAGATGACCGCGATGACAAAGCCGACGCGGCGGTTGCGTCGCTGCAGCCGGTCCAGCCAGCCCACCATCTGCGGACCCCCTCGGCCTGGATCCTCGCTGATCAGCTCGGCGATACCCGATTCGGCAGAAGGTCAATCCTTGCCCGCGCGCCGCGCCCGCGCCCGGCGCTTGCCCTCGTGCATCGCGGCAACCCGGGCCACGGGGATGGTTCTGCCGTGTGCGATCAGGTCGGCGGGCAGCGTCTGCGGCGCGGGCATCGCCTCCGTCCACGGGTCGCGGCCCGCCAGGGCGTCGATAGCGGTGTGCACGGTGAAATCCGCGGGCGTGATGCGGTCCAGGTCCGACCAGTCGACCGGAAACGAGACCGGGGTGCCGGGGCGTAGCCGCGGGCTGTAGGCGGCGACGACCGTCGCGCCGCCGGAACGCGTGGAGTCGATGAACACCTTGCCTTCGCGGTCATCGACGATGAAAGCCGTTGTCGCGCAGCTCGGGTCGAGCGACTCGGCCCGAGCGGCCAGCGCACGGGTGGCCGCGGCGACATCCTCGACCGGCGCGCTGTCGTCCACCGGGACGAAGACGTGCACGCCCTTGGCGCCGCTAGTCTTCACCACTCCACTCAAGCCGCAGTCCGAAAGCGCTTGCCGGACAAGGTGTGCGGCAGCGACGACGGCCGAGAAATCGCTTTCCGCCGGCGGGTCCAGGTCGAGCACCAGATGCGTTGGGCGGTAGATGTCGTCGGCCATGCCCAGGGTCGGGTGGTATTCGACGGCACGCTGGTTGGCCAGCCATAGCAACGTGCGCCGGTCGTCGCACAGGGCGTAGCGCACGTCGCGGTGCGACGACTCCGCCCACATCGAAACGGTTTTCACCCACTCCGGCGTGTACTTCGGCACGTTCTTCTGCATGAACGGTGCACGCCCGCGCAGCACCCGCAGCACCGTCAGCGGTCGCCCCGCGAGACCGGGCAGTATCCGGTCGGACACCGCGTCGAGGTAGTCGATCAGATCGCGCTTTGTGGCACCCGCGTCCGGGGTCAGAGGCTGGTCCAGGTTGGTCAACTCGACCCCGGCGCGCTGTTCCTCGGCGCTCATCTGTTCACCATAGGCGCCGGGCCCGGTCAGATGCTGAGCCGGCGGTAGCGCTGCAGGCGCCGGATACCCGCGGCCGACACCGGACCGTGGTGTGGAGCCAGCGCGGCTTCGACGCGTGTGCGGACCTCCCCGACGTCGAGGTGCGTCCCGATCGCGACGATCACGTTCGTGGATGCCGATGACGGTGCGTTCGCGATGTGGACAGACGTGCCGACCACGTTGACAACATAGCGGCGCGTGCGCTCGCGGTATTTGATCGCGACCGCGCCCTTGAGCCGATACACACCTGCGGGCGGTTGTTCGAGCAGGTCGATCAGCGCCGCGGGATCAACGTGCCCGACGCTGGTGACGGTCACCGAATCGGCGTGGACGTGGAGATGTTCGGGTTCGTCGCCCGTATCTACCAACAGCTCCCGCAGTGACAACTGTTCACCGACCTCGGCGGACGCGGACACGTCATACAGCAGGGCCGGATCGACCCGCCCCGCCGTCGCGCCCACGATGTGGACTTCCGGATTCCGTTCGCGCACACGGCTTTCGATGCGGCCGAGTACCGTCTGGCGGTCACACTCGGGAATCTGGTCGAGCTTGTTGACCACCACCAGCGAGGCCGCGCCGTACCGGGCGGGCGGGGTGGCATGGTCGTCGATGGTGTCGAAGTGGGTGGCGGCGTCGATGACGTCGACGACGCCGCCCGGCCGTACCCGCTCCACGCCGCTGAACCGGATGATTCGCGAGATCGCGATCGGGTCGGCCAGGCCGCTGGCCTCGATGATGATGGCATCCAGCCCGAGCTTCGGATCGGAGAGCTTGGCCAGCGCGTCGTCGAGGCCTCCGTCGTCGGGAAGGCAGCAGATGCATCCCCCGGCGATCGAGGCGGGTTCGTCGACCTGGCCGGTGACCAGCGCGGCGTCGACGTTGAGCTCGCCGAAATCGTTGATGATGACCCCGACGCGCGCACCCGGCTGGCGCAATACGTGGTTGAGCAGCGTGGTCTTACCCGCGCCGAGGTAGCCGGTCAGGGCGATGGCCGGGATCGTCGTCGCTGTCACGCGACACATGATCGCAGCGCGGTACCTGTGCGTCCGCCCACAGGGTGTTTCGGACCCCCACAGACGTGGAACCTTGACGCGTGAGAGGAGGCCCGAATGACGGACCACGATAAGGCCGGCCAGGCACGAGAAGGGCTGCTCGACTCGGTGAAGGGCAAGGCCAAAGAGATGTTCGGTGCGATCACCGGAAACGACTCGATGACTGCAGAAGGCCAGCTTCAGCAGGCCGAGGCCGAACGCCGCAAGGAAGCAAACACGGTCGAGGCAGTCGCCGACGCGCAGGCACGCGATGCGCGCAACGAGGTTGCGGAGGCCAAGCGGGAAGGTGCCAAGGAACGCGCCGAAGCGAACGCCGAGGCCGTAGCCGAGAAGGGCACGGTGGAGAGCCAGAAGGCCGCCCAGAAGCGCGCCGCCGAGGACGCCGCACACCAGCAGCTCGAGCGGGAGCGCACGCAGGCCGAACTCGAGGCGGATCGCAAGGCGCGCGAGGCGCGGGTCGAGCAGCGCGCGGAGGTGCACGACGCCGACACCCAGCTCGCAGGAGCGCTCGATGAACACCGCGAAGCGGTCGAGGAATCGGCGAGCGCGAAGGCGGAAGCCGCCCGCATCCGGCGCCAGGCCGACAACCTGAACGACAACGCCTGATCAAGGCGTAGAAGGAGCTTGACCATGAGTATCACCGCTATTCCGAAGGCGGTGCTGAGGTTTCAGTACCAGGTGGCCCGTGTGCCGCTGCAACTGATCGACGATCGATTCGTCGCACGGATGAACGACGAGGCACCCGCGCGCCTGTTCTACGAGCGTTCCCTGGGGTTGTTGGACACGGCCGTCGGCACTGCGCTCGGCGACCGCGAGCTCCAGAAGCGGGGCGCCACACTCGTCGAGCGCAGCGACGCCCTGCGCCGTGCCGCCGAGCTCGACGCGGCCGCCGACGAGAACGTCAAGCAGGCGGACCGGGAGCTGAAGGTGACGCGCGAAAAGGCGTTGCAGGACAAGCAGAAGGCATTCGAGGAGACCGAGGCCGAGGCTCGTCAGGCGCGCACCGAGGCTCAGCAGCGTAAGCGCACAGCGGTCGAGAACGCCGAGAAGAAGATCGTCGAGAGCAAGAAGCGGGCCGACGAGATCGCCGAGCAGCGCAAGAAGAACGTGGAGACCGCGAAGCGCCGCGAGGAAGAGCAGATCGAGGCGGCCGAGCGAACTGCGGCCAAGGCGGCCAGTGTCAAGATGGCCGACGCGCAGGACAAGCGCGTGGACGCCACGGTGACGCGGGCGCAGGCCGACAAGATCGAAGACCTCGCCGACGTCGAGAAGGACAAGCGCAAAGCCGACGGCTAGATCCCGAGCAGCGACTCTATCCAGCCTCGCGCGAAGTACAGCAGGAAGCCCGCGGCGACCACCCACAACAGTGGGCTGATCTCGCGGGCCTTTCCTGCTGCCGAGCGCAGCACCACCCACGCGATGAAGCCGACGCCGATGCCGTTGGCGATCGAGTACGAGAACGGCATCGTCGCCACCGTCAGCACCACGGGCAGCGCGACCGAGAACTCGGAGATGTCGATGTGGCGCAGGTGCGACACCATCATTGCGCCCACGATCACCAGCGCTGCCGCTGCCACCTCGGTCGGCACCACCGACGCGAGTGGTGAGATGAACATCGCCGCCAGGAACAGGACGCCGGTGACGATGTTCGCCAACCCGGTCCGAGCGCCCTCGCCGATTCCCGCGCCCGACTCCACGAACACCGTGTTCGACGATGCCGACGATGCGCCGCCGACCACGGCGCCGGCGCCTTCGACGATCAAGGCCGACCGCAGGCGCGGAAACGTGCCCTTATCGTCGGCCAGCCCGGCCTCCCGCGACAGCCCGGTGAAGGTGCCCATCGCGTCGAAGAAGTTCGCGAACACCAGCGTGAAGACGAACATGGTCGCGGCGATGATCCCGATGCGGCCGAAGCTGTCCATGCTGAACGCGCCGACGAGCGAGAGATCGGGTAGCGCGAACGGTGATCCCGACAGGGTCGGCACCGACAGGCTCCAGCCACCGGGCTTGTCGACGGCGGACCCGAGGTGCCAGATCGCCTCGATCACGACCGCGACGACGGTGCCGCTGATCAGCCCAATGAGGATGCCGCCGCGCACCTTTCGGGCCACGAGGATGCCCGTCAGCAGCAGCGTGAAGGCGAACACCACGGTGGGCACGGTGCTGATCGAACCGCTGCCGTCGCCTCCGAGGCCGACCGGCGGCGACGGTTTCCCGGTCGAACCGATGAACCCCGCGTCGACCAGGCCGATGAACAGGATGAACAACCCGATGCCTGCCGTGATCGCCAACTTCAGCTGCATCGGTACCGCGTCGAACACCAGTCGCCGCAATCCGGTCGCCGCCAGCACCACGATGATGAGGCCGTTGATCACCACCAGCCCCATGGCCTCGGCCCAGGTGAGAGAGCCGACGAGCGTCGTCGCGACAAACGAGTTGATGCCGAGGCCGGCGGCGAACGCGAACGGCATACGGGCGATGAGTCCGAACAGGATCGTCATCACGCCCGCTGCCAACGCGGTGACCGCCGAGACCTCGGCGAACTGCAGCCTGTTGCCGGACACATCCTCTGAGCTGGACAGGATGATCGGATTCAGCACGATGATGTAGGCCATCGCGATGAACGTGACCAGGCCGCCGCGCGCCTCAGCCGCGACCGTCGTTCCGCGCGCCGAGATCTCGAAGAAGCGGTCGAGGCGGTTCATTCCTCAGACCCTATGGGGTGTCGTCGACACGCGTCATCTCGTGCAGAGCCCGCAGAAAGGCCCGCCGGTCGCCGGGCGACAACACCGAGAGCCACCGTTCCTCGCCTCGTTGGATCTCCGCCTGCACCGAATCCTTCAGTGCGCGGCCGGCTTCGGTGATCGCGAGCAACCGGACGCGCCGGTCGGCGGGATCGGGCCGCCGTTCGATGTAGCCCTTGTCCTGCAGCTCGTCGAGCGTGGGAATGATCCGCGTCTTGTCGGCGCCGATCGCCTCCGCGAGGGCGGCCTGCGTGCGCACCGGGGACTCGTCGAGCGCCAGCAGCACGCTGTATCCCCACATCGAGACGCCGTGCTCGGTCAGCACGGGAGTTTCGAGTGCGATGAGTCGACGGAGCAGCGGGGCGAGCATCGCGGCGAGGTCCTGTCGTCGCGGCTTCGGCGGCATGGAGGGATATTAAGCGTTGACCAATCATATGCGTAGGTATATCGTAAGCGTATGCATACTAATATCGATCCGCGACCGGCCCACCGGATCGCGGTCACCACCACAATGGAGATCGTCTCGGGGATCACCGCGGCCGACCTCGACCGCCCTACGCCGTGTGCGGGGTGGAACCTGGCCGATTTGTTGACGCATATGACCGTGCAGCACAAGGGATTTGCTGCTGCTGCACGGGGAGGCGGCGCCGATCTCACGGTATGGGAGCCCGCGACCGTCACCGAGGCGGTTCGCGCGGACCCCCGCGGCGCATATGCGGCGGCGGCAGCCGAGGTGCTGGACGCGTTCGCCGCCGACGGCGTGCTGGAAGCGACGTTCGCGCTACCCGAGTTCGGTCCGGACGCGACCGTCCCGGGTGCGATGGCGGTCGGTTTCCATTTCGTCGATTACGTGGTGCACGGCTGGGACGTCGCCCGCAGCATCGGCCTGCCGTTCGCGCTGCCCTCCGAGGTGATCGACGCCGTACTGCCACTGGCATTTGCAGTTCCCGACGGCGAATTCCGCGAGATGGACAACTCGCCGTTCGCCCGCGCGGTGGCGCAGCAGGAAGGCGAGGGCGACCTCGACCGGATACTGCGTCACCTGGGCCGATCGCCCGACTGGCACCCCGCAGGCGTCACCGCGGGTCGATGAGGCCCCGTAGCCTCTCGGCCGGGACGACGGACGCGCCGGCGGCTCGCACCCGTTCGGCGAGCGTTCGGTCGGAAGTCGCCACGCAAATGTCGGACGGTTGATCGTCTGCACGGATCAGGCGGACGATCTCGTCGTCGGCCGAGTTGGCCGCCGCGCGGGGCGCATACGCGACCGTGACGACGGTTGATTCGATGGGCGGCTTCGGGGGTCGTTCGAATACGACGGTGACGTCGTCACCCGCGGGGCGCCACGCCTCCAATCGCTCGACGAGCGTCACCATGGCCCCGTGGCGGTCCCGCCACCAGCCGTCGGGGCGCGAACCGATCACGTTCATCCCGTCGACGATCCAGCGCATGACGCGTCGAGAACGGGCGTCGCTATGTCCGGATCAGTAGGCGTGGCCGGTCTGCTTGGCCGTCGGATGCCGACGGCCAAGCAGGTAACCGAGCCAGCGAATATCGAGTAGCACCTGGTCGCCTTCCGCTATGCAGTCTTCTGAGTCAGCAGCGGCAGAAGCCGGCGCCGTTTCTCGATGCTCTCCGCGAAGTGGTGAAGCGCATCAGGTAGTGACGCGGCAACCGGGACGCTCACTCCGGAGCCGCGCAGTACTCGTTGAACGTCATCACTGACGATGACGGCCCAATCCACCTCCGCTTGATAGCAGCTCTCATCAACGTCGTACATCAGCGAAATGAGTTGCTCTGCGCATGAACTCACGCCACTCAAATCGAGGACGAACGGCTTCTCGGCCAATACGAATCGGCGAGCGAAGGCGGTGATTCGTTCGATGTTCCGATCGTCGATGACGCCGTCTACCGTAACGACAGTCGCCAATTGACGGCACACCGCATGAAGCTTGGCACCGGCGCAGTCGAATGTCGGGTTCCCGTACATCACTGCCTCCTCAGGTAGGTCAGCTTCGTCGATGACTCAAACTTAAGTGGTGAGATTAAGGCAACCGGCAACGCCGGCTAATACTTTGGTAAGAAGCACAATTTGCGATAGCCAGCAAACCGTCAATTACCGCGCAGCCTCTGGGGACCCGAATAGTTCTCCCAGGGGCTGTAATCGGCGAGCAACTCCTCCTGTGCGGGGCGCTGGTCTTCGGGCACGTGCTGCAGGTTGATCCGAATGCGATACCAGATCGAACTGGGTCCGCGCATGCCGTCGACGAGAACGTCTGCGGGCTCCAGCTTTTCGGCCACCGACGGGTGGCGCCGTCGCCACTCGTCCAGCGCCGCCATAGCCTCGTCCTTGGTCTTGGTGCGGGCGATCTCGATCAGCGGTTTCGAGGACACGCGCCGGCCACCGCCTCCGCCCGAACGCTTGGCTCCGCGCGGCGCCTTCTCCGCCGGGCCGAGCCGGTCGGCGAGATCGAGCAGCGCGTCGAGCGATCCCGCCGCATCGTCGATGCCCTCCCACGGGTCACCGATTTCGGCGAACCGCTTCGGCACCGTCGCGATCGTGAAGGCCTCGGGTCGGCAATCGGGCACCTCGTGCCAGAGCAGCGGTGTCGACACCCGGGCGTCCGGTGTCGCGCGCACCGAATAGGCCGAGGCGACGGTTCGATCGAACGCATTCTGGTTGAAATCGACGAAGACGCCTTCGCGCTCCTCCTTCCACCAGCGCGCGGTGGCGATGTCGGGGGCGCGGCGTTCGACCTCCCGGGCCACCGCCTGCGCTGCGAGGCGGACGAACTTGAACGGCCAGCGCCGCTCGATCCGGGCGTAGATGTGGAAACCCTTCGATCCCGACGTCTTGGGCCACGCCGTCAGCCCGTGGTCCTCGAGCACCTCGCGAGCCACCATCGCGACGTCGATGATCTGCGGCCATTTCACACCCGGCAGAGGGTCGAGGTCGACGCGCAACTCGTCGGGGTGGGCCAGGTCGTCCGCGCGCACCGGATGCGGGTTGAGATCGACACATCCGAGGTTGACCGCCCAGACCAGGCCGGCCTCGTCGCGCAGCACGGCTTCGGCCGCCGACGTCCCGGACGCGTACTTCAACTCGGCGACGTCGACGAAGTCCGGTCGGTTCTTCGGCGCCCGCTTCTGGAACACCGCCTCCTCGGTGATGCCCTTGACGAACCGCTTGAGGATCATCGGCCGGTCGCGAACGCCGCGCAGGGCGCCGCCGGCGACGCTGCGGTAGTACTGCATCAGGTCGGCCTTGGTGACGCCGATATCGGGGAAGACGACCTTGTCGGGGTGGCTGACGGGCACCTGGTGACCGTCGACCTCCAGATACCGGGGTACGGCCATAGCGTCATGCTAGTTTCCCGGCCGCAGTGCGACGCGGGTCACATATGGTGGGGTCATGGCAAGACTTCAGGAGCTCCCGCTGCAGGCGTTCGCCAAGGCTCAGCAACTCGTCGAACGCGGGTCGGCCGAGCTGCACTACGCCGCGAAGATGTTCGGCGCCGGTGCGTTCAAGATCGAACCCCCGCAGAATGTCGCCGCGATGCTCGCCGACATTCGTCGGTGGGGCGAGTTCGGGATGATCCCGGCGCTCAATGCCCGCCGCACCCCCAACGGGACGGCGATCATCGACGACTTCGGCGAGATGACCTTCAAGGAACTCGACGATGCCGCGCATTCGGTGGCCAACGGCCTGCTGGAGAAGGGCGTCAAGGGCGGCGACGGCGTCGCAATCCTGGCCCGCAACCACCGGTGGTTCCTGGTCGCGCTCTACGGCGCCGCCCGCACCGGCGCCCGCATCATCCTGCTCAACAGCGAGTTCTCGGGTCCCCAGGTCAAGGAGGTGTCCGAACGCGAAGGCGCCAAGCTGATCATCTACGACGACGAGTACTGCGAGGCCGTCTCGAAGGCCGACCCGCCGCTGGGCAAGCTGCGCGCGCTTGGTGTGAACCCCGACGCAGATCAATCGTCGGCCTCCGCCTCCGGCGACGAGCCGTCGAAGAGCACCGACGAGACGCTCGAGGACTTCGTCTCGCGTCACACCGGCAAGCCCGCGCCGAAGGCGACCAAGCACTCGTCGGTCATCATCCTGACCAGTGGCACGACGGGAACACCCAAGGGCGCCAACAGAAGTACACCGCCGACGCTGGCCCCGATCGGTGGTGTGCTCTCGCACGTGCCGTTCAAGGGCGGGGAGGTCACCGCGCTCCCGGCGCCGATGTTCCACGCGCTGGGTTTCCTGCACGCGACGATCGCGATGATGCTGGGCACCACACTGGTGCTGCGCAGGAAGTTCAAGGCCGCCAAGGTGCTCGAGGACATCGAGAAGCACAAGGTGACCGCCATCGTGGTGGTGCCGGTGATGTTGTCGCGCATCCTCGATGCGCTCGACGGCATGGACCGCAAGCCCGACCTGTCCTCGTTGCGGATCGTCTTCGTGTCGGGTTCACAGCTGGGCGCGGAGATGGCACAGCGTGGGCTCAAGGCGCTCGGACCGGTCATCTACAACCTGTACGGATCGACCGAGATCGCCTTCGCCACCATCGCGCGGCCCCGGGATCTGGAGAAGAACCCGGCGACCGTCGGGCCGGTGGTCAAGGGTGTGAAGGTCAAGATCCTCGACGACGACGGCAACGAACTGCCGCAGGGCGAGGTCGGGCGGATCTTCGTCGGCAACTTCTTCCCGTTCGAGGGCTACACCGGCGGTGGGCACAAGCAGATCGTCGACGGGCTGATGTCCTCGGGCGACGTCGGCTACTTCGACGAGAACGGCCTGCTCTACGTCAGTGGTCGCGACGACGAGATGATCGTGTCCGGCGGTGAGAACGTGTTCCCGGCCGAGGTGGAGGACCTGATCAGCGGTCATCCCGAGGTCGTGGAGGCCACCGCCGTCGGTGTCGAGGACAAGGAGTGGGGCCATCGGCTGCGGGCCTTCGTGGTCAAGGCCGACGGCGCCTCAATTGGCGAGGACGAGATCAAGCACTACGTCCGCGAGCACCTGGCCCGCTACAAGGTGCCCCGCGAGGTCGTCTTCCTCGACGAGCTGCCGCGTAACCCGACCGGAAAGATCCTGAAGCGCGAGCTGCGGGACATGGAGGTCGACGGAGGCGGCGAAAAAGCAGACGTCGACGGAGGCGGCGAGAAGGCCGAGGCCGACGGCGCCGAGAAGTCGAGCGAGAAGGCGGACGCCAACCAGCCGGAATAGTCGCGCCGCCGCAGAGGTAGTAGCAGGGCGTGAACATTGATCTGACTGGAAAGACCGCGCTCGTCACCGGGTCGACCCAGGGCATCGGGCTGGCGATCGCCGAGGCCCTGGCGGGCAGTGGCGCACGCGTCGCCGTCAACGGCCGCAGCCGCGCACGTGTCGACGAGGCCGTGGCGAAGCTCGACGGCGACGTGCTCGGCGTCGCGGCCGACGTGGCCACCGAGGAGGGCGTGGCCGAACTGCTCGAGCGGCTACACGACGTCGACATCCTGGTCAACAACCTGGGCATCTTCGGCGCCGTACCGGCCCGCGAGATCACCGACGAGCAGTGGCGCACCTATTTCGAGGTCAACGTGTTGGCCGCGGCCCGGCTCATCCGTGCGTACCTGCCGGCCATGACCGAGCGGGGCTGGGGGCGGGTCATCCAGATCGCCAGCGACTCCGCGCTGGTGATACCCGAGGAGATGATCCATTACGGCGTGTCCAAGACCGCGCTGTTGGCGTTGTCACGAGGCTTCGCCAAGGACGCCGCGGGATCCGGCGTCACGGTCAACTCCGTGATCGCCGGGCCGACGCACACCGCGGGTGTCGAGGACTTCGTTTACCAACTCGTCGACAAGTCGTTGCCGTGGGAGCAGGCGCAACGCGAGTTCATGCGCAAGCATCGGCCACAGTCGTTGTTGCAGCGGCTGATCGAACCGGCCGAAATCGCCAATCTGGTCGCATATCTCGCATCACCGCTGGCATCGGCGACGACGGGAGCGGCGGTGCGCGTCGACGGCGGCTACGTCGATTCGATCGTGCCCTAGTCGGCCATCGCGGCCGCGCCGGGAATGGCCAGACACACCAGCATCAGCAGGAGCAGGAACCACCCGGCGCCCTGCCACTGCACCCAGGCGCCCTCGGCCTTCCACTCGCGATAGGTCCTGACGAACGCGCCCACCCCGCCCAGGAACAGGATCGCCGGGACGGTCGAGGCGGCGACGATCGAGGTCTTCGAAACAACCGCGTAGATGACGAAGGCGAGGGCGGCGACCGCGACCACCACCGCCACGTAGATGGCGGCGGCCCGGAAAGCTCCCGGCCGGTCCCAGCGTTTCTCGACGTCGTTGGTCATGACATCAACATTGCCCCAGGCGCGCTCGTTAAACGCTCACAGGGGGCCGTTGACGAACGCCGACAGACACCCGGGGATGTCGCGGCAGGCGATCACCGCGGTCTGATCGGGCGGACCGCCGCGGACCCTCGGCGGCCGGGGACCGAAGTTGCAGGACGTCGCCCACGGGTTTCCGGGAAGAACGCCGGGATAGCACGGCGCCGCCTGTTCTCGCGGCGCCGGAGCGTCGCCGATGACCGTCGGCGCGACGAACAGCCCCACCATCGCCGCGGCGCCGACCGAGGCGCGGGCGATTCGAATGCCGAAGCTGCTCATCACATCCGCCAACCGTTGGAACGTGACCGTGAATCAAGGCTACGCCCGTTCGGCAAGCGTTTTACGGATCGCGCGGCAATCCCAGCAGGCGCTCGGCGATGATGTTGAGCTGCACTTCGGTGGTCCCGCCGTAGATCGTGGTGGCCCGGCTGCCGAGCAGGTACTCCGCCCATCGGCCGGGCTCCTGCTTCGGATCCCCGATCGCGCCGTCGGTGCCGAACGACGACACCGCGAACTCCGCGTAGCCCTGGCCGGTCTTCATCGACAGCAGCTTGGAGATCGCCGCCGCGGGCATCGGATCACCACCGGCCAGCGTCAGCAGCGTCGAACGCATGTTGAGCACCTTGGCGGCATGGCCTTCGGCGATCAGCCTGCCCGCCGAATTCTGCTCGATCTGGTCGAACTGACCTTCCTGCAGGAACGTGATGAAGTCAGCGAGGCTGGCGAGGAACGGCGGTTCGCTGCTGCCGATTGACACACGTTCGTTGGTCAGCGTGTTCCTGCTGACCTCCCAGCCTCGGTTCACCTCGCCGAGCACCATCTCGTCGGGCACGAATACGTCGTCGATGAACACGGTGTTGAACATCGCGTTACCGGTCAGCTCGCGCAGCGGCTTGACCTCGACGCCTTCGCTGGCCATGTCCAGCAGGAAATAGGTGATGCCGTTGTGCTTGGGCGCATTGGGATCGGTGCGCGCCAGCAGCGCACCCCACTGCGAAAACTGAGCACCCGTGGTCCAGATCTTCTGCCCGGTGATCCGCCAACCGCCGTCGACCTTCGTCGCCTTCGTCGTCAGGCTGGCCAGGTCAGAACCCGCACCGGGCTCGGAAAACAGCTGGCACCAGATCATTTCGCCGCGGAACGTCGGCGGCAGGAAGCGCTGCTGCTGTACGTCCGTGCCGAACGCCACGATCGAGGGAATGATCCACGCCGCGATGCCCATCTGCGGGCGCTTGACCCGGCCCGAGTCGAACTCCTGGGCGATGATGATCTGCTCGACGGGTCCGGCCGCGCGTCCCCACGGCTTGGGCAGGTGCGGTTGCACCCAGCCCCCCTCGGCGATCGCGACGTTGCGCTCTTCGCGTGGAATCGCCTTGAGCGCAGTCACTTCCGCGCGGATCTCATCGCGCAGCTTCTCGGTATCGGGATCGAGGTCGATGTTGAGCTTGCGCATCCCCGTGGTGGTCGCCACGTCGACGACCTGCTGCGGGTAGTCGGCGTGCCTGCCGAAACCGGCCGCCAGCACCAGCGCGCGCCGGTAATAGACGTTGGTGTCATGCTCCCAGGTGAAGCCGATGCCACCGTGCACCTGGATGCAGTCCTGGGCGCAGTGTTGGGCCGCTTCGGGCGCCAGGGTGGCCGCCACAGCCGCGGCGAACTCGAAAGCGGCGTCGTCCGAGCCGGTTTCGCGGAACTCGTCGATGGCCCGGGCGGCATCCCAGACGGCTGCGGTGGCGCGCTCGGTGTCGGCGATCATCGAAGCGCACTTGTGCTTGATGGCCTGGAACTGGCCGATGGGCCTGCCGAACTGTTCGCGGATCTTGGCGTATGCGGCGGCGGTGTCGGTGGCCCACCGGGCCACGCCGATGCACTCCGCGGACAGCAACGTCGAGATCAACGCGCGGGCCAGCGGGCGGCTCAGGTTGCTCAGCACCCGGTCGTCGCCCACCTCGACGGCGTTCGCGCGTACGTGCGCGACGGGCCGCAGCGGATCCAGGCTTGTGACGGGTTCGATCTCCAGTTGGTCGGCGTCGAGGACCACCCACTCTTCGCCGCTGTCGATGGCGACGGGCAGCACCAGCAGCGACGCCTGCCCGGCGACGGGAACGGCGCGCACCTCGCCGCGAATGACCAGCCCGGCCGCGTCGCCTTCACCGTGCCGGGTGGCGGTCAGGCTGGAATCGATGGCGTAGGTCGCGATCGTCGCGCCGGAGGCGAGGTCACCCAATTGCGGGGCGTTGGGGTCGTGGGCCGCGATCAGCGCGCTGGCGATGGCTGACGGCACGAATGGCCCCGGAACGGCGCCGTAGCCGAATTCGGCGGCGACGATGGCGAGCTCGAGGATTCCGAAACCTTGTCCACCAACGTCTTCGGACAGGTGCACACCCTGCAGGCCCTGCTCGGCCGCGCCCTTCCAGTAGGGCGGCGGGTTCGGGATCGGCGTCTCCAGGGCCTCGTGCAGCACCTCGGACGGTGCCACCCGAGCGACGAAGGACCGCACCGAGTCGGCCAGATCGTTGTGCTCAGGACTGATTGCAATGGGCATACGTGCACCTCACTGTGACGGAGTGTCCCTATTAACCGGTCGGTTGGGAGACACGATACCGTTCACGACGTTGGCCAGTTCACGGCCGTCCCACAGCCGGCGACAGTTGTCGACCGCGTGCTCCAGATACCGCCGCATCGTGTCGGCGGTGTACCAGGTGACGTGCGGGGTGAGCACCACGTTGTCGAGGGACAACAACGGGTTGTCGGTCTCGACGGGTTCGGTCGCGAACACGTCGAGACCGGCGCCGGCCAACTTCTTCGAGCGCAGCGCTTCGACGAGGGCGGTCTCGTCGACGATCGCCCCGCGGCTGGTGTTGACCAGCACCGCGCCGGGATTCATGCGGTTGAGTGCCGTGCGGTCGATCATGCCGGCCGTCGCATCGGTCAGCGGGAGATGAAGCGAGACGATGTCGCTGGCGGTCAGAAGGTCGGGTAGCGCTCGCCAACCGGGGTGCCCGTCGTCGCGCGTGCTGGTATGCAACACCTCGGCGTCCATTGCCCGCACGATGTGCTCGACCTTTTTGGCGACATTGCCGTAGCCGATCAAACCGACCGTGCAGCCGCCGATGTCGCGGACGGTCTCGCCCAGGCTCGGGTCGGACGGCCAGCCTCGGCCCTCGCGGGTGGCTCGGTCGAGTTCGGTCAGCCGGCGCAGCACGGCGAGCATCAGCAGCACGGTGCCCTCGGCGACCGATGGGGCGTTGGCCCCGGGCATGTTGGCGACCGCGATGCCCAGGTCGGTGGCGGTCGCCACGTCGATGGTGTTGACCCCGGCGCCCATCTTGTGCACCAACCGGCAGCGTCGCGCTTCGGCGAGGTCGTGCCCGGAGATCGGACGCAGCACGTGCCAGATGACGTCGGCCTCGGGGAGTTCGCGGTAGAAGGCGGCGTCATCATCCTCCGCGCAGTAGCGGATGTCGAGCCAATCGGACTGCGGCGCAACGAACTCGACCGCCTTGGGGCCGGGAGTGAAATGGGCGAGGACTCTCAGCGGCGAGCTTCCGCCGGTCAGCGCCACCGCTTCGCGATCCACTTCGCGATGGTATCGGCCTGCTCGCTGCGCGCTCCGGGAGTGGTGAAGTAGTGGTCGGTGTCGATCGAACACTGCGCCTTGTCCGTGCTGGCGAGCGCGTCGAAGATGTGCTGGGCATCGGACGGGAACACACCCGTGTCCTGCTCGGCATTGATGACCAGCGCCGGGCAGGTGATTCGGTTGAGGTGCGGTTCAGCGCGGGTTTGCGCGTGACGCAGGCTCCACATGCCGATCCAATTGCGTAGCGTGCAGGCCGCCGCGATCCCGCGCGCAGATCGGTTGGCCTGCACCGGCACTCCGGCGTAGCACATGTTTGCCGGTCGCTTCGTCGGCTCCAGGGTGGGATCCACCATGCGGGGATCCGCCCACGTCCGCAGCACCGTGAACGGGCGGTCGGAGAAGCCGGCCCCGCGCACGTGCTCTAGTTCGGCCTCGGCCCAATCGGTGATCGCGTGATTTCGCGCGATCTGGGCGGCGCGGTACCGCTCGACGAAGTCGGCTGAGAACGGGGGGCCATTACGGTCGTCGAAGATGTCGAGCTCGGGATCGCTTGCCACGGCATCGGTTTCGTCGACAACCGAAGCGTCCATCCACGCGGTGAGCACGTCGGGCCGACCGGGGTGCGCGGCGGTCGAGACATAACCGTCGGCGGGTGGCAGGTCGTTGAGTCCGGCTGCCGGTCGCATGCCCTGCAGCGGCGTCACGTGCGGGTCGACGGCCTGCGCCTGGTATGCCGCCATCAGTGAACCGCCACCCGAGTTGCCCAACAACACAACGGTTTCCACCCCCGCAACCTCGCGGAGCCACCGCATTCCGACGCCGATGTCAACCAGAGCATGGTCGAGCAGGAAGCTGCTCTCGAACCCGCGGTATCTGGTGTTCCAGCCCAGGAAGCCGATTCCGCGGGTGGCCATGTAGTCGGCGAGATAGTGCTCGGAGAAGTCGATCTGGTAGTGCGTGGCGATCATCGCGACTTTTGGCTTGCGGCCCACGCCTCGGTGGTAGAGGCCCTGGCACGGATGACCGCCCGCACCCGCCCGGCGGGCGGTGGGGGAGTCGAGACCGACGAATTCGCGGGTGACGCCCGGCGTTGCGGTGGTCGACGGCGTTCTGGTCATTCGCGGCCCCCGGGATACAGCGAAAAGTCAAGGGATACAGGCTGTTCTACGGTCTCGACGACCGGCGTGATCGGCAGCGGGACGCGCGGGGCGATCGTCATAGCGGTGCCGGTCCGTTCGTCATTGCTCGTGATTACCCCTGATGCTAAATTCGATTTGCGTTTCTGGCCAGAGATTCGCGCTAGGAGGCGCCCATGATCAGGCCCGACAATCCCAACACCGAGTTCGAGCTCGGCGGTATCAACCACGTGGCGTTGGTGTGCTCGGATATGGCGAGAACCGTCGACTTCTACAGCAACATCCTCGGAATGCCGCTGATCAAGTCGCTCGACCTGCCGGGAGGCATGGGGCAGCACTTCTTCTTCGACGCCGGCAACGGCGACTGCGTCGCATTCTTCTGGTTCGCCGACGCGCCGGACCGGGTTCCCGGTATCTCATCGCCGGAGGCCATTCCGGGCATCGGGGACATCGTCAGTGCCGTCAGCACCATGAACCACCTGGCTTTCCACGTGCCCGCCGAAAAGTTCGACGAGTACCGGCAACGTCTCAAGGCCAAGGGTGTGCGGGTCGGGCCGGTGCTCAACCACGACGACAGCGAGGGTCAGGTTTCTCCGACCGTGCACCCGGGTGTGTATGTCAGGTCGTTCTACTTCCTGGACCCCGACGGCATCACGCTCGAATTCGCGTGCTGGACCAAGGAGTTCACCGAGCGTGACGCCAACGCGACACCCAAGACAGCGGCGGACAGGCGTCCGAGGGTGACCGCCTGACGGGTCAGTCGTCCGTGGGCGCGCCCGAGACCGCGTCGATGTTCGCCGCAAGCCGGTCGACGAGTTGGTCGGCGTCGAGGTCGAGGTGCCCCGCCAGCCAGGCGCTGATGGTCTGACCGACCCCGCCCACGGCGAAATGCGCCGTCGCCTCGTCGAGTTCGTTGTCATGCGGGACGACGGAGTCCGCGTGTTGCAACAACAACTTCGCGAACAGCGCCGTCGAATCCGCGCGCTTGCGCACGATCACCGTGTTCGACAGCGCAACGCTGAACACCAGCCGTCCCACGCGCTGATCTGCGGCGATGGTGCGCACGATGTTCGCCATCGCTGCACGGGAGCCCTCACGAAGCGGCGCGGCGGCGACCGCAGCCTGCGTGGTCGCCGCGATGTCGGCGATCACCCAGTCGTAGACCGCTGCGGCGAACTCGTCCTTGTCGCTGAACGTCTCGTAGAAGTACCGGACACCCAGCCCGGCCTGCGCGCAGATGGCCCGCACCGTCAACTCGGCGGGGTCCCCATCGGCGCCGAGCAGTTCGAGGCCGGCCTCGAGCAGACTCTGCCTGCGCTGCGCGAGGCGTTGAGCCGCGTCGACGCCGCGGTAGGGGCGGACCTGTGCCATGGCCGCCATCTTGACACTCGGCGCCGACCCGGGGCAATATCAGGAAACAAGCGTTCTCACATTTGCGATAGGGGTTACCCCATGGTCACTGAGCCGATCGACCACGTCGGACGACCGGTCAACGACGCGCCTCTGCCGGGTCAGAAGCCGCTCTGCGACGTATCGCCGGAGGACGCGATGCTCGGTATCGGGCTGTTGTCCGGACCCGCCAACGTGATCATGGAACTAGCGCGGCCGGGAGTCGGGTATGGCGTCAAGGACAGCCGCGTCGAAAGTGGCCGTGCCGACCGGCATCCCATCAAGCGGGCGCGGACGACGTTCACCTACCTCGCGGTTGCGCTGGCCGGCACCGACGAACAGAAGGCGACGTATCGGCGCGCGGTCAACCGGTCGCATCGCGAGGTGTACTCGCTGCCGGACAGCCCGGTCGAGTACAACGCGTTCGACAAGGACTTACAGCTGTGGGTGGCCGCCTGCCTGTACAAGGGTTTCGTCGACGTATACCGGGTCTTCGTCGGCGAGATGGATGACGCGTCCGCCGAGCGCCACTACCGCGACGGCGCGGCGTTGGGCACAACGCTGCAGGTGCCCGCGGAGATGTGGCCCGCCGACCGCAAGGCCTTCGACGAGTACTGGCAGCAGTCGCTCGACAAAATCCACATCGACGACGCGGTGCGTGAATACCTTTGGCCGATCGCGGCGGGTCGCATCGGTAACCTCGAGCTTCCGGCATGGCTGCAGAAGCGCACCGATGCCGTCAACCTCTTCATCACGACCGGCTTTCTGCCGCAACGGTTCCGCGATGAGATGGGCCTACCGTGGGACGCGGCCAAGCAGCGGCGGTTCAACCGCGTCATGCGCCTGCTCGGGCGCATCAACAACGTGATGCCGCGATTCGTCCGCCAGTTCCCGTTCAACGTGCTGCTCAAGGATCTGGACTGGCGCGTGCGCACGGGGCGCTCGCTGGTGTAGCCAGTCCGGCCGCTCAGCCCGTTGTCAGATTCGCGGCGTACAAAGAGGTACATGCGTACCGATAACGACACCTGGGACATCACGACGAGCGTCGGCTCGACCGCGTTGTTCGTCGCCGCCGCCCGCGCGCTCGAAGCGCAGAAGCAAGACCCCCTCGTCGTCGATTCGTACGCAGAGACCTTCTGTCGCGCCGTGGGTGGCGAGTGGGCGGATCTGCTCGACGGGGAAGCGCCCGACCATCCTCTGCGCACCGACGACTTCGGGGCGCATTTCGTGGACTTCCAGGCCGTCCGCACCAAGTACTTCGACGACTACTTCCGTGCCGCCGCAGACGCCGGAGTGCGGCAGATCGTGTTGCTCGCCGCTGGACTGGACTCACGTGCGTACCGCCTCGACTGGCCCGACCGCACCGTGGTGTTCGAGTTGGACCAGCCGCGGGTGCTCGACTTCAAACGACATGCCCTCGACGGCCACACCCCCCGGGCCGAGCGCCGCGAGGTCTCGGTCGACCTTCGCAACGACTGGCCGCGGGCACTGCGCGACAACGGATTCGATCCGCACGAGCCGTCGGCCTGGATCGCCGAGGGCCTGTTGATCTACCTGCCTGCCGTTGCCCAACGCGAGCTGTTCACCGGGATCGCCTCGCTGGCCGCCCCGGGTAGCTACGCGGCCGTCGAGGAGGCGGCGCCCATGGATGCGGCGGCCTTCGAGGCGAAGAGGCAAGAGGAGCGGTCAGTCGGTGACGAGGACAAGTTCTTCAGCTTGGTCTACAACGAGCAACACCAGCCCGCCGCTCGGTGGTTCGGCGCCCGCGGTTGGCGCGCCGAGGCCATCCCACTCGTGGACTACCTGCGCGCGAACGGCCGACCGGTGCCCGAGGAGGGTTCGGAGGCGGCAACGATGACCGGCACGATAAGCCTGGTGAGCGCCGTCAAATGGTGAGCCCCTCGCTTACTGGCTGAGACGCCGAGGTGCGTCTGTACAAGTTAGCTTAGTCAATGCTAACTTCGCCCCGTAAAGTTAGCCTGCCATAACTACGGGGAGATCACGGCGCGTGCCGCTACAAACGGATTTTGCTGCGACTTCGCGCGTCGACCACGACGTGGTAAGTCGGTTCGCCACGTGTTGCCGCGCCCTCGGGCTGTCGGTGCACGACCGTCGACGCCCACCTGACCAGGCCGCTGCCCGGTCAGGATTCACCGAACTCACCCGCATCGCCCGCGACCAGTGCGATGCGTGGACGGGACTCGCCGCGTCCGGGGACACCAGCGCCAGGGTCCTCGAGGCTGTCTGGCAGACCGTCGCCACCGCCGGTGTCCTGCAGCGCCACGTACAACTTGCCGACGGCGATCTCGCCTTCACCTACGACACCGGCCTGTACCTGAAGTTCTCGGCGTCCACACCGGACGACTTCCAACTGGCCTACGCCGTCACGCTGTGCGACGCCGGTGACTACGCGGGCGCGGACGAACTCGTCGAACCGCTGATCACCCGGCGCCCCAACTGGCTGGACGCCCGATGGGTGCGCATCGCGATGTTTTACCGCGCCGAGCGGTGGTCCGATGTGGTCCGGCTGATCACGCCGATCGTCAACGACGAGCGCCTCGACGCGACCTACGCGCATGCGGCGCGCGTCGCGCTCGGCACGTCGCTCGCACGCCTCGGTATGTATGCACCCGCACTGTCGTACCTGGAAGATCCGTCCGGCCCGGTCGACGTCGCGACGCTCGACGGCACGCTGGTCAAGGCGCTGTGCCTGCGCGCACAGGGCGAGGAGCTCGACGCCGGCGACGTGCTCGCCGAGCTTTACGCGGCCAACCCGGAGAACGAGCAGGTCGAGGTGGCGCTGTCGGACAGCTCCTACGGCATCGTGCCGACCACGGCCGCGCGTATCGAGGGCCGCTCCGATCCGTGGGATCCCGCCACCGAGCCGAGCGAGGCGGACTTCGTCGACCCGGGCGCCAAGGAGCGCAAGGCCCACCTGCTGATCGAAGCCGAGGCCGAGCTCGCCGAGTTCATCGGCCTCGAAGAGGTCAAGTATCAGGTCGCGCGCCTGAAGAGTTCGGTCGCGATGGCGATCCGTCGCCAGGAGCGCGGCCTGACCGTCGCGCAGCGCACCAACCATCTGGTGTTCGCGGGCCCACCCGGTACCGGCAAGACCACGATCGCGCGCGTCGTCGCCAAGATCTATTGCGGCCTGGGCATTCTCAAGAAGGAGACGGTTCGCGAGGTGCACCGTGCCGACCTGATCGGCCAGCACATCGGCGAGACCGAGGCCAAGACCAACGCGATCATCGACAGCGCGCTCGACGGCGTGCTGTTTCTCGACGAGGCGTATGCACTGGTGTCGACCGGCGCCAAGAACGACTTCGGCTTGGTCGCGATCGACACGCTGCTGGCCCGCATGGAGAACGACCGCGAGCGACTGGTTGTCATCGTCGCCGGTTATCGCAAGGACCTCGACGCGTTCCTCGACACCAACGAGGGCCTGAGGTCGCGCTTCACCCGCAGCATCGAGTTCCCCTCGTACACACCACATGAACTGGTCGAGATCGCGGTGCGGATGGCCGAGAAGCGAGACAGCGTCTTCGAACCGGCGGCCTTGGCCCACATGGAGTCGCTGTTTGGGCAGCTGGCCGCGGCGACGACGCCGGACGCCGCGGGCGTGGAGAGGCGCAACCTCGACATCGCCGGTAACGGCCGGTTTGTCCGCAACCTGGTCGAGCGTTCCGAGGAGGAGCGCGAGTACCGACTCGATCACTCCGAATCCCACGACTTCACAGATGACGAGCTGATGACCATAACCGATGAAGACGTCACCAAATCCGCCATTCCGCTGCTGCGTGGCCTCGGCCTGACGGTGCCCGAATGAGCGCTGAAGATCCCGACCGCCGCGCGTTCACGTCCCGAACACCGGCCAACGAGAACCCCGACCGGGTCGTGTACCGGCGCGGCTTCGTCACTAGGCACCAGGTCACCGGATGGCGATTCATCATGCGGCGCATCGCATCCGGGGTCGCCCTGCACGACACCCGCATGCTTGTCGACCCGTTGCGCACCCAGACTCGTTCGGTGCTCGTCGGCGCGCTGGTACTGATCACCGTCGTCGCAGGATGTTTCGTGTTTTCGTTGATTCGTCCCGGCGGGGTCGCGGGCAACGACGCGATACTCGCCGATCGCACCACATCGGCGCTCTACGTACGCCTCGGTGAGCAGCTGCACCCGGTGCTGAACCTGACGTCCGCACGCCTGATCGCCGGCCGTCCCGACAACCCGTCGCAGGTGAAGACCAGCGAGATCGACCAGTTCCCGCGTGGCAACCTGATCGGCATCCCGGGTGCGCCCGAGCGCATGGTGCAGAACACCACCCGCGACGCCGATTGGACGGTGTGCGACGGGGTTTCGGGGCCGGCGGCCGGCGTCACGATGATCGCGGGCCCGTTGAGCGACGGCGGTGAACGCGCCGCGCCGCTGGCCGATGACAAGGCGATCCTGGTCTCGAACCCGGCCGGTCCCAACGCGGGCACCTGGCTGCTGTGGAACGGCCACCGCAGTCCGATCGACATGAACGACCGTGCGGTCACCAGTGCGCTGGGTCTGGGCACCGGAGGCGCCGATGCGCGCCCGATCGCGGCGGGCTTGTTCAACGCGGTCCCGGAAGCTCCCGCGCTGAGTCCGCCTGCCGTTCTCGGTGCCGGCGAGCCGCCGCGATACCCGCTGCCGGTGCAGGCGCCGGTCGGCGCGGTGGTCGCATCGTTCGCCACCGACAACACCCTGCGTCACTACGCGGTTCTCAACGAAGGGTTGCAACCGATTTCGCCGGTCATCGCCGCAATCATGCGCAACACGAACTCGTACGGGCTCGAGCAGCCCCCGCGGCTGGGCGCCGACGACATCGCGCGTCTGCCGGTAGCCGACGCCATCGACGTCGACGCCTATCCCGCACAACCGATTTCGCTTGTCGACGCCGCCGATGCGCCGTTGACGTGTGCCGAGTGGAAGCGGCCCGCGGACTCGACCAGCGCGACCCTGGACCTGCGCACCGGTGTCACGCTGCCCGTGTCTGATCAGCTGCACCCCGTGCAGCTCGTCGGGGCGGGCTCCGGGACCACCGCGAACAACGTGGTGCTGGCCCCCGGCCGCGGCTACCTGGTCCAGACGGTCGGGCAGGACGGCGGAGGTGCGTCGACGTCACCCGCCGGCGGAGCGTCGTTCTGGCTCAGCGACGTCGGGGTGCGCTACGGCCTCGACACCGACGCTGACGAGAACGCCATCACCGCCCTCGGGCTGAACCCTCCCCCCCGGCCCCACACCCGGGACCATGGTGCCCCCGTAGGGCCCCCGCCCCCCCAATTGGCCCGCCCCCGCCATGAAGGCCCAAAAACCCCAGGGCCCCCCCCCCCCCCCTGGGGTGCCTCCCTTTAACCGGCCCCCCCCCCCCGCGGGGGGGCGGAAAAC
>NZ_LZSQ01000024.1 GCF_001665535.1 Mycobacterium sp. 852002-51961_SCH5331710
TGCTTGATCTTGAACATCACGCGCTTGTCCGGCTGATAGGTCAGGTCGACGGGTTTTGCGATCACGCCGTCGAGTCCCGCGCCCTCGAACTCGTCGAACCACCGGTGCGCCGTCGCGAGGTCGGTCGTCACCGGGGTGACCTGGAATTTCGGGCCCGCGCCAGAGAGCGCGTCGACGAGTGCATTGCGGCGTTCCCCGAAAGGCCGTTGGGTGTAATCGATGTCGTCTCGCGCGAGCAGATCGAACGCGATGAAGGCCGCGGGTGTCTTCTCGGCCAGCATCCGGACCCGCGAGTCGGCGGGGTGGATGCGTTGTTGCAGGGTCTCGAAGTCGAGGCCATGGCCGGCGGCGACGACGATCTCGCCGTCGATCACGCAGCGTCCGGGTAGCTCCGTCCTCGCGGCCGCGACCAGTTCGGGGAAGTAGCGGGTCAGCGGGCGTTCGTTGCGGCTGCCGAACTCGACCTCGTCGCCGTCGCGGAAGCAGATCGACCGGAAGCCATCCCACTTCGGTTCGTAGGACGCGTCCGCGGGAATCGACGCCACCGA
>NZ_LZSQ01000025.1 GCF_001665535.1 Mycobacterium sp. 852002-51961_SCH5331710
ATCACCCGCGAACAAGCCACCGTCGGCGCACTCCGCAAAGCCGCCGAAGGCCACGACGTCTCCATCCAAGCCCTGTCAAAGAAAGAGAAAACCGGCGCGTCGTTCGCCGACTTCGCGGCCAGTGCCAAGCAGGTGAGCGGCAACAAGGACTGAGGAGTCTGCAAGTATCGGAAGTTCCGGCCGCAGGGCCGCGAGCAACGTCTTTTCAGTGCGCCGGTGCGGAAGTCGCGTTCACGCGCCGGCGCACTTCGCTGCGAGACGACGACAAGAGGAGAACCACCGTGCCCGGCGGGATGAGTTTCGAACTGACCGAGGACCAGGAGCTGATCCGCAAGTCCGTTCGTGAGTTGGCGAGCAAGTTCGACGACCACTACTGGATGGAGAAGGATCTCGCGCACGAGTTCCCGCGGGAGTTCTACGACGCGATCGCCAAGGGCGGTTGGCTCGGCATGACCATCCCCGAGGAGTACGGCGGGCACGGTCTCGGCATCACCGAGGCCACCCTGCTGCTCGAGGAGGTGTCGCGTTCCGGGGCCGCGATGAACGGCGCGAGCGCCATCCACCTGTCGATCTTCGGCATGCAACCCGTTGTCAAGCACGGCTCCGATGAGCTCAAGGCCGAGACGCTCCCGCGGATCGTCAACGGCGATCTGCATGTCTGCTTCGGCGTCACCGAACCCGGTGCGGGGCTGGACACTTCGCGCATCACCACCTTCGCCAAACGCGAGGGCGACAAGTACCGCGTCAACGGTCGCAAGGTGTGGATCTCCAAGGCGTTGGAGTCGGAGAAGATCCTGCTGCTGACCAGGACCACACCGTTCGACGAGGTCACCAAGAAGACCGACGGCATGACGCTGTTCCTCACCGACCTCGATCCCGACCACGTCGACATCCGGCCCATCAAGAAGATGGGGCGCAACGCGGTCAGCTCCAACGAGGTGTTCATCGACGACCTGATGGTGCCCGTCGAGCACCGGGTGGGCGAGGAGGGCAAAGGCTTCAAGTACATCCTCGACGGGCTCAACCCCGAGCGGATGCTGATCGCGGCCGAGGCGCTGGGCATCGGGAGGGTGGCGCTGGAAAAGGCCGTCAAGTACGGCAACGAGCGCCACGTGTTCAACCGCCCCATCGGGATGAACCAGGGCCTGCAGTTCCCGCTCGCCGATTCCCTGGCCCGGCTCGACGCGGCCGAGTTGGTGTTGCGCAAGGCCACCTGGCTCTATGACAACGGCAAACCCTGTGGGCGAGAGGCCAATACGGCGAAGTATCTGTGCGCCGACGCCGGCTTCGGCGCCGCCGACCGGGCCCTGCAATTGCACGGCGGCATGGGTTACTCGGAGGAGTACCACGTCTCCCGCTACTTCCGCGAGTCGCGGCTGATGAAGATCGCGCCGGTGAGCCAGGAGATGATCCTCAACTTCCTCGGCGAGCACGTCCTCGGACTGCCGCGCAGCTACTGACGGAGGAGCGCTACCACTGATGGTCAACTATTTCGATCTGTCCGGCCGTTCGGCGTTGGTGACCGGTGCCGCGGGCGGCATCGGCTCCGCAGTCGCGCAGGCTCTCGCCGACGCGGGTGCCGCGGTGCTCGTCACCGACTTGGACAAGGACGGCGCCGCCGCTGTCGCGGAACGCATTTCGGCCAGTGGGGGTCGAGCGGAGGCCGCCGCGTTGGACGTCTCCGATCGCGCCTCGGCCGACGCCGCCGCCGCGCAGGCGGCCGCGCTCGCCGACGGCGCACTGCACATCGTCATCAACAACGCGGGCGTGACCAAACCCGCGATGTTCGAGAAGACCACGCAGGAGGCGTTCCGACTGCTCTTCGACATCCATGTGATGGGCGCCTTCAACGTCACCCAGGCCGCGCTCCCGCACATCCCCACCGACGGGACGGGCCGCATCGTCAACGTCACTTCGGCGGCGGGCCTGACGGGCACACTGGGCCAGGTCAATTACTCGGCGGCCAAGGCGGGCATCATCGGGTTCACCAAATCCCTTGCCCGCGAACTGGCGACGAAGAAGATCATGGTGAACGCGCTGGCGCCGCTGGCCGCCACGCCGATGACGGAGACCATCCGCACCAACGAGAAGTTCGCGGCCAATATGATGAACCGCATCCCGATGAAGCGGTGGGCCGACCCCGAGGAGATCGCCGGGGCGTTCGTGTTCATGGCATCCGACGCCGCGTCCTACATCACCGGACAGGTGCTGCCGGTCGACGGCGGAATGGTGATGTGAGCGGCGCAGCACCGCTGAGCGGCGTCACGGTCGTCGCGATGGAACAGGCCGTGGCCGCACCGATGTGCACCCGGGTCCTCGCCGACTTCGGCGCCCGGGTGATCAAGGTGGAGAACCCCAATGGTGGTGACTTCGCCCGCGACTACGACGACGTCGTCAACGGTCCCGGTGGTTTGGCCGCGCACTTCGTCTGGTGTAACCGCGGCAAGGAGTCGGTGACGCTGAACACCAAGGCGCCCGAGGGCATCGAACTGCTGCACCGCCTCCTCGACCGGGCGGACGCGTTCGTGTCCAACCTCGCACCGGGTGCGACCGCGAGGATGGGCTTGGGTCCCGCTGACCTCGCCAAGCGGCATCCCAACGTGATCCCGGTCGAGATCGACGGCTACGGCCCCGGCGGGCCGATCTCTCACAAACGCGCGTACGACCTCCTCGTTCAGGCCGAGGCGGGTTCGTGCGCGGTCACCGGCTACCCGGGCATGCCGGCCAAGCCCGGACCCGCGATGGCCGACTTCTCCACCGGCCTCTACGCCGCGATCTCGATCCTGGCGCTGCTGGTCGGGCGCGGCAGGGACAACACCGCTGCCGCCGGCCCGTCCGTCGCGCTGAGCCTGTTCGACGTGATGACCGATGTCATGGGATACCAGCTGACGTACACGCAACATTCGGGTATCGACCAGGAGCCGCTCGGTGTCGGCTCACCCGCCGTCGCGCCCTACGGGGCGTTTCCGACGCGCGACGGCCAGACGGTGGTGCTCGGTACGACCAACGACCGGGAATGGCAGCGGGTGGCCCGCGAGATCATCAACCGTCCCGACCTCGCCGACGATCCGCGCTTCGCCACCAACCCCGACCGTTGCACCCACCGCGAGGTCCTCGAGGAAGCGATCGGATCCTGGTGTGCCCAGCACGATCTCGCCGAGATACAGAAGATCGCCGACGACGCCGGGATCGGTAACTCCCGCTACAACGTCCCCAGCGAGGTCGTCGTGCACCCTCATCTCACCGCCCGTGACCGCTGGCGCACCGTCGCCACGCCCAAAGGCGATATCCGCGCGCTGCGTCCGCCGCCGGTGATCAGCGGCTTCGAGCAGCCGATGGGCGCGGTGCCCGGATTGGGTCAGCACACCGACGCCGTCCTCGGCGAATTGGGGCTCAGCGCTGAGGATCTCGCGCGACTGCGCGCCGAAAAAGTGATCGGACCCGCGTACTCGTGAGCGAGGACGTGCTGCTGACCTCTGAGTGCGACGGGGTGCGGACCCTGACGCTGAACCGGCCCGACCGCAAGAACGCGATCAACGCGCAGCTGTGGGAGGAGCTCGCCGATTCCCTGCGGGCCGCTGCCCGCGACACCGATCTGCGCGCGTTGGTGATCACCGGGGCGGGTGGGGCGTTCTGCTCGGGCGCCGACATCGGCACACCCGAGGACATTCATCCGCGGCACAAGCTGCGTCGGCTCACCGACGTCGCTCTCGCTCTGCACGAGTTGTCCGTACCCACCATCGCCAGGGTGACCGGTGTCGCTGTGGGGGCTGGCTGGAACCTCGCGCTCGGTTGCGATTTCGTGGTGGCGACGCCGGAAGCCCGGTTCTGTCAGATCTTCTCGAAGCGCGGTCTGTCGGTCGACCTCGGCGGCTCGTGGCTGCTGCCCAAACTGGTCGGCCTGCAACAAGCGAAACGACTGGTGCTGCTGGCCGACACGATCGACGCCGAGGAAGCGCGCTCGCTCGGGCTGGTCACGTGGGTGAGGCCCGCCGACGAGATCGACGGCTTCGTCACCGACCTCGCCGCCCGGCTCGCGGCGGGACCGCCGGTGGCGCTCGCGCAGAGCAAGGCGCTGCTCAACGACGGGGCCAACGCAACGCTGCGCGAGGCGCTGGCCAACGAGGCACGTGCGCAACCCGGCAACTTCGCCACCGCGGACTCGACGGAGGCATATGCGGCGTTCGCGGCGAAGCGCGAAGCCGTATTTACTGGTCGATGGGCGGTACGGCCCGGATCGGAGAAGGACAATGCGTGAAACGGTGATCGTCGAGGCGGTACGCACGCCGGTCGGCAAGCGCAACGGTGGGCTGTCGGACATGCACGCCGCCGATCTCTCGGCGATCGTGCTCAACGCGCTCGTGGAGCGGGCGGGCATCGACCCCGAGATCGTCGACGACGTGGTGTGGGGCTGCGTCTCGCAGGTCGGCGACCAGTCGAGCAACATCGGTCGGTATGCGGCGCTCGCGGCGGGCTGGCCCGAAACCATCCCCGGCACGACGGTCAACCGCGCCTGCGGGTCGAGCCAACAGGCGCTCGATTTCGCTGTCCACGCGGTGATGTCGGGTCAGCAGGACGTCGTCGTCGCCGGCGGCGTGGAGGTGATGAGCCGGGTACCGCTCGGCTCGGCGCGGTCCACCGGTATGCCGTACGGCCCCAAAGTGCTGGAGCGCTACGGGGATTTCTCCTTCAACCAGGGCATCTCGGCGGAGTTGATCGCCCAGAAGTGGGGCCTCTCGCGCACCCGCCTCGACGAGTATTCGGTGCGTTCACACGAGCTGGCCGCGGCCGCACAGGACAAGGGTGCCTTCGAATCTCAGATCATGCCGGTGTTCACCGACGGTGAGCCCGTCGTCGCCGACGAGGGCGTGCGACGGGGAAGCACGGTCGAGAAACTCGCGGGGCTCAAGCCGGCATTCAAGGACGACGGTGTGATTCACGCGGGGAACTCGTCGCAGATCTCCGACGGGGCCGCCGCGCTGCTGGTGATGGCTGCCGACAACGCCGTGGCGCTGGGCCTGACCCCGATCGCCCGCTACCGCGCCGGCGCGGTCACCGGCGCCGATCCGGTGCTGATGCTGACGGGACCGATCCCGGCGACCGAGAAGGTCTTGCACAAGGCCGGAGTTAGCCTCGACGAGGTCGGCGTGTTCGAGGTCAACGAGGCGTTCGCGCCGGTTCCGCTGGCCTGGCTCGCCGAGACCGGCGCCGACGAAAGCAAGCTCAACCCGCTGGGCGGGGCGATTGCGCTGGGACACCCGCTCGGCGCCTCGGGTGCGGTCCTGATGACCCGGATGCTCAACCACATGCGCGACAACGGGATTCGATTCGGTCTGCAGACCATGTGTGAGGGTGGCGGAACCGCGAACGCCACCCTGGTAGAACTCATCGCCTAGCGATGGCGGTAGAACTCATCGCCTAGCGATGGCGGCAGAACCCGTCGCCAATGCTCTTGCCCTGATCACGGAGGACCCGCGTGCAACGAGACCTGTTCACCGAAGACCACGAGGCGTTTCGCGAACTCGCCCGTGACTTCGTCGAAAAGGAAGTGGTCCCGCACTATCCCGAGTGGGAGAAGGCCGGCCGCATGCCTCGGCAGGTGTTCAAACAGATGGGATCGCTGGGCATGCTGGGCATGGCGATCCCCGAAGAGTACGGCGGAGGCGGCATCCCGGACTACCGCTACAACGTCGTACTTCAGGAGGAGGCCGCGCGCGCACTGGTCACCCTGTCGACCGTGCGTACCCAGCTCGAGGTGATCCTGCCGTACTTTCTGCACTACGCGAACGCAGAGCAACGTAAGCGTTGGTTCCCGGGGCTCGCGGCCGGTGAGCTGCTGACCGCCGTCGCGATGACGGAACCAGGCACCGGATCCGACCTCGCCGGTGTACGCACCACCGCGGTCCGTGACGGCGACGACTGGATACTCAACGGCGCCAAGACCTTCATCACCGGCGGCATGCAGGCCGACCTGGTGATCGCCGTGGCACGGACCTCGACCGATCCCGACAACCGTCGTAAGGGGCTGTCCCTGTTCGTCGTCGAGGACGGCATGCCCGGCTTCACCCGCGGTCGCGAGCTGGAGAAGATGGGCTGCAAGGTCCAGGACACCGCCGAACTGTCGTTCGTTGACGTGCGCGTGCCCGCGACCAACATGCTGGGGGAGGAGGGCGAAGCCTTCAGCTACCTCGGTCACAACCTGCCCCAGGAGCGGCTGACCGTCGCGGTCGGATCGGTGGCCCAAGCGCGCTCGGCGATCGCAGCCGCGATCGACTACACCAAGAGCCGCAAGGCATTCGGCACGCCGGTGGCGTCGTTCCAGAACACCAAGTTCGAATTGGCGGCCTGTTCGACGGAGGTGGAGGCCGCGCAGGCGATGCTCGACCGCGCCGTGGCCCTACACGTCGAGGGTCAGTTGTCGGGTGCGGACGCGGCCCGCGTCAAACTGTTCTGCACCGAGATGCAGCAGCGGGTGGTGGACCGTTGCCTGCAACTGTTCGGCGGCTACGGCTACATGATGGAGTATCCGATCGCGCGGTTGTACACCGACGCCCGGGTGGCCCGCATCTACGCCGGCACCAGCGAGGTGATGAAGGTGATCATCGCCAAATCGCTCGGGCTGTAGGCGCACCGAAACCGGCTAGGGGAGTTGCGGTTTGATCTCCTCGACGACCCACTGGGCATAGTCGAGGTACTCGTCGACACCGCTGACGGGTGGCAGAGGCACCGCGCTCACGGTGACGCCCTGCTGCGCGAGCCATCCCAAGCGATCGACGATTTCGCCGGCGCTCATACCCGGCCGGCCGTCTGGATCGTCCTGCGCCACATGCCCCTCGCCGACCCGATTTGTGCCCAGTCCGTGCACCACCTCAAAAGGGCGTCCGTCGTAACCCGGCTGGGACTTGATGAAGTCGAGGCGGTCGGCGATCCGCTCGGGCGCAGTGAGAAACGACCACCACCCGGATGCGTACTTCGCCGCCCTGCGAAGCGCGGCGTCGGCATCGCCGCCGATCCAGATCGGTAGATGCGGCTTCTGGATGGGCTTGGGTTCGAACGCGATGTCCTCGAAGGACACGTACTTGCCGTCGAACCGGGGCGAGTCGCTGGTCCACAGCTCGACGATCGCAGCCAGGTATTCGTCGGCGATGCGGCCACGTTCACCGAAAGGTACGCCGAGGAGGTCGAATTCGCGTTCCAGCCATCCCACCCCGAACGTGACCATCATGCGGCCGCTGCTCATCCAGTCGGCGGTGGCCAGCGACTTCGCCAACACGATCGGATGCTGCAACGGCAGCACTGTGATGCACGAATTGAGCATGATGCGCTGCGTGGCGCCCGCAAGATACGCCTGCGCGACCGTGGACTGCAAATAGTGCGGACCGAATAGTTCGACGTGGTCGTTCGGGATCGCGAAATGCTCGGGCACCGCGATCATGTCGTAACCCCAGTCGTCGGCACACTTGGCCATCCGCGTCTGGTCGGCGCCGGTGACCGACACCTCCCACGGCTGCATCATCGCCTTGACCCGCAGCATGTGCGGCAGATTGAAGACAAGCTTCACGAGGACTACTTCAGCATGCTGCCCGCGTCGACGGTGACGGGAAGACCGGTGATGTAGCGGGATTCGTCGGAAGCGAGGAACAGCACCGCGTTGCTCACATCCTCGGGCTCGACCCAGCCGACCGGCAGCACGTGCATGAACTGCGCGGCGACGGCGAGGTCATCGGGTCCGGGGTTCTCGAGGTCGGGGCGGAACAACTTCATCGTCCCCTCGTTCATGAACAGCGGTGTGTTCACGTTCGTGGGACAGACGGCGTTGACTCGGATCGAGTGCTGACCCAATTCGACGGCGAACGTGCGCATCAAGCCGATCACGCCGTGTTTGGCGGCGATGTAGTGGCCGGTGTGCGGGTACGGCTTGAGGCCGCCGACCGAGCTGGTGAGGATGATGGAGCCACCTCTGCCTCCGGAGAGCAGGTGGGGGACAGCAGCTTTGACGGACTTCCAGACGCCGGAGAGGTTGACGTCGATCATGTCGCGCCAATCATCTTCGCTCGTCTTGTCCAGCGTCGCCCCACCGTTGCCGATGCCGGCGTTGGCCACGACGACGTCGAGGCGGCCCAATTGCTCGACGCCGCCGTCCACGACCGCCTTGAGCGCGTCGTAGTCGCGCACGTCGACCTCGGCGGTGACGATGCGCCGGTTCAGGTTCTTGACGAGGTCCGCCGTTTCGGCCAGGTCATCGGGTGTCGCCCACGGGATGTCGTCGTTGCTGGAAATCTGCTTGCAGACGTCCACGGCGATGATGTCGGCGCCCTCCTGGGCGAGGCGCACCGCGTGGCTGCGGCCTTGACCTCGTGCCGCACCGGTCACGAACGCGACTTTGCCCTCGACTCGTCCACCCATGTGTCCACCTTCTGGCCGCTCGAATTGTTTGGTCGATCGATCAGGAGCGTGGCATCGATCGAGCCGGGTGTCAACAGTCCAGCGCCGCTGCGTCGGCGGAAAGCGTCGCCCACGGGCGTTGCGTTGCGTTGGGTTCCCTCGACCTGGGCCGCTCAGGACTTTCGCGAGCCGTTCAGCGACCGCATCCAGCGCTGCATGAAGGCGCGCATCTCGTCATGTCCGAGCGTGACGCCGACGGCGTCCTCGTTGCACAGGCTGCGCGCGATCTGCGCGATCAACATCGAGACGGCCACCGGCGGATAATCGTCGAGATCGATGCCGTTTGCGCGTAGCGCGACGGTCACCGCGGCCGTCTCGATGTCGCGGACGCGCTCGGCATACGCCTTCAGTTCGGCGCGAATGACCTTGCGGTGATTGGCCAGAGCCATGAATTCGGTGTTGAGGCCCGTCATACGCAGATCGCTGTTGATCAGCCAGAGCGTGTGCAACGGGTCGTCGTCGGTGAGCGCGGCGCGCATGTTCTCCAGGGACACCTCCGCGCCGGCCCGCAGCACTTCGACGAACAAGTCGTCCATCGTCGGGAAGTAGTAGTAGACCAGCGCCTGTTTGACCCCAGCCTCGGCGGCCACGCGTCGCGACGTCGCGGCGGCGTAACCCTCGTCGCGCATGATCTTGGCGGTGGCCTCGATGAGTCGTTGCCGTGCCCCGGCTTCGGCCGGTTTGGCGTTCGCGGCGCGCGGCATCAGCGACCCTCCGCTCGAACGCTTGCCCCTCTGTCGCGCCTTGTGATAGGCATGGCGCATCCTAACAGTTTGATCGATCGATCAGATTGGGTTGCGGACGCCAGGACCGAAAGGACGACCGTTCATGACCGATCTCGCCTCGGTGGATTACTTCTCCGACCATGCGATCAGCCAGGACCCCTACGCCTATTGGGACCACCTACGTGAACAGGGACCCGTCTTCCGTGAACCGAACTACGGCGTCGTCGCCGTCACCGGTTACCAGGAAGCGTTGGCGGCGTTCAAGGATCACGACTCCTTCTCGGCGGTCAACGCGATCGGCGGACCGTTCCCGCCGCTGCCGTTCGTCCCCGAGGGCGACGACATCACCGAACAGATTGAGGCACACCGCCATCTGTTCCCGATCCACGAGCACCTGGTGGTGATGGACCCACCGGCGCACGAGCGGGCCCGCTCCCTGCTGACCAAACTCCTCACGCCGCGTCGGCTCAAGGAGAACGAGGATTACATGTGGCAGCTGGTCGACAACCAGATCGACCAGATCATCGGGAACGGGCGCTGTGAGTTCTTGTCCGAGTACGCCAAACCCTTCGCCACGTCGGCGATCATCGACCTGCTCGGGGTTCCCGAGGAGGACCGGCCGGAGTTCCTGGCGGCGCTGGGCGCCGAGCGTCCCGACGGTAGCCGGGTGGGCGCACTCGACGGCGAGCCGGTGGGTTTGGATCCGCTGCAGTACCTCGACGACAAGTTCGCCGGATACCTTGCCGAGCGTCGTCGGGAACCGCGCGGCGACGTGCTGTCGGGAATGGCGACCGCCCTGTACCCCGACGGCTCGACGCCGGAGCTGATCGAGGTCGTCAAGCCGGCGACCTTCCTGTTCGCCGCGGGCCAGGAGACCGTCACCAAGCTGCTCAGCGCGGCGGTCCAGACCCTCGGGGACCGGCCGGACTTCCAGCAGCTGCTGCGCGAGCATCCGGAGCGAATCGGAGCCTTCATCGAGGAGTCGCTGCGCATGCAGTCGCCGACGAAGGTCGATTTCCGGTTGGTCCGCAAGAGCACCACGCTCGGCGGGGTGCCGTTGAAGGCGGGCACGGTCGTGATGCTGTGCCTCGGCGCGGCCAACCGGGACCCCCGCAAGTTCGAGGATCCGCACGAGTTCCGTCCGGACCGCAAGAACGTGCGCGAGCACATCGCGTTCGGCCGCGGAATCCACTCCTGCGCGGGTGCGCCGCTCGCGCGGGTGGAGGGCAGGATCACCGTGCAGCGGTTGCTGGAACGCATGCGCGACATCCGGATCAGCGAGTCAGCACACGGTCCGGCCGGTGAGCGCCACTACGCATACGACCCGACCTTTTTGCTGCGTGGTCTCACCGAGCTCCATATCGAGTTCACTCCGGCGGGGTGATGACCGGCGGGCGCGGCGGGTGGCGAGCCTGAAATGCGCCGCTGACCTGCGGTGTGACGGGCGCCTAAACGCAATTTGGCTGAGACGCTTGTCACAGGGCTCAAACCTACCTACTGTGTGTTCACTAGGTTGGTTGAACGAAGGGGTTCGGTGTCTGCCACAGAGTCCGCGCGGCCGTATGCCACGCTCCTCGCCAAGGGCGAGGATCGCAGGCAGCGCATCCTTGCGGTGGCCGAACGCCTGCTCGCGCGCAACGGGTGGCGCAACACCTCGCTGGCCCAGATCGCGAAGGACGCCGGCGTCACCCCTGCGGGTCTGCTGCACCACTTCGAGTCCAAAGAACAACTGCTCAACGCGGTGCTCGACGCCCGCGATGCCGACGATGCGATCCACGCCGACTATCGCTCCGGTGACCTCGTCACCGAGCTCGGCCGGGTGCCCGAACGCTTCGACCGCGCGCCCGAACTCGTCGGGACCTTCACCGTGCTGCTGGTCGAGAACATCGCGCCCGAGGCGCCCCTGCACGACCGTCTGGTCAAGCGCTACCGCGACGCGGTCGACATCATCACCGCGATCATCGAGCGCGGTCAGGAAAGCGGCAAGTACCGCTCGGATCTCGACGCGGCCACCAAGGCCGTGGAAATCCTCGCCTTCACCTATGGAATGGAGACCCTATGGTTACTCGACCCATCGATCCAATTGGCCGAGGTGTTCAAGGGGTACGCCGAGTCGCTGGGACGCGAGCTGGCGCCGCGGAGCTCGACATGAGGTACCGGCTGGACGTGGTCGCCCCGTCGGTGACGGACGCGGTGAAGTTTGCCGGTGGCTGGATCTACGACCGGGTGATGGCGGGGTGGGACGTCACCGTGCTCGTCGGCGGTGACGAGGACGTCCGTCCGCTGACGATCCTGGGTGCCGAGACGCTCGACCTCGAGTCGGTCCTGGCGGACTGGGAGGAACGCCCCCACCCGCAGACGGTAGCCGTCGCGGCGAACATGATCGACCGGGATGCGCGCGTCCTGCAGCACGTGCGCAACGCGCTCGAGCAAGGCGCGACCGAGGTGACGCTCTGGGGTGAGCGGGTACCCGCCGAACTCGACAGCAGTGTCGACTCCGTCGAGCACCGCCTCAGCGCCGCCGCCCGGGCGTTCAAGGTCAAGGCCCTGACCGCGGCCGGCGAACCCGCTGCCGTCGACGTCGGTGGCTGCGAGACGTTCCGCTGCGGCATGATGGCCTCGGTCGCCGCGGATCTGGTGCCCGCCAGCTGAATTCGCGTCAGCGGTAGTCGCTGGACTCAGCCAGCTCGGCCGCGGAGCGCATCAGCTCGACGATGACCGGGCCGTAGGCGAGCAGCTTCTCGTTGTCGCCGGCGCGCTGGAAACCCTGCTCGAGCACGATCGCGAGTTTCCACTTCGCCAGCACCAGGTAATAGTCGAGGTCGTCGACCTGGCGCCCGGAGACCTTCGCGTAATGATCGACAACCTCTGCGCGCGAGGGCATCCCGCGCATGTCGACGTACCCCATCTCCGACTCCGTCGGCGCCGACGTGTCCTCGGGCCAGCTCTGCACCATCCAGCCGAGGTCCAGCTTCGGGTCCCCGACGGTGCCCATCTCCCAGTCCACGATCGCGGCCAGCCGCGCGGGCGCCCCGTGCCGGTACATCACATTGGCGAATTGGTAGTCGCCGTGCATCAACCCGGGGATGTAGTCCAGCGGCCGATGCGTGCGCAGCCAATCGGTGGCAACGTCGAGGCCGTCGATCTCGCGGCCCTTGATCCGGTCGAAGAACGCGATCCACCGGTCGACCTGACGTTCGTGGAAACCGTCGGGCCGACCAAGGTCCTGCAGCCCCTTGGCTTTCCAGTCGACCTTGGACAACAGCGCGATACCCTCCGCGAGCTCATAAGCCAGCTCGCCGCGCGCGGAGAGATCGGAGTCGAACGGCTCCGGCCACTTTCGGTCCTGAAGGTCCATCGGCGACCATCCGTCGACGAAGCCCATGAGGTAGAACGGGCGGCCCAACACCGCGGCGTCCTCACAGACGGCGACGGCCTCGGTGTGTGGAACTTCGGTGCCGTCGAGCGCCTCGATGATGCGCCACTCGCGCAGGATTCCCTTGTCGCGGTCCGGGGGAGCGCTCGGCGGCGGCATTCGCAGCACGCAACTGTGTTCTCCGCGGCGCAGTTCGTAGATGACGTTCTGGGTGCCGCCGGACAGGAACCGGGTCTGCAGCGGCTCGCCCTTGCCGGGCAACTCGGCCGCATCCATCCAATCGGTCAGGCGTGCAACGTCGATCGCGTCCTCGCTCACAGGTTCCCCACCTCGTTCTCGAGGTACTCGGCGAACTTCGCCCGCGCCTTCTCCCGTTTGGCGGGGATCCACTCGGTCGGCCAGGTGTCGGTGCTGGGTGCGTAGTCACGCAGCACCTGTTTGGCCACCGTCGCCTTGTGTACCTCGGTCGGACCGTCGGCCAGCCCCATCACCGCGGCGCCGGTGACCATGCCGAGGAAGGGCATCTCATTGGTGACCCCGAGTGCGCCATGGACCTGCATTGCGCGCCAGGCGATGTCGTGCAGCACTGTCGGCATCACGACCTTGACGGCGGCGATGTCCTTGCGCACCTTCTTGTAGTCGTTGTACTTGTCGATCTCCCACGCGGTGTAGAGGACCATCAGCCGGAACTGCAGCAGCTGCGCGTACGAGTCGGCGATGTAGCCCTGGATGAACTGTTTCTCGGACAGCCTGCTGCCCTGGGTCTCGCGGCTGAGGGCGCGTTCGCACATCATGTCCAACGCCTTGCGGCTGAGTCCGATCGTGCGCATCGCGTGATGGATGCGGCCGCCGCCCAGGCGGGTCTGGGCGATGACGAACGCCTGGCCTTCGCCGCCGAGCAGCGCGTCGGCAGGCACCCGCACATTGTCGTAGTGGATCAGCGCGTGCGAACCCTCGTCGTCACGTTCACCGTGCAGACCGACGTTGCGCACGATGTTGACGCCCGGGGTGTCGGTCGGCACCAAGAACATCGACATGCCCTGGTACGCGCTGACGTCGGGGTTCGTGACCACCATCACGATCAGGAACGACGCCGTTCTGGCGTTGGAGGAGAAGAACTTCCAGCCGTTGATCACCCAGTCGTCACCGTCGCGCACCGCGGTGGTCTTGAACAGCGTGGGATCGGCGCCGGCATGCGGTTCGGTCATCGAGTAACAGGAGAAGATCTCGCCGTCGAGCAACGGGCGCAGATAGCGCTCTTTCTGCGCGTCGGTGCCGTAGTGGGCGATGATCTCGGCGTTTCCGGTGTCGGGTGCCTGACAACCGAACACGATCGGCGCCCACTGGGAGCGGCCGAGGATCTCGTTGAGCAGCGCGAGTTTCAGCTGGCCGTAACCCTGGCCGCCGAGTTCGGGGCCCAGGTGGGTGGCCCACAGCCCCCGCCGGCGCACCTCGTCCTTGAGCGGATCGATCGCCCTGCGGCGGTTGGCATCCAGTGGCACGAACTGCTGGTCGGGGAACGCCAGGTCGAGCGGTTCGACCTCCTCCCTGACGAATTCGTCGGCCCAGTCGAGGACCTTCTGGTACTCGGGGTCGGTTTCGAAATCCAACGCCATCGTGGTCTCCTTCCTCTCAGGTCTGCGCCGTCAGGCTCGTCGCGCCTCTGGCTGCCTCGTGTTGAACCCGACGACCAGTGCGGCGATATCGTCGGTGACGACTTCGGAGAACGACCGGTCGCCGAAACTTCCACTGGCCCAGTGCCGCACGCCCTCGCTGACATGCATGCCCGCCAACCGGGAGAGATGATCGACATCGACGTGGGCGGCGATCTTCCCGTCCTGTTGCGCACGGGCGAACAGTTCGCCGAACATGTCGGCGTCGGCGGTGTCGTCGACCGACTCGCCCGCGAGGATCCGGTGTTCGTGCCGGTAGCCCTCGAGAATCGTCTGGATGATCAGCTCGCGCGGATTGCGCGCCATCGACCGTTCCAGGCTGCGCAACGCCTCGCCGATGGCGGCCTCGACGTCGTAATCAGCGCGCAGGAGCGCCCGAACCTTTTTCTGCGCAGCCCGCGTCGAGAGCAGGCCGACCTCGAAGAGGATGTCCTCCTTGGCGGGGAAGTAGAAGTAGAACAGGCCTCGGGACACGCCGGCGGCCCGGCAGATGTCCGCGACCGTCGTCTTGGAGTATCCGTTCGTGCGCCACAGCGCCATCGCGGCCTGCACCAGGGCCCGCTTGGTCTCATGCGAACGGGCGCGCTGGAAAGACGCGCGCCGTTGACCACCGTCAGCCATCACATCGCCGCTGACCCTGGACACATCGGCACTGTAACAGCGCATTCGGTGCTTGCAAATAGTTGACGTTTGTCCAACTATCTAAGGATGGTCGCGGCACTCGACGGTAGACGCATCTTGGTGACCGGCGGGGCGAGCGGTATCGGCGCGGCGGCGGTGCAGGTGCTCACGGAGGTGGGCGCGCGTGTCGTCGCCACCCGCCACACGACGGAACCACCCGACGTGGCGGGGGTGTCGTGGATGCCGTGCGACGTTCGAGACGCCGACGCCGTCGAGCGGACCGTGCGGGCCGCGGCCGAGGAGATGGGCGGCCTCGACGTGCTGCTCAATGCCGCGGGGTTGTGGCAGGCGGGGATACCGGGTCAGATCACCGCGGACGACATCGATTCCCTGTTCGACACCAACGTCAAAGCCACGATCCTCACGAACCAGTCGGCGTACGCCGTGATGCGCGAGGACGGCGGCGGCCGCATCATCAACTTCGGCTCGGCCGAGGCCGTGATGGGTAGCCCGCTCTCGGCGGTCTATGCGGCCACCAAGGGGGCGGTGGCGGCGTGGACCCGATCGGCCGCCAGGACGTGGGCGGCCGAGAAGGTGTCGGTGATCGCGCTGGCGCCCGCGGTGCAGACGCCGGGCGCCGAGCGGCTGCGCGAATTCCTCGGATCCGCCGCCGAATTCATGGACGAGCAGCTGAAGACATCGATCCCGCTCGGTGGGGCGCTCGGCGATCCCGTTCGAGATCTCGGGCCCGCGTTGGTGTTCTTCTGCAGCGAGGGTTCGCACTTCATGACGGGACAACTCGTCGCCGTGGACGGCGGCCTGGTGATGCTCGGATCGTAGGCACATCGGAAGGCGGAACATGCCCGACCTGCACGACGTCGTCATGCGCAGCCATTCGGCGCACACCTTCACCGCGTTCTTGGCCGAGGTGATGGGGATGGAGGTGCAGTTCCGGATGCACGTCGCCGGCGAGGTGCCCATCGAGTTCATGGGAGCTTATGCGCCCGAAGCGAACTCCGATACCAGCGACGCGACGAATTCCTGAGTGCGCTGACGTGAGGCCTGTCGTTGGGCGGCGTCCTGCCCGAGCGGAACCACCCGCAATGCCAGGTCGGTGACGCCGGCGTCGCGGTAGCCGCGCAGCCGCGCCTCGACGGTCGCCTCGTCGCCGGCGGCCATGGTGTCGCCGACGTCTTCGGCGTCGCCGTGTTCGAGCAGGCGGACGTAGTTGGGGGAGAAGTCGGCGTGACCGAGGACCTCGCTGGCGTAGGCTCGGGCCGTATCGACTTCGCTGTCCGCGCAGAGCGCGACGGGAACACCGGCGACGATCCGGACACCCTCGCGGCCCGCGTCTTTCGCCGCTGCCGTGATGCGGGGCACCACGTAGTCACCGATCGCGCGTTCGTCAGCCATCCACAGGATGGTTCCGCCGGTGCGCTCTCCGGCGATCCGCAGCATGGTCGGACCGAGCGCGGCCACCAATACCGGGACGGTGAAGGCGTCGGTGACGTCGATCGGACTGTGCACGCGATAGGCGCCGTTGTCGACGGCGACGGCGCCCGGTCCGCCGAACGCCGCGTCGAGCACCTCGAGGTAGTCACGAATCAACCGCGCGGGCTTGTCGTAGGACAGGCCGAGCTGGTCGGAGACGATCCAGTGGTGTGACGGGCCGATTCCCAGGGTGAACCTGCCGCCACAGGCGATCTGAGTGGTGAGTGCCTGCTGGGCCATGATGAGCGGATGGCGGGTCTGGATCGGAACCACCGCAGTCCCGATCTCGATGCGCTCGGTGGCGTTTCCGAGCAGCGCCACGGCCGTCATCGCATCGAGATAGCCGGGCACCTGCGGCATCCAGAAGGACGCGAAACCCTGTTTCTCCGCGGCCTTTCCATCGTCGATCAGACCGTTCAACCGTTCGGCGCGGGGCCGCTCCTTGTCGGAGCCGACCATCAAACCGACGCGCATTCACACCTCCGTCTCATGGCACGTAGCGGTCCCACTCGTAGGGCACGACGGCGTGGAACGGTGCCGCGAGGAGCGGTTTGATGCCGCCCTCCCAGCGACTCTGCAAGACCGGTCGTAGCCTCTCGGCGACGGCTACCGGCTCGTCGTCGAGGAAACAGTAGGTAAGTGTCTGTCCGGCAGGGGCGCTCGCGAGCCGGGCTTCGACCGGCAGCGACGTCGCGGCCCACGCGCCGGCCACCCCGTCGACACCCACCAGGTCGTCCAGCGCACCGGTCCCTCGTTCCAGCAGCAGGTAGACCCCGCGGTTCGGCCACCACGGCAGCACGTCGGCGCCGGCCTTGATCCGCGCGGCGGCAATCCGCTGCCCAACGTCGTATACACCGCGTTCGACAGGTGGCAGCAGAGGCAGTTTGCGGCCCGCGTCGCCGAGCGCCTTGGACAGTGCGAGGAACGGTTCCATGCCCTCGACCCCGGTGAAGAAGTACGTCATCACGTGATCGATGGCGTCGTAGGGACTTTCGTTCGCTGCGCGCGCGGCACGACACTCGGGGGTGGACACCAGGCGCAGCGATGCGCGCACCGCGGACATCCGGTGCTGTTCGGGTCGATGGTCGAGGCTGTGCCAGCGCAGGTAATCCGCATCGGCCCCGCCGGGGTGGCGGCGCGCCATCGAAACGAACATGGTGGTGACGTCCCCGTCGCCGTTCGCCAAGACCTCGGGGACCTCGTCGGACGGTGTGCCCGGCAGGTGCATCGCCATCTCCTCTACACCGAATCCGGCTGGGACAGCTTGATTTCGGGGTGGCGCGCCTCGACCATGCGGCGGAAGCCGTCCCGCCAGCCGATCGTCGTGCGACCCAGTACCTCGTGCATGCGGGTGACGTCGGGCCACAGCGGTGTGTGGGCATCGGGGGTGTACTCGAAAATCGGCTCAACGCCGACCAGTTCACCCATGTAGGTGCAGTACTCCTCGACGCTGACCGTTTCGCTGCCCGCCCAGTTCACCACGACCGGCGGTGTATCCGCCGCCTCCATGGCCCTGATCCCGAGCATGACGTAGTCGTCCTCGTAGATGGGGTTGTAGTTGTTGGGACGGTCCGGATGCAGCCGAATCGGCCTGCGGTTCAGGATGGCCTCGAGCCGGTCTGCGGGGGTGCCTCCCTCCGGCCCGTAGGTGGAGCAGATCCGGATGATCGTCAATGGAATCTCGTACTGTCGGGCGACCCAGGTGCAGACGGCCTCGGCGGCGACCTTGGAAAAGCTGTAGTTCGCCCGCAGCGGCACCCCTGGCGGATCGGATTCGGTCAGGGGACGCCGGCCCTGGTATCCGTAGATCGAACCGGTCGAGCAGAAGACGAAACCCTTGGCGCCGCGGTAGCGGTGTAACAGGTCGCCCGAACGCTGCGCATTGGTCTGAAGGCAGTCTGTCCAGTCCCCGGCGCCGGGATCGACCGCGGCGTGGAACACGTAGGTGAAATCGTCGGGCAGCGCCGAGAAGTCGCCCTCGCTGACGTCCAGCGCGACGGGGACGACACCGGCGTCGGTCAACCGGTCGCGGTCCGCGGGATCGCGCATGCGAGCGGCGCCCCACACCTCGTTGTTTCGGGCCAACTCCCGCGCGATGGGGAACGCGATCTTGCCTGTCGCGCCGGTGATGAGGATCTTCTCGCCGTCGAGCATTCATTAAGTCTTAGCGCACCGCGCCGCAAATGTTAAGTACTTGATATGTTGGCGGGGTGCAGCTCACCTTCGATGCCGAGGTGGAGGCGTTCCGCGCGGAGTTCGTCGCCTTCCTCGACGAGCACCTGCCTGCTGAGGCCGAGGCGGCCGCGGAGCGTTCGCGGTCGACGGCCCACGTGCCGCAGTGGGCACGTCGCTGGCAGCGGTTGCTGTTCGACCACGGCTGGCTGCTGCCCGGGAACCCGCCGGAGTTCGGCGGCCGCAACGCCGGAGTCCTCGAACAGTTCGTGCACCGCCAGGAGTTGGCGCGCCGCCGCATCTACCACGCCTTCAACCCGCAGGGTGTGGGCATCATCGCCGCGTCGCTGCTGTCATTCGGCACCGATGAGCAGAAGCAACGGTGGGCGGTGCCGATCCTGCGTGCCGAGATGACCGCCTCGCTGGGTATGAGCGAACCGGGTGCGGGCTCGGATCTGGCGGGGCTGGCCACGCGCGCGGTACGCGACGGGGAGGAGTTCGTCGTCGACGGACAGAAGGTGTGGACGTCGGGCGCACATGACGCCGACGTCATCCTCGCGTTCGTACGTACCGACCCGGATGCGCCCAAGCACAAGGGAATCAGCGCTCTGCTGATACCCACCGACACCCCGGGCGTCGAGCGCCGGCCGTTCGCCTCGGTCTACAGCCGAGACGACCTCGATTTCAACGAGGTGTTCTTCACCGGTGTGCGGGTGCCCGCGGAAAACCTCGTCGGTCCACTGCACGAGGGTTGGCGAGTGGCCAACGGATCGTTGGGCCACGAGCGGACGATGATGTGGATGGCGTTCGCCAACCGACTCGATCAGCTTCTGCAGGACTTCGACCCGGTGGGCGCGGTGAACCGGGACCGCTACGCGACGGTCGCGATGGACTACGAAGCGCTGCGCCTGCTGGGTTCCGTCGCCCTGGGGCAGGCGGCGCGGGGTGAACGCGACATCCCCAGCATCTCGGTGTTGAAATTGTTCGGATCGGAGGCCGAGCAGAAGGCGTTGGGGTATGCGCTCGATGCCGCCGGCGCGGACGGCTTGCGCAGTCCCGGGCTCACGGCGCAGTACAACCCCTACAGCCCGGACCTTTTCACCGCCGACTGGTTCACCCGCTACATCAGTTCCTACGCCGGAACCATCTCGGGCGGGGCGTCGGAGATCCAGCGCAACATTATCGCGCAGCGGGTGCTAGGCCTGCCCGCGCGCTGATTTCATTCGGCGAGCAGACGCAAACCTGCCGCTTTTTCGCCAATTTTGGGCAGTTATGCGTCTGCTCGCCGAAGAAAAAGGGGGGTGCTTACCGCGGGGCGGGCGCGGCGAACTCGCGCAGCGACGCCAGGAACAGCTCGTCCATCCGCGGGCTCAACTCGGCCAACGTGGCAGCGCTGGCAGGACCGGCCGAGCCGAAGACACGGCCGAGCGTGTCGGCGGTCGTGCTGGAAGCGATCGAAAGGCACAGGCACGCAACGCCGTCGACGCGCATCTCCTCGAGGGCTTTGTGCACGTCGGCTTCCGCGTAGCGCCCTTCGTAGCCGTCGTCATAGGGGTGGCCGTCGGACAGTACGAGCAGCAGCTTGTTGGGGGTGCCGGCCTCCGCCTCGAGGATCCGCCCGGCGCCGCGGATCGCCGCGCCGAGACGGGTGAAGCCCGACGGCTGCAGTTGATTCAAACGTGCCCGGCTGAGTGCCCCGAAGCGTTGTTCGAACGTCTTGATCGCCGGTAGGTGGACGGCGTGCCGTCCCTGCGACCGGAAGGCATACACGGCAACCCGATCCCCGAGCTCCTCGAGCGTGGCCGCGAGGGTGGCCGCTGCGCGCCGCTGGTGATCGTGAACCGCAAGTCCCTCCGCGTCGGTGTCGGTGGCCGATCCGGAGGCGTCGACCAGGATGAGCACGCCGAGATTGCGGGCGAGCATGCGACGTTCGGTGTACACGTGCTCCGGCGGCGAGAAGCCCGAGCGCAGATCGACGAAAAGGTCGATGAGGGCCTCGATGTCGAGTTCTTCACCGTCCGGCCGTCCGCGCAGCACTTTAGGCCCGAGCCCCACACGGGATAGTCGGCGCCGAAGCATCTCATCGTGCGCGACACCCGAGGCCGAGACGTCGGCCTCGACGGCCAACGGAAAGTCGAGCACCCGACAGTGGTCGGGGCGATACCTGTCGCTGTACACGTCCCATTCCGGGTGAAGCGCCCCGCCGATGCCCAGCGCCGCTGCCGGCCTACCGGCATCGGTGAACTCGATCCGCGTCGGGAGCGGTCGAGCGTGCACCCCGACGGCACGCGCTCGCACGGTGGAGCCGACCTTCAATTCACCGCCGACGTCGTCAGCGGACGAGCGTGACGTGCCGAGCATGTTTCGCAGGAAGTTCGAGAACGCCTGCGTCAGAACGACTGGCGCCTCGAACAACTTCAGGATCTTGCTGCGTTCGGAAGGTCCGTCGTCGTCATCGGAATCCTCCGCGACATCGGCGGCATCGACCTGCATCTGTAGGTCCTGCGCGGTGGGCCTGCCGCCGGCGGTGTGAGGGGAATTCACCCGGGACGGCTTGATGACACCGAACCAATCCGGTGGATCCGCGACTTGGCCACGTCCCCTGGCGATCTCGAGCGACTCCTCGGGACTCGCGGTAATCTTCTCACCGTCGACGGGTAACGCCGCCGCCGCGGGTAGCCGCGAGGCGAGTTCGGCCAGCGCCCGGCGTCCCTCCAGCGATAGATACCGGCGTGCCGTCGACGGCCGTGCTCGTAACGAGTTCAGGAGATGCTGCTCGAGGCTGCCGGCGGCCAGCAGGGCACTTTGCACCAGCACTTCACGGCGCTGCTCGTCGGTCGAGCGTCCTGCCGAGACGAAGACCACGGCGCCATCGGTGTGCGCTGGAACCCCCGCCGGGGCGTGGGCGACATCGACGGGCCGACCCGCGGCGAACGTCGCGAGGAATCGGAACCGCTCGGGACCGCCGGTGTTCACGCGCCGGGCAGCACCGCGTCGACGAGTTCGCCGAGGGCGCGAACGACATCGGCGTCATCGGAGAGCACCTGAACGACCGCCGACCGGACGGCGGTGCGCAGGTTCAGCCCCTCGGCAACGAGACCGCCGGCGAGGATCAACATTCGGGTCGAGGCCACCTCGCGCAAAGATGAACTGTCGAGGCCGCGGATGGCGTGGCCGACCCGAACGAGGGACCGCGCCGTCGCGGTATCGACACCCGCCTCGTGCGCCACGATCTCCGCTTCGATCTCGGTTGGGGGGAAACCGAGCTCGAGGGCGATAAAGCGTTGCCGCGTCGACTCTTTGAGGTTCTTCAGGACGCTCTGATAACCCGGGTTGTACGAGATGACCAACTGAAACCCCGGGGCCGCCGCCAACGTCGTGCCCAGCCGGTCGACGGGCAGTTCGCGGCGGTGATCGGCGAGCGGATGGATCACCACGGTGGTGTCCTGACGCGCCTCCACCACTTCGTCGAGGTAGAAGATGGCGCCGTTGCGCACGGCCCGGGTCAGTGGCCCATCCACCCACACCGTTTCCCCGCCCTTGAGCAGGAAGCGGCCGACAAGGTCGGCCGACGTCATGTCCTCGTGCCCGGCGACGGTGATCAGCTCACGGCCCAGGTCATGGGCCATGGCCTCGACGAAACGCGTCTTCCCGCAGCCGGTGGGCCCTTTGAGCAGCACGGGCAGGCCCCGCCGGGCCGCAGCCCGAAACACCTCGACCTCCTCGCCGACCGGTCGGTAGAACGGCGGGTTCACACCCGTCTCGACCGATGGCCGAAAGTTATTGACCGTCATCGTTGTTCGGGCGCTGTATGGGCACGACGGGCGGGATCGTAACTCCCTCCGGCAGTACGAGCTGACCGTCGTGGTCGATGAACCCCGAGTGCTTGGTGGGAAGCGGCAGGTCAGGGTTGGGACACGGCCGGTCGGTGCCCTCGCCACAGATCCCGGGGTTGAAGTACGACCGCTTCTGCACATCCTCGGGCCACGGGTCGGCATGCATGCCGAGCCACGTCGCGGGCAGGTTGTAGAAGACGAAGAAGCACGCGCTGACACCGCCGAAGATCGCGAGGAACCGCACGAACTGCTGTTTGACCACACCGCCTCGAATGCCGTCCAGTCCGCGTTCGACCACGGTGCGGCCCCGGTCATCGGTGAAGAAGCGCAGGCAACACAGCGCCGCCTGGACGCCACCCCACATGAAGCCCTCGTAGATCGGATATTGGAAATAGGTACCCGCGTTGATCGACAGCGACTGGATGGCGCCGGGGTAGGAGTAGAAGCCGATCGGCAGCAGGATCAGGCCTTCCATGATGAAGTCGAAGACGATGGCGATCGCATAGGTGACCAGCACGAGTCGCAGATTGCTGATCGACGGCCACCGGTTCTTGATCTTGCGCATGACGGCACATCCGACGATGGTGAGCAGCAGGACTCCGTACGCATAGCCGGGAATGTTCGTCAGCAGCGGTTCGGGCACGGTGTGGCCGGGTTCCTCGTGAGCCACCCAGCCGGGGATGTGCGGCGCCCACGACCCCTGGTTGAACAGCCACGCGTTGTACGTGCACCAGGTGCTGTAGTAGTTGAGCATCGGATCCTGGAACATCATCAAGCCCATCGACACCAGCAGCATGCCGTCGAGCGTGATGCGCTTCTCGCGCACCCAGGGCCGGATGATGAAGAACCACAGGGCGAATGGCAGGCCGACCCAGAGCACCACGGCGTTGGCGATCAGCGGGATCTTCATGTAGAGCGGCGGTTCGGTCGGGCCGCCCGCGACCGGCTCGAAGTAGGGCCCGCTGACCCACCGGATGATGACGTAGAGCGTCAGCGCCAGGAACACCGCACCCACGCCCGCCCAGATCTTGACGGTGTCCGACGACCGCGGTTTGTTCTCGCCGAGACCGATGGCGCCGCTGATCGGTTCGGCGACAACGGACTTCTTGTTCGACAGATCGCTCACAACGCCTCCTGCGCGCCGCATTGGGATCGCGGCCCACGGATCAAGATACCAATGAGTATCTGAATGTCTAGGCGGATTCTGAGATTCTTGTGGCAGACTTCCGACATGGCGGAGCGGTGGACCAGGGAGCGACGACTCGAGCACACCCGGTCGCTGCTGCTCGACGCCGCCGAGGACGTGTTCGCCGAAAAGGGTTTCACCGCAGCGACTCTCGACGACATCGCCTACGCGGCCGGCTACACCAAAGGCGCCATCTACAAACACTTCTCGACCAAAGAGGAGCTCTTTCTGGCCGTCAGCGACCGCTACTGGCGGCGCTACTTCGACAACTTCGCCGAGGTCATGGCGTCGTCGAAGCAAGTGCGGGCCCGGGAGCGCGACGAGATCGCGCAGCGTTGGCGCCAGCTCAGTCGAGACCGAGGCGCGGAGCACGCCGCGCTCGGACACGAGTTCACGCTGTACCTGTTGCGCAACCCGGACGCGCGTGAACGCGTGGTCGGCAAACGGGCAGAGGTGGTCGAGGCGTTGGCGAAGTTCATCGTCGACGGCATCGACCGGCTCGGCGGGACACTACTGGTACCGCCGTTGACGTTGGCCCGGGTGCTGATCGCGACCAGCGACGCCATCGTGCTGGGCAGCGAGCTCGACGATGTCGACCTCTACCGGCCGATCATCGACATGTACCTCTCGGCGATCAAGCTGCCTTAGCGGTCCGCGGCCCGGCCTGGCGGGTCAGGTAGTCGATCTGCAGGTGGATCGCATAGAGGACCAGCGGTGGCAGCACTATGAAGGGGACGTTCTCGGCGATGAACTTGAAGCCGAGGCCGTACCCGTCCTGGCCGATGTTCTCGAACTCCGCACCCACCTCGGCGAGGAAGTACACCGCGGTGCTGCTCATCAGGATCGCGCATCCCGCGAATGCGCCCCACAGACAACGGATCCGGGATTCCATGGACAGGTCCACCTTGATCAGTCGCGTCCACATGACGAACACGACGACGCCGGTGGTCACCCCGACCACCTCCAACGCGAAGATCCACGGGTTACCGCTGACGTAGCGAGTGTCGGCCAGCGCGTACTGCCACCAGAGCCATTTCCAGCCGGGGTCGGTCGTGGGCGTCCACCACCCGAGCGGGTGGCCGATGAGGAACATGAGCTCGTAGCCGATCTGGCTGCACGCGGTGTAAGGCAGGTAGAACAGCGTGAGCTCCGCGGCCTTGTCGAGCCGAGTGCGGTTCTCGCCGGGCGCATCCCAGAGGATGACGATGGGCACCAGGATCACCGGGATGCCGAAGAGCAGGTTGGCGATGACGTCCGCGGTGAAGGTCGGCGCGATCAGCCCGAACTGAACCCCGATCGTCATCGCGAGGAAGACGACCCCGGTGAGCAGGGCGACGCCGAGATATATCCTGCCCCGGTGCGGCGCGACGGGCCGGGCGAAGTTCGGCTCGCGGGTCTGCAGCGTCGTCATGCGGTCACGCTTCCTTTTCTGCGGCCACCGATATCGACTTCGTGTCGGTGTAACCGTCGATTCCCTCGCGGCCGAGTTCGCGTCCGTATCCGCTGGCCTTGACGCCGCCGAACGGTGCGAACGGATCCATCGTGTAACCCTGGTTGACGCCGAAGGTGCCGGTGCGGATGCGTTCGGCGACGGCGAGTCCGCGCTCGGTGTCGCCGGTCCACACCGATCCGGCCAGCCCGTAGTCGGAGTCGTTGGCGACCGCCACCGCCTCGTCTTCGTCGGCGTAGCCGATTACGGTCAGGACGGGTCCGAAGATCTCCTCGCGGGCGATCGTCATGGCGTTGTCGGCGTCGGCGAACAACGTCGGGCGGACATACCAGCCCCGCTCGAGCCCGTCCGGCATGTCGGCGCCGCCGACGACGAGCCGGGCACCCTCGGACTCACCCTTGCGGATGTAGCCCCGTACCCGCTCCTGCTGGCGCTGGGCGACGAGCGGCCCGACCTGGGTGGCGGGATCCGCCGGATCGCCGACGACCAGCTTCGACATCTCCGCGGCCAGGGCGTCGGTGAAGTCGGCGGCGCGTGCGGCGGGCACCAGAATGCGGGTGAGCGCGTTGCAGATCTGCCCGCTGTTGGACAGGCTCGCCGAGCGCACACCGGCCGCGACGGCCGCGGGATCGGCATCCTCGAGCACGATGGCCGCCGACTTGCCGCCGAGTTCGAGGCTGACCCGGCGCAGGTCGACGGCGCATGCGGCGGCCACCGCCTTGCCCGCCGCGGTGGACCCGGTGAACGAGACCTTGTCCACTCCAGGGTGTTTCACGAGGTATTCACCCGTGGACCCGTCGCCGGGGAGCACGCTTACGACGCCGTCGGGTAATCCCGCCTCGGCGATCATCTCAGCCAGCAGCAGCGCGTTCAGCGGCGACTCGGGAGCCGGCTTGAGAACGACCGTGCAGCCGGCGAGCAGCGCGGGGATCAGCTTGGTGACGATCAAGAACTGCGGCATGTTCCACGGGACGATGGCGGCGACGACTCCGACCGGCTCGCGGCGGATCCGGATATCGGTCCCGTACATCCCCGGGCGGGATTCGGTCCACGGATACGTCTCGGCCAGATCGCAGAACGCGGACATCATCATCGCAGGCAACCCGACCTGTGCGCGCTGGGCGAAGCTGATCGGCGCCCCGATCTCGACGGTGATGGTTTCGGCCATCTCGCCGCGACGCTCGCCGTAGCGCTCGGCCAGCTTGCGCACCGCGGCGATCCGCTCGCCCGGGTCCAGGCGCGGCCACGGGCCGCAGTCGAAGGCCGACCGCGCGGCCGCGACGGCGGCGTCGATGTCCGCCGGGGCAGCGGCGGCCACGCGCGCGACGGGTTCCTCGGTGTGCGGGGAGACGACCTCGATGCGGTCTGCGGCGCTCGCCTCGGACCATGTACCACCGATGAACAACTCGTCCGATCGCATTTGTGTGCACACCCTTTCGCGCCGCTTGCGCCGTGGCGAGCGGGGGTGACCGTCGTGCAGAAATTCGGTGACGGCGTTCGCCCGCGTCGACCCTGTATCAACTACTTGCGATTGTGACATGGAGCATATACCGTCGGCGCTGCAGCTCCCGGCACGGTCTAGGCCGGGCGGTCGACAGGAGTAGGCAATGGCTCGCTTTCCCAAACCGCCAGAGGGAAGTTGGACGGAGCACTATCCCGAACTGGGTACCGATCCCGTCTCCTACGAGGACTCCATCAGCCCGGAGTTCTATGAGAAGGAACGTCAGGCGATCTTCAAGCGCGCCTGGCTGAATGTCGGTCGCGTGGAACAGGTTCCGCGCAAGGGCAGCTACTTCACCAAAGAGATGAAGGTTGCCAACACCTCCATCATCGTGGTGCGGACCACCTCCGGCGAGGTCAAGGCCTACCACAACATCTGCCGACACCGGGGCAACAAGCTGGTGTGGAACGACATGCCGCTGGAGGAGACCAGCGGGGTGTGCCGGCAGTTCACCTGCAAGTACCACGCCTGGCGCTACGACCTCGACGGCAACCTCACCTTCGTGCAACAAGAGGGTGAGTTCTTCAACCTCGACAAGAGCCGCTACGGGCTGGTCCCGGTGCACTGTGAGGTGTGGGAGGGATTCATCTTCGTCAACTTCGCCAAGGAACCCGAGCAGTCGCTGCGGGAGTTCCTCGGACCGATGATCACGGATCTGGAGGGCTACCCCTTCGACAAGATGACGTCGCGGTTCTACTACCGCTCCGAGGTCAAGGCGAACTGGAAGCTCTACATGGATGCGTTCCAGGAGTTCTACCACGCACCCGTGCTGCACGCGAACCAGTCGCCGACCGCGTACTCGAAGGCCGCCGCAGAGGCCGGTTTCGAGGCGCCGCACTACCGGATCGAGGGCCCGCACCGGCTGGTCAGCACATCGGGCGTGCGTGCCTGGGAGATGGCCGACGAGATGCGCAAGCCGATCGAGGACATCTGCCGCAGCGGCCTTTTCGGGCCGTGGGACAAACCGGATCTGGGGGAGATGCCCGTCGGACTGAACCCCGCGAAATGCGATCCGTGGGGCCTCGATTCGTTCCAGCTCTTCCCGAACTTCGTGATCCTGTTCTGGGGCCAGGGTTGGTACCTGACGTATCACTACTGGCCGACGTCGTACAACACGCACCTGTTCGAGGGCACGGTGTACTTCCCGCAGCCGCGCACGCCCCGCGAACGCATCGCGCAGGAATTGGCCGCGGTGTCGTTCAAGGAATACGGCCTGCAGGACGCCAACACACTGGAGGCCACGCAATCGATGGTCGAGTCGCGGGTGCTCGACGACTTCCTGCTCTGTGACCAGGAGGTGCTGATCCGCCACCTGCACAAAGAGACCGCGGCTTGGGTGGAGAACTACGAACGCAAGACGGCGGGTGTCTGAGATGACGACGACCGAAACCCACAAGCTGCCACCCGAATTCGCCGACCTCGAACAGTTCTCGGACTGGTGCCTGGGCTCGGAGGCCGAGCGGTACGAGAAGCGGCTCTCGTCGACGATGACCGAGATGCAGGCCTTCTACGACGCGATCACCGCGCGTGCCGAGGAGGCCATCGCCTTCTGCGACAAGTTCTCGCTGGACGATCTGCCCGAGGACGTGCTCAACCTGATGCATCTGCTGTACTCGATGATTCAGGTGTCCTTTCCGGTCGAGTGCTGGAAGCAACCGAAGGTTCCCGACTCGGGCGCAACCAGCCTCGACTGCGTATCCGAACCGGTTCCGTGACGACACGCACCGTCCTGCGGGCCGCCCGCTGGGCCGACGTCGAGGCCGGTGAGGTGCGCTCGCCTGCCGTCATCGTCGTCGAGGGCAACCGCATCGCCGCGGTCAATCCCTCACAGCCGCAGGACGAGTCGGCCATCGAGATCGACCTCGGCGACGTCACGCTGCTGCCCGGCCTGATGGACATGGAGCTCAACCTGCTCATCGGCGGACCCGGCGGGCCGGAGGGTCTGCCGAGCCCGATGCACGGTGTACAGGACGACCCCGCCTATCGCACGCTGCGCGGCGCGGTCAACGCTCGCACCACGCTCGAGGCCGGGTTCACCACCGTGCGCAACCTCGGCCTGATGGTGAAGACGGGCGGCTACCTGCTGGACGTGGCGCTGCAGCGCGCCATCGACCAGGGCTGGCACGCCGGGCCGCGGATCTATCCGGCCGGGCATGCGGTCACCCCGTACGGCGGCCACCTCGACCCGACGGTGTTCCAACGTCTCGCGCCGGGAATCATGCCGCTGTCGGTGGCCGAGGGCATCGCCAACGGCGTCGACGACGTGCGCGCCTGCGTGCGCTACCAGGTCCGCCACGGCGCCAAGCTGATCAAGGTGTCCGCTTCCGGCGGGGTGATGTCGCACAGCACGGCCCCCGGCGCGCAGCAGTACAGCGACGACGAGTTCGCCGCGATCGCCGACGAGGCCCACCGCGCAGGAGTTCGTGTCGCCGCGCACGCGGTGGGGGACAGCGCGATTCGGGCCTGCATCAAAGCCGGTATCGACTGCATCGAGCACGGCTTCCTCGCGAGCGACGAGACCATCCAGCTGATGGCCGACACCGGCACGTTCCTCGTCTCGACCACCTACCTGACCCAGGCGATGGCGGTCGATCGCATCGCGCCCGAGCTGCGCAAGAAGGCCGAGGAGGTGTTCCCCCGCGCACAGGCCATGCTGCCCAAGGCCATTGCGGCGGGCGTGCGCATCGCCTGCGGTACCGACGCGCCGGCGATCCCGCACGGACAGAACGCCAAGGAACTGTGCGCGCTCGTGGAGCGGGGCATGACGCCCATGCAGGCGATCCGCGCCGCGACCGTCACCAGTGCCGAGCTGATCGAGGCCGACGACGAATTGGGTCGCCTGGCACCCGGGTACCTCGCCGACATCGTCGCGGTGCCCGGCGACCCGTCCCGCGACATCGCCGCCACCCTCGACGTGTGCTTCGTGATGAAGGACGGTCACGTCTACAAGCACGAAGGGAACCCGGACCGTGGCTGAGGATCTGGGCATGGAGCTCGGCGACAACATCCTGTGGCATCTCAAGCAGGCCTGGTATTTCGCCCTCACCGCCGTCAACGACGCGGTGAGCCAGCACGGCGTGAGCACCGCCCAGATCGGTGTGCTGCGTCAACTCGCCAACGAGCCCGGGCTCTCCGGCGCCGAACTCGCGCGCCGCCTGTTGATCACCCCGCAGGGTGTGCAGCTCGCGGTCAAGGCTCTCGAACAGCGCGGGCTGGTCGAACGCAAACCCGACCCCCAACATGCGCGAATTCTGAAGGCCTATCTCACATCTGAAGGCCGCAAGGTCGCCGGCGCCGTCGTCAGCGACGCGATCGCCGCGCACGAAGCGGTCTTCGGCGTCCTCACGGAAGAAGAGCAGCAGACACTGCGCGACCTGCTGGCCCGCGTGGTCGTCAAGGGCACCGGACATGCGATGGCCGACGACCACATCGGGGAGTGAGCCTCCTCAAGCGTTGCCGAAACCGATGTGGCTGCGGATCAGCGGCAGGTCGGCCATCGTCGCGAACCCGGCGGGTGCGGCGATGATCGCGGGGACGGCGTTGAGCACCTGCATCGCCGTCGCCACGTTCGCCGAACGCACGTGCTCTGCCATGCTCGCGTCGCGGCTGAAGCTGGCCAACGAGAAGAAGTGGGTGCGCATCGACGGATCACCCTCGATCGTCAACGTCCAACCGTGCTGCGGTCTGGGCCAATGAGTCGGGTACTCGTTGCCGACAGTCCACAGCGTCTCGATCTCGACCAAGGTCTCGCCGTTGCGCCGTCCCGACCAGGTCCACCGCTGGCCCGCGGTCGTCCCCGCATGCAGGACGCGGTCGAAGATCTGATGATCGTGCTCAGCAGGAACGGCTTCGACCGCCGCGGTCACCTCGTCGATGCCGGCATCGAGGGCGTCGGCGACGAGCCAGACCTGTTCGCTGAAGATCGCACTGTTGAACGCAAGGAACTCGGTGCCCGTGGGGCTGATGGTCTCGACGGGCTCCCCGAACGCCATGTTGTCGAACGTGATCGCCGTGCTGTCGTAGACGGACCAGTCGGCGCGCTCCTGCAGGGTGATCTTGTCGATGGTGCGACTCATGCCGGACAGCGCCAACGGCAGGACGCCGGAGAGGTTGCCGGGGTTCAGTCCGCTGCCGTGCACGGTGCTGTTGCCGATCCGGCACGCGTCGAGCAAACGCTCGCGATCGTCGGGTCGGGTGCGGCGCGGGTGAAACAGAAACGCCGTCGTGGCAACGCTTTTCCCGCTGGCGAGGATCGCGCAGACCTCGTCGATGTCGGTGTTGCGTGGCGTGTAGAGGACGCAATCGGCGTCGAGGGCCAGGATCCGGCCCACGTCGGTGGTGGCGCTGACGCCGACCGGGTCGCGACCGATCAGCGTCCCGACGTCGACGCCGTCCTTGTCCGCCGAATAGACGCGCGCGCCGACGAGATCGAACGTCGACCGGTCGTCGAGTACGGCGGCGATCATCTCGACGCCGACGGCGCCGGTGCCCCACGCGATCACGCGATGCCGTTGCATTCGGTCACGCTACGACACCGTCGGACGCAGGCACAGCATCGACTGCTTGAGATCTATCGCAAGTACTTGATACTGTGATGTCGATGTCCGCCGAAGAGTTCGCCCCACTGCGCATCAAACGGGTGGTGCGCGAGACGAGCGACGCCGTGTCGTTGGTCCTCGATGTGCCGGCGGACTGTTCACACCGCTTCCGCTACAAGCCCGGTCAGTTCCTGACGCTGCAGGTGAACCTCGACGGCGACGCCCATCGGCGGTGCTACTCGATGTCGTCGTTCCCGCACAACGGCAACGACCTGCAGATCACGGTCAAGCGCGATCCGGGTGGCCTGGTCTCGAACTGGCTGAACGACACCGCAGAAGTCGGCGCGGAGATCCACGCCGCGCCGCCCGACGGCCGGTTCCTGCTCAGTGATTCCGAGCGCGACATCGTCGCATTCGCCGGCGGCAGCGGTATCACCCCGATCTTCTCGCTGATCGGTTCGGCGTTGGTGAGCACACGCCGGCGGATCAGCCTCTTCTACGCCAACCGCAGCCGCGACTCGGTGATCTTCGGCGAGGCGCTGACGACGCTTGCCGCCGCCAACCCCGAACGCCTGTCGGTCACCGGTCACTTCGACGAGGAGACCGGCGTCGTCCAACCCGCCGCCGTCGAGGCATTCGCATCCTCGTGCGGTGACGTCGACTACTACATCTGCGGCCCCGGGCCATTCATGGACACGGTGGAGAGCACCCTGTTGCGCACGGGCGTGCCCCGCGAACGCCTGCACCTCGAGCGGTTTTCGGTGGACCCGGTGTCCAGTGAGGTCGCTGCCGCCACGGAGCAGACCGAAGAGGTGGTCATCGAACTCGATCGGGCAACCACCACCGCTGCCTACCGCGCAGGCAACACGCTGTTGCAGACCGCGCGGATGGCGGGTCTGCGTGCGCCGTCGTCGTGCGAGACGGGCTCGTGCGGAACGTGTATGGCGCGCATCGTGTCCGGAAGCGCCCGGATGCTGAACAACGACGCTCTGGATGACGACGAAGTGGCCGAGGGCTGGGTGCTGACGTGCCAGTCCCTGCCGACGAGCCGGACGGTCCACGTGGTCTATGAGTAGAGGCGAGGTCGAGTGATGGGACGGATGCGATGAGCCGCGTCGCGGTGGTGACCGGCGGCGCGTCGGGCATGGGGGAGGCGACGTGCCGCGAACTCGGTCGTCGCGGCCACAAGGTGGCCGTGCTCGACGTCAACGGCGAAGCGGCGCAACGGGTCGCCGAGGAGATGCGGGCCGACGGCGTCACGGCGCTGGGAATCGCTGCCGACGTGAGCGACCGCGCGGCCGTCGAGGAGGCGTTCGCGAAGGTGCGCAGCGAGTTGGGGCCGGTGCACATCCTGGTCACCAGCGCCGGAGCGGTGGACTGGGCGGCCTTCACCGACATCACACCGCAGGCATGGCAGCGGTTGCTCGACGTCAACCTCACCGGGACATTCCACTGCTGTCAGGTGGCGGTGACCGACATGCTCGAAGCGGGCTGGGGCCGCATCGTGATGATTTCGTCGTCCAGTGCACAGCGGGGTTCGCCGAGGATGGCCCACTACGCCGCGTCCAAGGGGGCGCTGCTCTCGCTGACCAAATCGCTTGCCCGCGAGTACGGCCCGGCCGGCATCACGGTGAACAACATCCCGCCGTCGGCCATCGAGACCCCGATGCAGCATGCCGGTCAGAAGGCCGGACACCTCCCGCCGAACGAGCAGATGGCCGCGACCGTTCCGCTCGGCCATCTCGGCACCGGTGACGACATCGCCGCGGCCGTCGGCTTCCTGTGCTCCGAGGAGGCCGGCTTCATCACCGGCCAGATTCTCGGCGTCAACGGCGGATCGGTGTTGTGATGACCGGCCGACTTCCCGCACACCAACGACACGGAGGTTCTCATGGCTACTAAGTGGCCCAAGCCGGCCGAGGGCAGCTGGACGGAGCACTATCCCGAGCTGGGCACCGGACCCGTCTCGTTCCGCGACTCGATCTCACCGGAGTTCTACGACCTCGAATGTGAAGCGGTCTTCAAACGCGCCTGGCTGAACGTCGCGCGTGTGGAGGAGCTGCCTCGGGTCGGGAGCTACCTGACCAAGGAGATCGACGCGGCCAAGACGTCGGTGATCGTGGTGCGGGGTAAGGATCAGCAGATCCGCGCGTTCTACAACATCTGCCGTCACCGCGGAAACAAATTGGTGTGGAACGACTTTCCCAATGAAGAGGTGAAGGGCACGTGCCGGCAGTTCACCTGCAAGTACCACGGGTGGCGCTACGACCTCAAGGGAGACCTGACGTTCGTTCAGCAGGAGGGCGAGTTCTTCGACCTCGACCACGAACGGCACGGGTTGAAGCCCGTGCAGTGCGACGTGTGGAACGGGTTCATCTTCATCAACTTCGACCCCGAACCGCGTTGGACGCTGCACGAATTCCTCGGCCCGATGATCACCGCGCTCGACGACTATCCGTTCGAATTGATGACCGAGCGCTACGAATTCGAGGCGCAGAACAACAGCAACTGGAAGATCTTCGCCGACGCGTTCCAGGAGTACTACCACGTTCCGTCGCTGCACTCTCAGCAGGTCCCCAGCGCGGTGCGCCAACCGAACGCCACCTTCGAGTGCGGGCACTTCCAGATCGACGGGCCGCACCGGCTGGTGTCGACGGCGGGAACCCGTCGGTGGCTGCTCGCACCGGAGTACATGTATCCGGTCGAGCGGATCACGCGCAGCGGACTCGTCGGCCCGTGGCGGACTCCGGAGACGCATCAGTCGGCCGGACTGAACCCGGGCAACATCGAGCCGTGGGGCATCACCAACTTCCAGATCTTCCCGAACCTGGAGATCCTCATCTACCACGGTTGGTATCTGCTGTACCGGTACTGGCCGACGTCGCACAACACCCATAAGTTCGAGGCCTACAACGCATTTCACCCCGCCCGCAGCGTGCGCGAGCGCATCGAGCACGAAGTCGCTTCCGTGGTGCTCAAGGAGTTCGCCTTGCAGGACGCCGGAATGCTCGGTGGCACCCAGGCGGCGCTGGAGTACGACATCGTCGACGATTACCCGCTCAGCGACCAGGAGATCCTGGTGCGCCATCTGCACCACGAGGCCGTCAAGTGGGTCGAGGAATACAAAGCCGAGCGCAGTCCGGTGGGGGTGTGAGCATGATCCGTCTGCCCAGTGCGTTCGCAGAATTCGAACCGTTCGCCGAGAAGTGGTGCCTGCCAACCGAAGCCGAGCGGTGGGCTACCCGGCTGGCCACGCCCATGCCGGAGATCCGCGAGTTCTACGACGCTTTCACGCCGCGCTTCGAGGAAGCGATCGACTACTGCGACAAGTTTCCCCTCGACGATCTGCCCGAGGATGCGCTGAACCTGCTGCACCTCATCTACTCGATGATCATGGTGTCGATGGCCGTCGAGGTCTTCGGTACGCAGAAGCCCGCCGACTCGGCCGACGCCGAGATGCACCGCGTCAGCTCGCCGGTGCCGTGACGACAAGGACAGGACGAGCATGACAGTGCTGACGATCAACAAGCTCACCGCATCGGTCGGCGCGGAGGTGACCGGCCTCGACTCCGATGCGCTGGCCAACGACGACGCGCTGGGCGCCGCGATCCTCGATGCGTTGGAGGACAACGGCGTTCTGGTGTTTCCCGGTCTCGGGCTGACTCCGGAGGCGCAGGTCGCGTTCTGCCGACGGCTCGGCGAGATCGACCATTCGTCGGACGGCCACCATCCGGTCGCCGGGATCTATCCGGTGACGCTCGACAAGTCGAAGAACGCGTCGGCGGACTATCTGCGGGCCACGTTCGACTGGCACATCGACGGATGCACACCCACCAACGACGAGTGCCCGCAGAAGGCGACGGTGCTCTCGGCCAAGCAGGTGGCCGAGACGGGCGGGGAGACGGAGTTCGCGAACTCGTACGCGGCCTACGAGGCGTTCAGCGACGAGGAGAAGCAGCGCTTCGGATCGCTGCGGGTGGTGCACTCGCTCGAGGCGTCGCAGCGCCGGGTAACCCCCGATCCGTCGCCGGAACTGGTGGCCAAGTGGCGGTCGCGGCCCACCCACGAACACCCCCTGGTGTGGACGCACCGCAGCGGCCGCAAGTCGCTGGTGCTGGGCGCGTCGGCGGATTACGTCGTCGGCATGGACGTCGACGAGGGCCGTGCGCTTCTGGCCGAGCTGCTCGACCGCGCGACGCAGCCTCACTTGGTCTACCGCCACCGGTGGTCCGTCGGGGACACCGTGATCTGGGACAACAACGGGGTGCTGCACCGCGCCGCGCCGTATGACCCGGACTCGCCGCGCGAGATGCTGCGCACGACGGTGCTGGGCGACGAGCCGATTCAGTGAGTTTCCGCCGCTGGTAGGTGTGGTGCCGGCGCGCGCGTTGACGGCGACGTGCCACTATGGAAATCTGATACCCGGATATGAGAATCACGTTCTCGTCTGCTGAGATCGTCGAAACGGAGGGCGCATGACCGAGGACCTCACCGAGGACATGACCAGGGTCGACTTCTTCCGGGACGGGCGCCTGACCGCCGACCCGTACCCGTTCTACGAGGCGCTGCGCAACAAGTGCCCGGTGACCCGCGAGGACCACTACGGCGTCACGATGGTGACCGGTTGGCAGGAGGCTGTCGACGTCTACAACGACGCCGAGACGTTCTCCTCGTGCATCTCGGTGACCGGCCCGTTCCCGGGCTTCCCCGTGCCGCTGGAAGGCGACGACGTCACCGAGATCATCAAGGAGCATCGCGACGAGATCCCGTTCAGCGATCAGCTGCCGACGCTCGACCCGCCGACGCACACCAACCACCGGGCCCTGCTGATGCGGCTGATCACGCCGAAGCGCCTCAAGGAGAACGAGGACGCGATGTGGCAGCTCGCCGACGACATCCTCGACGACTTCCTCGCGCCGGGACAGGGCGAGTTCATCGCCGGCTTCGCCGCGCCGTTCACGCTGCGGGTGATCGCCGACCTGCTCGGCGTCCCCGAGGAGGACCGCCCGGAGCTGCTCGAGCGGCTCGCCCGCGGCACGCACGGCAGCGGTCTGGGCAATGCCGACAAGACGTTGGCCAAGACGCCGCTGGAGTACCTCTACGACGTGTTCGCCGAGTACGTCGAGGACCGCAGGCGTGAGCCGCGCGACGACGTGTTGACCGGGCTGGCCACCGCGTCGTTCCCGGACGGCACGACACCCGAGGTGGGTGACGTCGTGCGAGTGGCCACCAATGTCTTCTCGGCCGGCCAGGAGACCACGGTGCGCCTGCTGTCGACCGCGCTGAAGGTGCTCGGCGACCGACCGGACATTCAGCGCCAGCTGCGCAACGATCGCAGCCTGCTCCCGAACTTCATCGAGGAGTGCCTGCGCATCGAGAGCCCGGTCAAGGGTGACTTCCGGCTGTCGCGGGTGCCCACGACCGTCGGCGACCAACAGGTCGGCGCCGGATGCACGTTGATGGTGATCAACGGTGCCGCGAACCGCGATCCGCGTCGGTTCGAGGATCCGGACACGTTCGACCCCGAGCGCAAGAATGCCCGTCAGCATCTGGCGTTCGGGCGCGGTATCCACAGCTGCCCGGGAGCGCCGTTGGCGCGGGCGGAGACACGCGTCGGGCTGGAGCGACTGTTGGACCGCACCACCGACATTCGCATCAGCGAGGCCCAGCACGGTCCGCCGGGGGAGCGTCGCTACAACTACATCCCGACCTACATCCTGCGCGGGTTGACCGAGCTTCATCTGGAGTTCGACGTCGTCTCCGGTGATGCCCGATGAAGGTCACCGTCGACGAAGACCGCTGTGCCGGGCACGGGATGTGTCTGACGTTGTGCCCTGAGGTGTTCGAGCTCAACGACGACGGCTGGGCGGTCGCGAACCCCGAAGAGGTGCCCGCCGAACTGGAATCGGCGGCGCGCGACGCGATCGCTAACTGCCCCGAGCGCGCAATTCGCGAAATCGACTGACAAAGAAGGAGACTCGAATGGCGAAGGCGTACATCCTCATCACCGAGGACGTCAAGGATCCCGAGGGGATGGCGGAGTACGGCAAGGTGGCCAGCCAGACGATGGCCAGCGCGAACCTGCTGGCGTTCGACCAGAAGGCCGAGGTGATCGAGGGCACGTGGCACGGCACGCAGACCGTGCTGCTCGAGTTCGAGTCCGAAGAGGCGGCCAAGGCGTGGTACTACTCCGACGAGTACCAGGCCGCCGCGAAGCTGCGTCAGGCCGCCGCCGACTGCAACGGCGTCATCCTGCACGGCCTGGGCTAAACCCCTCTTCCGCGAGCAGACGTAAACCTGTCCCTTTTTCGCGAAATTTGAGCAGTTTCACGTCTGCTCACGCGACTGAGCGACTGCGGTCCAGCAGGGCGGCGACCCGCTGCGCGAGTTCTGACGGTCGGTGAAGGTCGTCGATGACGATCGGGATGGTTGTCCAACCGCATTCCTGCAATCGCGCGACCTTCATCCGGTCGTGCTTGAGCGCTTCCGGCGTCGCATGCCACTGCATGCTTTCGTACTCGGCGGCGACTTTGTCGGTCGGCCAGGCGAAGTCGACGCGCCAGAGTCGCCCGCTCTTGTCGACGATCTCGTACTGCAGCTCCGGTCGAGGCAGGCCGGCGTCGATGAAGACGAGCCGCGTTTCACTCTCCAGCGGTGACTCCGCTCGTGCGTCGACATAATCGTAGACGTCTCGGACCTTGACGATTCCGCGTCGACCTCGCTGTTCGGCAATTGCCGCGTGGAGTTCGGCGCGCGTGCAACATTCGGTGTGTAGCGCGGAATCGAGAACTGCCAGCGCACGGGGGCGCCGAACGGTTCGGGCTAGCTCGACTGCCGTCCAGGCCGGGGCAGTGGCTAGTCGTCCGTGTATGCGCTTGAGCGGAGCGCCGATTCGCTGATGGACCGCCAGCGCCTCTGAGGGCCGCATCCGCACACCGGGATCGAGGATGTGGATGCGACTGTCGTTCTCGGTGTTGAAGCCGTAAAGCTCAGCGGCGGTGTGCAGGCACGCGACGATTCTCTCACCGGAGATGACGTCGAGGGCCGCGAGGCGGTCGAGTGTCGTCGGCGGATGTTGGGCGTACACGCCGTGCCAGACGCGGATCACCCTTCCGTCTCTGACGCGTCTGGCGAGCGTGCGGTACGACATCACGTCGAGCAGTTGGCGGGTCGTCGCCAAACCGTCATTCGCGGCGAACACATCGTCCAAGCGCACCAGTCGATCATCGAACGGCTCGCGGGGTCAGAGCGACGTTAGTGCGTACGCCTGTGGATAACTTCATTCGCGAGCAGACGTGAACCTGCCGCTTTTCCGCGGCGATTTCTAGTGCTTGATGCAACAGCCTCTAGTTGAGGGGTTGTATGAGAGTTCCGCGGTATCCGTTTGTGGGTCGTCGGTTCTGGGCGTTGATCGCCGAAGGGGTTTCGCCTTTTGCCGCCGGGGAAGCGGTGGGCGTGTCGAAGCACACTGCGTGGGGGTGGTTTGCTGACGCTGGTGGTGTGAAGCCACGATTCAGTGATGTGTCCGCTAGCCGAGCGCGACCCCGTTTGACGCTTGAAGAGCGTGAGGAGATTCAAGACGGGGTGGCTCGTCAGGAGTCGATTCGTTTCATCGCACGTCGGCTGGGCCGCCATCCCAGCACGGTGATGCGTGAGATTGAGCGCAATGCCAGTGTCGGTGGTGGTCGGTATCGGGCGCGGCTGTCAACGCCGGTTGAAATTTGACCCCTTCTCAACGGTTGAAAATTGACCCCCTTGGTGTTCATTCTTCAGTGGTCG
>NZ_LZSQ01000026.1 GCF_001665535.1 Mycobacterium sp. 852002-51961_SCH5331710
TGGCGCGGGGCCAGCAGCTCGGCCTCGGTCAACCGCCGATGCGCCTCGCTCGTCGAGATCCGGTAGCGCACCCGCAGCACTTCTTTCCAGGTGTGGGCACCCAACTCATTGGGCGTCGTCTCACACTGCAGACGAGCCAATAAGCGGTGATTCATCGTCGGGAGCTGACACGACAACGTCTCCCACTCATCAAGCGCAGCCACCAACTCATGCCGGGTCAACAGATCCACATCGCAGGCGGCCACCTCCTCATAAGCCGCACGCAGCGCCGATATCGCCGCCTGCAACGCCGTCCCCGACATGTCTCGAACATACATTCGAGGTCTGACAAATCCCGATTCACGCTCGGGGCCGATCCCGGCACTGGGAGCACACTGGTGGGGTGGATTTGGTGACACTCGAAGACATCGAGCAGGCCGCCGCGCGTATTCGCGCCTTCGTGCTGCGGACGCCGCTGCTACCGGCACCGTGGGCCGGCGACGACGACCGCCCGTTGTGGGTGAAGCCCGAGAGCCTGCAGTCGATCGGAGCGTTCAAGGTGCGCGGTGCGTTCAACGCGATCGGGCATCTCGACGAATCCGTACGCACCAGGGGAGTGGTCGCCTACTCCAGCGGGAACCACGCCCAGGCAGTGGCCTACGCAGCGGCGGTATACGCGATCCCCGCCCACATCGTGATGCCGGAGGAGACCCCGGAGGTCAAGGTTGCGGCCACCCGCAATCACGGCGCGACGGTCGTGTTATGTGCTGCGGGACAACGGGAACGGGTCGCCGCCGAACTGGTGGAGGAAACCGGCGGGGTGCTGATACCGCCGTTCGATCACCCCGACATCATCGCCGGACAGGGCACGATCGGGTTGGAGATCGCCGAGGACCTACCGACGGTCGACACGGTGCTGATACCGGTCAGTGGTGGCGGCCTCGCCTCGGGTATCGGCACGGCGGTCAAGGCGCTGTGCCCCAACGCGAAAGTGATCGGCGTCGAACCCGAACTCGCCGCCGACACGGCCCAGAGCCTCAGCGTCGGGCATCGCGTCGACTGGTCCATCCAGGACCGCAACCGCACCATCGCCGACGGGCTGCGTTCGCAACCGTCGGAGTTGACCTTCGCTCATCTGCAACGGGTGCTCGATGACATGGTCACCGTGACCGAGGACGAAATTCGTTCCGCAGTACGCGAACTCGCGCACCGAGCGCATCTGGTGAGCGAACCCAGCGGTGCGGTCGCGCTCGCTGCCTACCGCAAGCAGGCCGGTCCGGCGGGCCGAACGGTGGTCGTTCTCTCCGGTGGCAATGTCGAACCCACACTGCTGCAGGAGATTCTGGCCGCATAGCCGTCGCCCGAACCCGGCGTCAGTGCACACCTTCCATGTGGCGGCTGATCCACGGCGCGAGCGCGAACACGATGACACCGGCCGCAACCGCGACCACCCCGATGATGCCGAAGTAGGCGAACTCGTGAGTCGGCTTGTAATAACCGGCCAACACACCGGACATCGCCGTGCCGATCCCGACGGAGAAGAAGTACAGCGCCATCATCTGCGCCCGAAATGCCTCGGGCGCAAGCTTTGTGGTGGCCGACAGCCCGATGGGTGAAAGCATCAACTCGCTGATCGCGAACACCGCCATCACGCCGACGATGTACAGCGCGGGCACCGCCTCGCCGCTGGTGCCCGCCATCGGGAGAAAAAGCAGGAAAGCCAAGCCCATCCCGATCACGCCGTAGGCGAATTTCCGCGGCGTCGTCGGAGCACGGCTGCCGAGCCGTGTCCACATCGCCGCGAAAAGTGGCGACAGCGTGATGATCCACACCGGTTCGATCGAGCCGATCCAACTCGATGGCGCGGTCCACCCGAAGATGGACCAGTTCATGCGCTCATCGGAGTACACGGCCAGCACGGTGAAGATCTGTTGGAACAGCGACCAGAACACCGCGTTGGCGACGAACAGCGGAATGAACGCACGGACCCTGGTGCGCTCGACCGTCGTGACTTTGGAGCTGGTCAGCATCACCGCGAAGTAGGCCACCGACGCCACGACGAGGACCCCTGTCGTCACATGCGACAGATTCGACAGCTTGACCACGCCCGTCGCGAACACGGCGCCGATCAGTACCGCGGCCGCGATGGCGATCAATCCCAGCCGCCCGAAGACGTTGCGGGGCAGGGGATTAGGAACATAGCGGCCATGATCACCGAGATTGCGCCGGAAGACGACGTACTGCGTCAACCCCAACGCCATGCCGACCGCTGCCGCACCGAACCCGTAGTGGAATCCGATCCGGGTCTGCAACAACCCGGTGATGAGCGGGCCGATGAAGGCGCCGAGGTTGATGCCCAGGTAAAACAGGGTGAACCCGCCGTCGCATCGGGGGTCGCCCTTGTCGTAGAGCGTGCCCAGCAGCGACGATGCGTTGGCCTTGAGCGCGCCGGAACCGAGCGCGACGAGCACCAGGCCCGCGGCCACGCCCGTCAGCCCGGGAACGATGGCCAAGGCGATATGGCCCAGCATCACCACGAAGCCGCCGTAGAAAACCGTCCGCTCCATGCCCAGTAACCGGTCGGCGATCCACCCGCCGAGCACGGTCGACAGGTAGACCAGCCCGCCGTAGGCGCCGACGATGCCGGTGGCGGTGCTCTGCGGAAGTCCGAGACCGCCGTCGGTGACCGAGTAATAGAGGTAGTAGCCGAGAATCGTGAGCATCCCGTAGAACGAGAACCGCTCCCACAGCTCCACCCCGAACAGGTTCGTCAGGCCGATCGGGTGACCAAGTACCGTGCGCCCGCTGGGCCCGCCCTCCGCCTGCTCGACTGCCGCCATGTGTGTTCACCCTGCCACGGCCATCTGCACCTGGTGCGGGATAGCGAACAATTGCCTCGGCAAAGACGTTCGGACTTCGCTTACAGGAGTTTCAGCGGCACAGCACATTTCGATTCAATGCGAATGAGCCACGGGCCGACTCCCCGGAAAATGGGCGAGGCGCAGTGCTGTTACCGTCACCCCGGTAAGTGGACGTCCGAAAGGGTGTGAGTGGACGCCGTACTGGGCTTGTCGGTGACACCATCTGCCATCGGCCTTGTCCTCGTCGAAGGACAGGGCGCCGATGGCCCCACAGTCGACCGCGATGCCATTGAGATCCCTCCCACCCGCCGGTGCTCTCCGCGGCACACATCCGACGAGGCCGCAGCGGCGGTATTGCGGGCCGAGGCCGTGGCCGCCAACCGCGGCCACCGGTTGCACACGATCGGTGTGACGTGGAGCGACGACGCCGAAACCGAAGCGGCGCTGCTGCTGAGGTCGTTACGCGAATGCGGATTCGACAACGTCGCCGCGATTCAGCTGCCCGAGGCGTCGGAGGCGTTGGCGTGGGGTGTCGCCGATTTGATCGGCAACGTCGTCACCGCGGTGTGCGTCATCGAATACGACGCGGTCATAGCGCTGATCGTGCACACGGGAGAAGGTGCGGTGCAGACCGCCGTCAACCATGCGATCGACAGCGAGGAATCGTTGATTCGCTGGCTGAACACCGTCTTCGCCACCGCCGAGTGGCGGCCCGAGGCGTTGGTACTCGTCGGCTCGGGTGCCGACCTGGACGCCATCATGCCCCGGCTCGAAACCGTGCTGTCGGTGCCGGTGTTCGCACCCGCCGAGGCCGAGTTGGCCCTGGCCCGCGGCGCCGCGCTCGCCTCGGCCGACAGCGGCCAACCGGTGGCGGCCACCGATCGGCCGCTCAGGGCGGGCACACAACGTCAACGGCAGCCCGCCCAGACCGGCCCGCTGGCGATGCTGGCAGCGGGAACCGTCACCTTCGTTGTGTCGGTGTCGGCGGCCATCAGCATGCAGCTGGCCCCGGGGAAGGTGTCCACTCCCGCCGAACCGAGTCCGGCCGCCAAATCGTCGCCGGATCTCGCTGCCGCAGCGGCTCCCCGTCCTGCCGCTCCGCCGGCGCCCGCGGCCCCACCGGCCCCGCCACCGGCCGAGCTTCCTGCGCCGCCCGAGGAACCGCCCGTCGCCGTCGTCGACATCCCGGCCGCCGTGGAGGATCCACTGCCGCCAGCCGCTCCGCCGCCGGAGGTCAAGGCGACGGCGTGGGAGCAGGTCATCGAGGACGACACGCTGCCCAACATCACCGCCCGCGCGACAG
>NZ_LZSQ01000027.1 GCF_001665535.1 Mycobacterium sp. 852002-51961_SCH5331710
TCCCCGCCGAGTTCGAAGAAGGATTCGTCGACGCCGACGCGTTCGATACCGAGTACTTGGGCGTAGATGCCGGCCAGGATTTCTTCTACGGCGTTGGCCGGGGCGCGGTAGCGGTCGGTGGTTTGGTATTCGGGTGCGGGCAGGGCGCGGGTGTCGAGTTTGCCGTTGACGGTCAATGGCAGCGTTTCAAGGACCACGACCGCGGCGGGCACCATGTAGGTGGGGAGCCGTTCGGCCAGGGCGGCGCGGGCCTTGGTTGGCTCCACGGTGCCGGTGACGTAACCGACGAGGCGCTTATCTCCTGGCTGGTCCTCGCGGGCGATCACGACGGCTTGGGTGACCCCGTCGACAGCGGCCAGGGCTGCTTGCACCTCACCGAGCTCGATGCGATAGCCGCGGATCTTGACCTGCTCATCGGCACGGCCCACATACTGCAACTGTCCATCCGCGCCCCAGCGCACCAGATCTCCAGTGCGATACATCCGCGCGCCGGCACCGGCGAACGGGCAGGCCACAAACCGCGTCGCACTCAACCCCGCACGCCCGGTGTATCCGTGGCTGAGCCCGCCACCGGCGACATACAACTCACCGACCACACCGACCGGCACCGGACGCAACCACCCATCGAGGACGAAAAAGCCCAGATGCGCCAACGGCACCCCGATCGGGCTGACCGTGCTGTCGATGTCGGCCTCGACGATCTCCCTAAACGACGCGTGCACCGTCGTCTCGGTGATCCCGTACATATTGATCAACCGCGGGGAACCGGGATGGTTGTGCAACCACGACCGAAGGCGATGCGGCTCTAGGGCTTCCCCACCGAAGACCACCGTCTGCAGCTTCAGTTGCTGACCCAACTCCGGCTGCAGCCCATCAGCGCTTTGCAATGCATAAAACGCCGAGGGGGTCTGACTCAACACCCCGACCTGCTCGCTGACCAGCAACGCATGAAGTTCCTCAGGAGAACGCACCACCGCATCGGGCACGATCACCAACCGCCCGCCATGCAGCAGCGCCCCCCAGATCTCCCATACCGAGAAATCGAAGGCCAGCGAATGGCACTGCGTCCACACCTGACCCGCCAACTCCACATCGGCATCCAAGGTGTCCAACAACTGGGCCACGTTGCGGTGCGCTACCGCCACCCCCTTGGGCACACCGGTGGTGCCCGAGGTGTAGATCACATAGGCCTCATCATCGGGCGAGGGCGCTGACAAATCCCCACCCCCAACGGGCAGCGAATCGAGCACCACATCATCGATATCGACAACCTGCACACCGAGCCCATCCACCCGCGAGCGCAAACCCGCCGTGGTCACCACCGCTGCCGGCCCAGCATCACCGAGCACAAATTCGGTACGCGCCTCAGGATGAGCCGGATCCAACGGCACATACACCGCCGCGCACTTGAGCACCGCCAGCATCGCCACCACCGCCTCAACCGAGCGGGGCAACAACAACCCCACCCGATCACCGGCAGCCACACCGGCCGCGGCCAACACCTGCGCCAGGCCAGACGACGCCACATCCAACTCGCCATAAGTCAACGAGCGGCCCTCACACGACAACGCCACCGCCTCCGGCGATCGCGCCACCTGCACACCAAACAACGCCGGAATCGACATCAACGGCGCACCAGGCTCACTCAACGCCGCCTGATTACCCCACCCGAACAACTCGACATGCTCACCGGCATCGGCAACATCGACCGCCGACAACCGCTGAGCCGGATCAGCGACCATCGCCGACAACACCCGCCGCAACCGCTCCACAAGCGTCTCAATACTGGCGGCGTCGAACACATCGGTGCGGAACTCCACCTCCCCACCGATGCCCGCAGCCGCACCGGCCTCATCCCAACGCTCACCCAACCCAAACGTCAGATCCATCCGCGCAGTACGCGTATTCACCGACTCCGGAGTGACCTGCACATCACCTAAACCAAGCCCGACCGACTCAGCGCCCTGCCAGTTCTGCCAACCCAACATCACCTGAACCAACGGCGAATGAGTCAAGCTGCGAGTCGGATTGAGCCGCTCAACAAGAACCTCAAAAGGCACATCCTGATGCTCATAGGCAGCCAAACTGCGCGCCCGCACCTGCGCCAACAACTCAGCAACACTGGGATTTTCACCAACATCAACACGCAGCACCAACGTGTTGACGAAAAAGCCCACCAACTCATCCAAAGCCGGATCACGCCGCCCCGCGACCGGGAAACCAACCG
>NZ_LZSQ01000029.1 GCF_001665535.1 Mycobacterium sp. 852002-51961_SCH5331710
CGTTTGGTGCGGAACAGATCCAGCGCCGATCCGGTGGCTTTGTCGAACACCGCGAGGTAGTGGTTGGCGTGAGCGGCGAGTCGGATGACGTCGGTGATCGGCATGACGGTGCCGCCGCCGGTGGTGCCGACTCCGGCGCGTGACTGCAGGTCTTGCAGGGTGGTGCGGATGATGATCGACACCGGTAGCCCGTTGAGTCGGCCGAGGTGTCCGCTCATCAATGCGATGCGCCCGACGGCGAGCAGTGCGTCGTGTTGGCGCTGGGCCAGGGTGCGGTGGTCGGTGTCGATTTGGGCTTGGGTCGGGGTGCCCGAGGTGCATGGTTCGGGGTCGTCGGGGTTGCACATGCCCGGGGCGGCGTATTTGGCGAAGATTGCTTCCCACACTGCCCACGCTTCGGGGGTGAGCGTGGCGCGTAGTTCCACCATTCCGTCGGGGCTTTGTTTGGACTTGGTGATGCCGCGTTTGCGGGCGCGGTCGGTGTCGGTGGGCTCGGGGCCGTCTTGGTCGAGCAGAAACAGTGTGAGGTCGGCGGTGTCGGTGAGTTCTTTGGGCCCGACTTTGACTGCGGTGCGGACCAGGTCGAGTTCGAATTGCTCGCGGGTGGGCGCGTCTACCCAGCTGGGCAGTTTGGTGATCGATTTGCGGATGACCTCGACATGGTCGGTGTTGATCAGCCCG
>NZ_LZSQ01000030.1 GCF_001665535.1 Mycobacterium sp. 852002-51961_SCH5331710
GGGACGGCCCACTGACCGGTCCCGCGGTGAGCCTGCTGTCCGATCAAGGCGGGCAGACCATCGCCATCGCACCCGCCGAGTCCGAATCGGACGACGGCACCGGCACCGGAGGCCCGGACACCACGCCGGTGCGGTTCACACCGCAAGTCGTCGCGGCACCCTTCGACCCGTCCGTCGGCGCCGCGCTCGCCGGCGCGGGCACCGAGCCCGTGACCCCCGGATACCTGGACCCGTCGCTCGACATCTCGCTACAGCACGATTCGGCGGTGGCCCGCCGCCAGGACGCGCTCGGTGCCGTGCTGTGGCGCGGCCTCAACCCCGACGTCGCGCCGCGGACCCAGATCCTGATGCCGCCGCTGGCGTGGAGCCTCGGACCCGACGACGCCGGCGCCGTGTTCCGCGCCGTGTCCACCGCGATCAACGCCGGGCTGGCGCAGCCACGTCCGCTCCCCGCGGTGATCGGCGAGGCCAGCGCGGTCCCGCCCGACGACATGGCCCCGATGCCCGACGACGAAATCGGCGATCCGGACGCCCGGTTCGACGACGCCGTCGTCTCCGGTATCGCGGGGGTCACCGGCCGGCTGTGGGGACTGACCGCGGCGCTGACCACCGACGAACGCACCGGGCTGACCGGATACGGCTACACCGCGCCGCTGCGCGAGGACATGCTGCGCGCGCTGAGCCAGTCGGTGCCCCCTGACACCCGCAACGGCTCTGCCCAACAACGGCTTACGACGGTCGGACACACCGTCGACGACATCTTCGGGGCGGTCACCATCGTCAACCCCGGCGGCGCCTACACGCTGGCGACCGAGCGCAGCCCGCTGCCGCTCGCCCTGCGCAACGACCTGCCGGTGCCGATCCGGGTCCGCCTCGACGTCGACGCGCCACCGGGGATGACGGTCACCGATATGGGCGAGATCGTCCTTCCACCGGGCTACCTCCCGTTGCGGGTGCCGATCGAGGTGCACTTCACCCAGCGGTTCGCCGTCGACGTCGCGCTGCGCACCGCCGACGGCCTGCCGCTCGGCGAACCCGTCCGGTTGTCCGTGCACTCCAACGCCTACGGCAAGGTGCTGTTCTTCATCACGCTCTCGGCGGGTGCGGTCCTGGTTCTGCTCGCCGGCCGTCGGCTGTGGCACCGGTTCCGCGGTCAACCCGATCCCGCCGACCT
>NZ_LZSQ01000031.1 GCF_001665535.1 Mycobacterium sp. 852002-51961_SCH5331710
TGCAGCAGCATGACGAACCTCGTCGTGCGTTCCACAAGAGTGCCGATCGCCGAGCCCGACGCCGTGCTGCCCAGGATGAGGTCGCCCTCCCAATGCCCGGGCACGGCGCGGTCGGCGGCTTCAGGCGGTCGCTGGCTGATGTTGACCATGTCGCGCAGCCGCCCACGGCGTTCCTCGGGGCGGCGCCGCGGCTTACGCAGCGCCCGCCCAGTACGCAGGCAGGTATGCAACTCGCGACGCAGATTGCCTTTGCCCTGAACATAAATCGCTTGGTAGATCATCTCGTGGGACACCCGCATCTCGGCATCATCGGCAAAGTCCAGCCGCAACCGACGTGAGATCTGGGCGGGACTGTGCTGCTCATCCAACCGAGCCTGCACCTCATCATGCAACCGCGTGTTGGTGGCCAACTTGCCCGGCGCCGAGCGGCGTGCCCGGTCGTGGGCTCGTACATGGGCGGTATGGGCCCGATATCGCGGCACGCACTCCCAACCACCACGCCACGGCGCCCCGAACCGATGCCGCGCCCGATACCGACCACCACCGACACTGGCATTGCGCTCAATCTCACGCATCACCGTGCTGGGATGGCGGCCCAGCCGACGTGCGATGAAACGAATCGACTCCTGACGAGCCACCCCGTCTTGAATCTCCTCACGCTCTTCAAGCGTCAAACGGGGTCGCGCTCGGCTAGCGGACACATCACTGAATCGTGGCTTCACACCACCAGCGTCAGCAAACCACCCCCACGCAGTGTGCTTCGACACGCCCACCGCTTCCCCGGCGGCAAAAGGCGAAACCCCTTCGGCGATCAACGCCCAGAACCGACGACCCACAAACGGATACCGCGGAACTCTCATACAACCCCTCAACTAGAGGCTGTTGCATCAAGCACTAGAAATCGCCCGCGGAAATGGGCAGTTTTGCGTCTGCTCGCGATAGGACGATAGGGCGCTAGACGGAAGCCTTGAGCTCCTCGACCTTGTTCAGCTGCTCCCACGGCAGTTCGACGTCGGTGCGACCGAAGTGGCCGTACGCAGCGGTCTGCGCGTAGATCGGGCGCAGCAGGTCGAGATCGCGAACGATCGCGCCGGGGCGCAGGTCGAAGACCGAGGTGATGGCCTTCTCGATGCGGGCCGGGTCGACGGTCTCGCTGCCGAACGTCTCGACGAACAGGCCGACGGGAGCGGCCTTGCCGATCGCGTAGGCCACCTGGACCTCGACGCGCTCGGCCAGACCCGCTGCGACGACGTTCTTCGCCACCCAGCGCATCGCGTACGCCGCCGAGCGGTCCACCTTGGACGGATCCTTGCCCGAGAAGGCGCCGCCGCCGTGACGGGCCCAGCCACCGTAGGTGTCGACGATGATCTTGCGGCCGGTCAGGCCGGCGTCGCCCATGGGGCCGCCGAGCACGAACTTGCCGGTCGGGTTCACCAGCAGCCGGAAGTCCGAGGTGTCCATCGAGTCGTGGCCCAGGTCGGCCAGCACGGTGTTGACGACCTTCTCGCGGATGTCCGGGGTCAGCGTGCCCTCGAGGTCGATGCCCGCTGCGTGCTGCGTCGAGAGCACGACGGTGTCGAGGCGAACCGGGGTGGTGCCGTCGTACTGCACCGTGACCTGAGTCTTGCCGTCGGGCCGCAGGTAGTCGAGCACGCCGCTCTTGCGGACCTCGGTCAGCCGCCGCGACAACCTATGCGCGAGGGCGATCGGCAGCGGCATCAGCTCGGGCGTGTCCTTGATCGCGTAGCCGAACATCAGGCCCTGGTCGCCGGCGCCCTGCAGATCGAGCGGATCGCCCGCCCCGCCGACGCGGGTCTCGTGCGCGGTGTCGACGCCTTGGGCGATATCCGGCGACTGGCGGCCGATGCCGATGTTGACGCCGCAGGTCTCGCCGTCGAAGCCCTTCTCCGAGGAGTCGTAGCCGATCTCCAGGATCCGCTCGCGCACGGTGTTCGTGATGTCGGCGAAGGCCTCCTTGGCCGTGGTCGTCACCTCGCCGACGACGTGCACCTGGCCGGTGGTCACCAGCGTCTCCACCGCGACCCGCGACTTGGGATCGCCCGCGAGCAATGCGTCGAGCACCGAGTCGCTGATCGCGTCGCAGATCTTGTCGGGGTGGCCCTCGGTTACCGACTCGCTGGTGAACAGCCGAGCTTCACTCACGGTGTGATCCTTCCCGCTCAAGTCAACTTGAGGTAGTTAGTTCATCAAATTATAGGTGTGCCCTGTTGCACCCAAGCCTGTGCGTTCGTCGCGCGCAAGCATTTCACGCAGCCAGATGCGTGATTCGCGCTACCCGCCGCCGCTCTGCAGGAAGGCCACGATCGCGTCCACGATACGGCTGGCCATCAGGGTTTTCGAGCCGTGTTCCAAGGCGGACTCGGTGCCGTCGGCCGCGAGCAGCCAGCCGTCGTTGTTGTCCACTTCGAACGCCCGATTCTCACCCACCGCGTTGACCACGAGCAAATCGCAGCCCTTGCGCTGCAGCTTCGCACGCGCGTGGTGAAGCACGTCGCCGTTGGCGTCGCCGGTCTCCGCAGCGAATCCCACGATCGCCCGCATGTTGGGCAACTGTCCGTCGGCCCGGCCCCGCACGGTGCCCGCCAAAACGTCCTCGGTGCGGGTCAGTTCGATGACCGGCGCGGCCGCATCCGGATCGGCGGACTTCTTGATCTTGCTGGTCTGCATCTGGGTGGGCCGGAAGTCGGCGACAGCGGCCGCCATCACCAGCACGTGCGCGTCCGGAGCGTGCTTCGATACGGCGTCCTTCAGTTGGGAGGCCGATCCGATGTGCACGACGTCGACGCCGGCCGGGTCGATCAGTCCCGTGGTGTTGCCCGCGATCAACGTGACGTCGGCCCCGCGCTGGGCCATCACCCGGGCCATCGCGTATCCCTGCTTGCCGGAGCTGCGGTTGCCGATGAACCGCACCGGGTCGATCGGCTCGCGGGTTCCACCCGCCGAGACCAGAACCTTGACGCCGGCCAGGTCGTAGGGCAGCGCATCGGGCCGCGTCAGCAGCAGCTGGGCCAGCGTGGTGATCTCTTCGGCTTCGGGCAGGCGGCCCGCGCCGCTGTCGGCGCCGGTCAAGCGGCCCGAGGCCGGTTCGAGGACGACGGCACCGCGACGGCGCAGCGTCGCGACGTTCTCCACGGTCGCCGGGTGGAACCACATCTCGGTGTGCATCGCCGGGGCGAACAGCACCGGACATCGCGCGGTCAGCAGCGTCGCGGTCAAGAGGTCGTCCGCGCGGCCGGCGACCGCACGCGCCAGGAGATCGGCGGTGGCGGGCGCGACGACGACGAGATCGGCTTCCTGACCGAAGCGCACGTGCGGCACCTCGTGCACGTCGTCCCAGACGCCCGTGTGCACGGGATGACCGGAGAGGGCTTCGAAGGTCGCGGCGCCGACGAACCGCAGTGCGGATTCGGTGGGTACGACGCGGACGTCGTGGCCTGCCTCGGTGAGCTGTCTGACCACGGTGGCCGCCTTGTAGGCGGCGATACCACCGGCGACGCCGACGATGATCCGCTTGGGCTCCATGGCGGCCGCTCCCCTATGCCTCGCGGTGTTGCTACTCGCCTTCGGTGTGCTCGAGCAGGTCCGCGTGGATCTCACGCAGCGCGATCGACAGCGGCTTCTCCTGCAGGCCCGGCTCGACCAGCGGGCCGACGTACTCGAGGATGCCGTCGCCGAGCTGGTTGTAGTAGTCGTTGATCTGGCGTGCGCGCTTGGCGGCATAGATCACCAGCGCATACTTGCTCGACGCGCGATCCAGCAACTCGTCGATGGGCGGGTTGGTGATGCCCAACGGCGTGTCGTAGGCGCTGACGGCCGACGTGTCGAGGTCGTCCACGGCTGTCAGCTGCGTGTCGGCGTGCGGGGTGCTCACGTAAAAAATCTCCTGGCGGTTTTGGCTGGATGCGAGATAGCTGTCAGGCCGTCCGGCGCCGAGGCCGGCGCGTACTTATCAGCGGTCCACCAGCAAGGATACCAATTCCGCGCAGGCAGACTCCAATTGACTGTTCACGACGACGGCGTCGAAGTCGTCCTGCGCTGCGAGTTCGGCCCGGGCGGTGGCCAATCGGCGCTCGATCGCCTCGGGGGTCTCGGTGCCACGCCCGGTCAGGCGGTTCTGCAGCTCTTCCCAGCTCGGCGGGGCGAGGAACACCGTCAGGGCCTCGGGCATCGCCTTCTTGACGGCCCGCGCGCCGGCCAGGTCCACCTCGATCAGGACGGGCCTGCCCGCGGCGATCGCCTCGCGGACGGGCCGGGCGGGGGTCCCGGAGCGCTGTAGACCGCCGTGGATCTCTGCCCATTCGAGTAGGGCGCCGTCGGCGATCAGCTGATTGAATTCATCCGGGGTGACAAAGGAGTAGTCAACGCCGTCGACTTCACCGGGGCGAGGGGCCCTGGTGGTGACTGACACGCTGAAGTGCAGGTCGGGAACGCGTTCGCGCAGACAGCGGACGACGGTCGACTTCCCGACGGCTGAGGGGCCGGACAGCACGACTACCCGGCCGGCCCCTCGGCCGGCGCTCAACTTCTGCGCCTAGGACTGGTCGAACTTTTCCAGCAGCGCCTTGCGCTGACGATCGCCGAGACCGCGCAGACGGCGGGTCGGGGCGATCTCGAGTTCGGTCATGATCTCCTGCGCCTTGACCTTGCCGACCTTGGGCAACGCCTCGAGAAGCGCCGAAACCTTCATCTTGCCCAAGACCTCGTCGGTCTCGGCATCCTTGAGCACCTGCTTGAGGTTGGTGCCGCCGCGCTTGAGCCGGTCCTTCAGTTCGGCTCTGGCTCGACGTGCGGCGGCAGCCTTCTCCAACGCGGCCGCGCGCTGTTCGTCGGTCAACTGGGGAAGGGCCACGGGTTCCTCCGTCTCATCACCATTCAATTTCCACTGCCTCGGCTGATAGGGAAAACCCAGAAACAGCCAGCGACGACGACCGTACCCACGCAGGCTGACGAAAGCGAACCCCACCCCCTGGTTACGGCGTCAAAAGCCCAGCGTGTCGGGCCGTCGCCCGCCGCGCCTGTCAGCCGCGTCCGGCGGCCCGAAACGACGAAATCTCCCATTCCGCGGCCGGAACCGCCTGCATATCAAGGCAATTCGGATTGCATCGGGCCGCTTTTCGACCGTTCAGCGCGTGACCTGCGCCACACCCAGGCGGCCCGGGGGCGCCTACAAAGAAAATTTTCGCTGGTCATCCGCTTTCGGGCGTGTCGCGAGCTGGCTGTTTGTGACATTTGTGACAGCTGAGACAGACGTTGCATTTGTTGCTTCGTCGGCCGCCGTCGTCACGCCAGGTAGGCCACCGCGTCGCGCATCGCCTCGGCCGCGGAGCGCAGGGCACCCACCTCCGGGCCGGCCCGCAGCACCTCACGCGACACCGCGGGCAACAACTGGCCGGATTGGGCCCCTCCGAGCCCGCCCAGCGCCTCGGGGCGCCCGCCCTGGGCACCGACGCCCGGGACCAGCACCGGCCCGCCGAGCGCGCTGACATCGGGCGGTTCGGCCAGGGTCGCGCCGACCACCACACCGATCGGACCCGGTCGGTCCTGCGCCGTCCGGTTGACCTGCGCGGCCGCTTCGACGATCGATTGCGCGACGGTACGGCCGCCGGTGTCGGCGCACTGCACGGATGCGCCCTCCGGATTCGAAGTGGCCGCGAGCACGAACACCCCGCGGCCGTTGGCGACCGCCGTCTCGATCAGCGGCTGCAGCGAGCCGAAGCCCAGGTACGGCGACGCCGTTACCGCGTCGGCCGCCAGCGGCGAATCGCCGACCCACGCCTGGGCGTAGGCCGCCATCGTCGACCCGATGTCACCCCGTTTGGCGTCGGCGAGCACCAGCACTCCCGCATCGCGAAGCGCGGCGAAGGTGTGCTCGAGCACCGCGAAACCGGCGGCGCCGTACGCCTCGAAGAAGGCCACCTGCGGTTTGACGATCGCGAAGCCGGCGAACGCCGTCACGCACGCGTCGCAGAACCGGCGCAGTCCGTCGGCATCGACGGGAAGTCCCCACGCCTGCATCAACTCCGGGTGTGGATCGATGCCCAGACACAGCGGTCCACGCCGGGCCACCGCGTCGGCCAACCGCGGGCCGAAACCGGTCACGGGCCCAGCACGCTGTGCAGCTCCTGCAGCGACATCACGCCGATGTCGCCGCGGATCCCTGCCTCGATGCCCTGCACCGCCGCCGACGCTCCCTGCACCGTTGTCACACACGGGATGCTGTTCGCCACCGCCGCAGAGCGGATCTCGTAGCCGTCGACACGAGGACCGGAGTTGCCGTACGGGGTGTTGATCACCATGTCCACCTCCCCCGCCTTGATGAGGTCGACCGCCGACGATGCGGGCCTGCCCTCACTCGGCTCCTCGAAGTGCTTGCGCACCTCTTCACACGGAATGCCGTTGCGCCGCAACATCTCCGCGGTGCCCTCGGTGGCCAGCACCCGGAACCCGAGATCGGCGAGCCGCTTGACGGGGAACACCAGCGACCGCTTGTCGCGGTTGGCCACCGACACGAACACCGTGCCCTCGACGGGCAGCGACCCGTAGGCGGCGGTCTGGCTCTTGGCGAAGGCGCTGCCGAAGTCGTGGTCGATGCCCATCACCTCGCCCGTCGACTTCATTTCCGGGCCCAGCAGCGAATCGATCTGCGTGCCATCGTGTTTGCGAAAGCGGTTGAACGGCAGGACCGCTTCCTTGACCGCCACGGGAGCGCTGCGTGCGGTGGCCGCACCGTCCCCGCTGCGTGCCAGCACACCCTCCTCGCGCAACTGGGCGATCGTCGCGCCGAGCATGATCCGCGCACACGCCTTGGCCAGCGGCACCGCGGTGGCCTTGGAGACGAACGGCACGGTGCGACTGGCGCGGGGGTTGGCCTCGAGGACGTAGAGCACGTCGTCCTTGAGCGCGTACTGCACGTTGAGCAGGCCCACCACGCCGATACCGTGGGCGATCGCCTCGGTGGCGCGCCGCACGGCCTCGATGTCGCTGCGGCCCAGCGTCACCGGAGGCAGCGCACACGCCGAGTCACCGGAGTGGATGCCGGCCTCTTCGATGTGCTCCATGATGCCGCCGATGTACACCTCGGATCCGTCGCACAGCGCGTCGACGTCGATCTCGATGGCGTCCTCGAGGAACCGGTCCACAAGCACCGGATGTTCGGGCGAGAGTTCGGTGGCCCTGGTGATGTAGCCCTGCAACGTCTCGTCGTCGTAGACGATCTCCATGCCGCGACCGCCGAGCACGTAGGACGGCCGCACCAGCACGGGATAACCGATGTCGGCGGCGATGCGCCGCGCCTGGTCGAAGCTGGTGGCCAGGCCGAACTTCGGAGCGGGCAGGCCCGCGTTGGTCAGCACCTCCCCGAACGCACCGCGATCCTCGGCGAGGTCGATCGCCCTGGGGCTGGTCCCGACGATCGGCACGCCGGCGTTCTGCAGGCGTTCCGCCAACCCGAGCGGGGTCTGCCCGCCGAGCTGCACGATGACACCGACCACGCCCGGACCGCCTGCACCGGAGGCGGATTCGGCGTAGTAGACCTCGAGCACGTCCTCGAACGTGAGCGGTTCGAAGTAGAGCCGGTCGGCGGTGTCGTAGTCGGTGGACACGGTCTCGGGGTTGCAGTTGACCATCACCGTCTCGAAACCGGCCTGGCTCAACGTCGTCGCGGCGTGCACGCAGCTGTAGTCGAACTCGATGCCCTGCCCGATGCGGTTGGGGCCCGAACCGAGAATCAACACCTTGGGCCGCTGGGTCTGCGGCGCGACCTCCGTCTCCGCCGCGGGGTCGAGCTCGTAGCTGCTGTAGTGGTACGGGGTCTTGGCCTCGAATTCGGCCGCGCAGGTGTCGACCGTCTTGAACACCGGGTGAATGCCCAGCCGCTGACGCAGTGCCCGCACCCCGACCTCACCGGCGAGTTCGGGTCGCAGCGCGGCGATCTGGCGATCGGACAGCCCGTGGTACTTGGCGCGGCGCAACAACCCGGCGTCGAGCACGGGCGCGTCGACGATCTCGGCGCGCAACCCGACGAGCCCGGCGATCTGCTCGACGAACCAGGGGTCGACGCCCGAGGCCTTCGCGACCTGCTCCACGGATGCGCCCTTGCGCAGCGCGAGTTCCAGGTCGTAGACGCGTCCGTCCGACGGTGTCCCCAGGCGGGTCAGCAGTTCATCGACGGTGACCGTGTCCTCGTCGGGGTCGGACTTGGTCCAGAACCCGGCACGGTCGGCCTCCAGCGAGCGCATCACCTTGCCGAGCGCTTCGATGAAGTTGCGGCCCAGCGACATCGCCTCGCCGACCGACTTCATCGTCGTGGTCAGCGTGCCGTCGGCACCGGGGAACTTCTCGAACGCGAAGCGGGGCGCCTTGACCACGACGTAGTCGAGCGTCGGCTCGAAACAGGCCGGCGTCTCCTTGGTGATGTCGTTGACGATCTCGTCGAGCGTGTAGCCGATCGCGAGCTTCGCGGCGATCTTGGCGATCGGGAAACCGGTTGCCTTGGAGGCCAACGCACTCGAGCGGGACACCCGCGGGTTCATCTCGATCACGATCAGCCGGCCGTCGGCCGGGTTCACCGCGAACTGGATGTTGCAGCCTCCGGTGTCGACGCCGACCTCGCGCAGGATCGCGATGCCCAGATCGCGCATGGTCTGGTACTCGCGGTCGGTGAGCGTCATGGCCGGGGCGACGGTGACCGAGTCGCCGGTATGCACACCCATCGGGTCGAAGTTCTCGATCGAGCAGACGACGACCACATTGTCGCGGCCGTCGCGCATCAACTCGAGTTCGTACTCCTTCCAGCCGAAGATCGACTCCTCGATGAGCACGTTCGCGCTCGGGGAGGCCGCGAGCCCGTCGCCGGCCATCCGGTCGACGTCCTCGGCGGAGTACGCCATGCCCGAGCCGAGCCCGCCCATCGTGAAGGACGGGCGCACCACGACCGGCAGGCCGAGCTCCTCGACCGTCTCGCGGACCTCGTCCATCGTGAAACAGACTCGCGAGCGCGCGGATTCACCGCCGACCTTGGCGACGATGTCCTTGAACCGCTGACGGTCCTCGCCGCGCTGGATGGCCTCGAAGTCCGCGCCGATCAGTTCCACGCCGTGCTTGGCCAGTGCCCCCGACTCCGACAGCGCGACCGCGGTGTTCAGCGCCGTCTGCCCGCCCAGCGTGGCGAGCAGGCCGTCGATCTTGTTGCCGCGCTCGGCCTGCTGCACGATCACCCGCTCGACGAACTCCGGTGTGATCGGCTCGACGTAGGTGTGGTCGGCATACTCGGGGTCGGTCATGATCGTCGCCGGGTTGGAGTTGATCAGGCTGACCTGCAGCCCCTCGGCGCGCAACACCCGGCACGCCTGGGTCCCCGAGTAGTCGAACTCCGCGGCCTGCCCGATCACGATCGGCCCGGAGCCGATCACCAGGATGTGGTTGAGGTCGCTGCGCTTAGGCATCGGCGCTCCTGTCCCGCGAAACTGCGCGCAAATCGGGCCTCACTTGCTCTCCCCTGCCATCAGGTCGATGAACTGATCGAACAGATAGTTCGCGTCGTGCGGGCCCGCCGCCGCCTCCGGGTGGTACTGCACCGAAAACGCCAGTCCGCTGACGAGTTTGATGCCTTCGACCACACCGTCGTTGGCGCACGTGTGGCTGACGACCGCCTCGCCGAACGGGGTGTCGAAGCGCTCCCCCGCCTCGCCCTCGAGGGCGAATCCGTGGTTCTGCGCGGTGATCGCGACGCTGCCGGTCTGGTGGTCGATCACCGGAACGTTGATGCCGCGGTGGCCGAACACCATCTTGTACGTCGAGCGCCCGAGTGCCCGGCCCAGGATCTGGTTGCCGAAGCAGATGCCGAACAGGGGGATTCCCGCGCCGAGCACCTCCTGGGTGACGGCGACGATGTGGTCGGCGGTGGCGGGATCGCCGGGGCCGTTGGACAGGAACACCCCGTCCGGCTTGAGATCGGCGATCTGCTCGAAGCTCGCCGACGCGGGCAGCACATGGCTGCGGATGCCGCGCTTCGCGAAGTTGCGCGGGGTGTTCGTCTTGATACCGAGGTCGATCGCGGCCACCGTGAACCGTTGCTGCCCTTCGGGTTCCACCACGTAGACGGCATCGGTACTGACCTCCCCCGCGAGATTGGCGCCGAGCATGCTGGGCTGATTGCGCACCCGCTCGAGCAGTTCGTCGAGATCGGCGAGCGCCGGACCGGAGAACAACCCGGCCTTCATCGACCCGCGGCTGCGCAGATGGCGCACCACCGCGCGGGTGTCGATGCCCGCGATACCGACGATGCCCTGGCGTTCGAGTTCCTCGTCCAGCGTGGACGTGGCCCGCCAGTTCGAGGCCCGCGGCGAGGGGTCACGCACCGCGTATCCGGCGACCCAGATCTTGTCGCCGCGGCTTTCTGCGTCCTCGCGGTTCCATCCGGTGTTGCCGATCTGCGGCGCCGTCGCGATCACAATCTGCCCGTGGTAGCTCGGATCGGTCAGCGTCTCCTGGTAACCCGACATGCCGGTGGAGAACACCGCTTCGCCGAGCGACTGACCGATCGCACCGAACGTTGTGCCGGTGAAGACCCGGCCGTCCTCGAGCACCAGAAGTGCCTTGTCGGTTCCCGTCACGCCGCCTCCTGCTCCACCCAGTGCGAGTACTCGCGACGGTCGTTAGCGCGGAACCCGGTGTCGATCTCGGTGCCCGACGGTAGCCGCCACCGGATCGCGAGAATGCCTTCGTGCGTCATCGCCTTGCCGGTGATCCCCCGCTCGGTGCGGATCTGGGTGATCGACTCGTCGGGGATCCAGATCGGCAAGGCGCCACTGCGCTGCAACATGATTCCTTCGGGGTAGCGGGTCAGCACGGCCTTGGTGCGGAAACCGAGGTCGCCGACCACGATGCGGTTGTTCCAGTCGGGAGCGAGCGTGCTGCCGACGTACAACCCCTTGGTGGGCGCCACGATGGCCGGCCCGACGATGTCGGGAAGCGGCGGCAGCGTGCCGATGATCTCGGCCTGGCGCTCCGCGCGGCGGCGCCATCCGCGGATCATCGCCTGGATCAGAACCGCGATCAACACGGCCACGACGGCGGCCATGATCAACGATCCGACGAGCGTGCCGGTGTTCACGCGGGGCACTTCCCATCCCGCGCGGTGACCTTGCCGCGCAACAGCGTCAGCGTCACGGCCGCCGGCAGTTCGAGCGCCTCATAGGGCGTGTTGGCCGAGCGGCTGGCCAGCGCGGAACCTTCCACGGTCCACGTCGCGTCGGGGTCGACCACGGTCAGGTTGGCGGGCTCGCCGACCTCCAGCGGGCGGCCCTGATCGGGCAGACCGACGATCTCGGCGGGCCGCTCGCTCATCACCCGCGCGACGTCGCGCCACGTCAGCAACCCCGGGCGCACCATCGTCTCGGCCACCACCGACAGCGCGGTCTGCAGTCCGAGCATGCCGGGACGTGCGACGGAGAACTCGCAGCACTTCTCGTGCTCGGCGTGCGGTGCGTGATCGGTGGCCACACAATCGATGATCCCGTCCGCCAGCGCCTGCCGCAGTGCCCGAGCGTCCGAGGCCTCCCGCAGCGGCGGGTTCACCCGGTAGCGCCCGTCGTACGTGGCCAGCCGTTCATCGTCGAGCAGCAGATGGTGCGGGGTCACCTCGGCCGTGATCGAGATGCCCTGTGACTTCGCCCACCGCACGATCTCGACGGTGCCCGCGGTCGACGCATGGCAAACGTGCACTCGCGCCCCGGCGTCTCGGGCCAGCAGCGCATCGCGCGCGACGATCGACTCCTCGGCCGCCCGCGGCCACCCGGCCAGCCCGAGCCTCGCCGCGTTGGGACCCTCGTGGGCCACCGCGCCGACGGTGAGCCGTGGCTCTTCGGCGTGCTGGGCGATCAGTACGCCGAGGCCCGTCGCGTATTCCAGCGCGCGGCGCATGATCAACGGATCGTGCACGCAGATGCCGTCGTCGGAGAACATCCGCACCTGGGCGGCGCCGCCGGCCATCATGCCCATCTCGGTGAGCTGCGCACCCGCCAGGCCGACGGTCACCGCGCCGACCGGATGCACGTCGACCAGGCCGACCTGCTGCCCTCGCTGCCAGACGTGGTCGGTCACGACGGGGCTGTCGGCGACGGGGTTGGTGTTGGCCATCGCGAACACCGCGGTGTATCCGCCCAAAGCCGCTGCCGCCGAACCGGTTTCGATGTCTTCGGCATACTCGCGACCGGGCTCGCGCAAGTGGGTGTGCAGGTCGACGAATCCCGGCAGCAGCACCTGGCCGGTGGCGTCGACGACGTCGGCATCGTCGGGAATCCGAAGATCGGCACCGATCTCGGCGATCTGCCCGTCGCTCGTCAGCACGTCGACGGGATCGCCCTCGCCGTAGAGACGGACCCCTCGTATCAACACGCTCATACGCTGATCGCTTCTTTCTCGGCGCCCACCAGCAGGTGGAAGAGCACCGCCATCCGGATGTGCACGCCGTTGGAGACCTGTTGCAGCACCGCCGATTGCGACGAGTCGGCGACCGAGAACGCGATCTCCATACCGCGGACCATCGGCCCCGGGTGCAGCACCACCGCGTTGCCCGACAGCAGCGCCTGGCGCTTCTCGGACAGGCCGTAGAGCACCGAGTACTCCCTGGCCGACGGGAAGAAGCCGCCGTTCATGCGCTCGGCCTGCACCCGCAGCATCAGCACGGCGTCGGCCAGCGGCAATTCGGCGTCGAGGTCGTGCGACACCGTGACCGGCCAGTCGGCGACCCCGACGGGCAGCAGCGTCGGCGGCGCCACCAGCACCACCTCCGCGCCCAGGGTGTGCAGCAGCAGCACGTTCGAGCGGGCCACCCGACTGTGCAGGACGTCACCGACGATGACGACCCGCTTGCCCTCGATGTCGCCCAGCCGCTGGCGGATGGTGAGCGCGTCGAGCAGCGCCTGGGTGGGGTGTTCGTGGGTGCCGTCGCCGGCGTTGATGACCGCCGGGCCATGTCCGTCCTCGGTGGCCGTCCACTCGGCCAGCTGCTGCGGCGCGCCCGAGGAGGGATGGCGCAGGATCAGCGCGTCGGCGCCCGCGGCGCGCAGCGTCAGCGCGGTGTCGCGCAGCGACTCGCCCTTGGAAACCGACGATCCCGAGGCGCTGACGTTGATCACGTCGGCGCTCATCCACTTGCCCGCGACCTCGAACGAGACCCGGGTGCGGGTGGAGTTCTCGTAGAACATCGTGATGATCGTGCGCCCGCGCAGCGTGGGGAGTTTCTTGACCTCGCGGCCGAGCAGCGCCTGGCTGAACCGGTCGGCGTTGTCGAGGATCGCCAGCGCGTCGTCGCGCGACAGATCCGCCGCCGAGAGCAGATGTTTCACCTGATGGGACCTCCGTACGGCGCAATGGACACCCCGTCGTGACCATCGTCTTCGGCTAGCCGGACCTTGACGTTCTCGCTGCGGGACGTGGGCACGTTCTTGCCCACGTAGTCGGCGCGCAGCGGCAGCTCGCGGTGGCCGCGGTCGACGAGCACCGCCAGCTGCACCGCCTTCGGTCGGCCGATGTCGCGCAGGGCGTCCAGCGCCGCGCGGACCGAGCGGCCGGTGTAGAGCACGTCGTCGACGAGGATGACGAGGGACTGGTCGATGCCGCCTTCGGGGATCGACGTTTCCTCCAGGGCGCGGGGCGGCTTGAAGTCCAGGTCGTCGCGGTACAGCGTGTTGTCCAACGCGCCGTGCGGGACGACGACGCCGGAAAACTCCTTGATCTTCTCCGCGAGCCGGGTGGCCAACGTCACTCCCCGAGTGGGGATCCCGAGCAAGACGACGCGGGGAGCATCGGAACCGTCGAGTGCGGTCTTCTCGATGATCTGATGGGCGATGCGGGAAATGGTGCGGCCGACGTCCGCTGCGGACATCAGCTCCCGGTCGGTGCCCGACGAGCCTGATTGCGCGCCCAAGCGACTCTGACCTCCTTCTCCGCCTCTCTGGACGGCTCTTTAAAGGACGTCGAAACTGCCGGGAAGCTTAGCATCCGCGCGGGCGTGCTCTCCCTCAGTAGGCTTGCCGCGATGAAACTCGACGGCAACTCCGCGTCCATTCGCGAGGCGATCGACGCCGGACTCCTCGCCGGAGCAGTGACCCTGGTGTGGCACGGCGGTGGGGTACTTCAGGTCAACGAGTTGGGGCACCGCGACGTCGACGCCGGGCTGCCGATGCAGCGCGACACGATCTTCCGCATCGCCTCGATGACCAAACCGGTGACGGTCGCGGCTGCGATGAGCCTCCTCGAGGAGGGCCGCTTTTCGCTGAATGACCCGGTCACGACATGGCTGCCCGAACTCGCCGACCTGCGGGTGCTTCTCGATCCGCAGGGCGATCTCGACAAGACGACGCCAGCCCGCCGCCTCATCACCTTCGACGACCTGATGACGCACCGCAGCGGTCTGGCCTACGCGTTCTCGGTGCTGGGCCCGTTGAGCCGCGCGTACGGCCGGATGTCGTTCCGCCAGGACCAAGACCGTTGGCTGACCGAACTGGCCAAACTTCCGCTGGCGCACCAGCCCGGCGAGCGGCTCACCTACAGCCACGCCACCGACGTGCTGGGCATCGCGCTCTCGCGCATCGAGGGCAAGCCGCTCTCCGACATTCTGCGCGAACGGATCTTCGAGCCGTTGCAGATGCCCGACACCGGATTCTCCGTGGGCACGGCGCGACGGCACCGCGCCGCCACGATGTACAAGCTCGACAAGAACAACACCCTGCAGCACGACGTGATGGGCCCCGCGCCGATCACCGATCCGCCGTTCTGCGCAGGCGGCGCCGGACTGTGGTCGACCGTCGACGACTACCTTCGCTTCGCGCGGATGCTGTTGGCCGGCGGCACGCTCGACGGGGTGCGCGTGCTGTCCGAGGAGTCGGTGCGGCTGATGCGCACCGACCGGTTGACCGACGAGCAGAAGCGACAGAACTTCCTCGGCGCACCGTTCTGGGTGGGCCGAGGCTTCGGGCTGAACCTGTCGGTGGTCACCGACCCGGCGAAGTCGCGTCCGCTGTTCGGGCCCGGCGGGGTGGGCACGTTCAGTTGGCCGGGCGCCTACGGCACCTGGTGGCAGGCCGACCCGTCGGCGGATCTGATCCTGATCTACCTGATCCAGAATCTTCCCGACCTCAACGTCGACGCGGCCGCCATCGCGGGCAACACGTCGCTGGCCAAACTACAGAGCGCGCAGCCGAAATTCGTCCGCCGGACTTACCAGGCACTTGACATATGAGCGTTTAGTCTGACGGCATGAATCAGCCGACCGTCCTGATCAGTGGCGCCGGTATCGCCGGACCGTCCCTGGCGTTCTGGTTGAGTCGCAACGGTTATCGCGTCGTGGTCGTCGAGATCTCACCCGGCATCCGGCCCGGCGGCCAGACCGTGGATCTGCGGGGCGCGGGCGGCGATGTCATCGAGCGGATGGGATTGCTCGACCAGATGCGGGCCCGCGCGCTCGAGCAGCGGGGCGCGGCGTGGGTCCGTTCGGACGGCAGCCGACGCGCCGAGATGCTGGTGACGGCGTTCAACGGCAACGGGCTGGTGTCCAAGCTCGAAATCCTGCGCGGCGACCTGGTGGACGTGTTGTATCAGGCCACCAGGGATTCGGTCGAATACCGGTTCGGACAGCGCATTTCGGAACTGCGTGACGTCGACGACGGCGTGGAGGCGACGTTGTCCGACGGGACCGTGCTGCACGCCGACCTCGTCGTCGGCGCCGACGGCCCGCACTCGGCGGTGCGCCGCATGGCCTTCGGCCCCGAAGAGAAGTTCGCCAAGCCGATCGGCGGCTACAACGCGTGGTTCTCGGCGCCCGACAGCGTCGGACTCGACGGCTGGTTCCTGCTGTATCAGGCACCCGGGGGGCTCAACGCGTCGATGCGTCCCTCCCACGATCCCGCGATCGCCAAGGCCGGTCTGGCATTTCGGTCCGAACCGCTCGAGTACGACCGGCACGATCTCGACCAGCAGCGCCGCATTCTGGCCGAGCGGTTCGCAGGCGCCGGATGGGAGTGTGACGCCCTGCTGGTCGCGGCCGAGAAAGCCGACGATTTCTACTTCGACTCCTTCATCCAGATCCATATGCCGTCCTGGTCGGCGGGACGCGTCACGCTGGTCGGCGACGCCGGATACTGCGCCTCGCCGCTGTCCGGCATGGGTACGAGCCTGGCTCTAGTCGGCGCCTACCTGCTCGCGGGCGAGCTGGGTCCCGCGAGTTCGCTTCAGCCGGAGAGCATTCCAGCGGCGCTGGCCCGATACGAGAACCGCATGCGCCCGTACGTCGACACCTGCCAGAAACTGAACAACACCATCGACCGGTACGCGCCCAGCACGGCTTCCGACATCGCGATCAACGCCGCGGTGATGAAGTGGATGCAGCGCTGGCCGTTTCGGCCGGTGGCCGCGCGGCTGTGGTTCACGACGGCCGATTCGATCGAACTGCCGGACTACCCGGCCAAGTCCGTCTCGTAACCCGCACGCACCAGCGCCTGACGGGCATAAGCGCGCACGTCTGCGTCGCCGTCCTTGAGCGCTATCTCCAACGCATCCCGCGCAGCCTGTTCCGAGGCCGCCCACCGGGTCAGGCTGAGGACGGCGGCCTTGCGCACGTCGAGGTGCTGATCGCTCAGCGCCCGCGACAGTGTCGGGACCGCGACGGCGGGCGCCGCGCCCGCCAGAGCCCGAGCCGCGCCCTCGCGCACCTGCCAGGCCGGCGCGGTGAGCGCCTCGCGCACACCGGGCTCGTCGTCGTCACCGCATCCGACCGCACCGAGCGCCGACAGCGCGGCCGCCCGCACCAGCGGATCGGTGTCGGCCACCAGGCGGCGCACGGTCTGCGCGCCGGTGCCGAGCGTCGCCAGACCGTTGGCCGCGGCGATGCGCACCTCACGGTTGTCGTCGCCTGCGGCCGCGGCCACACCGTCGGCGTCGTCGACCGACACCAGGGCTCGCACGGCCTCGATCCGCACCCGGTGGTCGACGTCGCCGAGTGCCCGGCGGTACGCCTGCTCGTTGCCAACACGACGCGCCGCCAGAACGTAGATGGCCGCCGCCCGCACCTCGGGATCCGCCGACTCGGCATGCGGAGCAACATGTTCCGGCCCAGAGAGCACCTCGACGAGCTCGCGCGCACCGTCAGCGGCCACACGCCGGACGCCGGAATCGGCATCATCCAGCGCGGCGATCAGCGGTGCCTCGTATCCGTCGGGCAGATGTTCGACGAGGGTGGCGACCGCGGTGCGCCGCACCCCTGCGTCGGCGTCGGCGAGGAATTCGGTGAGTTCCGGCACGGACGGCAACTCGAGCGCGAGCACCGCGGCGATGCGCGGTGACGGGGGCTCGGCGGGCGTGGTCGAGCGGATACGGGAGGCAGCGTCGACCGGTGCGCGGCCGATGGCCATCGTGGGCTGTTCGACGTGGGTGACCGGATCGTCGGAGGGCAGGTGCTCCAGATCGGGCACCGCGACGAAATACGGTGCAACGGGCCGTTTGACGAACGTCATGGACCCGTCGGACTCCTTGCGCAGGTTCAGGTGGTACCGCCAGCCTTCGTCGTCTCGCTGCGGCAGGTCGGCGCGGTCGTGGTACAGGCCCCACCGCGATTCGGTGCGCGTCAACGACGAACGCGCCGCCATCTCGGCGCAGTCGCGGATGAAGGACACCTCGACCGCGCGCATCAGCTCGTGCGGAGTGGTGGCACCGATCTCGGAGATCTCGTCGCGCATGCGCTCGAACGTCTCGATGGCGATCGACAGCTTGGTCGCCGTCTTCGGCGGCGCCACATAGTCGTTGACGAACCGGCGCAACTTGTACTCGACCTGCGGCTGGGGCGGGCCCTCGGGATGGCGCAGCGGGCGGTAGACGAGTTCATGCGCCTCCCGCAGCTGGTCCTCGGGCAGGGCGGCGGGCGCGGTGACACCCTGCAGCGTCGACGCCGCGTGCTCGCCGGCGAGGTCGCCGTAGACGAACGCGCCGATCATGTAGTTGTGCGGCACACACGCCAGATCGCCCGCCGCGTACAGGCCCGGAACCGTCGTTCGGGCGTGCTCGTCGACCCACACGCCGGACGCCGAATGCCCGCTGCACAAGCCGATTTCGGAGATGTGCATCTCGATGTCGTGGGTGCGGTAGTCGTGCCCGCGGTTGGCGTGGAACGTGCCGCGGGTCGGTCGCTCGGTGGTGTGCAGGATGTTCTCCAGCGCGGTCAGCGTTTCGTCGGGCAGGTGCGAGACCTTGAGGTAGATGGGCCCGCGGGCCGATTCGATCTCACGCTTCACCTCGGCCATCATCTGGCCCGACCAGTAGTCGGAGTCGACGAACCGCTCCCCCAACGCGTTGACCTGGTATCCGCCGAACGGATTGGCCACATAAGCGCACGCCGGCCCGTTGTAGTCCTCGATCAACGGGTTGACCTGGAAGCATTCGATTCCGGAGAGCTCCGCTCCGGCGTGGTAGGCCATCGAGTAACCGTCACCGGCGTTGGTGGGGTTCTCGTAGGTGCCGTACAGATAGCCCGACGCGGGTAGTCCCAGCCGTCCGCACGCGCCGGTCGCCAGGATCACCGCCTTGGCCGCGACCGCGACGAATTCGCCGGTGCGCGAGTTCAACGCGGCGGCGCCGACGGCGCGCCCGGTGTCGTCGGTGAGCACCCGCACCGGCATCAGCCGGTTCTCGATGCGGATCTTCTCGCGCATGGACCGCTGGCGCAGCACCCGATACAGCGCCTTCTTGACGTCCTTGCCCTCGGGCATGGGCAGGACGTAGGAGCCGGACCGGTGCACCCGGCGCACGGCGTACTCGCCGTGTTCGTCCTTCTCGAACTTCACGCCGTAGCGTTCCAGGCGCTGCACCATCGCGAACCCGCGGGTGGCCGTCTGATAGATGGTGCGCTGGTTGACGATTCCGTCGTTGGCGCGGGTGATCTCGGCGACGTAGTCCTCGGGTCTCGCCTTGCCGGGGATCACGGCGTTGTTCACACCGTCCATCCCCATCGCCAGCGCCCCGGAATGCCGGACGTGTGCCTTCTCCAGGAGCAGCACCTGCGCGCCGTGTTCGGCGGCGGTCAGCGCGGCCATCGTGCCCGCGGTGCCTCCGCCGATCACCAGCACGTCACAGTCGAGCCGAGCGGTGTCGGCGAGTTCAGGAATGTTCATGATGGATGATGAAGGGCAGCAATGATTTCGGTATGGGTCTCGTGGCGGTCGGCATCGGCGACGCGGGGCTGCGGGACGTCGACCAGCGCGCGGAGCGGTTGACCGGCCCGGCCGAGCACCGCGACGCGGTCGCCGAGTATCAGCGCCTCGTCGACGTCGTGGGTGACGAACACGATGGTGGTCGGGTGCGCCTGCCACGTCTGAATCAGCAACCCTTGCATCGCCGCCCGGGTCTGGGTGTCCAGTGCCGCGAACGGCTCGTCCATCATCACCGCCCGCGGGGCACCCGCCAGCCCGCGTGCGAGTTGCACACGTTGACGCATACCGTCCGACAGGCTCTTGGGCAGATAGTCGGCGAACCCTGTCAGGCCCACCTCGTCGATCCACCGCTCGGCACGCTCACGTCGCCCGGCCCGCGGCATCCCGCGCAGTTGCAGCGCCAGCTCGATGTTGGAACGCACTGTGCGCCAGGGCAACAGCGCACTGTCCTGGAACACCATCCCCCGGTCGCGCGATGTGGTCGCAACCTCTTCACCGTCGGCGAGCACCCGTCCGGAATCCGGTCGCAGCAGGCCCGTCAGCGCGCGCAGCACCGTCGACTTGCCGCATCCCGACGGACCGGTGAGCACCAGGATCTCCCCCGGGCGTACATCGAGGCTCAAGCCGTCGACGACGGGTGCGCCGGTGTAGGACAGCCGCACATCGTCGAGTTCGAGTCGCATGCCGAGCAGGGTTTCGGGCGCGATCGTGGCGGTCATCGGACATTCTCCTCTGCGCGGGGCAGCCAGCGGGTGGCATGCCTGCCGATCAGTTCGACCGCGGCGGCCGTGGTGAAGCCCAGCACCCCGATCGTGATGATGCCGACGAACACATCGGAGTAGTTGAGCACCGTATACGCCTGCCACGTCCGGTATCCGACGCCGAGTCGGCCGGAGATCATCTCCGCGGAGATCACACAGATCCACGCCACGCCCATACCGACCGACAGCCCGCCGAACAGCCCCGGCAGGATTCCCGGTAACACGACCCGCCGCAACACATCGACGCGCCCGCCGCCCAGCGTGCGCACCGAGTCCTCCCAGATGGTCGGCAGCGCGCGCACCGCGTGCCGGGTGCTCACCATGATCGGGAAGTAGGCCGCGAGGAACGTGATGAACACGATGCCGGCCTCGTCGGTGGGAAACAGCAGGATCGCGACCGGCACCATCGCGATCGCCGGTATCGGGCGCGCGAGCTCGGTGAGCGGCCCGAAGACATCGGCGAACGCCGTCGACCTGCCGAGCAGAATGCCGGTGACGACACCGACGAGCGCCGCGAGCCCGAACCCGGTCAGGATCCGGATCAGCGACTGCCCCAGGTCGAGCCAGTACTCCGGGGTGCCCAGCCGATGGGTGAGCGCGGTGGCGATCTCGGTCACCGTCGGCAGGGTGTCGAAGCGCAACCACAGCCGAACGTCGTTGGCCGTCAACAGCTGCCAGAGGCCCACCGCCGCGACGACCGATGCCACCCGTACCGACCGCCGCCGCCACACCACGGACTTCCTGTCCCGCACCGGCGCGGCCTCTGCCTGCACCGGGGATTCGATCACCTCGGCGACCGTCGTCATGCCGCACCTGCCAACGCCTGCTCGTAGTCGACCGGCGCGCTGCCGGGGTGCGCCGCGATGAACCGCTGCGCGCCGCCGGGAGTGGCGAACGGCCGGTAGTCCGCGCCGTCCTTCACCCAGATCGCCTTGTCGGCGAACCAGCGGGTACCGAACTCGGTGTCGGGGACATAGGCGGCGCGAATCGTCGCGCCGCGGGCGGTGGCATCGCGGACCGCTTTCAGCAGGCAGGCCGGCGTCGCCGCGGGCTGGGTGGCGTCGGCGCCGTCCACCCACAGCTCACCGGCCTGCGCCGGGTCGGTCACCGCGGTGTTGCAAACCGGGTCGGTGCCGGTGACCAGCGACGGGTTCGCGGTGTCCGCCAAGGCCTTGTCGTAGTCGAGCCCGCGTTCCTGAAACGCCGCGCGCAGCGGGGCGTCTTCGACGAAGCCCGGTACGTTGAGGTCGGCGAAGTTGTCGATCGACTTCAGGTACGGCACATCGCCTTCGAGCGCTTCGATCAGCGACGGCTTGAGTGTGGTGTCGAACGACGTGCCACCGGGCCCGTTGTAGAGGTAGACCACTTCCTGCGGCAGCCCGCTGGCCTCTGCGACAATGCGCGACGCCTCCAGCGGCTTGTCGTTGAGGAACTCTGTCGCGTCCAGCTGCGCCTGCAGGAACGCGTCGAGGACCTCCGGGTGCTCGGCCGCGTAGGCCCGCCGCACGACCACGCCGTGCAGCGTCGGGTAGTCCAGCTCGGCGCCGTCGTAGAGCAGCTTGGCCTTGTCCTGGAACACCAGCAGTCCGGGCCAGGCGACGAACTGCGAGAGTGCCTGCACCTGACCGGATTCCAGCGCCGAAGCGCCGACCTGGGGCTGCTGGTTGAGCACCTCGACGCCGGTGTTGGGGTCGACGCCGGCCCGGGACAGCGCCTGCACCAGCATGCCGTGGCCCGCCGACCCGACGCTGGCCGACACCTTCTGCCCCCTGAGGTCGGTCAATGTCCGCGCCGGCGAATCCGGTTTCACGACAACCATGTTCAGCGCGCCCCTGGGGTTGTATCCGGTGACCGACACGATCTCGGTGCGGGCACGCTCGTTGGCCTGCGTCTTGGACCCGTTGATCAGCATCGGGTAGTCGCCCATCGACCCGATGTCGATCTTCTCGGCGACCATCTGCGCGGTGATCGGCGCTCCGGTGTCGTAGTCCTGCCACGTCACGCGGTACTCGGTGCCGGTGCGCTCGCCGATGTCGGAGAGCCGCCGCTTCAGGTACCCCTGTGCGCGCAGCAGTGTGCCTGCGGTGACGGTGTTGATGGTCTTGGACTGATACCCGACGACGACGTTGACGACGTCGGAGGAATCGGACGCGGAGTCGAGCGAGCAGCCCGAGGCCGCGACCGTCAACGCGGCGGCGAGTGCGGCCAGACGGTACAACGGTCTTCTCATGTGGGTCCTCAGCGGATCAGATACGGCATGTTGACGGTGACGGCGCCGGTGGGACAGCGCGCTGCGCAGGGTCCGCAGTACCAACACTCGTCGACGTGCATGAAGGCCTTGCCGTTGTCGGGGTTGATCGCAAGCGAGTCGAGTGGGCAGATGTCGACGCACAGCGTGCAGCCCTCGATGCACAACGACTCGTCGATCGTCACGGGCACGTCGGCGCGTTGGTTGATCAGTGTCACGGGTTGCTCCTCATCAGGCTGCCGCGCATGGTGATTCGGTCACCGCGCATGCGGATGTACTCCAGGTCAACGGGCCGACCGTCGTCGAGGCTGGTGAGTCGTTCCAGCATCAGCAGCGCCGCACCGTCGGGCACCTGCAACGTCGCCGCGGAATGGGCGTCGGCCGAGACCGCCTCCAGCGCCAGCGTCGCGCGGCCCAACCGCTGTCCGCTGACCTGTTCGATGAGCGCGAACACGTCGTTTATCTCCAGCGAGTGCTGCACCACCTCGGCGCCGATGTCGGGTGCCAGATACGTCAGATCGAGCGACAGCGGAAGGTCGCCGAGATACCGCAACCGCTCGATGAAGACCACCTGCTCGCCCGGTTCCAGCCGCAGCTTGCGCGCGACCGCGGGCGGTGCCGCCAGATGCTGCACCGCGCGGACCTCGTTGCGGACCTCGCCGTAGTCCTTGAACGTCTCCTTCAGGCCCACCAGGGCGTCGAGGCCGTGGTCGTACTTGCGCACCGCGACCTGGGTGCCGACCTTGGGACCGCGATCGATCAGGCCTTCGTTCTTCAGCACGGCGAGCGCTTCGCGAATGGTGTTGCGGGACACGAAAAACTCCGCCGCCAGGTCGTGTTCGGCGGGCAGGCCGCCGTCGAATGCCCCCGCATGGATCTGGTGCCGCAACACATCGGCGACCTGCCGGGCGCGGTCGGCGCGCGGCCGCCGAAGCGGCGTCGGCTCGGGCTGCGACATGCGAAACACGCTAGGGGCGTCGCCGACCCGTCGCGCGGCCCCGAAAATCGCCGCGGAGCAGCAGCGTTCAATGCGCCGCCCGCGTCAGGCGGCTACCAGGCGAAAGTCCGGCGGATGACGCGTATGCGCCACCGCGGCCACGGGGCGCGAATAACAATCGCGGTGAACAGAAGTGACGCGCTATTGCATGCAGCGCGAGAGCACCCGACCGAACTGCAACAGCCGTTGCATCTGAGCCAACCCGCCGTTGTCCACGGACTTGTAATAGCGGAACGACTCGCAGTAGATGTCGGATTCGGTGGCCGACCTCTGCCGTGAACGCGTGATCAGTTGGGTGTACATCCGCAGCCTGACCTCGGACAGGCGCCGGGTGTCGTCGTCGAGGACCTCGTATTCGGCGGTCAGCACGTGATCGGTGATCGTCGACAACAGGATGGTGCGCACCGAGGCGTTGAGTACGCGACGGTCCCGATCGCTCGAGGACATCTCGTCGTCGGCGCGCCACATGATCAGCCGGTGCCCGTCGGTGAGCACGATCTCCTGCCACAGGGCCTGGTCCTCGTCACCCCACGGCTCGTCGGTGTAGCCGCGCGACATGATGAACGACCGGATCGTGGGCAGGTCCACCACCGACCGCAGTTGGTCGAGCGCGAGTTCGGGGTCGCGCAGATACACCCTCGCCGCTTCCTCGACGCTCGAGTACGGCGCCCAGTCCTGCGGTGTGGGCATCGGCTATCCCCCGCTCCTGTCACCTCGCACGGCCTGTGCGGCGGCCCGGATCTGTGGCGTCACGAGCATGACCTGTCCCAGCACGCCGTTGACGAAACCCGGTGAGTCATCGGTGGACAACTGCTTGGCGAGTTCGACGGCCTCGTCGACGGCCACCGGCTCGGGCACATCTTCGGCGTGCAGCAGTTCCCACACCGCCACCCGGAGGATGGCGCGATCGACCGCGGGCAACCGTTCGAGCGTCCAGCCCTGCAGGTGTGCGGCGATCAGATCGTCGATGTGCGCCGCGTGCTCGGTCACGCCGCGGGCCACCGTCAGTGTGTACGGGTTCAACGGCGATACGTCGGACTGCTTCTCCGCCAACGCATTGCGCGCCTCGGCCACCTCCGCTGAGGTCAGGCCGCGCGCCTCGGCTTCGAAGAGCAGGTCGACGGCGCGCTTGCGGGCTTGGTGCCTGCCCCGATCGCCTTTCCGGTCAGGCATTCACCCGGCCCAGGTAGCTTCCGTCGCGCGAATCGATCTTGAGCTTGTCGCCGGTGTTGATGAACAGCGGCACCTGGATCTCGGCCCCGGTCTCCACTGTCGCCGGTTTGGTGCCCGCACTGGAGCGGTCGCCCTGCAGGCCCGGCTCGGTGTGGGTCACCTCGAGTTCGACGGTCACCGGCAACTCGAGGTACAGCGGGTTGCCGTCGTGGAAGGCGATCTGCACCGGCATGCTCTCGAGCAGGAAGTCGGCGGCGCGGCCGACGAGCGACTCGGGCAGCGGGTGCTGTTCGTAGTCCTCGGAGTCCATGAACACGAAGTCCGAACCGTCGCGGTAGAGGTAGGTCGCGTCGCGGCGGTCGACCGTGGCGGTCTCGACCTTCACCCCGGCGTTGTAGGTCTTGTCGACGGTCTTGCCGGACACCACGTTCTTGAGCTTGGTGCGCACGAAGGCCGGCCCCTTGCCGGGTTTGACGTGCTGGAAGTCGGTGATCTGCCACAGCTGGCCGTCGATCACCAGGACGAGCCCATTCTTGAAGTCGGCGGTCGTTGCCACGTTGGTAGTACTCCTGTCAGAGGATGGCCAGTTCCTTGGGGAACTGTGTTGCTGTATGAATGTCGCTGACATGCGCTTTCGGCGTGTTGCCCGAGATAATCGCAGTAGAACAACGCTGTATGCCAAGATAACGGACATGGCGAAACGTTTGCCAGCAGTGCTCGATTTGCGCTCGCTGATGAGTTCGTGGGAATTGGCGCTGAAAGCGGCCAACAAATCCCCAGCCACGATCACCAGCTACATGCGCGGCGTGCGCTTGTACGTGGAGTGGCTGGAATCGGCTAAACACCCGGTGGAGCTTACCCGCGCCACGGTCCAGACCTATTTGGCGGCGCAAATCGACGCAGGCTTAGAGGCCAATACGGTTCGGTTGCGGCTGGCTGCGTTGCGGGCATTCGCCCGGTGGCTTGTCGACGACGGCGAGATTGACGCCGATCCGCTGGCAGGTATTCAGCCACCCAAGATTCCGACCAAGGTTGTCGAAGCGTTGACCGATGACCAGTTGCGGGCCTTACTGGCCGCGTGCAAGGGCAAGAGTTTCCGAGACCGCCGCGATGAGGCGCTCGTCCGGCTGATGGCCGAGACCGGCTTGCGTGCCAGCGAGACAGTGGGGCTGACAGTCGACGATGTGGACTTGCAGCGGGGCCTGGCGACTGTGTGTAAGGGCAAGGGCGCGAAGGGGCGGGTCGTGCCGTTCGGCGCGCAGGCCGCAGCAGCATTGGACCGCTACATTCGCTTGCGCCGTAGCCACCAGCACGCCAAACGGGATGAGTTGTGGCTCGGCGTGCGTGGGCCGCTGGGCTACTTCGGCCTGAACGACACACTACGGGACCGCGCAGAGCAGGCAGGTGTTGGCGGATTTCGCCTTCACTTGTTGCGCAACACCTACGCGACGCGCTGGCTGCGTGCAGGCGGCAGCGAACAAGGTTTGATGAGTGTTGCAGGCTGGTCGTCCCGGTCGATGATTGACCGGTACACCGGTGCGTCAGCCGCTGAGCGTGCCGCTGCGGAAGCTCGCGGGCTTGGCTTGGGGGATTTGTGAGCGTCGCGATGAGTCGTGCGGTGTTCGACCAGCACCGGCGCAGCATCGATGTCCAGATCAGCGCGATGCTCGCAGGTAGCAAGAGTCGCAAGCGCTTCCGCCTCGCGGCGCTGTACGAGAAGAAAACCGGGACACTGCTGGCCGAAGTGATGGAAACTAATCACGGGCCGGTCGTCAGGTACCGAGATGCGTCCAACAAGCCTGCCGTCGACCCGCTGACAGATGATCCCCAACAGGAATTCGCCATCACGGGGCGAACGGGCCGCTACACGATCCAGGGCGCGTACTTCGCCGCCCAAATCAGTACGGGTACCGAACGATTCACCGTCTCGTACAACGATGGCGGCACGCAGGTCATCGCTCTCGGGATTGGGCGCGCCGCTCCCCACTAGCACACCGTTTTTGTTACAGTGTGCTCGGTCATGAGCGCACGACGCTAGACGCTCGCCTTGTATGGGCCGCGAGCCGAACCCCGAAGGGGGACGGCACCGCATGCCCGAATTGACACCAACCGAACGTATCCTGCGAGCCAAACTCGCCGCCCACGAATCATGGGCCAAGACCGAGGATCGCTCGGCGCGAACCGCGAAAGCGCGCCAGGCGCAGGACGACAAGTTCCTTGCCGATGCTGGCGGCGACCCGCAGCGCGCCGAGTCGCTGCGCCGCGCCCACTTCACGCGGATGGCGCTCAAGTCGGCGCAAGTCCGCCGCGCCCGCAAGTCCGCACAAGGCGGAGCCGCGTGACCGGTCGCGACGCGCAGCACGGGTCGTCGAGGCAGGTGTCCTGGTGGTCGGTTCACACCTACGTCGCGCCGCTGTTGGAGTCGGCCGGTTCGTGGCCGATGGCCGGAACACCCGAATGGTGCAACCTCGACGACGACGACCCGCGTAAATGGGCCGCCCTACTCGACGCCGCCCAGCACCACGCCCTCCGGATGGAAACCGCGCAGGAGCATCAGTGCGCGGCGTCCCGCGATGTCGCGGCGGCCGCCGACTGGACAGTCATCGCACGGAAAACGCGGGACCGCAACGAGTTCTATACGCAGCTTCCGTGGCTAAAGCGGGTGAGCGCATGACCGAGGACATCGACCGCTCCGACGAGATGCTTGAGTGGTACGCCGAAGACGAACCCCACGGCGCACAACTGCTCCGGGATGCGGAATCGTTTATCCGCCGCTTCTCCGTCCTGCCCGGAGAGCACTGCTATGTGGCAACAGCCCTGTGGGCCGCGCATACACACTTCATTGACCGGTTGGAGACCACGCCCCGACTCGCGTGTCTGTCTCCGGAACCGGGGTCAGGGAAGACTCGGGTTCTGGAAGTGCTCGACGTGTTGTGCGCGAACCCGCTTATGGCGCTGGACATTTCCATGGCAGCGTTCTTTCGCATCGTCGAGGACCGTCAGCCCACCATATTGCTCGACGAGGTTGACGCCATCTTTATCGGCAAAAAGCAGTCCGAGGGTTCCGAAGATATGCGGCGCGTGATCAACAACGGTTACCGCGTCGGCGCAGTGGTGCAACGCGTGGGCGGGAAGAACCGTGACGTAGTGCAGGACTTCCGTGTGTTCACCCCAGTCGCTATGGCGGGACTGGGGAATTTGCCCGACACCCTGATGTCGAGGTCGGTGATCATCCGCATGAAGCCACGGCGCGGCGGCGAAACACTTGAGCCTTTCCGGGATCGGCTGCATCGGCCTGTCGGGGAGAAGCTTCAAGCACGGATGGCCGCGTGGGCCGCCAACTTTCCCGGCGACCTGCCATATCCTGCGCTCCCCGGCGGAGTTGAGGACCGAGACGCCGATGTGTGGGAACCGCTGATCATGGTGGCCGACCTCGCCGGTGGCGAATGGCCAGCGCGTGCACGAAAGGCGTGCTCCACATTCATTTCTGAGAAGCCGGAGTCCGCAGTCAGCCTCGGCGTCCGATTGCTGTCCGATCTGAAAAGGATATGGCCTACAGATGCGGCGGTGATGCCAACCGCCGACATCATCAAGACGTTGGCCGACCTTGATGAAGCCCCGTGGGGCGACCTGTATGGCGAAGGTCTCAAGCCGCGGAAGCTAGCTCAGATCCTCGGTGACTACGACATCAAGTCACAAGATGTCTGGACGGCTCTCGGGTCGCGGAAGGGGTACCGCCGCGAGGATTTCTGGGACCCGTGGCTCCGCTACGTACCTCCGGAAAAGCGCGATAAGGGCGATAAGGGCGATGAGGACCGCGCGGACCTCGCGGACCTCGCGGATTCTGAGGGCACGCAGGACGGTTCTCCAACTGATGGGCAGGTGTTGGACTTTGGGAACGACGACGACAGGTGCGCGTGCGGCAACACGCTCGAATCGTCCCAGTCGCAGCGTTCCGGCAAATGCAAGCAGTGTCGCGACAAGCTGATGGCGGGGTACGACCAATGAGCACCGACCCGACAACCAGTTACACCAACGTCGTCGCCTCCGCCGTGTGCCTCTGCGACGTGGGCAGCGAGAACTATCTCGCGGCCGTCGCTATCGGGCCAGACGGCCAGCACCTCGTGCTCGCGCAGCGCGGCAGCATCGGCGACGATGCGGCGCGGTACGACCCGACCTGCGCCGGTATCGCACATGAGCAGACCGGGCCGCTGCCCATCGAATACGCGCGCCGCGTCGCAGCCGCTCGCCGCCGCCAACGCGGGCACCAATGTGGCCACCCCACCAAGGCGGGACGGCCGTGCCGGATCACGGTCGCTCATCCCGGCGAACCATGCGGCTGGCACCGCCAGAACCAACGTGCACGCAAGACGACGACGAAAGGAACATCCGAATGACCGAACAGCCAGGGCCGGACGATTTGCCCGAATGGGACACCGACCCGCTAGAGCCATGGGAGCCATCCCCGGCGCAGCGCGCCCTGGTGCTGGATCTGCTCGACCGCTACGTGCGCCGCGACCCCACCTGCGGCGACACGTTTCTGCGGTTCGCAGCCGACTGCTACCGAGACAAGACATGGCCGCAGATGTTTCTGGCACTCATGGAGCACTTCACGCAGACCGCTACCGGTGCCCAGGGGCAGGCGCTGACGACCGCCCGCGTCTCCGCCGACCTCAAGGCCGCCCGCGATGACGTTATCGAGTTCGGAGACCTGACATGACCGCGATTCCGGGTGTTGGCCCGCAGTTGGAGCGCGCCGTCGAAGGCACCGACCCGAGAGGCATCCTGGTATTCGAGTACCTGCCGGATGATCTGCAACGGCAAGAGGACTCGACCGCCGCCGCCGACGCTGAACGGTGGCGCTGCGGTACTTACAGCGCTTCGGGCACCTGGGGCACCAACGACCCCGCCGAACTGTCCAGAGTGATGACACGCGCCCGCACAGTGCTCACCCAGGCAGGGATGCACCCGCCGCGCACCCGCCCGCGACCGGCCACCGCGACGGAACGCGCGCTGCTGGCACACCTCGGTTACGAACTGCCCGACGAATTGTTCACCGCTGTCTCATTTCCCACATACGGGGTCCGCCGCCGACGCTGGCCCCAACTAGAAACCCAGGAGGTAACAACGCCATGACCGAAACGAACACCGACACCACACAGTCACCGCCGTCGCCGACACCGGCCGCGATGCCGCCCAGGATGCTCGCCACAGAACCGCCGGCCACGGCGGCCACGAGT
>NZ_LZSQ01000032.1 GCF_001665535.1 Mycobacterium sp. 852002-51961_SCH5331710
TCCCCGCCTAGATCGAAGAAGGAGTCGTCGACGCCGACGCGGTCGAGCCCGAGGACTTGGGCATAGATACCGGCCAACAACTCCTCGACCGCATCAGAGGGAGCCCGATACCGGTCACCATCGCCATAGTCAGGTGCGGGCAAGGCACGCACATCGAGCTTGCCGTTGACCGTCACCGGCAACGCATCAACGCCCACCACCGCCGCGGGAACCATGTAGGCAGGCAACCGATCCGCCAACGCCGCCCGCACCCGCCCCGGATCAACCACCCCGGTGACATAACCCACCAAACGCTTGACACCGGGCTGATCCTCACGCGCGATCACCGCCGCCTGCTCAACACCATCCACCGCAGTCAGCGCCGACCGAACCTCACCCAACTCGATCCGATAACCACGAATCTTGACCTGCTCATCGGCCCGACCCAAATAATCCAACTGCCCATCAGAGCGCCAACGCACCAAATCCCCAGTGCGATACATCCGCGCCCCAGCCACCCCAAACGGACACGCCACAAACCGCGACCCGGTTAAGGCCGACCGGCCGAGATAGCCCATCGCCACGCCGACGCCGGCGACATACAACTCACCGATTACCCCGGCCGGAACCGGGCGCAGCCACTCGTCGAGCACGAACAGCGCCGCGGTCGATACCGGCGCACCGATCGG
>NZ_LZSQ01000033.1 GCF_001665535.1 Mycobacterium sp. 852002-51961_SCH5331710
TGCAGTCTCGTGGGCTCGGAGATGTGTATAAGAGACAGGTTTTACGTCTGCTCGCGGGGAGAAGTGACGCCCTCATCATGAGTCGCTGCCCGTCTCGGCGAGGAACGACTGCGTGTGGGCGATGCGACCGGTCAGAGCCGTCGGATCGCCGGTGCACAACCGGAGAGCCGTCTCGGTGATCAGCGAGATGTCCTCGGTGTCGGTCTTGGCCAGGTCGAGCGCATCGGCGCCCTCGGTGGCGACCGGATTGGTGGGCGCGGCGGCGTTGACGGCGATGCCGTCGTCGTAGAGTTCGGCCGCAAGGCTTTTCGTCAGCCGGTTCAAAGCCGCCTTCACCGTGCCGTAAACGCCGAAGCCGGCAGTGCGGTCGAACTCCGAGAAGGGCGGCCCGTCGGGGAGGTCGCCGCCGACCGAGGTCACGTTCAGCACCCAACCGCGCCCGCGTTCACGCATCGCCGGGATCGCCATCTGCGTGAGGTGCAGTGGCGCCATGACGTGCATCTCCATCATCAGCCGGACGCGGCGCTCGGGGAATTCGTCGAGGGGCCGCAGGAACGTCACGGCGGCGTTGTTGACCAGGATGTCGGGCGCACCGATCCTGTCGACCACCTCGGCGAACAACCGGCCGCGTTGCTCGCTGTCGGACAGATCGGCCGCCACAGCGATGGCCGACCCGCCCGCGGCTTCGATCTCCTCGAGCGTCTGATGCAGCGAGCCTTGGTATTTCGGGTCCGGCTCGAGCGTGCGCGCGGTCAGCGCGACCGTCGCGCCCTCGCGGGCCAGCCGCTGCGCGATCGCCTTTCCGAGCCCCCGGCTGCACCCGGTCACCAGGGCGATTTTTCCGTCACACGACACTGTGGGACCTCCTCGCGTCAGCCCCGCGGAATGCCCGCGAGTTTGTCGGCGAACTTGGCTTCGGCGGCTTCGCGTAGCCGCAGGAGATGTTCGGAGGGGAACACGTCCGGGGCCGGCTTGACGTCCTTGAGTAGCAACCGGGCCAGCGTCGCCTTGTGCACCTCGGTCGGGCCGTCGGCCAGCCCGAGCACGAATGATTCCGTCAGGTACTGCACGAACGGCATCTCATGGGAGGTGCCGAGCGACCCGTGCAGTTGCAGCGCCCGCGCCGAAACATCATGCAGCACCTTCTGCATCATCGCCTTGACCGCCGAGATGTCCGCACGCACCGCCTTGTAGTCGTTGTACTGGTCGATCTTCCACGCGGTCTGCAGGGTCATCAGCCGGAACGCCTCGATCTCCATCCAAGAGTCGGCGATCATCTCCTGAACCATCTGCTTGTCGGCCAGCACCGACCCCTGGGTGTAGCGCGACACCGCCCGTTCGGTGAGCATGTCGAAGATCCGCCGTACCAGGCCGACGGTGCGCATGGCGTGGTGGATCCGCCCGCCGCCGAGCCTGGTCTGGGCCACGACGAACGCGCCGCCGCGCGGTCCGAGCATGTGATCGTCGGGTACCCGCACGTTCTCGTAGCGGACATACCCCTCGCGCCCGCCGCCGATCGGTTGATAACCCAACCCGACGTCGCGTAGCACGTTGATGCCGGGGGTGTCGCCGGGCACGACGAACATCGAATAGCGTTGGTACGGCGGCGCGTCGGGGTCGGTCATCGCCATCACGATGATGAACGACGCCATCGAGGCGAACGACGAATACCACTTCTCACCGTTGATCACCCAGTGGTCGCCGTCGCGGGTGGCGGTGGTGGTGAACACCTTCGGATCCGCGCCGCCGTGGGGTTCGGTCATCGAGAAGCAGGACACGATCCGGTTGTCCAGCAGCGGTTCGAGATACCGCTGCTTGAGTTCGAGTGTCCCGTAGTGGGCGAGGATCTCGCTGTTACCGGAATCCGGTGCCTGCGAACCGAACACGATCGGCGCACATTCGGACCGGCCCAGGATCTCGTTGAGCAGCGCCAGCTTGACCTGACCGTAGCCCGGGCCCCCGAGGTGCGCGCCCAGGTGGGTGGCCCACAACCCGCGCTCCTTGACGATCTGCTGCAGCGGCGGGATCAGCGCCTGGCGCACCGGATCGTTGAGATCGTGCGACTCCTTGACGATCAGATCGATGGGTTCGCATTCGTTGCGGACGAAGTCCTCCACCCACGCCAGCTGTTCGGCCCACTCCGGGTCGGTCGAGAAATCCCAGGCCACTGTCCGTCCTTCCGTCCGCTTTCAGCTATCCGACCACTTCCGGCGGCGTTGCGCGGCCTCTTCGGTGGCGTGGCTGAGCACCTGATTGCGGTTCTCCAGCTCTATCGCGGCGTCGAGACCAGAGGCGTCGGTGTTGGTCTGCAACGCCCGCTTCGTCAACTGCACTCCCAGCGGGGACAAATCGGCGATGGTCGCCGCGATCTCGAGCGCGCGCTCGGTCAACCGCTCCGGCGCGACGACCTCGCTGACCAACCCGCGACGGTCGGCCTCCTCGGCGCTGACCGTGCGACCGGTCAACATCCAGTCCGCCGCGACGCTGGTGCCGACGATTCGCGGCAGGTGGTAGCTCATCCCCATCTCGGCGCCCGAGAGCCCGAGAAGGATCGCGGCGTTACCGAAAGTAGCGGCGGTCGAACAGATTCGGATGTCCGATGCCAGGCACAGCGCCAGCCCGGCGCCGACGCACGGCCCGTTCACGGCGGCGACTACTGGTTGCGGCAGCGCCCGAATCGCCTGCGGCAGCGCCGCCATCGCCTCCTGGAACCGCATCCGTTCGATCGCCGGCGCCGACGCGTCGATGGGCGATCCGAAGTTGCGCACATCGATGCCGGCGCAGAAACCCCGCCCCGCGCCGGTCAGCACGACGGCGTTGACCGATGTGTCAGCGGCGATCTCGCCGAGGGTGAGCGACAATTCGTCGCGCATGACCTCGTTGATCGCGTTGAGCTGCTTGGGACGGTTCAGTTGCAGGACAACGACGCCCGGGCAGACACGGTCGACGACCAACGTCTCGGTCATGTCAGACCCGCTCGATGATGGTGGCGGTGCCCATGCCGCCGCCGGTGCACATCGTGACCAGTCCGGTGGTCAGGTCGCGGCGTTCGAGCTCGTCGAGCACGGTGCCGATGAGCATCGCACCCGTCGCCCCGATCGGGTGGCCCAGCGCGATGGCGCCGCCGTTGACGTTGACGCGGTCGGGATCGAGCCCGAGGTCACGGATGGTCTTGAGCGGCACGGCCGCGAACGCCTCGTTGATCTCCCACAGATCGATGTCGGCGACCTGCATGCCGGCCTTGTCCAGGCACCGCTGGGCGGCGGGTCCCGGCGCGGTGAGCATGATGACCGGCTCGCTGCCGATCGCCGCGGCGGACCGGATCTTCGCCCGCGCGGCAACGCCGTTCGCGACGAGCCACCGTTGGGACGCGACGACGGCCGCCGCGGCGCCGTCGACCACACCGGAGGAGTTCCCCGCATGGTGGACGTGGTCGATCGCGGTCAACTCGGGATACCGGCCGAGGCAGAGCTCGTCGAACGTGGCGGACTCACCCTCGACGCGCGCCCCGCCCATCCGCTCGAACGCCGGCGGCAGCTTGGCCAGCTTCTCCATAGTCGTGCCGGGTCTCGGATGTTCGTCGGTATCGAGTGCGACCTCACCGGCGGCATCGGTGACCGCGATGACCGACCGGTCGAAGCGGCCCTCGGCGATCGCTTCGGCGGCACGCCGTTGGCTTTCGACGGCGTACGCGTCGACGTCCTCGCGGCTGAACTTCTCCAACGATGCGATCAGATCGGCCGAAATGCCCTGCGGAACAGTCGGATGTAATTCCCGGAACGCGGGATTGTCGCCGTCGATCGTCGGCACACCGACGCTGGCCGTCCACCGCGACATCGACTCGACACCGCCCGCGACCACCACGTCCTGCGCGCCCGCCGCCACTCCGGTCGCAGCGACCGTGATCGCCTGCTGGCCTGACCCGCAGAACCGGTTGAGCGTCATGCCGGGCACGGTCTCCGGCCAGCCGGCGAGCAGTACCGCAAGGCGTGCGATGTCGTCGCCGTGTTCGCCGGCGAGGATGCCGTTGCCCGCGACCACGTCGTCGACGTCGGCCGGGTCGAAACCCGTTCTGGCAGAGAGCGCTTGCAGGCACTGGGCGAACAACGCCTGCGGGTGAATCCCGTGCAGGGCGCCGTCCTGCCGGCCACGACCCCTTGGTGTGCGTACCGCGTCGACGATCCAGGCGTCCATGTCAGCGCCGCGGCAGACCGAGGACCTGCGTGGCGATGATGTTGCGCTGGATCTCCGACGTGCCACCGGCGATGGTGCCGCCGAAGCTGCGCGCATAGCGCTCGAACCAGCTCGCGAAGTAGTGGTCGAGGTTCATGTGCGCGTACGGTCCCGAGGTCGACGGGTGGATCAGCCCGTCGGCGCCGGCGGCGGCCAACGCGTTCTCCATGGCCTGACGCTCAGCTTCGGACCCGAACAGCTTGAGCACCGACACCGATGCGGTGTCCATCTCGCCGCGCGCGGCTCGCGACAACGCCGCCGAGCCCATCGCCCGCAACGCCTGGTAGTCCATGATCGTCGTGGCGTACTGGTCGCGCTCGATCTCGGTGCGGGGCCGGAAGTCGGCGATCATGTTGTCGATGCGGTCGGCGAAGCCGAGCCACATCATCGTGCGCTCATGCCCGAGCGAACCGTTCGCGACACCCCATCCCCCGTTGAGTGGGCCGACGAGGTTCTCGGCGGGTACCCGTGCGTCGGTGAAGAACACCTCGTTGAAGTCGAGGTTCTCCTCACCGGTCATGTCCGCGAACGGACGGCAGACGACGCCCGGTGTGTCGGTCGGAATGATCAGAACGCTGATGCCCTTGTGCTTGGGCGCATCGGGATCGGTGCGCACGAACGTCAGCAGGAAGTCGGCGTCGTGGGCACCGGACGTCCAGACCTTCTGGCCGTTGACGACGAAGTGGTCGCCTTCAAGCACCGCCCGTGTGCGCAGCGAGGCCAGATCGGAGCCGGCGCTCGGCTCGCTCATTCCGAGCGACGCGGTCATCTCCGCCTTCAGCACCGGCACCGCCCAGCGGTGCTTCTGCTCATCGCTGCCGAACGAAATCAGCGATGCGGCAACGATGTTGACGCCCTGAGGATTGAAGCTGTGGTAGATCCGCCGCCGGCACAGCTCGTCGAGGTGGACGAACTGCTGCAGCACGGTCGCGTTGCGGCCACCGAACTCCGGCGGTTGCGCAGGCAGCAGCCACCCGTTGTCGAACAACAGCCGCTGCCAGTCGCGCGCCCATTGCGGCATGTGTGACACCGACTTTGGCCGCTCCAGCGTCTGCGACTCGGGCGGCAGATGCTCGTCGAGGAACGCCGAGAACTCGGCACGGAACTGTTCTACGTCGGAATCGAAGGTCAGCTGCATCAGAAGGTCCTGTACTCCGCTGCGATCACGGCGCGATGCTCGGCGGCGCCGCCGAGCAGCAGCTCGCCGGCCTTGGCCCGCTTCAGCGCGAATTGAAGGTCGTTCTCCCACGTGAATCCCATGGCACCGAACAGTTGCAGCCCATGGCGGAACACGATCGCCTGTGCCTCCCCCGCCGAGGCCTTGGCCATGGCGGCCGCCAGCCGTCGGCGCGAATCGTCCTCGGCGATGGTCAGCGCGGCGAAATAGGCCAGCGCCCTGGCACGTTCGATGGCCACATGCATGTCGACGGCCTTGTGCTGCACGGCCTGGAAGGAACCGATCGCGACACCGAACTGCTGGCGTTGCTTGACGTGCTCGAGCACCAGATCCAGGATGCGCTGGCACGCGCCGACCGTGCTGATGGCCATACCCGTCAGCGCAACGTGGCGGGCGCGTTCGGCGTCGGCAGGGACCCGCACGGTGTCGGGCACGCGGACGTCGACGAACGACACCTCGGCGACGTGCAGGACCGGGTCGAAAATCGGGCTGCGCCGCGAGGTGACCTGGTCGGCGTCGACGATGAAGACGCCGGCGTCGGTGACCACGGCGAACCGCTCGGCGCGGTCACCGTCGAGGACGTGATGCGCCGTGCCGTTGAGCACCCAGCCGTCGGCGACCCGGTGGGCGGCGACACCGTCGTACACGGCGGTGCCGGCCTGCTGCGGATCGAATCGATCACCCGCCAGCGGCGCGAACTGCGTCAGCGTGGCCAGAAACGGCGTGGGGTCGGTGGCCCGGCCCAACTCCTCGAGGACGATCGCCAGTTCGACGGCGTTCTCGGCATCGGCGAGCTCGGTCCACCCGGCGTCGACGTAGGTCTTCCACAGGGGCGCCGGGTCGACCCCGTTCTCGGCGATTCCGCGAATCAGCGAGGCGGGGCACTGTTTGGTCACCGCGTCGCGCACGGTCTCCTGCCAGAGTCGCTGATCGGCGTCGAACTCCAGTAACACCAAGCCTCCCGGGCCTCGAAGATGGGCAACGCGTCGCTGCGAGAATAACATTCTCAAATCTAGGTCAAAGCGTTCTCGTGATCTGACTACCGCGTTTCGCTGTCCGCGTGTCATGCAGTTGACCAGCACACACCCTGACCTGCGCAAAAGTAAGCAGTTCGTAGAGAACTAGATTCTTGCGATTGAAGAACAACGCTTTACACTGGGATATGTTCGGCGCTCGCGCAGCGCTCTTCTGCGCCTGCCGACGGCCGGATGACATCGGAGGAACAGCCTTGGTGATGCAGATTCAGGACGGGACGCCGTCGGGTTACACGACCCCCGTCATCGATGCCAGCGTGCACATCTTCAGCAAGTCGAACAAGGACTTCCGCAGTTTCCTTCGCGAGCCGTTCAAGAGCCGCGGATTCCCCGACTACGAGATGGACTGGTACGGCGCCCCGGGCGGCGAATACGCGCCGGGAACCGACGGCGACCGCCGCTACCCCGGCTCGGACCCCGAGTTCGTCGGGCAGCAGCTGTTCGACGAGCGCGGCGTCGACGTCGCGATCCTGCATCCGATGACCCGCGGCATCATGCCGGACCGCCATCTGGGCACCGCTATCGCAGCGGCGCACAACGAGATGATGGTCACCCGCTGGCTCGAGGACAACCCGTACGCCGACCGGTTCCGCGGGACCATCCGGATCAACCCCGACGACATCCCCGGCTCGTTGCGTGAGATCGCGAAGTACGCCGACCATCCCCGGGTGGTGCAGATCGGCGTGCCGCTGCAGTCCCGCGAGTTGTACGGAAAGCCGCAGTTCTGGCCCCTGTGGGAGGCCGCCAACGAGGCGAACCTGCCTGTTGCGGTGCACATCGAGGTAGGTGCGGGGATCCAGTTCGCGCCGACGCCGTCCGGCGTGCCGAGGACGTACGAGAACTACGTCAGCTTCATGGCGCTGAACTACCTGTATCACCTGATGAACCTCATCGTCGAAGGGGTATTCGAACGGATGCCCACGCTGAAGTTCGTCTGGTCCGACGGTGCGGCCGACCTGCTGACCCCGTTCATCTGGCGGATGGACTGCTTCGGGCGCCCGCATCTGGAGCAGACGCCGTGGGCACCGCGGATGCCCAGCGACTATCTGCCCGGTCACACGTACTTCGTGCAAGGTGCGATGGATGGGCCCGGCGATGTGGACTACGCCGGTGAATGGTTGAGCTTCACCGGCAAAGACGACATGGTGATGTACGGGTCGAGTTATCCGCACTGGCAGCTCAACGATCTGAAAGTGCCCGCCGCGTACAACGACGAGCAGCGCGAGAAACTGTGCTGGCGCAATGCCGCCGACCTCTACGGCATCGACGTCGGGGCCGGGGTCGGCGCACAGTGATCATGGCCGGCAAGCTTTCGAAAGGCAGGAGACCACGATGACGGTGACAGTGACAGAGCGGAAGCCGGCGGCCGAGCGCGTCGCGGTGCGCTGCGTCGACTCCGACGTCCATCCGACGCCCCGAGCCGGCGAGTTGACGCCATACATCCCGGAGCCGTGGCGCAGCAAGTACTTCCTGACCCGGCGAATCGGCGACCAGATCTACTACGACGCGCCGGACTACGCGCACGCCTACGCCATGCGGGTCGATACGTTCCCGTCGGACGGCAACTTCGCGGGCAGTGATCCGGATCTGGCGTTCAAGCAGCTGATCATGGAGGCGGGCGCCGACATCGCCATCCTCGAGCCCGCCGCGTATCCGGCCCGCTTCCCCGAGGTCAACCACGCGATGAGCGTCGCGCTCAACGACTGGCAGGCCAACCACTGGCTGGACAGCAAGAACAACTGGCACGAGCGGTGGCGCGGATCGATCTGCGTGGCCATCGAGGCGCCGGAGGATTCGGCTCGCGAGATCGAGCGCTGGGCGGGCCACCCCTACATGGGCCAGATCCTGATCAAGGCCGAGCCCCGCCCGGCCTGGGGCGACCCGAAGTACAACCCGATCTGGGAGGCGGCGACCAAGAACGACATCACGGTCAGCTGTCACCTGTCGCGAAGCCACCACGAGGAACTGCCGATCCCGCCGGTCGGATTCCCCAGCTACAACCACGATTTCATGGTCACCTACTCGCTGCTGGCGGCGAACCAGGTGATGAGCATGATCTTCGACGGCCTCTTCGACCGGTTCCCGACATTGCGAATCGTGTTGGTGGAGCACGCTTTCACATGGATCCTGCCGTTGATGTGGCGGATGGACGCCATCTACGAGGCCCGCAAGTCGTGGGTGGACATCAAGCGCAAACCGTCCGAGTACGTCAAGGACCACATCAAGTTCACCACCCAGCCGTTGGATTACCCCGAGGACAAGACGGAGCTCTCGCGTGCGTTCGAGTGGATGGAGTGCGAGAAGATCCTGCTGTACTCGTCGGACTACCCGCACTGGACGTTCGACGACCCGCGCTGGCTGGTCAAGCATCTGCCCGAGCACGCCCGCGAAGCGGTGATGTTCAAGAACGGCATCGCGACCTACCACCTTCCCGACACGGTTCCGGCCCTCGAGGGCCAGGTGCGGGTGTTCTGAGTAGATGAGCACGGAGAGCACGAGCGAAGCGAGCAGAGAAATAACCGAAGAGCAGAAGACGCCCCGCCTGGCCCAGGGGCGTGAACACGTGGTGGCCACGGTCGACGAAATCCCGCCGGGCAAGCACAAACTCGTGCCGATCGGACGCCACGGCGTCGGGGTGTACAACGTCAACGGCACGTTCTACGCGATCGCCAACTACTGCCCGCACGAGGGTGGGCCTCTGTGCTCCGGGCGGGCCCGCGGTCGCACGATCGTCGACGAAAGCGTCCCCGGTGACTCGGTGATGGTTCGCGATATGGAGTACATCTACTGCCCGTGGCACCAGTGGGGTTTCGAACTGGCCACCGGCACGACGGCGGTCAAGCCGGAGTGGTCGATCCGGACCTACCCCGTACGGGTGGTCGGCAACGAGGTGTTGGTGCAGGCATGAGCGCGCCGGAGAAGCTCGGCCCCAAGCTCAAGCGGGGCGAGAAGACGATGGAGATCAACGGCGGCAACGTCGTCTACGAGATCCTTGGCAAGGAAGGCGATTTCATCGCGTTGACGCCGGGCGGGCGGTTCAGCAAGGACATCGACGGCCTTCGACCGCTGGCACAGGAACTCGTCAAGGGCGGATACCGGGTCCTGCTGTGGGACCGGCCGAACTGCGGCAAGTCCGACGTGCAGTTCTACGGCCAGAGCGAATCGCATATGCGCGCCGAGACGCTGCACGCGTTGATCACCGGACTCGACATCGGTCCGTGCATCATCGCCGGCGGATCCGGTGGGGCCCGCGACTCGATGCTGACCACCATGCTGTACCCGGAGATCGCGCGAAAGCTGGTGGTGTGGAACATCGTCGGCGGCGTGTACGGCTCATTCGTGCTGGGCTCGTACTACATCGTGCCCAGCATCCTGGCCGTGCGCGGTGCGGGGATGAAGGCGGTCGCCGCGGTCGACGAATGGAAGCAGCGCATCGAGGAGAACCCCGCCAACCGCGAACGGATCCTCAGCCAGGACCCCGACGCGTTCCTCAAGCTGATGCTGCGTTGGCTCAACGCGTTCGTGCCGAAACCCGGCCAGACCATCCCCGGTGTCGAGGACGAGATGTTCGACAACATCAAGGTCCCGACGCTGATCATCCGCGGTGGTGAGAACGATCTGGACCACCCGAAGCGAACCTCGCTGGAGGTCAGCTGCCTGATCAAGGGTTCGCAACTGATCGATCCACCCTGGCCCGAGGACGCGTGGGAGCGCGCCGGCGAGGCACGCGCTTCCGGGAAGATCAAGCGGTTCAACATGTTCGATACGTGGGTGCAGGCCGCGCCCGCGATCCTGAAGTTCCTGGACAGTTGATGGACGGCTCCCCGGCGATCGCGTGGTCCCTCGCTCCGGCTCAGGTGATGCGGATGTGGACCTCGCAGTTGAGCGAGGCCTCCAGCGCGGTGTGGACCCGGCTCTCGGGCACGCGTTCGAGGTCGGCTCTGCGCAGCGTCACGTACACCACGTCCCAGCCGTCGCCGCCGGATTTGCGTTCGATCTCGCCGGTGAGCCCGAGCCCGGCCAGCACGCCGTGGGCGTCGTCGTCGGTGCCGCGGCTGATGAACGTCACCACTCCGGGCACGGGCGTGGTACCGAATGCGTTCCCGCACAGCTCAATCGCGACGCGACGGAGTTCGTCGGGATCGTCCCCGGCGATCAACAACTCGACTTCGCGGCGTTGCGCCGGCATCGCGGGCAGGTTGTTGGCCACCACCTCGATCCCGTGGGTGGCCGCAGACTCGCGGAGCCGAGCCATGCCGTCCTCGAGCTGGGCAGGCGCGAGCTCGCCCGCCTTGTCGACACCGACGCGCACGACCGCAGTCCTCATGTCCGTCAGCCTATCCGCGGGCCGGAAGGACCAGCCATGACCTCTACCGCCACCGAACTCGCCGTGACCGCCTGGCCGGATTGCGCACCGCGGCTGTTACGCCCGTCGGAGGCCGGCATCGAGGACTGTGCCGAGTACACCCGCACGGGCGGCTACCGCCCGTTGATCGACGCCGATGCGCTGCTGGAACAGGTCGACCTGTCGGGTCTGCTGGGCCGTGGCGGCGCCGCGTTCCCGATCGGCACCAAGCTGCGCACCGTGCACAACGCCAACCGGCGCGGCTCGGAAACCGTCGTCGTGGCCAACGGCGAGGAGGGTGAACCCGCCTCGGTCAAGGATCGTTGGCTGCTGCGCAACCGGCCCCATCTCGTGCTCGACGGTCTGCGCCTGGCGACGGCTGTCGCCGGTGCCCGACGGGCTTACGTCTACGTCTCCGACGACCAGGCGGCGACCGCTGTCAGCGCAGCGTTGAGCGAGGTACCCGCGGAGACCTTCGGCGGCACCGAGATCACCCTCGTCACAGTCGAACCCGGCTACGTCGCGGGCGAGGAGACCGCCGCGGTCCGGCGCATCAACGGCGGCCCCGCCAAACCCACCGACAAACCCCCGCGGCCCTTCGAGGAGGGCGTCGACGGGCTGCCGACGATGGTCAGCAACGTCGAGACGCTGGCCAACCTGCCCTACATCCACGAACACGGCGCCGAGAAGTTCCGGTCGGTCGGCACGCCGATGTCGCCCGGAACGTTCCTGGCGACCATCACCGGCGGCGGCCGTCCTGCGGCGCTGTACGAAATTCGGCATGGCGCAGCATTTTCCGACCTCCTTGCGGTACATGGGCTGCCCAAGGAGGCGGTGACGGGCGTCTTGATGGGCGGCTACTTCGCGGGGCTGGTCAACACCGACATCCTCGATGCGACGCTCGATCACGAGTCGGTCCGACGGCTCGGCAGCGGTCTCGGGTGTGGGGCGATCTCGATCCTCAGCGACGACTGCCCCGTCGCGGTGGCCGCGGCGGTGATGTCGTACTTCGACCGGGAGAACGCCGGCCAGTGCGGGTCCTGCTTCAACGGCACGGCCGCGATGGCCGCGGTGACCTCGGCGCTGCGCGACGGTGTGGCCACCCAGGAGGACGTCACCCGGCTCGAACGCTGGTCGGTGGTGCTTCGCGGTCGCGGCGCCTGCGGCACCCTCGATGGCGCCACCAACGTCGCGGCGAGCCTGCTGCGGCAATTCCCCCAGGTGGTGGCTCGCCACCTCGCCAACGACTGCGCGGCCTGTAGCACCGGCGCGTTCGCCGCCGTGCGACCTTACGAAGTGGAGGCAGTGGCTCGATCATGAGTGACGGCTTGCGAATCCGGCTCGACCGGACGCTGTGTGACGGCTTCGGGATCTGCGCCAAACACGCCCCCGAGTACTTCTCGCTCGACGACTGGGGTTACGCGTCCCTGATCGGCGATGGAACGGTCCCCGAGAAGGACAGGGACGCGGTGATGCGCGCGCTGCTGGACTGCCCGGTGCACGCGATCATCTACATGGGCGAACACCGGCCGTCCGGCGACAACGCCGTGCACCAGGAGGCGCATGAGGTACCCGAGCCCGATCCCAATACGGATGGCAGCGAGGCGATCTCGGGATTCGTGCGGTGACCAGACCACTACCTGAGCTGACGGTACTCAACGAGTTCTTCTGGACCGCCGGCGCCGACGGCGTGCTGCGGATCCAGGAATGTCGGGACTGTGAATCGCTGATCCACCCGCCGCAACCGGTGTGCCGCTATTGCCGGGGACGCAACATGGGCATCCGTGACGTCTCCGGTAAGGCGACGCTGTCGGCGTTCACCGTCAACCACCGGTTCGGCTTTCCGGACCTGCCGCCGCCCTATGTGGTGGCACAGGTGGCAATAGTGGAGGATCCGCGAGTTCGGTTGACCACCAACATCGTTGACTGCGACCCCGACGACCTGAAGCTCGGCCAGCTCGTCGAGGTCAGCTTTCAGCAGATCGACGACGTCTGGCTGCCGGTCTTCAAACCCGGCACCGACGGGCAAAGCGGTCCGGTGGCCGAAGACGAGATCGCGCCGCAGGACTTCGGTCGTCACGTGAGTCAACCGCTGACCCGTCAGCGGTTCGAGGAGCAGTCGGCGATCACCGGCATCGGGGCCTCGCGGCTGGGCCGCCGGCTGATGGTGCCGCCGCTGTCGCTGACGATCGAAGCGTGCGAAGCCGCCGTCGCCGATGCGGGATTGACGTTCGACGACATCGACGGGCTGTCGACCTACCCCGGGTTGGACATCGCGGGCATGGGCGAAGGCGGCGTGGCCGCACTCGAGGGTGCCCTCGGCCTCAGGCCTGCGTGGATCAACGGCGGCATGGACACGTTCGGCCCCGGCGGCTCCGTCATCGCCGCGATGATGGCCGTCGCCACCGGTATGGCCCGTCACGTGCTGTGCTTCCGCACGTTGTGGGAGGCGACGTTCCAGCAGCTGATGAAGGAAGGCAAGGCATCACCGCCGGGTGGCGCCCGAACGTCGAGCTGGCAGATGCCCTTCGGCGCGATGTCGGCAGCGCACACGCTGGCGCTGAACGCTCAGCGCCACTTCGAGCGCTACGGCACGACGCGTGAGACGCTCGGCTGGATCGCGCTGAACCAGCGGGCGAACGCGGCGCTGAACCCCACCGCCATCTACCGCGATCCCATGACGATGGACGACTACCTGAACGCGCGGATGATCACCACGCCGTTCGGCCTGTACGACTGCGACGTCCCATGCGACGGCGCCGTCGCGGTCATCGTCTCCGCAGTCGAGACCGCCAAAGACATGCCGCACAAGCCGGTGTTGTTTGAGGCCGTCGGCACGCAGATCGTCGAACGCACCGACTGGGACCAGAGCACGCTGACCCACGAACCCCAGGTGCTCGGTCAGGCGGCACACCTGTGGACCCGAACGTCGTTGCGACCCAAGGATGTCGACGTCGCCGAGTTGTACGACGGTTTCTCGTTCAACTGCCTGTCGTGGTTGGAGGCCCTCGGGTTCTGCGGGATCGGCGAGGCCAAGGACTTCCTCGACGGCGGCAAGGCCATCGCCCGCGATGGGGTGATTCCGCTGAACACCCACGGCGGTCAGCTGTCGCATGGCCGCACGCACGGAATGGGTCTGATCCACGAGGCGGTCAGCCAGTTGCGCGGCGACGCGGGCGAGCGGCAGGTCAAAGAGGCCAAGGTCGCGGTGGTCAGCAGCGGCGGCCTCACCCCGAGCGGGGCCATTCTGATGCGGACGGACGGGTGAGCACCGCCGCGCGACCCCGCGTCGTCCTCGTCGACGGCGTTCCCATGTCGGGCCTGATCGCCGAGGCCGACGACCCGACGGCCGTCGTCGTCGCGTTTCACGGCGGGGCCAGCACGGCAGCGTATTTCGACTGCCCGGGCCATCCCCAGCTGTCGTTGTTGCGCACGGGCCCGAGCCGAGGGATCACCGTGGTGGCGTTGGATCGCCCCGGGTACGGCAGTTCGGCGCCGTATCCGGATGCGATGCACGAGCCCGACCAGCGGGTCGCGCTCGCCTTCGGGGCCGTCGACAAGGTGCTCGGTCAAAGTCCCCGTGGCGCAGGGCTGTTCTTGCTCGGCCACTCCGCGGGCTGCGAGCTTGCAGTGCGCATGGCCGCTAGTGACCGGGCCGCAGACGCGCGCGTGCTCGGTCTCGGCCTCGCAGGCACCGGTCTGCGGTACGCGGACGCCGCCGCCGAGATCCTCAAGACGACGACCGCCACCCGCCGGCCGGTAGGACTGCGCGAACTGCTGTGGGAACCCGCGGATGCGTATCCGCCCGAGGTGCTCTCCGGCATCACGAACTCGTCGACGGGCGCGCCGTACGAGTCGGACGTGACGAAAAACTGGCCGCGGCGGGACTTCCCGGCGCTGGCGGCCCGGGTCGAGGTGCCGGTGCAGTTCACCGTCGCCGAACACGAGCGGGTGTGGCGAACCGACCCCGAGGCGCTGGCCGACGTCGCGGCGGCGTTCACCGCGTCACCCCGCTTCGTACTCAACGAACAGGCCGGCGCCGGTCACAACCTGTCGCTGTCGTTCGCGGCCGCGGAGTACCACGGCCGCGTGCTGTCGTTCGCCGCGGAATGCGTCGAAATTCAGGAGGCCGACGGAAAGGCCGAGCAGAAAGTGGAGGCGGATTGATGCGCGTCGGATTCATCGGACTGGGCAGCCAGGGCGGGCCGATGGCCCGCCGGATCGTCGAGGGCGGTTTCGAGACCACACTGTGGGCTCGACGGACGGCCAGCCTCGAACCGTACGCAGGCACGGCCGCCAAGACCGCGGGCACGCCCGCGGAGTTGGCCGCGGCCAGCGACCTGGTCTGCCTCTGTGTGGTCGGCGACGACGACGTGCGCGAGGTGCTCAACGGTGAGTCCGGTGTGCTCGCCGGCCTGACCTCCGGCGGCGTCATCGCCATTCACAGCACCGTGCACCCCGACACGTGCAAGGAGATCGCCGAAGTCGCTGCCAAACAGGGCGTTTCGGTCATCGATGCACCGGTCAGCGGTGGCGGGCCCGCCGTCGAGGAAGGCAAGCTGCTGGTGATGGTGGGCGGTGAGGAGGACGTCGTCGAACGCTGCCGCCCGGTGTTCGCGACCTACGCCGATCCGATCGTGCATCTCGGCCCGCTGGGCAGCGGGCAGGTCACCAAGATCCTCAACAACCTGCTGTTCACCGCCAACCTGGGCAGTGCACTGAGCACACTCGATCTCGGTGAGTCGCTGGGCATTCCGCGTGTGCGCCTGGCCGAGGTGCTCAACGGCGGATCGGCCACCAGCAAGGCGCTGGGCAGCATTGCGGTGTTCGGCGGCACGGTCGAGGGACTCGCACCGATCGCAGGCGCGTTGCTGCAGAAGGACGTTCGGCATGCGGCCAGCATCGCGGCCACCGCGTCGGTGCTGGAGGGTTCGGTGTTCACGGTGGCCGATACGGCGCTGGAGAACATGGATCATCCGCGGTGACGCGAGTCGGCTTTGTCGGGGCGGGGCGCATGGGCGCACCGATGGTGCGCCGCCTCGTGGAGTCCGGGCACGAGGTGCGCGCGCTCGGCAGAACCGACGACAAGAGCGCAGCGATCCGTGACATCGGCGCAGAACCCGTCGCCCGCGTGACCGAGGTCGCCGACGGTGCCGACATCGTCGTCGTCTGTGTGTTCACCGACGAACAGGTTCGGCAGGTGTGCCTGACCGACGGTTTGGCGGCGGCCATTCGCCCCGGGGGCGCGCTGCTGATCCATACGACCGGCAGCCCGGCCACCGCGCGCATGCTGGCGGCCGATTTCCCGGACATCGATGTGGTCGACGCGCCGGTCAGCGGTGGCCCGCACAACATCGCGGCCGGTGAGGTGACGCTGTTCGTCGGCGGCACCGACGAGGCGGTCGACAAGGTGCGTCCGGTGTTGGCAAGTTACGGCGACCCGATCCTGCACGTCGGCGCACTCGGCGCGGGCCAGGCCGTCAAGCTGGTCAACAACAGCCTGTTCGCCGCCCAGATCGGGCTGCTGCAGGTCGCCGTGGACCTCGGCGCCCGGCTCGGCGTTGCCGAGGGCGACCTGCTCAAGTCGCTCACCCACGGCAGCGGATCCAGCCGGGTCGGTGAGTTCATCGCCGGGCGCGGCTCGGTCAGAGGGTTCGTCACCGACGTCGGCGAGTTCATCGGCAAGGACGTCGCCGTTGTGCGACAGACCGCGAGTGAACTGGGCAGCGACCTCGGCCTGCTGGACGAGGTCATCAATGCAGGAATCCGGCCATAAACAGCGGCGATTCCCCTTACCAGGAGGCATCCGGTGAGGCATACTAGAGGCGTTACATTATTGCGCCCTCGCGTAACGGAAGCGGTCGTCAGCCCGCCGCGAAAGAGGAGACCATGACCAAGCCCAAGCTCGTGTTCGACCCCGTGTCGCAGGAGTTCTTCGACAACCCGTACGAGATTTACCAACGGATGCGGGACGAAGCGCCGATCTACTACGACGAGGAAGAAGACTTCTACGCGCTGACCCGGCACGCCGACGTCGCCGCGGCGCTCAAGGACCACGAGTCGTTCTCCTCGTCTCGCGGATGCGACCTGGCCATGGTCCGCAGCGAAGAGGGCCCGCACAAGTCGATCATCTTCATGGATCCGCCCGAGCACCGCCACATGCGCAGCCTGCTCAACAAGGCGTTCACGCCGCGGGCCATCCAGTCGCAGCGCGAGACCATCACCGAACTCGTCGAGCAGTACCTCGCACAGGTCAATCCCGACAAATTCGATGTCGTACAGGATTTCTCGGGTCCGTTCCCGGTCGAGGTGATCACCCGGATGGCCGGGGTGCCTGAGGAGTTCCGTCAACAGGTCCGGCGCTGGATCGACAAGGGTCTCGAGCGCAAACCCGGCCAGCTGGAGCTCTCCGAAGAGAACATGCAGGCCAATATCGACTCGGGCGTGTACTACTACGGGCTGGTGCAGGAGCGGCGGCAGAACCCGCAGGAGGACATGATCGGCCGCCTGATCGCCGCGGAGATCCCCGGCGAGAACGGTGAGATGCGCAAACTCGACGATCTGGAGATCACCGGGTTCCTCGCACTGCTGGGCGGGGCCGGCGCCGAGACGGTCACCAAGCTCGTCGGCAGCGCGGTGGTGGAGTTCGCCCGTCATCCGGAGCAGTGGCAGATGCTGCTCGACGACCGCAGCCTCGTCCCCGCCGCCGTCGAGGAGCTGCTGCGCTACGTCGGCCCGGTGCAGTACAACGTGCGCTACACGCTCAAAGAGGCCGAGGTGCCCAGCGGCACCATCCCGGCGCACAAGCCGGTGTTCCTGATGAAGGCCGCCGCCAACCGCGACCCGCGTGCCTTTGGCAACGCCGAGACGTTCGACATCACCCGGGATCGCACGCAGTCGCCGAATCTCGGTCTCGGCTACGGCATCCACAGCTGCCTGGGCGCCGCGCTGGCCCGGCTGGAGACCACGATCGCGCTCGAGCACCTGCTCGATTTCATGCCGCGCTACGAGGTCGACTTCGACGGTCTCGAGCGTGTGCACATGCAGAACGTGGCCGGGTACCACAACGTCCCCGTGAGAGTGCTCAAGTGACCCAGCGAGAAGCGGAGGGGGATCGCATATGACGCAGAAGATCATCGTCGACTTCGGGCTCTGCGAGAGCAACGGGGTGTGCATGGGCATCATCCCCGAGGTGTTCGATCTCGACGACCAGGATTACCTGCACGTCCTGCAGGAAGAAGTGACGCCGGAGAACGAGCAGCAGGTCCGAGAAGCCGTGCGCCAGTGCCCACGTCAGGCGATCTCGATCGAAGACGCATGACGACGTCGAAAGTCGTCTTCGATCCGTTTTCGCAGGAATACTTCGACGGGCCGTGGGAGATCTACCGCCGCCTGCGGGAGGAAGCGCCGGTCTACTACAGCGAGGAGCACGACTTCTACGCGCTGTCGCGCCATGAGGACGTCGCGGCGGCGTACAAGGACTTCGCCACCTACTCCTCGGCCTACGGCCTGGATCTGTCGACGATACGGGCGGATGAACCGATCGTCGCCAAGATGATCATCCTGATGGATCCGCCCGAGCACCGCCACATGCGCAGCCTGGTGAACAAGGTGTTCACGCCCCGCGCGATCGAGGCGATGCGACCGATGGTGACCGAGACCATCGACCGCTACATCACCAAGGCCGACCCCAAGCACTTCGACGTCGTCAGCGAATTCTCGGCGTTCTTCCCGGTCGAGGTGATCACCCAAATGCTGGGTGTGCCAGAAGAACACCGGCAGCAGGTCCGCGAATGGGTGGACACGTCGCTGCATCGGGAGCCCGGTCAGGTCGACATGTCCGAAGAAGGCATGCAGGCCGTCGCCCAGGCCATGGGGTTGTACTACGAGCTTATTCAGAAGCGTCGGGCCGATCCGCGGGACGACATGTTCAGCCGCCTGATCGCCGCGGAGATCACCCGCGAGGACGGCCAGAAGGAATCGCTCGACGACTTCGAGATCGCCGGATTCGCAACGCTTCTCGGAGGGGCCGGCGCCGAGACGGTGACCAAGCTGGTGGGCAACGCGGCGGTGACCTTCGCACGCCATCCCGAGCAATGGCAGAAGCTGCTCGACGACCGCAGCAAGATCCCCGCCGCGGTGGAGGAACTGTTGCGGTACGAACCGCCGGTGCACTACAACGTGCGGCGGTCGATACGCGAGGTCACCCTGCACGGTGTGACGATCCCCGAGGGCAAGCCGGTGTTCCTGCTGCAGGCCTCCGCGCACCGCGATCCGGACGCCTTCACCGATCCCGACACGTTCGACATCGACCGCAACCGCACCGAGGCGCAGAATCTCGGCTTCGGGTACGGCATACACAGCTGTCTGGGGGCGGCGTTGGCGCGGATGGAGACGGCGGTCGCGCTGGAGCGGCTGCTCGACCTGATCCCCCACTACGAGGTGCTGTGGGACGACTGCCGCCGGGTGGCGATGCAGAACGTGGCGGGATGGTCGCACGTCCCGGTACGAGTAACCGACTGATGCGATTCGTCTTCGTGCACGGCGGTTTTCACGCCGCGTGGTGCTGGGAGCGCACGATCGACGAGTTGACAGGATTGGGCCACGAGGCTGTCGCGGTGGACCTGCCCGGTCACGGCACACGAGTCGGCGAAGAGTCGACGCTTTCCAACCGCCGCGACGCCATCGTCGCGGCGCTGCGTGCCGGCTCGGATAAGAGCGTGCTGGTCGGCCACTCCGGCGGCGGCTTCGACGCCACACTGGCCGCCGACGGCGCACCCGAACTGGTCGCTCACATCATCTATCTCGCGGCGGCGCTCCCCCGCGAAGGGCGCACCTATCCGGAAGCCATGGCGATGCGTGACGACGCCGACGAACTCGGCGACGACTTCGACGCCGATGTCGGAGAGATGTTGGGCTACTTGAAGTTCGACGACGACGGCGCGATGTGGTTCGCCGACTTCGAGGGTGCGTGGAAGTACTTCTACCACGACTGCGACGAGTCCACCGCGCGCTGGGCGTTCGACCGGCTCGGCCCCGAACGGTTCGGCGACACCACGGTGACTCCGGTGTCCGTCCCGCGGTTCTGGGATGCCGACCTCCCCCGCAGTTTCATACGCTGCCTGCAGGATCAGTCGATGCCGCGCTGGCTCGCCGACACGGTGACGCGTCGCCTCGGCGTCGAGCAGCTGACCATCGACACGTCGCACTCGCCGTTTCTGTCCCGGCCGCGCGAGTTGGCCGAACTACTGGTGCATGCCACCGCGACGAAGCCGACCGGCCCCCTGCGCCCGCACTAGTCCCCTTTTTTCGCGAGCAGACGTAAAACTGCCCGAAATTCGCGGGCGGTTTCTAGTGCTCTAAGCAACAGCTGTCGGTGTGGACGGGTTGGAGAGTAGTTCGTCGAGTGCTTCGGCGGGG
>NZ_LZSQ01000034.1 GCF_001665535.1 Mycobacterium sp. 852002-51961_SCH5331710
GTTTCGGTGTGGGAGATCTTCGGCGCGCTGTTGCACGGCGGGCGACTGGTGGTCGTGCCCGAGGAGGTGGTCGGATCCCCCGATGACCTGCATGCGCTGCTGGTCACCGAACAGGTCGACGTTTTGAGTCAGACGCCTTCTGCGGTGGGGATGCTTTCGCCGCAGGGGTTGGAGTCGGCTGCCCTGGTCGTGGCCGGTGAGGCATGTCCAGCCGAGGTGGTGGATCGCTGGGCAACACCCGGGCGGGTGCTGATCAACGCCTACGGTCCGACCGAGACGACGATATATGCCGCGATGAGTGCGCCGTTGCGGGCGGGATCGGGTGCGCCGATTGGTTCGCCGGTGCCGGGGGCGGCGTTGTTTGTGCTTGATGGGTGGTTGCGGCCGGTGCCTGTGGGCTCGGTCGGTGAGTTGTATGTGGCCGGCCGCGGCGTGGCATGTGGGTACGTGGGTCGCGGGGGTTTGACGGCATCGCGGTTTGTGGCCTGCCCCTTCGGGGAGCCCGGTACCCGGATGTATCGCACCGGGGACTTGGTGTGTTGGGGTGTCGACGGGCAGTTGCAGTACCTCGGGCGTGCAGACGAGCAGGTCAAAATCCGCGGATACCGCATCGAATTGGGTGAGGTACAGGCGGCGCTCGCGGCGCAGGACGGGGTCGAGCAGGCGGTAGTGCTCGCCCGCGAGGACCGCCCCGGCGACAAACGCCTGGTGGCTTATTTCATCGGGAATGCCGATCCGGCCGGTCTGCGTCCTGCACTGGCCAAGCAGCTCCCGCCATACATGGTGCCCGCCGCAGTGGTTGCGATTGACGAATTACCGCTGACAGTCAACGGCAAACTCGACATTCGCGCCTTGCCCGCACCGGACTACCACGAGGCTGATCACCATCGCGCCCCGGTAAGCGCTGTCGAGGAGATTCTCGCCGGTATTTATGCGCATGTGCTCGGTGTCGACCGAGTCGCGGTCGACGAGTCATTCTTCGATCTGGGCGGCGATTCGCTTTCGGCAATGCGTCTGGTTGCCGCGATCAACAAATCGCTGAATACGACTCTGGCGGTGCGCACCGTCTTCGACGCACCCACCGTGGCCCAGTTGGCGTCCCGTATAGGCGGCGAGACGTGTGAACTGGACCCGTTGGTGGCCGTCGAGCGGCCTTCGGTGGTACCTCTGTCGTTTGCCCAGGCCAGGTTGTGGTTCATCGACCAATTGCAAGGCGCCTCACCCGTTTACAACATGGCAGCCGCGTTGCGGCTCGACGGATGCCTGGATACCGATGCACTGGGTGCGGCATTCGGCGATGTGGTGGGCCGCCACGAGTCCCTCCGCACACTATTCAGCGATGTCGACGGTGTCCCTCGGCAGGTGGTGGTCCCCGCGGAGCGGGCGCATGTCGGCTGCCGGGTAGTCGACGCCACGGGCTGGCCGGCGGCTCGTCTTGACGAGGCTCTCAGCGCGGTAGCACGCGCCACGTTCGACCTGGCGACGGAGATCCCCTTACGGGCAACACTTTTCCGTCTTGCCGATGACCAACATGTGTTAGTGGTGGTGGTGCACCATATCGCCGCGGACGGCTGGTCGATCACACCGTTGGTGGGCGACCTGGGGGTGGCTTACGCCAGCCGGTGTGCCAGGCGGGCGCCGGACTGGGCGCCGTTGCCGGTGCAGTATGCCGACTTCACACTTTGGCAGCGAGCACAACTGGGTGATCTCGAGGATCCGGACAGCCGCATCGCAGCGCAGTTGAACTACTGGACGCGGACACTGGCTGACATGCCAGAGCGGTTGGCGCTGCCGACCGATCGACCGTATCCCTTGGTGGCGGATCAACGTGGTGCCACGGTGGCAGTGGACTGGCCGGCCGAATTGCAGCATCGGGTGCGGGCCGTGGCCCGTGAGCACAGCGCGACCAGCTTCATGGTGGTGCAGGCCGCGCTGGCCGTGCTGTTGGGCAAGCTCAGCGCGAGTTCTGATGTGCCGATCGGTTTTCCGATCGCCGGGCGGCGCGATCCCGCCCTGGATGAGTTGGTCGGGTTCTTCGTCAATACCTTGGTGTTGCGGGTCGACCTCGGCGGCGATCCCACGGCCGCTGACGTGCTGGCTCAGGTGCGCGCCCGCAGTCTCGCCGCATACGAACATCAGGACGTGCCGTTCGAAGTTCTTGTCGAGCGGCTCAACCCGGCGCGGTCGTTGACCCATCACCCGCTGGTGCAAGTGTTGCTGGCTTGGCAGAACAATGCGTCAGCGACGCTGGATCTGGGCGACCTACAGGTCACTCCACTGCCGGTGGATACTCACACCGCGCGAATGGACCTGTCGCTGTCGTTGACCGAACGGTTCACCGAGGCCGGCGAGCCGGCCGGGATCGGTGGGAGCGTCGAGTTCCGCACCGACGTGTTCGACGCGGCCAGTATTGAGGCGTTGGTCGGGCGGCTGCAGCGCGTGGTCGAGGCCATGACCGGCGATCCGGCGGTGAGGTTGTCGTCGATCGATGTGCTCGATGCGAGTGAACGCACCCGCGTGGATGAGTGGGGCAACCGGGCGACGTTGACCGAGCCCCTCCAGGGAAGAGTGTCAATTCCTGGGTTGTTCGGCGAGCAGGTGCGACGGGCTCCCGAGGCGGTGGCGATCACCTCTGGGGAACGTTCGTTGCGCTACCGCGAACTCGGTGAGGCCGCGAATCGGTTGGCGCACTTGTTGATCGGCATTGGTATCGGTCCGGGTGAGTGCGTCGCACTGCTGTTGGATCGATCGGCCGAGGCAATCGTGGCGATGTTGGCGGTGCTCAAGACGGGCGCGGCGTATCTGCCGATCGACGGGGCGGTGCCGGACGCACGGTTGCATTTCATGCTCGCTGATGCCGCGCCGATCGCCGCGATCACCACGGCCAGGCTGGCCGGGCGGTTGGACCAGTCCGGTTTGGTGGTGATCGACGTCGACGATCCGCGCATCGTTCGCGAACCGAGCACCGCCTTGCCGGATCCGTCCCCCGAGGACATCGCGTACCTGATCTACACCTCGGGGACCACCGGTGTGCCCAAGGGCGTGGCGATCACTCACCGCAACGTGACGCAGTTGCTCGAGTCACTCGATGCCGGGCTGCCGTCCGCCGGTGTGTGGCCGCTGTGCCATTCCTTAGCCTTCGATGTGTCGGTGTGGGAGGTGTTCGGCGCACTGCTGCGGGGTGGGCGCGTGGTTGTGGTGCCCGAGGACGTAGCGGCCTCGCCCATGGATTTCCACGCCTTGCTGGTCAGTGAAGGCGTCGACGTGTTGACCCAGACTCCCTCTGCGGTAAGGGTTTTGCCGCGCGATGGGTTGGAGTCGACTGCGGTGGTCGTGGTTGGCGAAGCGTGTCCCTCCGAGGTGGTGGACCACTGGGCGCCGGGGCGGGTCATGCTCAATGCCTACGGCCCCACCGAGACGACGATGTGTGTCGCAATAAGTGCGCCACTGAGTCCCGGGTGGGGAGTGCCGATCGGTGCGCCCGTTGCTGGGGCGGCATTGTTCGTGCTCGACGAGTGGCTGCACCCGGTACCGGCCGGGGTGGTCGGCGAGTTGTATGTGGCCGGCGCAGGAGTGGGCGTGGGTTATGTCGGTCGGGCCGAGTTGACCGGATCGAGGTTCGTCGCTTGTCCGTTCGGCGGACCCGGAACGCGGATGTATCGAACCGGAGATCTTGTGTGTTGGCGCCCTGATGGGCAGCTCGACTATCTGGGACGAGCCGATGAGCAGGTCAAGATCCGCGGGTATCGCATCGAACTCGGCGAGATACAGGCGGCTCTGGCCGCACTGGACGGGGTGGTACATGCGGCTGTGATCGCCCGCGAGGACCGTCCCGGCGACAAGCGGTTGGTTGGCTACGTCACCGGGTCCGCCGATCCGGCTGAACTCCGTGCCGCGTTGGCCGAGCGGTTACCGGGTTACATGGTGCCGACGGCGATGGTGGCGCTCGACAAGCTGCCGCTGACACCCAACGGAAAGCTCGATGCGCGCGCCCTGCCCGCACCCGACTATGGGGACGGCGATCGATATCGGGCTCCCTCCGATGCGGTCGAGGAAGCCTTGGCCAACATCTACGCCCAAGTCCTCGGGCTCGACCGAGTCGGCGTCGACGACTCCTTCTTCGATCTAGGCGGAGACAGCATCTCGTCGATGCAGGTTGTGTCCCGGGCCCGGGCAGTCGGCTTGGTGTGTCGTCCGCGCGATGTCTTCGTCGAGCAGACGGTGGCCCGGCTGGCCCGTGTCGCTAAGACGACCAGCGGCGGCCAAGCCCCCATCGACGAGGGGCTCGGACCCGTCGAGGCGACGCCGATCATGCACTGGCTGGCCGGCGTGGAGGGTCCGGTCGACGAGTTCAACCAGACGATGGTGGTCCAGGCGCCGGATGGGGTGACCGAGTCCGACGCCGCCGCGATGTTGCAGACCTTGCTGGATCGGCATGCCATGCTGAGGTTGCGTGTCGACACGGCGGACGAGGGAACCGAATCCTTCGACGAAGACAACGTGGCCTGGTCGCTACACGTGCCCGAGCCAGGGACTGTCGATGCTCGTGGATGTTTGCGATCGGTGGACACACTCTCTGACGAAGCGCTGGTGCAGGCGCGATCGCGGTTGAACCCGGGCGACGGCGTAATGCTAAGCGCGCTTTGGGTTTCTGCCACGAGCCAGCTCATCGTGATTATTCACCACCTGGCCGTTGACGGGGTATCGTGGCGGATTCTGCTGGATGACCTCAACACGGCATGGGCCCAGCATCGGGCGGGCCGTCAGGCAGCGCTGCCGGCAGCGGGGACATCGTTCAAGCGCTGGGCGGAGGTGTTGGCCGAGCACGCGCGTCACCCAAGCGTGGTCGAGCAAGCGGACGTATGGCGGCGGGTGGCGAGGACACCTGCCGTGCTGCCGGCGGTCCAGCCCGCGGTGGACACATTCGCAACGGCCGGGCGTCTCTCAGTGCCGCTGGATGCCGAGACGACCCGCTTGCTGCTCGATGAGGTGCCAGGCGCGTTTCGCGTTGGTACAGAAGACATCCTGCTGATTGCGCTCGGGCTGGCGGTGGCCGAATCATTCGGTACCGGCAGCGCCCCCATAGGCATTGATGTCGAGAGCCATGGGCGCGTCGAGGAAATCGCTTCTGGTGTCGACCTGTCGCAGACAGTGGGGTGGTTCACCGCAAAGTACCCCGTGTCCTTGAACTTCGGGGGTCTCAACGGCCGACTGTCGTGGGCTCAGGTGGTGGCCGGCGAGCAGGCACTGGGTGCCATCATCAAGGCCGCCAAGGAGCATCTTCGTGCCCTGCCTGACGGCCTGACCTACGGCCTGCTGCGCTACCTGAACGCTGACGCGGACCTGGAGACGGCCGATCCGCCCATCGGCTTCAATTATCTGGGGCGCATGGGTAACCCGGGAGCCGGAGGGGCCGACGATGTATGGCGAAGCTGCCCCGAGGGCCTGTCACTGACCGGTGCAACCGCCGCGGTGCCAATGCCGCTCGCGCACACCGTGGAACTCAACGCCGTCGCAGTGGACACCGAGACCGGACCGCGCTTGCGCGCGGACTGGACGTGGGCGCCGTCGGCCGTCGATGGTGTGCAGATCAGCCGACTGAGCCGATTGTGGGTCGATGCCCTGATCGGCATATGCGCGCACGTGCGAAGCGGCGGAGGCGGATTGACTCCGTCGGACATCGCACCTACCAGGCTGACTCAGCACCAGATCGACGAGTTACAGCGTCGGCTCCCCGCTGCCGATGTGCTGCCGCTGAGCCCGGTGCAGCAGGGGCTGCTATTCCACGCGAACACCGCGCTTGCCGCCGCCGACGAGCTGTACACGGCCCAGCTTGACATCGCCCTGACGGGTCCGCTCGACGAAAGCAGGTTGCGCGAAGCGGTGCGCGTGGTGATCAGCCGCCATCCGAACCTGGTGGCCCGCTTCTGCCAAGACTTCGACGAACCGGTGCAGGCCATTCCGGCTGCTCCCGAAGTCGAGTGGCGCTATATCGATCTCGAAGGCGAAGCCCTTGATGAGGAGATCCAGCGGCTCTGCGCCGCTGAACGCGCCGCCGTCTGCGATCTGGTCAACGCGTCGCCATTCCGAGTGACGTTGGTGCGCAGCGAAGCCGACCGTCACCGGTTGATACTGACCAATCACCACATCGTGCTCGATGGCTGGTCGCTGCCAATTCTCCTACAGGAGATCTTCGCGAGCTATCACGGGATCCGGTTATTGCCGCCGGCACCATATCGAAACTTCATCACCTGGCTGGCCGATCGCGACATCGATGCTGCGCACAAGGCCTGGCGTAACGTGCTCGCCGGCTTCGAAACCCCCACACTGGTCAGCCGCCAGGCACGGTTGGGGTTAGGGCGGCGAGGCGCTGAGTCGATTTCGTTGTCTGCTCAGTCCACACGAGAACTCGGTGAATTGGCGCGCTCTCACCAGACGACCGTCAACATCGTGCTGCAGGCCGCGTTCGCGCGACTGTTGTCCGCGCTGACAGGCCAGCATGATGTCGCCTTCGGCACCGTGGTCTCGGGTAGGCCGGCCGACGTTGCCGACGCCGAATCGATGGTTGGCCTGCTCATCAACACGGTGCCGGTGCGAGCGACCCTCACAGCAGCGACCACCACGACAGAGCTGGTGAGTCAACTGCAACGCGTCCACAATGACACACTCGAGCACCAGCACCTTGCGCTCAGCGACATTCATCGAATCACCGGTCACGACAAGCTGTTCGACACGCTCTTCGTGTTCGAGAACTATCCGATGGATACCGCCGCCATATCGGGTGACCAACAGTTGGCCGTAACCGACGTGTCCTTCCGTGAATCGACCCACTACCCGTTGACGGTGCAAGCCGTACCGGGAGAAGAACTCGGTTTCCGCATCGAATACGACACCGATGTCTTCGACGCGGGTGAAATCGCAGCCCTCGGGGAGCGGTTGGAAACGGTGTTGGTGGCGATGGCCACTGATCCGGCACGGCGACTCTCCCAGGTGGAGGTGCTTGACGGTGCGGAGCTCAGCCGCCTGGATGAGTGGGGCAATCGGAGAGTGCTGAACCAGCCCGACCGCGCCCCGGTGTCGGTTCCGGAGTTGTTCACCGCCCAAGCCGCCCGTACCCCGGAGGCGGTTGCGCTGGTGTGCGGCGAGCACAGGTGGACGTATCGCGAAGTTGATGAGTCAGCGAATCGGTTGGCGCATCTACTGATGAGCCGCGGGGCCGGCCGGGGTGAGCGGGTCGCGGTGCTGTTCAACCGTTCCGCGGAGGCGATTGTCGCCATTTTGGCGGTTATGAAGACGGGCGCGGCGTACCTGCCGATAGATCCGGCGGTGCCGGCGGCGCGGATTGAGTTCATGGTGGGTGACGCGGCGCCGGTTCTCGCGGTCAGCACGGCGGATTTGGTGGCGCGGTTTGATGGTTTCGACGTGCCGGTGCTCGATATCGACGACCCAGAGATCGGTGCCCAGCCCGACACCCCAGTGCCAGGGCCATCCCCTGACGACCTGGCCCACATCATCTACACATCGGGCACCACGGGAACGCCCAAGGGTGTGGCCGTCACTCATCGCAACGTGACGCAGCTGTTCGACTCGCTGCGGATCGGTGTCGAGCTATCAGCAGAGCAGGTGTGGACGCAGTTCCATTCGTATGCCTTCGATTTCTCGGTTTGGGAGATCTGGGGTGCATTGCTGCATGGCGGGCAGCTTGTCGTCGTGCCTGAGATGGTGGCCCGTACACCGCAAGAGTTCCACAGATTGCTGGTGCGCGAGCGGGTCAGCGTGCTGACCCAAACCCCCTCGGCGGCGGGCATGCTGCCGGTGGACGGCTTGAATGGGCCGGCATTGGTGATCGGCGCGGAGCCCTGTCCACCCGAGTTGGTGGATCGGTGGGCTCCGGGGCGCGTGATGGTCAACGTCTACGGGCCCACCGAAACCACGATGTGGTTGTGTGCCAGCGCCCCATTGGCCGCGGGATCGGGATCCCCACCGATCGGTTCACCGACGGCGTGGGCGTCATTCTTCGTGCTTGATGGGTGGTTGCGGCCGGTGCCGGTGGGGGTAAT
>NZ_LZSQ01000035.1 GCF_001665535.1 Mycobacterium sp. 852002-51961_SCH5331710
GGCGAAGTCCGCGCAGCGCTCGAACCGGTCCTTCGGGTTCTTCGACAGCGCCTTGGCCAGTACCGGATCCAGATGCGCGAGGTCAGGCCGGTGTGAGCCGATTGCGGGCGGCGCCGCGGAGAGGTGCTGGCTGATCACCACGGCCGGATTCGAGTTGCGAAACGGCGGCGCACCGGTGAGGAGGTGAAATGCGGTGGCGGCCAACGCATATTGGTCGGCCCGACCGTCGAGCTGTTCGCCCATCAACTGTTCGGGGGCGGCGTAGGAGACGGTGCCGACGGTCATGTTGGTCGCGGTGAGCCCGCTGACGTCGTCCGCCCAGCGCGCGATCCCGAAGTCGGCCAACAGGATTCGTTGGTCTCCGGACTCGGGCCGGGCGAGCAGGATGTTGGCCGGTTTGACGTCGCGGTGCAGCAGGCCGCCCTGGTGCGCGTAGTCGAGCGCATCGGCGATGGCGGTGACGATCGCGGCGACCTCATGCGGGGGCATGCCGTCGGGGTAGCGCTCCTTGAGCAGTTGCGCCGCGTCGGTGCCGTCGACGTAGTCCATCGAGATCCAGATCTGGCCGTCGGCCTCACCGCGATCGTGAATGCCGACGATGTGCGGATGCCACAGCGTGGCCGCGATATCGGCCTCGCGCTGGAATCGCATGCGGTACTCGTCGTCCGCCGACACCGACGCGGGCAGCACCTTGAGCGCGTCGCGGCGGGGGAGGCGCGGATGTTGCGCGAGGTAGACCTCGCCCATACCGCCGGAGCCGAGAAGTCGCACGATGGTGTACCCGGCGAACGTCGCCCCCTCGGCCAACGGCATGGCCGAATAGTACGAGACAACTACAGATCGAGTGTGAGATGGGAACCTTCGGCGCGTGAGATGCAGATCAGCATCAACCCGTCCGCGCGTTCGGTGTCGGTGAGCAGCGTGTCGCGGTGGTCGACGGGGCCGTCCACCACCCGGGTGCGGCAGGTACCGCAGAAGCCCTGCTGACACGAGTACGCGGCCTGCACACCGGATCGGCGCAGCGCCCCGAGCAGCGTCTCGTCGGCGGCCACGTCGACGGTCTGGCCCGTCGATGCCACCGTGACCGAGAAGCTCGCGCCGGCCTCGACGGGCGGGGCGGCGAACCGTTCGAAGTGCATCTCGACGTTGTCGCGGCCGACCAGGCGCTCACGGACGGCGGTCAGCATCGGCGCCGGCCCGCAGGCATAGACCGCGGTCCCGGCGGGGCAGTCGCCGAGCAGGTCGTCGGCGCTCGGCAGCCCGTCGACGTCATCGGTGCGGATCTGGACGCGAGAGCCGAAGCGAGCGACCTCGTCGACGAACGGAAGGCTGTCGCGGCTGCGCCCGGTGTAGACCATCGACCACTCCACGCCGAGACCCTGCGAGAGGCGCAGCATCGGCAGAACCGGGGTGATGCCGATGCCGCCGGCGATGAACCGCAGCCGTCGCGTGGGCGAACCGTGGCCGGGCACGGTTACCGGGAAGGCGTTGCGGGGTCCGTGCGTCGTGACGGTCGCGCCCACGCTCAGCGCCTCGTGCACCTCGATCGAGCTGCCGCCACCGTCGGGGATGCGCCGCACCGCGATGCGGTAGCGGTCGGCTTCGGCCGGATCACCGCACAGCGAATACTGCCGCACCAGCCCGCTGGGCAGCGTGATGTCGATGTGCGAGCCCGGATGCCAACGGGGCAGCGGCCGGCCGTCGGCGGAGGCCAACGTCAACGCCACCACGTTCTCGTCGCGCGCCACCACCTGCCGGTCGGCGACTCGCAGAAGGTGGGTGCGGTCGAGCTCGCGGGGCGGCGCGACGCGGCGCACGGAGCCGGCCAGCGCCTCCATCCCGTTGATGACGGCGTCCGCGACGCCGATCAGCATGTAGCGCCGCCCCGGCCGCAGCGGATGGGCGGGCAGTTGCCGGTAGCGCTCCCGCAGCCCCATCACCGGTGTGCGGCGCGCGCGGCGGGTGAGGTGGCCAGGTAGGCCACGGCCTGTGCGGTCGACCCCATGTCCTCGGGCGAGTAGCCGGGCCGGAAGTAGGACAGGGTGTTCACCCCGAACAGGGTCCGGAACTTCGGCAGCAAGCCGAGTTCGGAGTCCTGCATCCGCAGGCGCTGCATCTGCAGCCATCCGATGTCGCTGTTCGGGTCGGCCTTGAGCAGATACCAGGTGCCGCGCTGGAAGAACGTGAAGATCGCCGTCGCGGCGACCGTCATCGCCCGGATCCGGTCCGGGTAGCTGTCGTGGAAGTAGACCGCGACGTCGTGGGCGACGCAGCGATGCTCGACTTCCTCGCTGCCGTGCCAGCGGAACAGGTCGACCAGGGTGGGGTGCGCGCCGTGGTCGTCCCAGGTCGAGTTCAGCGCGAAATCGCCGAGCACCGCGGTGTAGTGCTCGATGGCCGCGATCAGCCACAGCCGCTCACACAGGTTGCTCAGGCGCCGCTGGGGATCGTCGAAATGCTTTGGCGCCAGTACCTTTTCGAACATGTAGCCGACGAGGTCGAGCATCGGCTTCGGGTCGACCCCGTTGCCGATCAGGAAATTCTCGATGACGTCGTCGTGGGCCGCGGCGTGGGTGGCCTCCTGGCCGATGAAGCCGCGGATGTCGTCGGCCAGCTGGGGATCGCGCACCAGCGGCAGCGCCTCGTTGTAGGTGCGGACGAACCAGTGCTCGGCGGCGGGCAGCACCACGTTGAACAGGTTGATCATGGTGGAGGCCACCGGGTGGCCGGGGATCCACTCCAGCGGGACGCCGGTCAGGTCGAAATGCACCTTGCGGGCCTGGATTTGGACGGGGCCCGGGTCCACCTCATGTGCGAAGCGGCGCGGACGTAAGGGGCCCGCCGGCGGAACCGGCGAATGAGCCGTTGGCTGGGCCGGCATTCGAGCCGTGGAACGGGCCGGCGATTGTGGCATCTCGGCTCCTCCTTCGTGGAGCACAGTCTACGTGCGGCGGTGCTCCAACAGGTTTCAGGTTCGCGGGCGATGTCTATATCTTTGTCCATGGTGGGGATCGACGACGTTCTCGGGTGGGCCAAACAGCAGGTGTCCGCCCGCGTACCCAAGGCCGACCTGGACCAGCGCGACCCCGACTACATCCGTGAGCAACTGCCCGGACTGTGGCTGCTGGCGTCGTTGTACTTCCGCGCGGAGGTGCGCGGCCTGGACCGCATCCCCGCCGACGGCCCGGTGCTGTTGGTGGGCAACCACAGCGGCGGGAACCTGCCGCCCGACACATTCGTGTTCACGCTGGCCTTCAGCTCGTACTTCGGCGTCGAGCGGCCGTTCTATCAACTGGCGCACAACCTCGTGGTCTCGATGCCGGGCCTGGGTTCGCTGCGCAAGTTCGGCACCGTCGCCGCCAACCACGACAACGCGAAGCTGGCCCTGGAATCCGGAGGTGCGCTCCTGGTGTATCCGGGCGGCGACTACGAGGTGTTCCGGCCCTCGTGGGAGCGCCACGAGGTCGACTTCGGCGGCCGCAAGGGCTACGTGAAGCTCGCGCGCGAGGCGGGTGTGCCGATCGTGCCCGTGGCCAGCGTCGGCGGTCAGGAGGCCGCGCTCTTCCTCGACCGGGGTCAGTGGTTGGCGCGGCTGCTGATGGTGGACCGGTTGGCCCGCCTGAAGAGCGTGCCCATCCTGTTCGCCCCGCCGTGGGGGCTGACCGTCAGCGACTTCATCCCCCGGCTGCCGCTGCCGACGAAGATCTCCATCGAGGTGCAGGACCCGATCGACGCCGACGACATCGCGGCCAGCGACGACGACGTCATCAACGACAAGGTGCTGACCAGCCTGCAGGCCGGGGTCGACAGGTTGGCCGCCGAACGACGCTTCCCGGTGTTGGGCTGACCCATGAGAGTGCAACGCCAGTGTGTGATCGACGCCGACCGCGACCAGGTGTGGAAGGTGGTCAGCGACCCCGGGTGCTATCCGGAGTTCATGGCCAGCCTCGAACGCTGGGAGACGCGCAGCGATGATCCCGCCGGCCTCGGCTCCCGTTACACGGTGCACTGGAAGGTGGGATCGGTGCCGATCGGCGGAACCGTCGAGGTCGTCGAGTTCGACGCGCCGCGCGAGGTGTCGTGGATCGGGCTCACCGGGGTCTCCCAACGCGGCCGCTTCCGGCTGCGCGACACTGGCGACGGTCGCACCAAGGTGACGTTCCGGTTGTCCTACGAGTCCGCGGGCAACCTGCTCGGGCTGATCGCCGATCGGGTGGCCGCGCGCCAGGTCGGCCGCACGATGAGCCGAACGCTGACCAACCTGCGTCAGATGGTGGAGGGCTAGCCGATCAGCCGACCGGGGCCGGCGGCGGGGTGCCCGCGCCCGGTGCGCCCTGAATCGGGACCACGGGGGTGGGCGTCACGGTGGTGATGCCGTTGCGGCCGACCGTCGGACCGCCCGAGGGCGCCTGCTCCGCGATCAGGTCCGCCGCCTTCTGGCTGCAGTCCAGCATCAGCAGCATCCGCCCGCCCGAGGTGATTTTCTGCTGGTCGACCAGACACTCGGCCTGAGGCAGCACGCTGCCCACCGAACCGCCGAAGTAGGCCTTGATGCCCTGGGTCTTGAGGATCTGCAGCGCCCGGTTGTAGGGCTCGCCGACCACGTTGAGGCTGGGTTGCGACATCGCGATCCCGGCGCCGACCAGCGCCGCCGAACCGACGGCTGCGAGCCCGCCGCTCAGCACAACAAGCTTGTTCACGTGATCTCCTCAGGTCGCTGCGGTGCGAACATATCGCAGGCGTGACGAATGTGAAACCGGAGCAGAAGCCGCCGGCGTTACACCTGCGGGCGCACCGCGTCGCGCATGACCTCGCCGAGCCGCTGCGCCGTGACATCGGCGAAGACGTCTTCGAGAAGCAGTTTCTTACCGTGGGGGCCGGCCAGCGGCACCCGCCAGTTCGGATACTCGTCGGTGGTGCCCGGCTGGTTCTGGGTGCGCAGATCGCCGACCGCGTCGGCCAGGGACAGCGAGAGCAACCGCGACGGTGTGCGGCCGAGGTAGCGGTGCAGCGCCTCGACGATCTCGGCGCTGTCAGAATCTCCGGCGTCGCTCAGCAGGCCGGTACGGCGCAGTTCGTCGAGCCAACGCTTCTGTTGCTCACGGTCGTCGGCCAGCTCAACGGCCGCGGGGCGCGTCAGCAGCCCGAGTTGGTCGCGTAGGCGGACGTGTTCGCCGGCCAGGTAGCCGGCGGTGGGGGGCAGGTCGTGGGTGGTGACGGCCGACAGGCAGTACTCGCGCCAGCGCTCGGCGGGCAGCGGACCGCCGTCCCCGTCGCGGTCGGCTTCGAACCACAGGATCGACGTCCCGAACAACCCCCGCTCGTGCAGGTAGTCGCGTACCCACGGTTCGACGGTGCCGAGGTCCTCGCCGACGACGACGGCGCCCGCGCGGTGGGCCTCGAGCGCGACAATGCCGATCATCGCCTCGTGGTCGTAGCGCACGTAGGTGCCTTCGGTGGGTCGGGTCCCGTTTGGGATCCACCACAGCCGGAACAGCCCGATGATGTGGTCGATGCGCACGCCACCCGCATGCCGCAAGACGGCATTGACCAGCGCGCGGAACGGTTCGTAGGCGAGCCTCTCGAGCTGGTCGGGGCGCCACGGCGGTTGCGACCAGTCCTGGCCGAGCTGGTTGAACTCGTCGGGCGGCGCGCCCGCGGTGACCCCGAGCGCGAGCACGTCCTGCAGCGCCCACGAGTCGGCGCCGTTCGGGTCGACGCCGACCGCGAGGTCGTGCATGATGCCCAGGCCCATACCCGTCTGCAGCGCCGTGGCCTGCGCCGCGGTCAGCTGGTCGTCCAGCTGCCACTGCAGCCAGCGGTGGAAGTCGACGGCGTCGGCGTGCTCGGCGGCGAAGGCCGCGACGGCGGGGTTCGCCGGGTGCTGTAGTTCGCGCGGCCACTGATGCCAGTCGGCGCCGTGGCGTTCGGCCAGCGCACACCAGATGGCGAAGTCGTCGAGGCTCGCACCCTCGCGCTCCCGGTAGGCGGCATAAGCCAGGTCGCGCCCCGCAGAACGCGCTACCTCGTAGACCGCCTCCAGCGCCGAGCGCTTCACCTTCCACGCCGCGTCGCGGTCCACCTGATCGGCGCGGTCGGCACGGGACTGCACACCTTCGCGCAACTTGCGTATTCGGTTGCGGCGCCGGACGTAGGCGTACTCGGGGATCGCCTCGACCCGCAGATAGATCGGATTGACGAAGCGGCGGGACGTCGGAAGGTAGGGCGACGGCTCCATCGGTGCGACCGGGGCGGCCGCATGTAGCGGGTTGACGAGGATGAATCCCGCGTCGTGGGTCGCTGCCGACCACACCGCGAGGTCGGTCAGATCCGTCAGATCGCCGATGCCCCAGGATCTTTCGGAACGCACGCTGTAGAGCTGCGTGGCCAGCCCCCACTGCCTGCCCGACGGCGGGACCAGCGTGGCGGGGGAGACGATGAGCGCGGTGGCGAACGCTCGGTCGTCGGCGTGCAGCTCGAGGCGGTGGTATCCGATCGGAAGGTCGGCGGGCGTCTCGAAGGTCGCCTCACCGACCAGTCTTCCATCCAAATCGTATGGTGCCCTGTTGTTTTCGAGCTGACGCAGGTCTGTGCGCACGGACCCGTCCTCGAGATGGATCAACAGCGAGACCGGGTTGCCGTGGGTGACGTGCACCCAGAACGTCGAGGTGGCGCCGGTGCGCCCGATGATCGTCGGCGGAAGGCGGCGCTCCCAGTATTCGCGGTCGTGCGCGGCCAGCGCGGCGGCGCGGTCGTCCTCGGTGGCGGCGGAAACTCCCAACGCGGCCAGCACCGAGATCAGCGTCGAGGGGGTCACGGCGATGCGCCGGCCCGCCCAGTCCTCGTAATCGGTTGCGACACCGTAGCGTCGCGCCAACTCCACTAGCGACGCGGCGGGCTCTGTCATGTCGCCAATCTTGCCCGGAAGCCGTCGGCACGTCTCGTCACAGGCTCGCTCATACCCGATCTGAGTGAACTCAACACCGCACTCGAGCGCATGTAGGGTCGGCCGGTATGACGGCCGACCGACAGGAGACGGCCGAGGTGCAGAGCGGGCGCGCGCGGATGGCGGTGGCAGCGCTGTTCTTGACCAACGGCGCCGTGTTCGCCAACCTGCTGCCGCGGTACCCCGAGATCAAGAGCGATCTGGGGCTGTCGAATTCGGTGTACGGCGCCGCCGTCGCCGCGTTCTCAGCGGGCGCCCTGGCGGCCGGGCTGACCGCGGCGGCGCTGATCCGCCGCTTCCGCTCGTCGCGGGTCGCCGTCATCGGCACCATCGGGATCGGGGTCTTCGTCGTGCTCGCCGGCGTGGCCCCGTCTCCGGTGTTGTTCGCCGCCGGGCTGTTCGCGGCCGGGGCCAGCGATTCGGTGACCGACGTCGCGCAGAACGCGCACGGGCTGCGGGTCCAACGCATCTACGGTCGTTCGATCATCAACTCGCTGCATGCGGTGTGGGCCGCCGGCGCGATCATCGGCGGCCTGATGGGGGCGACGGCGATCGCGCTGGGCATCTCGCGCGGGGCGCATCTCGGCTTCTCGGCGGTGCTGTGCAGCGCGGTCGTGCTCGTCGCCTACCGCTATCTGCTGCCGGGCGCCGATCACGATACCGACCCGGCGGCGCGCACCGGCGGCGGCGGTGACGCCGGCCCGGCGGTGTACGCCGCGTTGCTGGCTCTGGTGCTGATCGCGGTGGCCGGTGCGACGGTCGAGGATGCGGGTAGCTCCTGGGCCGCGGTCTATCTGCGGGACGCGCTGGGTGCGCCCGGTCCGATCGCGGTGACCGGCTACATCGCCGCGGTCACCTTCATGTTCATCGGGCGGCTTCTCGGGGACCGGCTGGTCGACAGGTTCGGCACCCGCGCCGTGGTGCGGTCGGGTGGTGCGATCACCGCGGTCGGCATGGGTCTCGCGCTGGCGTTCCCGTCGGTGCCCGGCACGATCGCGGGTTTCGCGCTCGCTGGGTTCGGCGTGGCGACTCTGGTGCCGTCGGCCATGCACGCCGCCGACCAGCTGCCGGGTCTTCGACCGGGTAGTGGACTGACGATCCTGACCTGGCTGATGCGCATCGGGTTCTTCGGCGCCCCTGTGCTCGTCGGGGTGATCGCGGACGCGACGAGCCTGCGCATCGGGTTGCTCACCGTGCCGATCGCCGGGGTCCTGGTCGTCGCGTTGTCGGGCGTGCTCAGTGCGCGACGGCGGCCAGTTCGATCGTGAGCACGCCGCCGATGACCAGCGCGATGCCCAAAGCCATCAGCCAGGTCAGTGGTTCGGTGAACACGAATCGGGCGATGACCGCGACCAGCGCCACGCCGCACGCCGTCCACACGCCGTAGGCGATGCCGACCGGCATGCCGAGCGCCAGGGTCAGCCACAACAGATAGAAGGACGCCAGATAGCCGATGGCGACCGGCGCGATCCACGCCTTCTTGCGGAACCCCTCCGAGGCGCGCAGCGACAAGGTCGCGACGACCTCGAGCACGATCGCGCCCGCCAGCGCCCAGTACATCACCGCGGTTCGACCGCCCGGTGCGACCCGAACTCGATCAGCAGCACGCCGGCGATGATCAGGCCGATGCCCGCGACGATCGGCCAGGTGAACGGGTCGTTGAACAGGACCGCCGCCAGCACCGCCGTCCCCGCGGTGCCGACCGCGCCCCAGATCCCGTACGCCACCCCGACGGGCATCCCGGCGCGGAGCACCAGGGTCAGGAACGTGAACGCCGCGATGTAGCCCGCGACGACGACCAGAAGCCACGCCGAGTGGTCCTGGGACGCCCGCAACGACAACGTGGCGGCGACCTCGACGACGATCGCTCCGGCCAGCAACGCCCACCTCTGCACGCGATCAAGCTAGCCGACCTCGGTGGCCGCGGCTCTGCGGACACGGCGATCGGATGGGCCGGTGGAGGCCCCGCGTAGCCTGAATTCGCTGTGTTCATCGAACTGAGGAGTCCCATGTCCTACGAGGTCGAGGCCGCGTGACCGCCGAGACACGTCGCACCGACGACGCGCTCGTCGTCGACACCGCGTACGGACCGGTTCGCGGGACCGACGACGGCACCGTGAAGGTGTGGAAGGGAGTCCGGTTCGCCGCTGCGCCCGCGGGTGAGCTGCGGTGGCGACCGCCGCAACCGCCGCAACGCTGGTCAGAACCGGCCGACGCCACCCGGGTCGGCCCCGTCTGCCCGCAGCCGACCGATCCCCGGATCCCGATCGACCTCGGCGCCCCGCAGGGCGACGACTGCCTGAGCCTCAACGTATGGGCGTCGTCGGATACCGAACCGGGTGCGGGCAAACCGGTGATGGTGTGGGTGCACGGCGGCGCCTACGTCCTCGGCTCGTCGGCGCAGTCGCTGTACCACGGTCGTGCGCTCGCCGCCGACGGCGACGCCGTGATCGTCACGGTGAACTACCGCTTGGGTGCGCTGGGCTTCCTGGACCTGTCGGCGATGGGCGACGGCTTCGCCACCAACCTCGGCCTGCGGGACGTGTTGTTCGCGCTGCAATGGGTGCGCGACAACATCGCCGGTTTCGGGGGAGACCCGGACCGCGTGACCATCTTTGGTGAATCGGCAGGCGGGGGGATCATCACCACGCTGCTGGCCAGCCCGGCCGCCGAGGGGCTGTTCGGTGCGGCGATCGCACAGAGCTCGCCGGCGACTTCGGTCTACGACCGCGAGCGCTCGCAGCGCGTGGCCGCCCTTCTGCTCGAAGAACTCGGCGTCGGCCCCGGCGAGGCCGACCGGCTGACCTCGGTGCCCACCCCTGCGCTGATGACCGCGTCGAAGAAGGTGTTCGACCACATCCCGGCGAGCACCCCCGGCACGCTGGCGTTCGCGCCGATCATCGACGGCGACATCGTGCCCGCGCACCCGGTCCAGCTCGCCCGCGACGGCCGTACGCATCCGGTACCGCTGATCATCGGCACCAACAAGCACGAAGCCGCGCTGTTCCGCTGGATGAAATCGCCGCTGATGCCGATCACCCCGGCGGCCATCCGCGCGATGTTCGCCGAGATCGCGGCCGAACAACCCGACCTGCGGCTCCCCGACGAACAGCAGATCCGCGCCGCCTACCGCGGGCGGGGCAAGACCATCGGACTGGGCGTCGCGCGCGACATCGGATTCCGCATGCCGTCGGTCTGGTTCGCCGAGGGCCACCGCGAGGTCGCGCCCGTCTATCTGTACCGGTTCGACTTCGCCACCCCGATGCTGCGGCTGCTGCGCCTGGGCGCCGCCCACGCTACCGAACTGCCCTATGTCTGGGGCAATCTCGTCGCCGGCCCGAAGGACCCGACCTTCAAGCTCGGCGGTCTGAAGGCCGGTAAGACGGTGTCGGCGCGTATCCGGCGGCGCTGGTTGAGCTTCGCCGTCGACGGGACACCGTCGGGACCGGCGGGCGACCCGGTGTGGCGGCCCTATCGCGCCTCTGACCGCGCCACCCTGCTCATCGACGCCCAGGACCGGGTGGTCGACGACCTTGATCGCGATCTGCGCACCGCCTGGGGCGATCAGGTGCTGAGCTTCCGGTGAGTCGTATGCTTTGGCCGGAGGTGTGACGTGGATGTGAGTGGCGCCTTCGCGCACGTATTGCCACCGTTGATGCACGACCCCGTGATGTTCGCGGTGCCGTTTTTTCTGCTGCTGCTGATCATCGAATGGGCGGCAGCCCGCAAGCTGGCACACGAGGAGGCCGAGCGCGCACCGGCCGGGGCGTATCACCGACCCGATGCGTGGGCGAGCATCTGGATGGGTGTGGTCTCGATCGGCACGAGCGGGGTGCTGAACTTCATTGCGCTGCTGGGATATGCGGCGTTGTTCGCCTACGTCGCACCGTGGCAGCTGCCCGCCGGCGCCTGGTACACGTGGGTCATCGCGATCGTCGGCGTGGACCTGCTCTATTACGTCTATCACCGCATGGCGCACCGGGTTCGGCTCATCTGGGCCACCCATCAGGCACACCACTCCAGCCAGTACTTCAACCTCGCGACCGCCCTGCGCCAGAAGTGGAACATCAGCGGAGACGTGTTCCTGCGGGCGCTGCTGCCGCTGTTCGGCGTGCCGCCGTGGATGGTGTTCGCCAGCTTCTCGATCAACCTGATCTATCAGTTCTGGATCCACACCGAGCGCATCGACAAGCTCTGGCGCCCAATCGAATTCGTCTTCAACACGCCGTCGCACCACCGGGTGCACCATGGTATGGACCAGGAGTACCTCGACAAGAACTACGGCGGCATCTTCATCGTCTGGGATCGCCTCTTCGGCAGCTTCCAGGCCGAGACCGTGCGCCCGCACTACGGGTTGACCAAACAGGTCGACACCTACAACATCTGGACGCTGCAGACCCACGAGTATGTCGCGATCGCCCGCGACGTCCGCCGGGCGCCGCGATGGCGCGACAAGCTGGGCTACATGTTCGGCCCGCCCGGCTGGGTACCGGCGCAGCAACGGGAAGCGGGGCAGGAGTCGGCTGCGGTCACCGCTTGATCCGCCTGATCCGCGCAACGGCGCCGCGCGCCGTAGTCTCCGCTGTGTGAAAACCGTCTTCGACGCCCCGGTCGACGCCGGTCTGGTCGAACGCTCCCTGGCAACAAGCACGTTCGGGTCGGTGTGGCTCGACGAGCCGCGTCCGCAGTTCCCGGAGCTGACCACGCCGATCACCTGCGACCTGGTCGTCGTCGGCGGCGGATACACCGGGTTGTGGACCGCGCTGCACGCCGCGCGACGCGACCCGAACCAACGAATCGTGCTCGTCGAGGCCAATCGGGTGGGGTGGGCGGCCTCCGGCCGTAACGGAGGTTTCGTCGACGCCAGCCTGACGCACGGCAACGAGAACGGAAAGGCACGCTGGCCCAACGAGTTCGACGTCCTCGAGGCGATGGGGCTGGAGAACCTCGACGGGATGCAGGCCGAACTGGGGGAGCTGGGCCTCGAGTCCGACTGGGAGCGCACCGGCATGTTGACGGTGGCCACCGAGCCGCACCAGGTCGAGTGGCTGCGGGAGGCCGCGGCCGACGGCGCGGGGGAGTTTCTCGACACGGCCGAGGTGCGCGGTGAGGTGGCGTCGCCGACCTATCTCGCGGGCCTGTTCAGCGCCGAGAGCTGCGCGATCGTGCACCCCGCCAAGCTCGCGTTCGAACTCGCCAGGGCGTGCCGGGACGCCGGTGTGCGCATCTTCGAACACACCAACGCGACGCGGTTGGATTCCGGCGGTGTCGGCCTGCGTGTCGAGACGGGTCAGGCGGTGGTCACGGCCCGGCGGGCCGTGCTGGCGACGAACGTGTATCCGAGCCTGCTCAAGCGCAACCGATTGCACACGATCCCGGTGTACGACTACGTGCTGGCCACCGAACCGCTCACCGATGACCAGCTGGACCGCATCGGATGGCGCGGCCGCCAGGGGATCGGCGACTGCGCCAACCAGTTTCACTACTACCGCCTCACCACCGACAACCGGATCGTGTGGGGCGGATACGACGCCGTCTACCACTTCGGGCGCAGAGTGCGCCCGCGCTACGAGGACCGCCCCGGCACCTACCGCCGGCTGGCCGCGCACTTCTTCCTGACCTTCCCGCAACTCGACGACGTCCGGTTCACCCACCGATGGGCAGGCGCCATTGACACCAACACCCGGTTCTGCGCGCACTGGGGGCTGGCCAGGGACGGCCGCGTCGCATATGTCAACGGGTTCACCGGGCTCGGCGTGGGCGCGTCGCGGTTCGCGGCCGACGTCTGCCTCGACCTGCTCGAGGGCAGGCCCACCCCACGCACCGAACTCCAGATGGTGCGCGAACGTCCGCTGCCGTTCCCGCCAGAGCCGCTGGCCAGCATCGGCATCCAGGCGACGCGGTGGTCACTGGACCGCGCGGACCACTCCGGTGGGCGCCGCAACGTCTTCCTGCGAACGCTGGACGCGTTGGGGCTCGGTTTCGATTCGTAGTACTCCCGTGCCGAAAGTGCGGCCGGAGCGTAACGTCTCTGTGACCTTCACCGATGGGGAAGTGACGGGACCATCGTCGAGTGGTTGCTCCTGGTCGGGGTGATTGTCGGACTCCCGGCCCGGTTCAGCGGCCCACAACACGCCGGTACCGGACCTACATCGGCTCGACGAGCGGAGACGACAGTGCGCCGACACTCGATACCGGTACTGGCGGCGTTGGCCGCTCCGATCGCTGCGCTTGCGCTTGTCTCCGGGCCCGCCCAGGCGGCGCCCGGCGTCGTCGTTTACCCCGGCATGGAGATTCGCCAGGACAACAACGTCTGCACGCTGGGCTACGTCGACCCGGCGGCGCGGATCGCGTTCACCGCCGGGCACTGCCGCGGTAGCGGACCCGTGCGCGACCGCGACGGCAACCACATCGGGATGCAGACGGTGTTCCGCGACAACACCCCCAACGGCGCGACCGTCGACACCAATCATCAGATCGCCGACTGGGAGGCGATCGCGCTGGCACCCGACGTCATGGTCAACAACGTCCTGCCGGGCGGCAAGGTGCTGGTGGCCGACCCCGGTGTCGTGCCGACTACCGGCCAGCCGGTGTGCCACTTCGGCGTGGTGACCGGCGAGAGCTGCGGCAACGTCGAAGCCGTCAACAACGGCTGGTTCACGATGGCCAACGGCGTCGTCAGCCAGAAGGGCGACTCCGGCGGGCCGGTGTACGTGGTCACCCCCGACAACCGGGCGGTGCTGATCGGCATGTTCAACAGCACGTGGGGCAAGTATCCGGCCGCGGTGTCCTGGCAGACGGCCAGCCAGCAGGCCAGCGAGGACGTCATCTCGGCCGCGTCGGCCACCGTCGGCACGGTTTCGCTGCCTTAACGCGCCAACGCGAACACGGGGATCGACGGCGCCGCGGCGCGCAGCTCGTCTGGTGAGGAGTCGGGCGTCAGGCCGGCGACGTGTCCCTTGACCTCCCAGAACCAGCGGTCGAGGTAGCGGCTGAGCAGTTCTGGTTTGGCGTCATCGGGCAGCTCCGTGACGCCAACCTCGCGGCGGTGCCACCGCGGGCCGACCTCGACGACTCCCGCCGCCCTGGCGTTGCGCGCCCACTGGGTGTTCCCGCGTGGTGAGACGACGTAGTCGCGCCCGTCCACGGTGAGCACGTTGACCACCACGCTTCGCCGCTTGCCCGACCTTCGGCCCCGCACCGTCAGCGCTTTCGTTCCGGCGACGCTGATTCCGGCTTCGGCGAGCCAGCGGAAGATGCGGTTGACGGCGCGGGCGGGTCGCGTCGGTTTGTCGTAGCGGGTCGTCATGATCGCCTCCTGGTAATGAGAGCGGTGCTCTCGTATCGAGCTTGCCACTCGGGTCGAACGAAATCAAGAGCAGTGATCTCGTTTTGTGTCACACTCGGCGCATGGGCAAGCGAGCGGAGAGCCGTCAGCGGATCGAAGCGCAGATCATCGAGCTCGGGCGGCGCCATCTGGTGACCGAGGGCGCCGCCGGACTGTCGCTGCGCGCCATCGCCCGCGACCTCGGGATGGTGTCCTCAGCGGTGTACCGGTACGTGGCCAGTCGCGACGAGCTGTTGACCCTGCTGCTGGTCGACGCCTATTCCGAACTCGCCGATTGCGTGGACCGCGCCCGCGACGACGGTGCGCCGTGGCACGAGCAGTTTCGCGCGATGGCGCACGCCGCGCGCCGATGGGCCGTCGACCAGCCGGCCTCGTGGGCGCTGCTCTACGGCACCCCGGTGCCCGGCTACCGCGCGCCGCGGGAGCGCACCGTGGGACCCGGTACCCGCGTCGTCGGCGCGTTGTTCGACGTGATCGCCGCCGGTATCGCCGTCGGCGACATTCCTCCATCGGAAACCGTTGTCCCCGAACGGTTGTCGTCGGATTTCGTCGCGCTGCGCGAGGAGTTCTCCTTCTCCGGCGACGACGGCGCGGTCGCCAAGGGGTTTCTGAGCTGGGCGACGCTGATCGGCGCGATCAGCCTCGAGGTCTTCGGCCAGTACGGCCCCGACACGCTCACCGAACCCGCGGACGTCTTCGACCTGCAAATCGAGTTGCTGATCCACACGCTGACTATGGTTAAGGATTGACTTATATAAGTTATCGCTTTAATTTGAGTGGGTGCACGCGTTCGATGTCCTGGGGGACCCGGTGCGCCGCCGGATTCTGGAGCTGCTCGCCGACGGCGAGCTGGCGGCCGGTGCCATCGCCGCCACCATCCAAGACGAGTTCGCGATCACGCAGCCGGCGGTCTCGCAGCACCTGAAGGTGTTGCGAGACAACGGTTTCACCTCGGTGCGGCCGGACGGTCAGCGCCGCCTCTACGCGGTCGACGGCGCAGCGCTGCGCGACGCCGACGAGTGGCTCGCCGGCTTCCGCCGGTTCTGGGCGCCGCGGCTCGATGCGCTCGGCACCGAGATCGCGCGAGGGAAGCGACAACGACGAAGGAAGGCAACATGACCGAGATCGACGTGGACCACCAGATCAACGGGGTCGCCCGCACCGTCGGGAAACGCACGATCGACACGGGGGAGGCGCACGTTGTCACAATCAAGCAGGGCTACGACACCGATCAGGACGATCTGTGGGACGCCGTCACCAACATCGAACGCATCCCCCGATGGTTGATGCCGATCTCCGGTGAGCTCGAGGTCGGCGGCACCTATCAACTGCACGGCAACGCCAGCGGAACGATCCTGACGTGCGACCCGCCGAAGACCTTCACGGCCACCTGGGAGTACGGCGGCAACACCAGCTGGATCGAGGTCAGCGTCGCCGGCCGGGGGGCGGATCGGGCGGAGCTGGTCATAGAGCACATCGCGGTCGTCGGCGACGAGATGTCGCTGCAGTTCGGCCCCGGCGCCGTCGGCATCGGCTGGGATTCGATGGTGCTCGGCCTGGCGCTGCACCTGTCGACCGGCGAGGCGATCGATCCGGATTTCGGCCAGCAGTGGGTCACCACCGACGAGGGGCGCCGCTTCCTGGCGTTGTCCAACGAAGCCTGGTACCAGGCGAACGTCGCCTCCGGAGCCGATCCCGAGACCGCACGCCAGGCCGCCGATCGCTGCCTGAAGGCGTACTACGGCGAGGCCTGAACTAGAACACGTTCTAGCCAACCGGACGGGCCGCGGATATCCTCGACGCGATGCTTGCCCAGACACCTGTCCAGATTGCGTGGGTGACGCGGGACCTCGACAGCACCGAACAGGCGCTCACCACGTTGTTGGGCGCCAAGAAGTGGGTGCGCATGCCCGGCGTCCACTTCGCGCCGGATGCGTGCACCTACCGCGGCGAGCCGGCGGACTTCGTCGCCGACATCTCGCTGAGCTACGCCGGCGACACCCAGCTCGAACTGATCGCCCCGGTGTCCGGGCACAGCATCTACACCGAATTCCTCGACACCGCGGGGCCGGGACTGCACCACATCTGCGTCGAGGTCGACGACGTGGACGCGGCACTGGCCCAACGGGGCGCCGAGGCGGTGCAGCGCGGGGTGATGGCGGGCGGTATGGAGTTCGCCTATGTCGCGGCCCCCGGTGTCCCGTACCTCGAGATCGCCCGCATCCCCGACGAGATCAGGGCATTCTTCGACTACATCAAACAGGAGCAGCAGTGAGCACCAGCGAGATTCCCGACACCGTCGAGGCCGCGGACGTCGCGTCGTGGTCCGACGAGTTCGACGTCGTGGTGATCGGTTTCGGCATCGCGGGCGGATGTGCGGCGGTCAGCGCGGCCGCCGAGGGCGCGCGAGTCCTGGTGCTGGAGAAGGCCGCCGACGCCGGCGGGACCAGCGCGATGGCGGGCGGGCACTTCTATCTCGGCGGCGGTACCGCGGTGCAACAGGCCACCGGTCACGACGACAGCGCCGAGGAGATGTACAAATACCTCGTCGCGGTGTCGCCCGAACCCGACCACGAGAAGATCCGGGCCTACTGCGACGGCAGCGTCGAACACTTCAACTGGTTGGAGGAGTTGGGGTTTCAGTTCGAGCGCAGCTATTACCCGGGCAAGGTGGTGGTGCCGCCGGGCACCGAGGGGTTGTCGTACACCGGCAACGAGAAGGTGTGGCCGTTCTGCGAGCAGGCCAAGCCCGCCCCGCGCGGGCACTCGGTGCCGGTGCCCGGTGAACTCGGCGGCGCGGCGATGGTCATCGAGCTGTTGGTGAAGCGTGCCGCCGAACTCGGCGTGCAGATCCGCTACGAGACCGGCGTGACCAACCTCGTCGTCGAGGACGGGTCCGTGGTCGGGGTGCGCTGGAAGCACTTCGGCGAAACGGGTGCCTTCAAGGCGAAGGCGGTGATCATCGCCGCCGGCGGTTTCGCGATGAATCCGGAGATGGTCGCCGAGCTCACACCGGCGCTGGGCCAGAAGCGCAAGACCAAGCACCACGGCGAGGTGGAGCCCTACATCCTGGGCAACCCCAACGACGACGGCCTGGGTATCCGGATGGGCATCTCCGCCGGTGGGGTGGCCAAGAACATGGACCAGCTGTTCATCACCGCCGCGGCGTATCCGCCCGAGATCCTGCTCACCGGCGTGATCGTCAACAAGGACGGCAAGCGGTTCGTCAACGAGGACTCCTACCATTCGCGCACTTCGGCTTTCGTGCTCGAGCAGCCCGAGCAGACGGCCTACCTCGTCGTCGACGAGGCCCACATGGAGATGCCCGAGATGCCGCTGATCAAGTTCATCGACGGTTGGGAAACCCTCGAGGAAACGGAAGCGGCACTGGGCATTCCGCAGGGCAATCTGGTCGCCACGCTGAACCGCTACAACGAGTTCGCCGCGCGCGGTGAGGATCCCGATTTCCACAAGCAGCCCGACTATCTCGCCGCGCAGGACACCGGCCCGTTCGCGGCGTTCGACCTGTCCCTGGGCCGGGCGATGTACTCGGGCTTCACGATGGGCGGCCTCGCGGTGTCCGTCGACGGAGAAGTGTTGCGCGAGGACGGATCCGTCGTGGGCGGCCTCTATGCGGCCGGTGCGTGCGCGTCGAACATCGCCCACGACGGCAAGGGCTACGCCAGCGGAACTCAGCTCGGCGAGGGGTCGTTCTTCGGGCGGCGGGCGGGTAGACAAGCAGCGCGGCGGGCGGGTCGACAAGCGGCGCGGCGGGCGGGCGAACACCCCGCGACGCGCTAGACCTTCACCGGTTCGTCGCCCTCAACGCGCCCCAGCCGCCAGTCGCCGTCTCCGAGCAGTTCGAGCTCGTGGGTGTGGTGCTGCTCGACGGTGCTGCGGTGGCTGACGCTGATCAGGATGGTGTCCGGCAGCTCGGTACGCACCAACTGATACAGCATGAACTCCAGGCCCTCGTCGAGCGCGGACGTCGACTCGTCGAGGAAGACGGCCTTGGGTTTGGTCAACAGGATTCGAGCGAACGCGATGCGCTGCTGTTCGCCGGGCGAGAGCACCTTGGCCCAGTCGTCGACCTCGTCGAGACGGTCGGCCAGGTGCGGCAGGGCCACCTTGTGCAGCATGCTCTGCAACGTCCGGTCGTCGATGGCGCCCACCTCGTTGGGGTAGCTGACGACGGTGCGCAGGTCGCCGAGCGGCACGTACGGCAGCTGCGACAGGAACATCGACTCGTTCGGACCGCACGGGCGCGTCAACCGGCCCGAGGTGAACGGCCACAGCTGCGCCAGGCTGCGCAGCAGCGTGGTCTTGCCGGTGCCCGAGCGGCCGGTGACCACCAGCGTCTCGCCGACTTCGAGCCGCATGTCCAGCGGCCGGATCAGCTGTCTGCCGTCGGGAGTGCGAACCTCGACGCCGGACAGTTCGACGGTGCCGTCGACGCAGGCGGTGGTGGTCAACTCGGGTAGCGTGCGGCCCTCCTCGTTGGCGACGACGAGCCCGTGCAGTCGGATGATCGCCGCTCGGTACCCGGCGAACTGGTCGTAGACGTTGCGGAAGAACGACAGGCCCTGCTCGATGTTGCCGAAGGCCGCCGCGGTCTGGCTCATCGCGCCGAGCGTGATCTCGCCGGTGAAGAAGCGAGGGAACTGCAGCAGATACGGCGGCACGACGATGATCTGGTCCATCGACAGGTTCCAGCCGTAGAAGCCCATCATCCGGTTGATGTAGCGCTTGTAGTTGGACACGACGGGAGCGAACAGCCGCCGCAGCCCGGAGCGCTCGGCGATCTCGCCGCGGTAGAAGGCGACGGCCTCGGCGGCGTCGCGCAGCCGCACCAGCGCGTAGCGGAAGGCGGCGTTGAACTTCTCGTTGTTGAAGGACAACCAGATGATCGGCCGGCCGATCCAGAACGCGAAGACCGACGCCAACAACACGTAGGCGAGCAGGATCCAGAACATTGCCCGCGGCACGTCGCCGATGAGCGGCAGGGTCAGCGTTCCCGACAGGTTCCACAGGATCGCGGTGAACGAGATCATCGACGCCACCGCGTTGACCGCGCCGAAGAGCAGCGTGGCGGTCGAGGTGTTGTTCGGCGTGTTCGGCAGCCCGCCGACCCCGGCGGTGAAGATGTCGATGTCCTGCTGGATGCGCTGGTCGGGGTTGTCGATCGTGTCGTCGATGAACCGGCCGCGGTAATAGGCCTTGCCGTCCAGCCAGTCGCCGGTGAACCGGTCGGTGAGCCAAACGCGCCAGGCCAGCATGAACCGTTGCGTCAGGAAGAGGTCGAGCATGATCCGCGCAACGTGCAGGACGGCCAGGATCGCGAAGATCGTCATCGACATCCAGAACCCGTCCTTGCCGGAGTTCCTGATCGCGTCGTCGCCGTTGCCCAGTCCCGAGGCCACCACCTGGAAGCTGGTCATCATGTCGTTGCCCTGATAGGTGAACAGCACAGTCAGGCGGACCCCGACGATCACCGACAGCAGCAGCACGCCCAGCCACAGCCAGACCTTGATGCTCTCCGGGCCCTTGAAGTAGTCACCGGTGATGCGCCAGAACTGGCGTCCCCAGGTGGTGAACCTGGCGATGAGCACCAGGATGACCAACGTGCACACCGCTGCGATCGCCCAGCCGCGCGCGATCCATATCAGCGAAGTCCACAGTTCACTGCCCCAGTCCAGCGTCGGGGTGAACATTCCCTCATTCACTCCGGCAAGGTACCGCGACAACCTTCACGCGGCCGTTCATAGGGCCAACGATGCGCGTCGAGTCGTCGCGCTTTGCGGGCCTTGGTTGCGCAACAGGGCTGTGGGACGAGCTGGCTGCGTAGGCTGCGGCCATGGGCAGCGACGCTCCGGTGAACGCGGGACACCTGATCGCGCGCCGACTGCGGGCCAGCGGGATCGACACGATCTTCACGCTCTCGGGCGGGCACCTGTTCTCCTTCTATGACGGCTGTCGGAGGGAAGACATCCGGCTGATCGACACCCGCCACGAGCAGACCGCGGCGTTCGCCGCCGAAGGATGGTCGAAGGTGACCCGCGTGCCGGGCGTCGCGGCGCTGACGGCCGGGCCCGGCGTCACGAACGGCATGAGCGCGATGGCCGCCGCGCAGCAGAACCAGTCGCCGCTGGTGATCCTCGGCGGGCGCGCACCGGCGTTGCGGTGGGGACAGGGCAGCCTGCAGGAGATCGACCACGTCCCGTTCGTCGCGCCGCTGACGCGCTTCGCCGCGACCGCCTCATCGCCGGATGCGGTCGCGGGCCTGGTCGACGACGCGCTGCGGGCCGCGGTCGGGGCGCCCTCGGGGGTGTCATTCGTCGACTTCCCGATGGACCACGTGTTCAGCGAGGCCACCGACGCCGGCGCTCCGGGCGCGCTGAACGGACCGCGCGAGGTCGTCGAAGCCGACGGCGACGCCGTGACCGCCGCGCGTCGCCTGCTGGCCGAGGCGCAACGCCCCGTCATCATGGCCGGCACCAACGTCTGGTGGGGCCACGCCGAGACGGCGTTGCTGAATCTGGCTGAGACAATGCGCATCCCGGTGCTGATGAACGGCATGGCCCGCGGCACGGTACCCGCCGACCACTCGCTCGCGTTCTCTCGTGCGCGGTCAAAGGCGTTGCAGCAGGCCGACGTTGCGTTGGTGATCGGCGTGCCGATGGACTTCCGGCTCGGCTTCGGTGGCGTGTTCGGCGCCGACACCGCGCTGATCGCCGTCGACCGCGTCGCACCCGATCGGCCGCATCCGCGACCGGTGGCGGCCGGCCTGTACGGCGACATCAGCACGACGTTGTCGGCTCTGGCGGCGGCTGCCGGCGATCACGAACCCTGGATCGCCGATCTGCGCGCCACCGAGACCGCGGCGCGCGCCGCCGAAGCCGACGAGCTGCGCGACGACCGTACACCGCTGCACCCGATGCGGGTCTACGCCGAGCTCAGCACGATGCTCGACCGCGACGCGATCGTCGTGGTCGACGCCGGCGACTTCGGCTCCTACGCCGGCCGCGTCATCGACAGCTACGTGCCCGGCGCCTGGCTCGACAGCGGCCCGTTCGGCTGCCTCGGGTCCGGACCCGGTTACGCCCTGGCCGCCAAGCTGGCCCGACCCGACCGCCAGGTGGTGCTGCTGCAGGGCGACGGGGCGTTCGGCTTCTCCGGTATGGAGTGGGACACGTTGGTACGTCACGGGATTCAGGTCGTCTCTGTGATCGGCAACAACGGGATCTGGGGGCTCGAGAAGCATCCGATGGAGGCGATCTATGGCTATTCCGTCGTCGCCGACCTGCGTCCCGGGACGCGGTACGACGAGGTGGTGACGGCCCTGGGCGGGCACGGCGAGCTGGTGTCGACGCCCGCCGGGTTGCGCCCGGCGCTGGAGCGGGCCTTCTCGTCGGCGCTGCCGGCGGTGGTCAACGTGCTCACCGATCCGACCGTCGCTTACCCCCGCCGCTCCAACCTCGCCTAGCCTCGATCCCCGCGAGCGTGCGTGTTTGCACACGACACGCCGGGCATTCTCAGCACTTTGCGCACGGTCGCCGCCGGGCGAGCGCGACCAAACTCATTCGACCCGTACGGCGTTCACGCCCATGCTGGAACCATGCGGTCCGCGATGCCCGATGACGCGCTGTTGCATTCGATGTGGCAGAACTCCGACGTCGTGGGGGTGGCCCTGCAGACGCCGCCATACCCGTTGGCATGCAACGGCATTCCCGCAGAGCACGCCGATGCCGTCGCGAGCGACTGGTGCGCATGCTGTCCGAGCTGAGCGGCGTGCGCGGCTCTCGCGAGACCGCCGTCGCGTTCGCCGACGCCTGGCGGTCGCACGGCGGGCCGCCCGGCACCGTGGTGCTCGACGAGCGGCTCTACCGGCTGGGCGACGCGACACAGTGGCCGACCGGGGCGACCGATTCCTACTGTGGGACGTCACCGGTGCGCCGGTCAGCATGGCGCTGTTGCGCGCGGCCGCGGCGGGGGTGTCGCGCATCGGCCCGGTCTTCACGCCGACGAACCGCAGGGGCAGCGGCTACGGGTCGGCAGTCACCGCCGCCGCCTCGCAAGCCGCGCTCGACCGCGGCGACGCGGGGGTCGTGCTGTTCGCCGATCTGGCCAACCCGACGTCGAATGCGATCTACCAAAAGCTCGGATACGCGCCAGTGACCGACTGCGTGCGCATCGACTTCCGGACGGTCGACTGACCGCGAGCGCGCTGGACGGCGGCGCGTACCGTAGCGGTGTGGCGAAGACGAAGACCCGCACTTCAGGTCGTGTCAGCAATAGGTTCTGGCGGCTGCTCGGCGCCAGCACCGACCGGGACCAGGCGCAATCGATGGCGCAGGTGCGCAGTTCTGCGGAGTTCGACGAGAAGGCGGCGGCCCTCGACGACGAGCAGCTGCGCAAGGCCGCCAAGTTGCTGAACCTCGAGGATCTCGCCGAAGCGACCGACATCCCGCAGTTCCTGGCGATCGCCAGGGAAGCCGCCGACCGCACAACGTCGCTGCGGCCCTTCGACGTTCAGCTCCTGGGTGCCCTGCGCATGCTCGCCGGCGACGTCGTCGAGATGGCCACCGGCGAAGGCAAGACGCTCTCGGGTGCGATCGCCGCCGCCGGATACGCCCTTGGCGGCCGCAGCGTGCACGTCATCACCATCAACGACTACCTCGCCCGACGAGACGCCGAATGGATGGGCCCGCTGCTGGAAGCTCTGGGCCTGACCGTCGGCTGGATCACCGAGGCCTCGACGGCCGAGGAGCGCCGCGCGGCCTACAAATGCGACGTCACCTACGCATCGGTGAACGAGATCGGGTTCGACGTGCTGCGCGATCAGCTGGTCACCGACGTCGACGACCTGGTGTCGCCGAACCCCGACGTGGCGCTGATCGACGAGGCCGACTCGGTATTGGTCGACGAGGCGCTGGTGCCGCTGGTGCTGGCCGGCACCAGCCACCGCGAGACCCCGAAGGTCGAGATCATCCGCATGGTCGGCGAACTCACGCCCGGCGTCGACTACGACACCGATACCGACAGCCGCAACGTCCACCTCACCGAAGTGGGCGCGCAGAAGCTGGAGGCCAAGCTCGGCGGCATCGACCTGTACTCCGAAGAGCACGTCTCCAGCACGCTGACCGAGGTCAACGTGGCGCTGCACGCGCACGTGCTGCTGCAGCGCGACGTGCACTACATCGTCCGCGATGACGCCGTGCACCTGATCAACGCCTCCCGCGGCCGCATCGCCCAGCTTCAGCGCTGGCCCGACGGGCTCCAGGCCGCCGTCGAGGCCAAGGAGGGCATCGAGACCACCGAGACCGGCGAGGTGCTCGACACCATCACGGTCCAGGCCCTGGTCAATCGCTACGCGACGGTGTGCGGCATGACCGGCACCGCCCTGGCGGCCGGTGAGCAGCTGCGGCAGTTCTACAAGCTGGGCGTTTCGCCGATCGAACCCAACAAGCCGAACATCCGCGAGGACGAGCCCGACCGGGTGTACGTCACCGCGGCGGCCAAGAACGACGCAATCGTCGAGCACATCAAGGAGATCCACGAGACCCGCCAGCCGGTGCTCGTCGGCACCCGCGACGTCGCCGAATCCGAAGAGCTGCACGAGAAACTCGTCAAGGCGGGCGTCCCGGCGGTCGTGCTGAACGCGAAGAACGACGCCGAAGAGGCCGCGGTGATCGCCGAGGCCGGCAAGCTCGGCAGCGTCACGGTGTCCACCCAGATGGCGGGCCGCGGCACCGACATCCGGCTCGGCGGCTCCGACGAGGCCGACCACGACGAGGTCGCCGAACTCGGCGGGCTGCACGTGATCGGGACCGGCCGCCACCACACCGAGCGGCTGGACAACCAGCTGCGTGGCCGCGCCGGACGCCAGGGCGATCCCGGGTCGTCGGTGTTCTTCTCCAGCTGGGAGGACGACGTCGTAATCGCCCACCTCGACCCGAACAAGCTGCCGATGGAGACCGACGAGGACGGCCGCGTCGTCAGCCCGAAAGCGGCCAGCCTGCTCGATCACGCCCAGCGCATCGCCGAGGGCCGGATGCTCGACATCCACGCCAACAACTGGCGCTACAACCAGCTGATCGCCCAGCAGCGCGCGATCATCGTCGACCGCCGAAACACGTTGTTGCGCACGGCTACCGCGCGCGAGGAACTCTCCGAGCTGTCGCCGAAGCGTTACGAGGAGGTCGTCGAACGGCTCGGCGAGGACAAGCTCGAGAAGATCTGCCGGCTGATCATGCTCTATCACCTCGACCGCGGCTGGGCCGACCACCTGGCCTATCTCGCCGACATCCGGGAGAGCATCCACCTGCGGGCGCTGGGCAACCAGACGCCGATCGACGAGTTCCACCGGATGGCCGTCGACGCGTTCGCGTCGCTGGCCGCCGATGCCATCGAGGCGGCCCAGCAGACGTTCGAGACGGCGCCGTCGATCGAGGACGAGCCGGGGGTCGACCTGTCGAAGCTCGCCAGGCCGACCTCGACGTGGACGTACATGGTGCACGACAACCCGCTGGCCGACGACTCGCTCTCGGCGCTGAGCCTTCCGGGCGTGTTCCGCTAGGTTTAGCCCATGACCGAGGCGCATGGCCGGGTGCCTTCGCCGCCGGACGAGGCGGGTCAGGTCCGCGACCGGGTGCTCACCGTGCCCAACGTGCTCAGCGCGGTGCGACTGGTGCTGGTGCCGGTCTTCCTCTGGCTGCTGCTCGTGGTGCACGCCAACGGGTGGGCGGTGGCCGTGCTGATGTTCTCCGGGTTCTCCGACTGGGCCGACGGCAAGATCGCCCGGCTCGTCGACAACCAGTCGTCGCGGCTGGGGGAGTTGCTCGACCCCGCGGTCGACCGCATCTACATGATCACGATCCCGATCGCCATGGGGGTGCACGGTTCACTGCCGTGGTGGATCGTGCTCACCCTGATCGGCCGTGACGCCGTGCTCGCCGCCACCCTGCCGCTGCTGCGCATCCGCGGGTTGACCGCGCTGCCGGTCACCTACATCGGGAAGGCCGCCACGTTCGCGCTGATGTCGGGTCTTCCGCTGATCCTGTTGGGGCAGTGGGACGCCACGTGGAGCCGGGTGGTGCTCGCGATCGGGTGGGGCTTTCTGATCTGGGGTCTGCTGATGTACCTGTGGTCCGGCCTGCTGTACCTGATCCAGGTCGGAATGGTGGTGCGCCGGCTGCCGAAGGTGCCGCGATGACGCAGAGCTTCCGCAAGACGCTCGGCGGCTACGACCCGGACGCGGGCCTTCGCGCCCACGGGACGGACCGGCCGACGAAGATCCCGGTGCCGTCGCTGCTGCGCTCCTTGCTGACCGATCACCTCGACCCGGGCTACGCGGCCGCCGCCGAGGCCAAGGCCGCCGGTCGTGAACGGCCCAGATGGCAACAGTGGGCCTGGCAGCTGGCGGGTGCTCTGCTGCTTGTCGTCGTGTTCGCGGCCGCCGTAGCCCAGGCGCGCGCCACCGCGCCCGGCGTCCGCGAGACGCAGCACGTGCTGGCCGACAGCGTGCGCACGGAGCAGGCCGAAACCACGGCTGCCGCGGAGCGTCGCGACGCCCTCGCCGCCGAGGTCGACGACGAACGGCGTCGACGCCTGGAAGGCGATGTGCGCGGCCAGAAGCTGCTGAGCCGCCTCGACGAGGCGAACTTCGCCGCCGCTGCCACACCGGTCATCGGGCCGGGGCTGACCATCACCGTGACCGATCCGGGCGCGTCGGCGGCCAATTTGAGCGACGTGTCCAAACAACGGCTGCCGGGCAGCAGACAGGTGATCCTCGACCGCGACCTGCAGCTGGTCGTCAACTCGCTGTGGGTCAGCGGCGCCGAGGCGCTGTCGGTCGGCGGTGTGCGGATCGGGCCCAATGTGACGGTCCGACAGGCGGGCGGCGGGATTCTGGTCGACAATCAACCGATCAGCAGCCCATACGTCGTCCTCGCGATCGGACCGCCGCACGCGATGCAGGATGTGTTCGACCGCAGCCCCGGCCTGCAGCGTCTTCGGCTGCTGGAGGCTTCCTACGGCGTCGGGGTGAGCGTGAGCGCCGGTGAGGGCCTGCAGCTGCCCGCCGCCACGGTCCGAGAAGTCAACTTCGCCAAACAGATTGGGCAGTGACACCACGATGAAGTCAGACACATGATCGGAATCGCCGCACTGGTCGTGGGCGTCGTGCTGGGCCTGGTGTTCCATCCCGACGTGCCGGAGTTCGTCCAGCCGTACCTGCCGATCGCGGTGGTCGCCGCTCTCGACGCGGTCTTCGGTGGCCTGCGCGCGTATCTCGAGCGCATCTTCGACTCGAAGGTGTTCGTGGTGTCGTTCGTGTTCAACGTGCTGGTCGCCGCGCTGATCGTCTACGTCGGTGATCAACTCGGCGTCGGCACGCAGCTGTCGACGGCGATCATCGTCGTGCTGGGCATCCGGATCTTCGGTAACGCAGCGGCGTTGCGCCGCAGGCTGTTCGGCGCGTAACGAGGCGTGACCCATGAGTGAGCACACACCGCAGCACTCCGAACCCGACGACCACGCCCATGCGGGTGGCCGTCACGAACTGCCGCGCGACGAGCCGTCGCCGGAGATCGGTGAGCTGCATGCGGGCGGGGTGGCCGGGGTGCTGCGCCGGGGCCGCACGCAGGTGGTGTTCGGGGCGCTGGCCGTGGTGCTGTGCGTGCTGCTCGGCGTGGCGATCGTGACCCAGGTCCGGCAGAACGAGTCCGGTGACTCGCTGGAGACGGCCCGGCCCGCCGACCTGCTGGTGCTGCTGGACTCGCTGCAGCAGCGGGAGGCCGCGCTCAACACCGAGGTGAGCGATTTGCAGCGCACCCTGGCCCAGCTGCAGGCGTCGGGCAGCAGCGACCAGGCGGCCATCGAGAACGCCCAGGCCCGGCTGGCCGCGCTGTCCATCCTGATCGGCACCGTGCCAGCGACCGGGCCCGGCGTGACGTTGACCATCACCGACACCACGCCCGGTGTGCCGGCCGAAACACTGCTCGACGTGATCAACGAGCTGCGCAACGCGGGCGCCGAGGCGATGGAGATCCGCGCCGGGGGACCGGACTCAGCGACCGCAGTGCGAGTCGGCGTCGACACCTGGGTCGTCGGCAACCCCGGCGCCCTGGTGGTCGACGACGTCACGATGAACCCGCCGTATTCGGTTCTGGCCATTGGCGATCCGCCGACCCTGGCCGCGGCGATGACGATCCCCGGCGGCGCGATGGACAGCGTCGAACGCGTCGGCGGCACCATGACCGTGCAACAGTCCGAGCGCGTCGACGTGACCGCCTTGCGGCAACCGAAACAGCGCCAATACGCTCAGCCAGTCAAATGAGCTGACCTACGAGGAGCGCCGTGAGCGAAATCCCAGCCGACCTGCACTACACCGAGGAGCACGAGTGGGTGCTGCGCACCGGCGACGACACCGTGCGCGTCGGTATCACCGACTACGCCCAGTCGGCGCTGGGTGACGTGGTGTTCGTCCAACTGCCCGACGTCGGCACCGAGGTGACCGCCGGCGAGTCGTTCGGCGAGGTGGAGTCCACCAAGTCGGTGTCGGACCTCTACGCGCCCGTCACGGCGAAAGTCGTTGCGGTCAACGGTGATCTCGAGGGAAGTCCGCAGCTCGTGAACTCCGACCCCTACGGCGAGGGTTGGCTGATCGAGCTGCAGGCCGATGCCGCGGCGCTGGAGGAAGGGCTCGGCGGGCTCCTCGACGCCGACGGCTACCGCGGCACGGTGTCGGAATGACGGAGTTGTTAGGGTTTTGCAGACCGGACGCCAACTAGGGCGGATCCGGCGGTGGTGGGCACAACGAAGCTCGCCGCGCGGTACGGTCGACACCAGACGCGGTATCGCCACAGCAGCCAGTTAGGAGCAGCGGGTGACGGAAAACGACCAGAACTCTGGGACCGACCAGACGTCTGACGAAGTCACCGTGGAAACGACATCCGTCTTCCGCGCCGACTTCCTCAACGAACTGGACGCCCCGGCCACGGCGGGGACCGAGGGCGCCGTTTCGGGCGTCGAGGGTCTGCCCGCCGGATCGGCGCTGCTGGTCGTCAAGCGCGGGCCGAACGCCGGTTCCCGGTTCCTGCTCGACCAGCCCACCACGTCGGCCGGAAGGCATCCCGACAGCGACATCTTCCTCGACGACGTCACGGTGAGCCGTCGGCACGCCGAGTTCCGCCTCGAGGGCGGCGAGTTCCAGGTGGTCGACGTCGGCAGCCTCAACGGCACCTACGTCAACCGCGAACCGGTGGACTCCGCGGTGCTCGCCAACGGCGACGAGGTGCAGATCGGAAAGTTCCGCCTGGTGTTCCTCACCGGGCCCAAGAACGACGACAGCGGTCAGGCCGGCTAGTGCTCGACCAGCGCATGCGCGAAGAGTAGCCATGGGCGCACCCGACACTCCCGCGCTCACTGGGATGTCGATCGGAGCGGTCCTCGATCTGCTGCGACCGGACTTCCCGGACGTGACCATCTCCAAGATTCGCTTCCTGGAGGCCGAAGGCCTGGTCACTCCTGAGCGCACCGCGTCGGGTTATCGGCGGTTCACCGCCTACGACTGCGCGCGCCTGCGGTTCATTCTCACCGCCCAGCGCGACCAGTACCTGCCGTTGAAGGTGATCAAGGCGCAGCTCGACGCGCAGCCCGACGGCGAGTTGCCGTCACATGGATCCGCGTACGGCGTACCGCGTTTGGTGCCGGTCTCCGCTAACGGTGACGACAACGCCGCGGGTGCGGCGGCGGTGGCCCCGACGCAGGTGCGGCTGTCGCGGGAGGACCTGCTGGCGCGCTCGGGCGTCGACGAGGAACTGCTCAGCGCGCTGGTGAAGTCCGGGATCATCACCACCGGCCCGGGTGGTTTCTTCGACGAGCACTCCGTGGTGATCGCGCAGTGTGCCCGCGCGTTGGCCGACTACGGTGTCGAGCCGCGGCATCTGCGGGCGTTCCGGTCGGCGGCCGACCGGCAGTCCGACCTGATCGCGCAGATCGCCGGGCCGATCGTCAAGGGCAACAAGGCCGGCGCGCGCGACCGGGCCGACGACCTGGCACGCGAGGTGGCGGCCCTGGCAATCACCTTGCACACATCGCTGATCAAGTCGGCTGTGCGCGACGTACTGGATCGCTGAGGATTAGACTCGAAGCGATGGCTATCAGGCTCGCTTCTTCGGTGCGGAGGGCAGACACAGATGGGTGAGGTTCGTGTGGTCGGCATTCGCGTTGAGCAGCCGCAGAACCAGCCGGTCCTGCTGCTGAGGGAGTCGAACGGCGACCGATATCTGCCCATCTGGATCGGGCAGTCCGAGGCCGCTGCGATCGCGCTCGAACAGCAGGGTGTCGAGCCGGCGCGACCGCTGACGCACGATCTGATCCGAGATGTCATTGCCGCGCTTGGTCATTCGCTCAAAGAGGTGCGCATTGTCGACCTGCAGGAAGGCACCTTCTACGCCGACCTGATCTTCGACCGCGACATCAAGGTGTCGGCGCGCCCGTCGGATTCGGTGGCGATCGCGCTGCGGGTCGGGGTGCCGATCTATGTCGAGGAAGCGGTGCTGGCCGAGGCCGGCCTGATCATTCCGGACGAGAACGACGACGAGGCCGCGGGTGCGGTGCGCGAGGACGAGGTCGAGAAGTTCAAGGAGTTCCTCGACAGCGTCTCACCCGACGACTTCAAGGCGACCTAGCCCGACCTGGGCAGTCACCGTGACGGTTTGTCACGGAAACGTCTCGTCACTTCGACACGCGGTGCGGGGTTTCCCCATCGGCGAGATGGGCAGCCATACTTTGAGAGCCGGACCACTGATGGGCAGTCCACGGACGGCGAGAAGCGTATGCTCGACACACTCGGGCTTGGCAAATGTGTGCCCCACGCGAGGTCACAGACGCGGGTTCGATCGGCGAGAGGAATCTACAAGTGGGAGACACGCCACGTCAGGAGCAGCTGGACCTCACTGCTGCTAGCGGCCCCGCGGATTCGGAACCGACCACCGCAACGGCGACGAGCGAAGAGCCCGTGCAGGCGGGGCTGTTCCCCGACAACTCCGTGCCCGACGAGCTCGTCGGCTACCGCGGACCGAGCGCCTGCCAGATCGCCGGCATCACCTACCGCCAGCTCGACTACTGGGCGCGGACGTCGCTGGTCGTACCGTCCATCCGCAGCGCGGCCGGCTCCGGCAGCCAGCGGCTGTACTCGTTCAAGGACATCCTGGTCCTCAAGATCGTCAAGCGGCTTCTCGACACCGGCATCTCGCTGCACAACATCCGCGTCGCCGTCGACCACCTGCGTCAGCGCGGGGTTCGCGATCTGGCCAACATCACGCTGTTCTCCGATGGCACCACGGTCTACGAGTGCACGTCGGCCGAAGAGGTCGTCGACCTGCTGCAGGGCGGTCAGGGCGTGTTCGGCATCGCCGTCTCGGGCGCCATGCGGGAGTTGACCGGCGCGATCGCCGATTTCCCCGGCGAACGCGCCGACGGCGGCGAGTCGATCGCCGCACCCGAGGACGAACTGGCGTCGCGGCGTAAGCACCGCGACCGCAAGATCGGCTAGCCACCCCCCTTCCTCTGCGCCACCTCTCTGCGCGACCAGACGCAAACCTGCCTCTTTCTGGCGCGAAATGGGCATGTTCGCGCCTGCTCGCGGTCTGACAGGACCCACCGGTAAACTGGCCAACGCATCGCGCTTGTGCGGGAGAGTTTCGTGACGGCCAGTCACGGACGCCGAAGGAGCAACACCTCTCCGTCAACCTCTCAGGCACCCGGACCGCACGAGACCCCGATGCCTCTGGAAAGCGGTGAGCAGCGCTCGCCCGCCCATGGGGAAAGGCGAATCTCGCACCGTCGCGATCGCCGAATCTCTCAGGCACCCGTAGCGGGTCGACGACAGAGGGGGAGGACCCAGCGGTTCTCTGCCTGCACGCGTCTGGAGTAGCCCGAGTGTTCGATCACCACCAGCCCAACTTCGCCGACCGTCACATCGGACCCGATGCCGACGCCGTCGCCACGATGCTGAAGACCATCGGCGTCTCCTCACTCGACGAGCTCGCCGAGAAGGCGCTGCCGGCCAACATCCTCGACGCGCTCTCAGCCGACGGCTTGGCCCCGGGCCTCGATCGGCTGCCCGCTGCCGCCACCGAGGAGGAGGCGCTCGCCGAACTGCGCGCGCTGGCCGACCAGAACACCGTCGCCGTGTCGATGATCGGTCAAGGCTACTTCGACACGCTCACCCCACCGGTGTTGCGCCGCAACATCCTTGAGAACCCCGCCTGGTACACCGCGTACACCCCCTACCAGCCGGAGATCAGCCAGGGCCGCCTCGAGGCGCTTCTCAACTTCCAGACGATGGTGACCGACCTGACTGCCCTCGAGGTCGCCAACGCGTCGATGCTCGACGAGGGCACGGCGGCCGCCGAGGCGATGACGCTGATGCATCGCGCCGTGCGCGGCTCGTCGAACCGCCTCGCCGTGGACGCCGACCTGTACCCGCAGACCGCCGCCGTGCTGGCCACCCGCGCCGAGCCGCTCGGCATCGAGATCGTCACCGCCGACCTGACCCAGGGGTTACCCGAGGGCGAGTTCTTCGGCGTCGCCACGCAGCTGCCGGGGGCCAGCGGTGCCGTCGTCGACTGGAGCGATCTCGTCGCCCAGGCCCACGACCGCGGTGCCCTGGTCGCGATCGGCGCCGACCTGCTGGCGTTGACGCTGCTCACCCCGCCCGGCGAGATCGGCGCCGACGTCGCCTTCGGCAGCACCCAAAGGTTCGGTGTGCCAATGGGATTCGGCGGACCCCACGCGGGATACCTGGCCGTGCACGCCAAGCACGCGCGTCAGCTGCCGGGCCGCCTGGTCGGGGTGTCGCTCGACGCCGACGGCGCCCCGGCATACCGGCTGGCATTGCAGACGCGCGAACAGCACATTCGCCGCGACAAGGCGACAAGCAACATCTGCACCGCGCAGGTTCTGTTGGCGGTGATGGCCGCGATGTACGCCAGCTACCACGGCGCCGACGGCCTGACCGGGATCGCGCACCGGGTGCACGAGCGGGCCCGGGCGCTGGCTGCCGGACTCTCGGCGGCCGGGGTGCAGATCGTGCACCGCTCGTTCTTCGACACGGTGCTGGCCGAGGTGCCGGGCCGGGCGGCGGCGGTGCGTGACGCGGCCAAGGCGCGCGGCATCAACGTATGGCTTGTCGACGACGACCACGTCTCGGTCGCCTGCGACGAGGCGACCACCGATGCGCACGTCGAGGCGGTGTTGTCGGCGTTCTCGGCGACGCCGGTCGACGCGGAGTTCGACGGGCCCCGCATCGCGACGCGCACATCGGAGTTCCTGACCCATCCCGCGTTCACCCGGTACCGCACCGAGACCGAGATGATGCGCTACCTGCGGTCGCTCGCCGACAAGGATATCGCCCTGGACCGCAGCATGATTCCGCTCGGCTCGTGCACGATGAAGCTCAACGCGGCCGCCGAGATGGAACCGATCACCTGGCCGGAGTTCGGCCGTCAGCATCCGTTCGCCCCGGCCTCCGACACCCCCGGTCTGCGCAAGCTGATCGCGGATCTGGAGCAGTGGCTGATCGGCATCACCGGATACGACGCGGTGTCGCTGCAGCCCAACGCCGGTTCGCAGGGTGAGTACGCCGGTCTGCTCGCGATCCAGGCGTATCACGCCGAGAACGGCGAGCCCCACCGCAACGTCTGCCTGATCCCGTCCAGCGCGCACGGCACCAACGCGGCCTCGGCGGCGCTGGCCGGTATGCGGGTCGTGGTGGTGGCGTGCCGCGCGAACGGCGACGTGGACCTCGACGACCTGCGCGCGAAGGTGAGCGAGCACGCGGATCGCCTGTCCGCGTTGATGATCACGTACCCGTCCACGCACGGGGTGTACGAGCACGACATCGCCGACATCTGCGCGGCCGTGCACGACGCCGGCGGTCAGGTGTACGTCGACGGCGCCAACCTCAACGCACTCGTCGGCCTGGCCCGTCCCGGCCGTTTCGGCGGCGACGTCAGCCACCTCAACCTGCACAAGACGTTCTGCATCCCGCACGGCGGCGGGGGACCTGGCGTGGGTCCGGTCGCGGTCCGTGCGCACTTGACGCCGTATCTGCCCGGACATCCGCTCGCCGACGAGCTTCCCGAGAAGCACACCGTCTCGGCAGCGCCCTACGGGTCGGCGTCGATCCTGCCGATCAGCTGGGCCTACATCCGGATGATGGGCGCGAATGGCCTGCGCGCCGCGTCGCTGACCGCCATCGCGTCGGCCAACTACATCGCCCGCCGCCTCGACGAGTACTACCCGGTGCTCTACACCGGCGAGAACGGCATGGTCGCCCACGAGTGCATCCTCGATCTGCGCACCATCACCAAGCAGACCGGCGTCACCGTCGACGATGTGGCAAAGCGGTTGGCGGACTACGGGTTCCACGCACCGACCATGAGCTTCCCGGTCGCGGGCACGCTGATGGTCGAGCCGACCGAGAGCGAAAGCCTCGCCGAGGTCGACGCGTTCTGCGAAGCGATGATCGCGATCCGCGCCGAGATCGACAAGGTCGGCGACGGCACCTGGCCCGTCGACGACAATCCGCTGCGCGGGGCACCCCACACCGCGGAGTCCCTCCTCGTCGACGACTGGGACCACCCCTACACCCGCGAGCAGGCCGCCTATCCGCTGGGCAAGAACTACCGTCCCAAGGTGTGGCCTCCGGTGCGCCGTATCGACGGTGCGTACGGCGACCGCAACCTGGTGTGCTCCTGTCCGCCGGTGGAGGCGTTCGCCTGACCGCCGAGTGCGGGCTCGACACACGCTTCGACGGCGAAATATGTGCCGGTTACCCACGTTCGGATAGGGTGCTGGCGTGCTACCACCGACGGTCGCGGAGTGGCGGGACGGCGGTCGCCTGCTGAGCACGGCGGCGGGGAAGGTGTTCGTCCGCAGCGCCCCCGGCGACGGCCCGACGATCCTGCTGCTGCACGGCTATCCGTCGAGTTCCTACGACTACCGAGGCGTCGTGCCGCACCTGGAGGGCCGGGCCTGGGTGACGCTGGACTTCCTCGGCTTCGGGCTGTCGGACAAACCACGCCCGCACCGGTACAGCCTGTTCGAGCAGGCCGACATCGTGCAGTCCGTGGTGGCCGAGACGACGACGGGCCCGGTCGTGATGGTCGCCCACGACATGGGCACGTCGGTGGCGACCGAACTGCTCGCGCGCGACATCGACGGCAAGCTGCCCTTCGACCTGCGCGCGGCGGTGTTGACCAACGGCAGCGTCATCCTGGACCGGGCGAGCCTGCGGCCGGCGCAGAAGATCCTGCGCGGTCCGCTCGGGCCGGTGTTCGCCCGGCTGACCAACGAACGCGGCTTCGCCCGCGGGTTCGGCAGGCTGTTCAGCGCCGCGCACCCGCTGACCCGCGAGGAAGCCGAGGCACAGTGGGCGCTGCTGGCCAACAACGGCGGAAACCGGATCGCGCACCTGCTGATCTACTACCTCAACGAGCGTGTCGAGTTCGCGCCACGATGGCATGGCGCCGTGCGCGATTGGGGCAAGCCGCTGAGCTTCTTGTGGGCGCTCGACGATCCGGTCGCGACGGGCAATGTGCTCGACGGTCTGCGCGAACTGCGGCCCCACGCGGACGTCGTCGAGCTGCCGAGCGTCGGCCACTATCCACAGGTCGAGGTGCCCGACGTGTTCAGCCGAGCCGCGCTGAGCCTGCTCGACGCTAGCCGAGGAAGTTCGTGATCGCCGACGTCAGCTCGGGGGAGTCGGAGCTGTCCAGGTTCTGGTAGCTGCCGCCGCTGATCTCGGCGACCGCCTCCCAGGTCGCGCGGTCGGAGTCCGAACCGAAGTCGATGACGTTGACGGCCACCGGCTTGGCCTCGTCGAACGCGCCGCGGATGTACTGCTGCAGCCCGTCCCCGTTGAGGGTCTGGTCGGTGTGCGGCCCGGTCGTGATCACCAGCACCGAGTTCTTCTGCCCCTGACGGTAATTCGCGATCGCTTCGGTGTAGACCAGCCGCAGCGTCGTGAACGACACCGCGCCGCCGCCCGAGGCGGACTGTCCGTCCAGCGTCGAGGTCAGCGCCGCCGACCGCGGCTGCCCGTTCACCTGATCGCTGAGCGGTCCGGTGCTCACCTCCGAACGGCCCGACGTGCCGTCGAACGTCCACAGCCCCACCGCCGCCGATGCCGGCAACGCCTGCAGACGGGCGTTGAGCGCGGAGACGACGTTGGACAGCCGAGGTCGTCCGCCGTCGTCGGTAGGCATGGACTGGTCGAGCATGATCGTCACCGCCGGATTGGCCGCCGGGGCGGTCAGGGCGTTGGCCAGCAGCGCGCGGGTCTCGTTGTCGCCCACCGACAGCGGCGCCGGCACCGGCCCGAAGTCCACGACGTCGCTGTTCGGCGGCGTCGTGCCCTGCGCGCGGAACCCGGCCTTGGCCAGTTCGGCGAGCTGCTCAGGTTTGCGCATGAATCGGGCGAATTCGCTTGCGGCGCTCTTCTGTTCCTGCGACAACCCGTCCGCCGACAGCAGCACGGTCGGATAGTCGGCGACCGCCGCGGGCCCTGGCGGCAACCACGCGGACACCACCTTGGCGGCGTCCTGCAGATCCGCGCTGCGCTGGAAGAGTTGCTGTTCGGTGATGGCGACGGCGTGCACCGGCGCCGCGGCCGGATCGGACGCCTTGACCAGCGCGTCCATCGCGGTCGAGGTCTTCTTGTCCGCGAGCTTCGGCTGCCCCGCCATCAGGGTGTTCACCGCGCGTGTGCCGTCGCTCGCCGGTGCACCAGCCGGCGCCGACGCGGCGGCGATCGCCTCGGCGGCGAGATAGGACGCGTCGCTGTCGCCGGTCAGCGGCAGCGCCAGCCGCAGCGAGCCCCAGCCCGGGAGGTTCAGGCCGTCCAGCGCCGTCGGGTTGCTCTGCAGGTTGGGCAGCGTCGACCAATTCTGCTGCGCCAAAGCACTTTTGAGCTGTGGCCGGACGGCCAGCACGACGGGGGATGTGACCAGCGACCGGCTGTCTATGATCGTCTGCGCACCCGACGAGGCCTCGAGCCGGGCGGCCGACACCGAGCTGCCCGGAACCCACAGCGCGGGGCGGTCGCCCAGTTCCTTGGGCCACGGCCCGATGAAGCCGTTGACCACCTGATCGGATTCGGCGGGTTTGACGCCGATCTTCACGCATTTGTCGGCCACCGGGGCCGCGGTCTCGTTGTACCGGTTGGCCAACGCCTGGATCGGTTCGGCGATGTTCGGGTCGGCCACCACCGCGACGGACAGTTCGCCGTCCACGCAGCGTGCAGCGGCCTGATCGGTGCGATCGGACAGGGCGTCACCGAAGAAGCGCCACAAGATGACCGCGCCGACGAGGACGACGACCGCCACCAGGGCCGCGATGACGCCGACGCTGACGCCGCGCCTGCCCGCGGTGACCGCGCGGTGGCTGCCGGTCCACTCGCCGCCCTCCCACTCGCCGCTGTGCCTGCGAATGGGGCGAGACGGAGGGGCCGAGCCGGCGTCATCCTCGAAGTCGGGTGTGTGATCCGGCGCGTCGGTGTAGTCCGGGCCATCCGAATAGGCGGGGTCGTCTACGTCTTCGTAGTCGGAGCCGTCCTCGTAATCGGCGCCGTCCTCGGAGCCGTAGCCGGCGTCGTATCCCGCGTCCCCGCGGTCCGGTTCGTCACGGAGGTAGCCGAAACGCTCGGTCTGCGACTCGTCGTGCCGCTCGCCGAAGCCCCCGCCCGGCGAGTCCTCGGGATCCGGTTTGCTGTGCCTGCCCACTTCCGCCCTTACTGACGCCGACCGGTCACCGGATCACGCACCGCTGTTTGCGGCCTTGTACTCGCGGCGGCGGCGATGCAGGATCGGCTCGGTGTAGCCGTTCGGTTGTTCGGCGCCCGACAGGATCAGCTCCTGCGCGGCCTGGAACGCGATGTTGTGATCCGGATCCGTTGCCATCGGCTTGAATTCGGGATCCTGCTCGTTCTGCTTGTCGACGACGGCAGCCATCCGCTTGAGGCTGGCCACCACATCGTCGGGCGTGATGACGCCGTGGCGCAACCAGTTCGCCAGCAGCTGGCTCGAAATACGCAGCGTCGCACGGTCTTCCATCAACGCGACGTTGTGGATGTCGGGCACCTTCGAGCATCCGACACCGGCGTCGATCCAGCGCACCACGTAGCCGAGGATCGACTGGCAGTTGTTGTCGACCTCCTCGCGGATCTCCTCGGGCGCCCAGGCCAGTTCCTTGGCCAGCGGCACCGCCAGCAGCTGCTCGATGCTGGTGCGCGTTTCGCCCTGCAGCTCCTTGTGCACCTCGTACACGTCGACCTCGTGATAGTGCATGGCGTGCAACGTGGCCGCGGTCGGCGACGGCACCCACGCGGTGGTGGCGCCGGCCTTGGGCTGGCCGATCTTCTGCTCGACCATGTCGGCCATCAGGTCGGTCATCGCCCACATGCCCTTGCCGATCTGGGCCTTGCCGGAGAAGCCGGCCGCCAGGCCGATGTCGACGTTCTGGTCCTCGTACGCCTGGATCCACTGGGTGCTCTTCATCGCGCCCTTGCGGATCATCGGACCCGCTTCCATCGACGTGTGGATCTCGTCGCCGGTGCGGTCGAGGAAGCCGGTGTTGATGAACACCACCCGGTCGGCGGCGGCCTTGATGCAGGCCTTGAGGTTGACGGTGGTGCGCCGCTCCTCGTCCATGATGCCGACCTTGAGCGTGTTGGCCGGTAGCCCCAGCACGTCCTCGACACGGCCGAACAACTCGACGGTGTAAGCGACCTCGTCGGGGCCGTGCATCTTCGGCTTGACGATGTAGACCGAGCCCGTCCGGCTGTTGACCAGCGGGCCGTTACCGTCGCCGGACTTGAGGCCGTGGATCGCGATCAGGCTGGTGAACAGCGCATCCTGAATGCCCTCGAACACCTCGACTTCTTGGCCGTTGGCGTCGGTTCTCACGATTGCGTCGTTGGTCATCAGGTGGCCGACGTTGCGCACGAACAGCAGGCTGCGGCCGGGCAGCGTCAGCTCGCCCTCGCCGTCCGGGGTGGTGTAGGTACGGTCCTCGTTGAGCCGGCGGGTGAAGGTCTTACCGCCCTTGCTCACCTCTTCGGTGAGGTCGCCGCGGTTGAGGCCCAGCCAGTTCCGATATCCGAGCACCTTGTCGTCGGCGTCGACGGCCGCGACGGAATCCTCGAAGTCCATGATCGTGGTGACCGCGGACTCCAGGACGACGTCCTTGATTCCTGCGGCGTCGGTCGAGCCGACGGGCGACTCGGGGTCGACGAGGATCTCGACGTGTAATCCGTTGTTGCGCAACAGCACCGACCACTGCGGCGCTCCGAGTTCGCCGGTGTAACCGACGAACTGCTCGGGGGTGGCCAGCCCGACGGAGTTGCCGTCACCCAGATCGACGAGCAGCTGACCGTCGTCGATACGCAGACCGGTCGCCTCACTCCACTGACCCGACGCCAGCGGTGCGGCGCCGTCGAGGAAGGTGCGGGCGTACGCGATGACCTTGTCGCCGCGAACCTTGTTGTAGCTCCCGCCCTTCTCCGCGCCGTCGTCCTCGGGAATCACGTCGGTGCCGTACAGCGCGTCGTAGAGCGAACCCCAGCGCGCATTCGCGGCGTTCAGCGCGAAGCGGGCGTTGAGGATCGGCACCACCAGCTGCGGGCCGGCGGTCGTGGTGATCTCGTCGTCGACGCCCGCGGTGGTGATCGTGAAGTCGTCGGGTTCGGGCAGGAGGTAGCCGATCTCGGTCAGGAACGCCTTGTACGCATCGTGGTCGAGCGGCTCGATGACCCGCTGCCGGTGCCACTTGTCGATGCGGGCCTGCAGATCGTCCCGCCTGGCCAGCAGTTCCTCGTTCTTCGGCGTCAGATCGGCGACGACCTTGTCCACGCCGGACCAGAAGGTGGCGGGTTCGATGTCGGTGCCGGGCAGCGCCTCGTTGTTGATGAAGTCGTACAGCACCTTGGCCACGCGCAGGTTCCCCACCGTCACGCGATCGGTCATCATTCCTCCTAGAACTGTCGCCCCAGCTTACCCAGCGGTAACCGGGCTTATTCGCAACCTGCCGGTACGCCGCCGCCGGCCGCCGCGGCGAGAAGCCGTTCGCACCGATCGGCCAGGTCGGCCCGCAACGGCGTCGCCCGCTCCGCAATGGTTTGCTGGATCCGCACGTATTCGGCACGACCGGCCGGTGTCTCGATCGCGATCGGCTCGAATCCGTATTCGCGGAGATCATAGGGGCTGGCCCGCATGTCGAGTTCGCGGGCTTCGGCAGCCAGTGCCAGGCAGTCCATCACCAGCTCCGAGTTCACCAGGGGTCCGAGTTTGAAGGCCCACTTGTACAGATCCATCGAAGCGTGCAGGCAGCCCGGTTGTTCGGTGTCGACCTGGCGCCGCCGGGTGAGCTGTTCGGCGTTCAGCCGGGCTGCGGGTTCGGTGAAGAAGCGGAACGCGTCGAAGTGACTGCAGCGCAACGGCATCGAGTCGACGACCGCGTCGGTGCCCGCCGCGCCGAGCCGCAGGGGCACGCCGTCGTGGCGTACCGTCGGCGCCCGGTAGACCATCGCCCATTCGTGCAGCCCGAAGCAGTTCAGCCGCGCCGGACGGGCCTCGGTCGATCGCAGCAGGCGGGCGACGAAGCGGACCGTGTCGATGCGCGCGGCCAGGTATTCGCGGCTCACCGTCACGACGTTGTGGTCACGCGTGTAACCAGTCCGGCCCAGGAAGCGCTGCGCCGAGGCGCCGCCGAGGGCCACGCCGAAGCCGGGATGCCAGGTGCGCAGCTGGCCGGGCCGCAGGCTGTAGTAGGTGAACACGAAGTCCCAGACCGGGTGCTTCTCGCCGACACGGGCCCGCCGGCGGTGCGGGGCGCAGAAAGCGTCGGCCCGACGCTGGTGCGCTCGCTCGCGGACCGTCCAGGCCTCTTCGTCGAGCAGTTCGGCGGTCGGGGCGCACAGAGCGACGTCAGACACGGTGGGTCCCGTCGCGCACGGTGCCGACCAGGTCCTCGACCAGATCCTCCAGCGCCACCATTCCCGTCACGCTGCCGTCGGGCCCGGTAACCAGCGCCAGGTGACTGTTGGTGCGGCGCAGCCGCGACAACGCGTCGGGCAACGGGAGAGACGCGGACACCACCGGCAGCGGGCGCACCATCGCGAAGTCCAGCACGGCGTCGGGGTCGTTGACGAACGCCAGCACGTCCTTGATGTGCAGGTAGCCGAGGTAGGCACCGGACGCGTCGGTGATGGGGAAGCGCGAGTAGCCGGTCTCGGCCAGCGCCTCCTCGACGGCGCCGACCGTCGGTCCGGCGCCCTCGCGCGCCACCGCCACGGTCCTGATCTCGCGCAGCGGGAATGCCACGTCCTTGACGGCGCGGTCGCGAATCTGCAGAGCCCGGGTCAGCCTGCCGTGCTCCTCGGGATCGAGCAGGCCCTCCGACAGCGACTCGGCGATCATCTCCGACAGCTCGACCGTGGACACCGTGACGTCGAGTTCGTCCTTCGGCTCCACCCGGAACAGCCGCAGCGTGGCGTTGGCGCACCAGTTGTAGAAGGCGATCAGCGGCCGGGCCATCCGGATCCACACCAGGTAGGTCGGGATCAGCAGCATCGCCGCCGACTCCGGACCGGCGATCGCGATGTTCTTCGGCACCATCTCGCCGAGCAGCACGTGCAGGACGACCACCACGGCCAAGGCGACGACGAACGACACCGAGTGCAACACCGCGTCGGAGACGCCGATGGCGTCGAACGGCTTCTCCAGCAGGTGCGCGACGGCGGGTTCGCCGACGCGGCCGAGCAGGATGGAGCAGATCGTGATGCCGAGCTGGGCGCCCGCGAGCATCAGCGACAGGTGCTCACCGGCGCGAATCACGGTGATGGCGCTCTTCTTGCCCTGTTCGGCCAGCGCCTCCAGCCGGTCGCGTCGCGCGGAGATCAACGCGAACTCCGAGGCGACGAAGAACGCGTTGACGCCCAGCAGCAGCGCCGTCAGCAGCACACCGAGGAAGTCACCCATCGACGCTTCTCCCGTCGACGGCATCGCCGCTGCGGCCGAGTTCGGTCAGCTCGAGCAGATCGATGCGGCGCCCATCCATCCGCAGCACGGTGGCCAGCCAGCGGTTGGGGTCCTCGAGGGGACCGTCTGGGTCGAACGCCTCGAGTTCGACCGACTCGCCCTCGTCGGGGATGTGGCCCAGCTTCTCGAGAACCAGGCCGCCGATCGTCTCGTAGTCGCCCTCGGGGGCGCGGAACGGCGTGGCGCCTGCGACCTCGTCGATGCGCAACAGGCCCGATATCTGCCAGCCGCGGCCCGCGGGCACGACGTCGGGGGCTTCGTCGTCGTGTTCGTCGCGAACATCGCCGACGATCTCCTCGATGAGGTCCTCGACCGTGACCATGCCCGCCGTTCCGCCGTATTCGTCGACGACCAGCGCGGTCTGCAGGCCGTTGGCGCGGATCTGCGTCATCACCGCATCGCCGTCCAACGTCGAGGGCACCTTGGCCACCGGCAGCGCCAGCGACGCCAGCCGGGTGCTGCCGCGTTTGTCGATCGGCACCTCGAACACCTGCTTGACGTGGGCGATCCCGATCGTCTCGTCCAAGTCGCCGCGGATGATCGGGAACCGCGAGTATCCGGTCCGGATCGCGACGGTGACCAGATCTTCGACCGTGGCGTCGGCGTCGAGGGCCTCGATCTTCTGCCGCGGTGTCATCAGCTCCTCCGCGGAGCGGTCGCCGAACCGCAACGACCGGTCGACCAGCACCGCGGTGATCGGGTCCAACGCGCCGCTGCGGGCCGAACTGCGCACCAGCGACACCAACTCCTGCGGGGAACGCGCCGAGCGCAGCTCCTCGGCGGGCTCGATGCCCAGCCGGCGCAGGATCGCGTTGGCGGTGCCGTTCGTCAGCCGGATCAGCGGTGTGAACAGCGCCGAGAACAGCAACTGCGGCGCGGCCGACCACCGCGCCACCGGAACCGGTCGGGCGACCGCCAGGTTCTTCGGCACCAGCTCGCCGAACACCATCGACAGCGAGGTGGCGATCAGGATCGCCAGCGCCAGCGCGATCCCGCCGGTGTATTGCGGCGGTACGCCGACCGCGTCAAGCGCCGGGTGGATCAGCCGGGCCACGACGGGTTCGGCCAGAAAGCCCGTCGCGAGCGTGGTGATCGAAATGCCGACCTGGGCGCCGGAGAGCTGGAACGACAGCGTGCGGTGCGCCCGTCGGACCAGTTGGTCGCGCCGGTTGCCGCTGCGCGCGTTGGCTTCCACCGTGCTGCGCTCGAGCGCGGTCAGCGAGAACTCGGCGGCGACGAAAACCGCGGTGCCCGCGGTCAACAGGACGAATGCGAGTAGAGCCAACAGCGACGAGACGACGCTCATCGGGTGGTCTCCACGCGGATGCCGGGCCGCTGGCCCGGCCGTCTAGAGGAAGGCTCGGCGTCGGGAGGCTCGGGCCGCTCGGCCCCCTCGGGCCCCTCTGCAACCCGGACCTCGACGGGTGCCTGCGGCACGTGATCCCTTTCGCGTAGAGGACTGAAGAAAACCCATGGTAACGGGTGATGGGGCGGGTGCGGGATCACCAACCGGTGGGCAGCGGGTGGCCCTCGGCGAAGCCGGCCGCGGACTGCACGCCGAGCACGACCTTCTCGTGCAGTTCGGCGAGATTGGCGGCGCCGACGTAGGTGCACGTGCTGCGCACCCCGGACGTGATGTGGTCGAGCAGATCCTCCACGCCGCCACGGGACGGATCCAGCCCCATCCGCGATGTCGAGATGCCTTCCTCGAACAGCGCCTTGCGGGCCCGGTCGAACGCGCCGTCGCCGGCCGTGCGGGCGGCCACCGCGCGCTTGGACGCCATGCCGTAGCTCTCCTTGAACGGCTGGTTGTCGCGGTCGCGCATCAGGTCGCCGGGGGATTCGTAGGTGCCGGCGAACCAGGAGCCGATCATCACGTTGGAGGCGCCCGCCGCCAGCGCGAGCGCGACGTCGCGCGGGTGGCGGATGCCGCCGTCCGCCCACACGTGGGCGCCCAATTCTCTTGCTGCTGCGGCGCATTCGACGACCGCCGAGAACTGCGGCCGGCCGACGCCGGTCATCATCCGCGTGGTGCACATGGCGCCGGGCCCGACGCCGACCTTGACGATCGAGGCGCCCGCGTTGACCAGGTCCCTGGTGCCCTCGGCGGAGACGACGTTGCCCGCGGCGAGCGGTAGACCGAGGTCCAGCGCCGCCGCGGCCTCGATCGCGTCGAGCATCTTGACCTGGTGCCCGTGCGCGGTGTCGATCACGAGCAGGTCGACACCGACCTCGGCCAGGCCGCGCGCCTTGGCGCCGACATCGCCGTTGATGCCGACCGCGGCGGCGATCCGCAACCGACCTCGGTCATCGACGGCAGGGGCGTAGATGCTCGCCCGGACCGCACCGGTGCGCGTCAGCACACCGGCCAGCGTGCCGTCGCTCTCGGCCAACACCGCCACGTCGACCGGTGCGTGCTCGAGCAGATCGAAGACCTTGCGCGGTTCGGTCCCCACCGGCGCGGTGACGAAGTCGGAGATCGCGATGTCGCGCACGCGGGTGAAGCGGTCGACGCCCTCGCAGTTGGCCTCGGTCACCAGCCCGATGGGTCTGCCCTCGAACACCACGACCGCGGCGCCGTGCGCGCGCTTGTGGATCAGTGCCGTCGCGTCGGACACCGAGTCGTCGGGGGAGAGCACGACGGGGGTGTCGACGACGAGGTCGCGGCTCTTGACGAAGTCGACCGTCTCCTTGACCGCCGAGATCGGCAGGTCCTGCGGAAGCACGACGAGGCCGCCGCGGCGGGCCACCGTCTCGGCCATCCGTCGGCCGGCGACCGCGGTCATGTTCGCGACGACCACGGGAATTGTGGTGCCCGAGCCGTCGGAGGTCGACAGGTCGACGTCCATCCGCGACTGGACGTCGGAGCGTCCGGGGACGACGAAGACGTCGTTGTAGGTCAGGTCATATGCGGGCCGGTGGCCCTCCAGAAAACGCATGTCGGCTCAAGTCTAGTTGCGCGCCAGTCATCGGCCGAGCAGACGCGAAACTGCCCATTTTTGGCCGAAAAGCGGCAGTTTTACGTCTGCTCGCCGAAGTGTGGGCCCAGCTCGGCAGGTATAGCGTCAGGCCTCGACCTCGCTGCGGTCCCCGCTCCACAGTGTGTGGAACCGCTTGGCGGGGTCGGCGTCGATGCGCCCGTAGGTGTGCGCGCCGAAGTAGTCGCGCAGTCCCTGGGTGAGCGCGGCGGGCAGGCGCTCGGTGCGCAGCGCGTCGTAGTACGACAGCGCCGAGGCGAAGCCCGGGATCGGGATGCCCAACTCGGTGGCCGTGACCACGACGCGGCGCCAGCTGTCGATCGCCGCCTCGATGGCGCTGCGGAAGTACGGCGCGACGATCAGCGTCGGCAGGTCGGGATCCTCGTCGAACGCATCCTTGATCCGGTTGAGGAACTTGGCCCGGATGATGCAGCCGCCGCGCCAGATGGTGGCCAGGTCGCCGGGCGTGACGCCCCAGTCGTACTCCGCGCTGCCCGCCTGGATCTGATTGAAGCCCTGCGCGTAGGCGATGATCTTCGACGCGTACAGCGCCTGGCGGACGTCCTCGGTGAATTTCTCGGCGTCGCTGGGCCTTTCGCCGAGATCACCCGACGCCAGCCCGGTGGTGGCCTTGCGCTGCGTCACCGATCCGGACAGCGCGCGAGCGAACACGGCCTCGGCGATGCCGGTCACCGGGACGCCGAGATCGAGGGCCGACTTCACCGTCCAGCGTCCGGTGCCCTTCTGCTCGGCCTCGTCGAGGATGACGTCGACGAGTGGTTTGCCGGTCTTGGCGTCGTTCTGGCGCAGCACTTTCGCGGTGATCTCCACCAGGAAGCTGTCCAGGTCGCCGGAGTTCCACTCGTCGAAGACGTCGGCGATCTCGCCCGCCGACTTGCCCAGCCCGTCGCGCAGCAGCTGATAGGCCTCGCCGATCAGCTGCATGTCGGAGTACTCGATGCCGTTGTGCACCATCTTCACGAAGTGGCCGGCGCCGTCGGGGCCGATGTGGGTGCAGCACGGCACGCCGTCGACGTGTGCGGAGATCTCCTCGAGCAGCGGGCCCAGCGATTTGTAGGACTCCGCCGGGCCGCCGGGCATGATGGACGGCCCGTTCAGCGCGCCCTCCTCGCCGCCGGAGATGCCCGCCCCGACGAAGTGCAGACCGCGTTCGCGCATCGCCTTCTCGCGGCGGATCGTGTCGGTGTAGAGCGCGTTGCCCCCGTCGATGATGATGTCGCCCTCTTCCATCGCGTCGGCGAGCTCGTTGATCACCGCGTCGGTGGGGTCACCGGCCTTGACCATGATCAACACCCGGCGCGGCTTCTCCAGCGCGTCGAGGAACTCCGCAATGGTCTCGCTGCGCACGAACTTGCCCTCGGAGCCGTGCTGTTCGAGCAGCGCATCGGTCTTGGCGACCGACCGGTTGTGCAGCGCAACGGTGTATCCGTGCCGGGCGAAGTTGCGCGCGATGTTGGACCCCATGACGGCGAGCCCGGTCACCCCGATTTGAGCGGTACCGGTGGTCGATGCGGAAGCGTCAGAGCTCATTCGGGCAGCCTTTCGTTGTTTTGTTGTGTGAACGCATGGTTCGGAGGTGGCTTGTCCCTTAAGCGGTGAACAGCCTTTGCAGCTCGGTCAGCCACGGCAGCACCACCGCTACAGTCGGGACCACGAGCACCGCCGCCGCGGCCGCGTACGCGCCGGCGGCCAGCACCCGGCTGTTGGGTCGCCCGCCGAGGCGGCGCACGCGCAGCACGGTGGTGGGCCCGCCCGCGGCCAGCGCACCCGACGGTGTGCGCCCGGCCGCGCACGCGACGAGCGCGCGGGCCAGGGGAGTGGGACCGGCGATGCGCACCGCGGCGTCGTCGGCCAGCATCTCGACCAGCAGGCGCACGGCGTGCAGTGCGCTTCCGCTGCGGACGAAGCGGGGGAAGGCCGCGTGCACGGCGGTGAACATCTCGAGCACGAGGTCGTGCCGGGCGCGCAGGTGCGCCCGTTCGTGGGTGAGGATCGCAGCGATCTCGTTGTCCTCCAACGTCGTCAGCGTGCCCTCGCTGACCACCACGCGGCTGCGCACCCCGGGCAGGCAGTAGGCCAACGGCTGATCCACGTCGAGGATGCGCAGGCCGTCACCGGCGTGCGCGCGGGCCCACGTTTGCGACTTGCCCACGAGGTCGACGACCATTCGGTGATGCGCGCGACGGCGTCGCGTCGCGATCGCCACCTGCAACACCGCGGCCGTCAGCCGGGCGCCGATCACCAGCGTCAGCGCGAAGACGACGACGTAGGCGATCCACACCGGCCACCCCATGACGGCGATCTCACTGGTGATGCCTGCGGTCGGCCTGCCGTCGGGCCCGGGGGCGAAAAGCCTGCTCGCGATCGCGATCCCGGCCGAGAAGGCCGACAGAACCGCGGCCGACGCGATGGCCTGCCACAACACGATCGCCGCTCGCGGTGCGCGGAAGGGCCAGGACGCGCGCGCCAGAAGAGCCGGCACCGGTCCGGACAGGACCAGCGCCAGGATGGTGAAGGCCAGCGCGGACACGCTGTAAGTCTCTCTCAGCCGGTGCCCGAATTACCAGCGGGCGGCGTAACGCGATCCTTGCTTTCCAGCTCGGCCAGCGCGCGGCGCAACGCGGCCGCTTCGTCGGCGCCGACCCGCTCGACGAAATGCACCAGCGCCGCCTCCCGACTGCCCGAATCGGCGGCCTGGTCGAGCGCATCGACCATGAGTCCCGCGACCAGCTCGTCGCGGCCGTGAGTCGGGGCGTAGCGGTGGGCGCGGTCGTCGCGGTGCTGCACGACGAAGTTCTTCTTCGCCAGCCGCTGCAGCACGGTCATGATCGTGGTGTACGCCAAGTCGCGTTCGGCGGAGAGCGCCTCGTGAACCTGGCGCACGGTTTGGGGCTCGCGCGAGGACCACAAATGATCCATCACAGCGCGTTCCAGTTCCCCTAGACGCGTCAACTTCGCCATCGTCCGTTCATCTCCTAGAGGCTATTGATCCAGCGTACTACTTGTTACTACCGTGCGTCGTATTTCGCCTGGTGGACAAGGCTTCGCCGACGACTGCGCGAACCTTCCGCCGTGGTCACCGCGGCTTTGCGGCCCCGTGTGAAAGCAGTCACAGGGTCTAGCCGTCGTGACGCGCATAGCTATAGTAAGCCTTACCTAACTCGATGTCGGGAGGCCCCATGACGGTATTGGTCGACGATCCACTCATCGCAAGCATGGCGATCCGCAGGATCCTGCCGCTGCATGAGTCGAGTCGGCGGCTACGCGCGCTCTACCCCGAGTGTCCGCGCGTCTACGGCGTCGCGGTGATGGGCGACCTGTCCCGGCGGCGCTGGTGGCCGCTGGCCGATGCGCTGACCACGGACCGTCTGCAGACGATGTTCGTCCTCGCGGCCGAGGAGACCGACAGCCGCGCGGCGGTCGCCCACCAGTTGGCGGCCACGCTCGCCCACGTCGTCGTCGGCCGGGTCGTACCTCTGGTCGTCCTCGAGGGCCGGGCCTGGGACACCGGGCTGGAGAACCTGTGGGTGCACGTGGATTCCGAGGGCGCGATCGATTGGGTCGGCGTCGTCGATCCGACACTGCGGGCCCTGCCGGACGATCCGTGCTTCGAGCGCGGGTCGGGTCACATCGACCGGTCGACGCGCGAGGGGATCGTGGCGCTGCCGAGCGAGGCGGCGTTGACGACGTGGGTGGCGCACCGCAGTCACCGCGCGCTCGCGCCCCTGTTCACCAAGCTGGCGGAGATCAGCGGCGGCGCCATGTCGGTCGCGTCGATGTGGCACGTCGTTGGCGGGGCGGTGGTTTCCGCGGCCACGCAGGTGCCGCTGCTCGCCGGCTCGAGCGAGTGGACGAGCATGCGCCGCAGCCAGGCCGTGCTCGACGCGCTGGTCGGCTTCGGACTTCCCGTCCGGGGCACCTCGCGATCGAATGCCGGGAAAGTCTTGCTTAATTAGGCAAGCCTTGCCTATGCTCTTGGCAGTGATCAACAACTGAACCACCGGACCGCGCCGGAGTCCTGAGGGCTGCAGAGACCCCCGGTCCACACGGAGGACGGGCCCCGCACCATTGGTGCGGGGCCCGTTCGCATTGCCGCCGAACGCGGGGCTGCCTCAACGCTTTTCGATCAAACCTCCTCGACCGCCCCACCGCCGTCGGCCCAATCGCCGAAGCCGCCGAGGTTGAAGACGTTCTCGTAGCCGAGTTCCTTGAGCGCCTGACCGGCCAGGGCCGAGCGGCCGCCGGACGCGCAATACACGATGACCGGCTTGTCCTTGGAGAAGTTCTGGTCGTGGTACGGCGACTCCGGGTCGGCGCGGAACTCGAGCATGCCGCGCGGCACGTGGACGGCACCTGCCACCTTTCCGCTTTTCTCCACCTCGGGGGCGTCGCGGACGTCGACGACCAACGCGCCCTTGGCGATCAAGTCTTTCGCCTCGTCGTGGGAGATCTTGGGCACCACGGCGTTGGCGGCTTCTACGAGCTCTTTCGCGGTCTTGGCCATGGCCGACCCTAACTCGCAGCACCCGACGCGGTCATGGAGTTCGACAGCGTGTAAACACGTTGCGTGACTTCCGACCTGCCATCCGACCTGGGTAAGGGCTTCGACAAAGAGCTCGGCCTCACTTATCTCGACCTCGGACCCGACGGCGGCCGTGCGCAGCTGACGATCACCGACACGCTGCTGCAGCCCTACGGCATCGTGCACGGCGGCGTGTACTGCTCGATCGTCGAGAGCCTGGCGAGCGTGTCGGCGGCGGTGTGGCTCGCCGAGCATGGGGGCGGCAACGTCGTCGGCGTCAACAACAACACCGACTTCCTGCGGGCCATCTCGTCGGGCACCGTCACCGCGGTGTCCACACCGATTCACCGCGGTCGGCGCCAGCAGCTGTGGCAGATCGTCATCACCGACGAGAACGACAAGGTCGTCGCCCGTGGGCAGGTGCGGCTGCAGAACATGCCCGCCGAGTAGGAGCTTCGCGTGCGCTGCTGATCGCCGCGCTCCGTGGCAATATCGCCCACTATGCGTCTATCCCCGCATGAGCAGGACCGCCTGCTCATCTCCTACGCGGCCGAATTGGCGCGGCGCCGTCAGGCCCGCGGTCTGAAGCTCAACCATCCGGAGGCGGTCGCGGTGATCACCGACCATCTCCTGGAGGGAGCACGCGACGGACGCACCGTGGCCGAGCTCATGGCGAGCGGCCGCGAGGTCCTGCGCCGCGACGACGTGATGGACGGCGTGCCCGAGATGCTCGACGATGTCCAGGTCGAAGCGACGTTTCCCGACGGCACGAAGCTCGTCACCGTCCACCATCCGATCCCGTGACCGAATCGATGGTGCCCGGCGAGATCCTGTACGGGGACGGTGATATCGAGATCAATCCCGGCGCCCCCCGTCTCTCGATCGAGATCGTCAACACCGGAGACCGACCGGTGCAGGTGGGCAGCCACGTACACCTGCCGCAGGCCAACGCCGCGCTGTCCTTCGACCGTCCGACCGCGCACGGCCACCGGCTCGACATCCCCGCGGGCACCGCGGTGCGGTTCGAACCCGGTGTGGCCCAGACTGTCTCGCTCGTCCCGCTGGGGGGCTCGCGTGAAGTGCACGGCTTGAGCTTGAACCCGCCCGGCCGGCTTGACCCGCAATGAGAGGAACTCGATGACCCGGTTGCCGCGCGCCAGATACGGTGCACTGTTCGGGCCGACGACCGGCGACCGGATCCGGTTGGCCGACACCGACCTGTTCATCGAGATCACCGAGGACCGCAGCGGGGGAGCGGAGGTCGCCGGCGACGAGGCCGTCTTCGGCGGGGGCAAGGTGTTGCGTGAGTCGATGGGCCAGGGCCGTGCGACGCGGGCGGACGGCGCCCCCGACACCGTCATCACCGGTGTGGTGATCCTCGATTACTGGGGAATCATCAAGGCCGACATCGGTATTCGCGACGGTCGCATCACCGCGATCGGCAAGGCCGGCAACCCGGACATCATGTCGGGCGTGCATCCCGATCTGGTCGTGGGTCCCTCGACGGAGATCATCGGCGGCAACGGTCGCATCGTCACCGCCGGCGGCATCGACTGCCACGTGCACCTCATCTGCCCGCAGACGATGGCGGAGGCGCTCGGCGGCGGCATCACCACGATGATCGGCGGCGGCACCGGCCCCGCCGAGGGCAGCAAAGCCACCACCGTCACCCCCGGCGCATGGCATCTGGCCCGCATGCTCGAATCGCTGGACTCCTGGCCGATGAACATCGCCCTGCTTGGCAAGGGCAACACCGTCAGCGCCGAGGCCATGTGGGAGCAATTGCGCGGCGGCGCTTCGGGATTCAAGCTGCACGAGGACTGGGGCAGCACACCCGCGGCCATCGACGCCTGCCTCAGAGTGGCCGACGCATCGGGTGTCCAGGTGGCGCTGCACTCCGACACCCTCAACGAGGCGGGGTTCGTGGCGGACACCGTCGGCGCGATCGCCGGTCGGTCGATCCACGCCTACCACACCGAGGGCGCGGGCGGCGGACACGCGCCCGACATCATCACCGTTGCCGCTCAACCGCACGTGCTGCCGAGTTCGACCAACCCGACGCGGCCGCACACGGTCAACACGCTCGACGAGCATCTCGACATGTTGATGGTGTGCCACCACCTCAACCCCAGTGTCCCCGAGGATCTCGCGTTCGCCGAGAGCCGTATCCGACCCTCCACCATCGCCGCCGAGGACCTGTTGCACGACATCGGCGCGATCTCGATGATCGGCAGCGATGCGCAGGCGATGGGCCGCATCGGGGAGGTGGTCATCCGCACCTGGCAGACCGCGCACGTCATGAAGCGCAGACGCGGAGCGCTCGACGGCGACCCGACCGGACCGAAGCAGTCCGACAATCACCGCGCACGCCGCTACGTCGCCAAGTACACGATCTGCCCGGCGATCGCACACGGTCTCGACGGTGAGATCGGGTCGGTCGAGGTGGGCAAGCTCGCCGACCTGGTGTTGTGGGAGCCCGCGTTCTTCGGGGTGCGACCGCACGCGGTGCTCAAGGGCGGCATGATCGCCTGGGCCGCAATGGGAGACGCCAACGCGTCGATCCCCACCCCGCAGCCGGTGCTGCCGCGTCCCATGTTCGGCGCCGCGCCGTCGGCCGCCGCCGCCACGTCCGTGCACTTCGTCTCGCAGCAGGCCGTCGACGGCGGGCTCGCCGATCGGATCGACGTGAAGCGGCGCCTCGTTGCGGTCAAGGATGTCCGCAAGGTGGGCAAAGCCGATATGCCGCTGAACGACGCACTGCCTCGCATCGAGGTCGACCCCGACACGTTCACCGTCCGCATCGACGGCGACGTGTGGCAGGAGCAGCCGGCGACCGAATTGCCGATGGCGCAACGGTATTTCCTCTTCTGACGATGACGAACTTGACCACGCTTCTCGCACTTGCCGATTCGCGGCTGCCGACCGGCGGGCACGTGCACTCCGGCGGCGTCGAGGAGGCGGTCACCAGCGGACTGGTCGCCGACGTGGCCACGCTGCGGGCCTATCTGCGTCGTCGCATCCGCACCCAGGGACTGGTCACTGCCTCCCTGGCGGCGGCGGTGCACACCGGCACACTCACCCCGGCCCGGGCCGATCTCGAAACCGACGCTCGCACACCGGCACCCGCAGCCCGCCAGGCGTCGCGCGCGCAGGGCCGAGGCCTGGTCCGGCTGGCCCGGCGGGTATGGCCCGGCGAAGACTGGGAGCCGCTCGGTCCGACGCCCCACCTCGCGGTGGCGGCGGGATGGGCGGGCCGTGCCGCCGGTCTGACGGCCGAACAGACCGCGCTTTCGGTCGTCTACACGACCATGACGAACTCGGCGACGGCCGCCCAGCGACTGCTCGCCCTCGATCCCGGTGACGTCGCGGCGCTCACCTTCGAACTGTCGGCGCTGTGCGATCAGACGTCGGCCTCGGCCGCCAAGGAACTGGCCGACCTGTCCGATCCGCTGCTCGACGTGCTGGCCGAGCGCCACCACCGCCGCGAACGCCCACTCTTCGTCTCATAGCCCCGAAAGGACGTCATGCCACCGCATTTCATCGACGGCGAGCCGCACCACCATGTCGAGCGGCCCAGGCGTTCGCGCCAACCGGGAGAACCACTGCGCATCGGCGTCGGCGGTCCGGTCGGATCGGGTAAGACCGCACTGGTCGCCGCGCTGTGCCGGCAGCTTCGCGAGGAACTGTCGCTGGCGGTGCTGACCAACGACATCTACACCACCGAGGACGCCGACTTCCTGCGCCGCCACGCCGTGTTGCCCGACGAGCGGATCGCGGCGGTACAGACGGGCGGGTGTCCGCACACCGCGATCCGCGACGACATCACCGCCAACCTCGATGCGATCGACGACCTGATCGCCGGAAACGACCGGTTGGACCTGATCCTCGTCGAATCCGGCGGCGACAACCTCACCGCGACGTTCTCGTCGGGTCTGGTCGACGTCCAGATCTTCGTCGTCGATGTGGCCGGCGGCGACAAGGTCCCCCGCAAGGGCGGGCCCGGGGTGACCTACTCGGACCTGTTGGTGATCAACAAGACCGATCTCGCCCCGATGGTCGGGGCGAACCTCGACGTGATGCGCCGCGACGCGGCGGCCGTGCGCGGTGAGCGGCCCTTCGTGATGATCTCGCTGACCGACGATCCCGCGGCCTCCCCGGTGCTGAACTGGGTGCGCGAACAGTTGCGGGTGCCGGTCTAGTGCGATCCGAGGTGCTGATCGTCGCGCGCCGCGACCGTCGGCCGCGCATCGAATACACCGGTGGGCTGGCGGCACGGCTCACCGGGCCCGACACCGTCCACCTGGTGTCGGCGGCGGCGACGCCGCTGGGGGGAGACGTGCTGCATTTCCGCGTCGTCGTGGAACCCGACGCTCGGCTGCGGATACGCACCGCTGCGGCGACGGTAGCGCTGCCGGGTGCGGAAACTCCTGACTCTCATGCGATCTGGGATCTCGACGTGGCCGGCGAGCTGGACCTCGACCCCGAACCCACGGTGGTGGCCGCGGCCTCGCGGCACCACAGCTCGATTCGGCTCGAGCTCGGCGCCTCCGGGCGCGTGAAGTTGCGTGAACGGGTGCAGATCGGCAGATCCGGTGAGCGGCAGGGGTTCTGGTCGGGCTCGCTGCACGCCGACGTCGACGGCACACCGCTGCTGCGTCACCGCATCGAACTCGGCAGGGGATCGGTCGCCGACGACGAGATCGACACACCTATGGCCGCGATCAGCGAACTGAGCTATCCCGGCGTCGACACCGAAACCACCGGCACGCCGCTGGCGTTGGCCGCGGGCGGTTGCCTGACGACCTGGCAGGGTCCGCGGCTCTAGCCGGCGACCTTCTCGGTGTCGCGCACCCCGGCGGCGATCTCTTCGAGTTCTTCGATCCGGGTGCGGGCGTAGGCCTGCTGTTCGGTGATGGTGAGGTTGCCGCGCTGCGTCGACAGGAACGTCACCGTCCAGTGCAGCAGCGTGGTGATCTTGCGCCGGAAGCCGACCAGGTAGACGAGGTGCAGCACCAGCCAGGCCAGCCAGGCGATGAACCCGCCGAACTCCAGCGGGCCGATCTTGGCGACCGCCGAGAACCGCGACACCGTGGCCATCGAGCCCTTGTCGAAGTACTGGAACGGCTCGCGCTGGCTGGGATCGGCGCCCTTGAGTTCGGCCCTGATCGCGTTGGCGGCGTACCTGCCGCCCTGGATCGCGCCCTGCGCCTGTCCGGGAACGCCCTCGACGTGCGCCATATCGCCCACCACGAACACGTTCGGATGTCCGGGCAGCGTCAGATCGGGTTGCACCAGCACGCGACCGGCCCGGTCGACCTCGGCCTCGGACTGTTCGGCGAGGTCGCGGCCCAGCGGGCTGGCGGCCACGCCCGCCGACCACACCTTCGTCGCGGATTCGATCCGCCGGATCGTGCCGTCGGAGTCCTTGACCGTGATGCCGTTGCGGTCGACGTCGGTGACCATTGCCCCGAGTTGGATGTCGACGCCCATCTTCTCCAGCCGCGTCTGGGCCTTCTTGCCGAGCTTCTCACCCATCGGGGGCAGCACCGCAGGCGCCGCATCGAGCAGGATCACCCGCGCGGTCGTCGAATCGATGTGGCGGAACGCGCCTTTGAGCGTGTGATCGGCCAATTCGGCGATCTGCCCGGCCATTTCGACTCCGGTCGGGCCGGCGCCGACCACGGTGAACGTCAACAGCTTCTCGCGCCGGGCCGGGTCGCTCGACCGCTCCGCCTGCTCGAAGGCGCTGAGGATGCGCGCACGCAATTCGAGTGCGTCGTCGATGGACTTCATGCCCGGCGCCCACTCGGCGAAGTGATCGTTTCCGAAATAGGACTGACCCGCGCCGGCGGCGACGATGAGCGTGTCGTACGGCGTGACGTAGGTATGGCCCAGCAGCTCCGACTTGACCGTCCGATTGGCCAGATCGATGTGAGTGACGTCGCCGAGCAGCACCTGGCAGTTCTTCTGCTTGCGCAGGATCATCCGCGTCGGCGGCGCGATCTCGCCCGAGGGAATGATGCCGGTCGCCACCTGGTACAGCAGCGGCTGGAACAGGTGGTGGGTGGTCTTGGCGATCAGCTTGACGTCGACGTCGGCCCGCTTGAGCTTCTTGGCAGCGGTCAACCCGCCGAACCCTGACCCGATGATGACGACCTTGTGCCGATCAGATGCAGTGGCTCCGGGATGGCTCATATTGGGCTCCTCGACGGTGCTTCCACGTGCAGTTCTCTACCCGTAACGGTAGTCGCCTGAACACCGGATCGGGGAACAGGTTTGCTGTGTTATATCCCACCCGGGAAACCCCCTTATCGCCCGCCCCCGGCTTCGATTACAGGCCGAGCGCGGGTCGGAGCGCCTCGGCAACCGCCGTGACGCCGCCCGGCTGGTATCCGTTGAGGCTCGTCACCGGGCTCAGGATCACGCCGTTGACCCCGGCGTCGAGCACCTTCGTCTTGATCTGCTCGGCGACCTGCTCGGCGCTGCCGAAGACGGCTTGCTGCTTGTAGTCGTCGGGGATGACGTCGCCCGTGATGTTCTCGTCGATGATCGCGACGACGAGCATGCTGGTCTCGAGGGTCGCCGGGTCGCGGCCGATCTCCTCGCAGCGCTCCTTGACCACCTGCACCTTGCGCGGCAGCTCGTCGAACCCGGCGATGATGTTGAGGTGGTCGAAGTGCCTGGCCGCCAAGGGAATGGTCTTCTTCTCACCGCTGCCGCCGATCATCAGCGGGATGTGGTCGCGGAAGCGCGGCTCGGCCATCGCCTCCTTGGCCCGGTAGTACTTGCCCTCGAACGTCGGCCGATCACCCTCGAGCATCGGCAGGATGATCTGCAGCGCCTCGCCGAGTTTGTTGAAACGGTCGGTGAAGGTGCCGAATTCGTATCCGAGGCTGTCGTGTTCGAGCTCGTACCAGCCGGTGCCGATGCCGAGAATCGCGCGGCCCTGGCTGATCACGTCCAACGTCGTGATCGCCTTCGCCAACAGGGTCGGGTTGCGGTAGGTGTTGCCGGTGACGAGGGTCCCGAGCTGGACGCGTTCGGTCGCGGCGGCCAGGCCGCCCAGCGCCGTGTACGCCTCGAGCATGGGCTGGTCCGGCGTACCGAGCCCGGGCAGTTGGTAGAAGTGGTCCATCACGAAGACCGAGTCGAAGCCGGCGGCCTCGGCTTCCTGCGCCTGCGCGATCACGGTGGGGAAGATCTCCGCGACGCCGGTGCCGTACGAAAAGTTCGGGATCTGGAGTCCGAGTTTGATGGTCATGGGAGCACGTAACCACACCTAAGCGGAGCGGTCACCCCGTTTAGCTCCGGGCGAACACCGGAATAATCAGCCGAAGTTTGCGAGCGCACCCTTGCTGACGTGCAGGATCTGCCCGGTGATGTGGCGCGCCGCCGGCGTGGTGAGGAACAGGGCCAGGCGCGCGATCTCGTCGGCGACCGGCGGAGGCGTGCGTGACAGGCCCTCGTAACCGGGCTCGGCGCTGCGGCCGGACGCCACCGCGTTGACGGTGATGCCGCGCGTGCCGAAATGCTCCGCCTGCCCGGCGGTCCAGTCGGCGAGCGCGGCCTTGATCGCCGCGTCCGCGCTGCCCACGGCCGGGTTCTCCGGGACCACATTGACGATCGAACCGCCCGAGCGCAGGTGGTCGCCGAGGATCTGCACCGTCAGCACCGCCGACACCACGGTCGAATCCAGCGCCGCACGCCACGCCCTGGCCAGGTCGGACAGCGAGTAGGTGCGCGGATCTCCGCCGTCCCAACCGGGCGCGGGCACGTTGACGATCGTGTCGAGGTGGTGGGGGAACTGCGATCGCGCCGCTTCCAGGCTGTCGGGATCGGTGTTGTCGAGCACGATCGCGTCGACGTCGAGTTCCTTGGCGGCGACTTCGAGCTCGTCGCGGCGGGCGCCCGCGATCACGACGCGGTGACCGGCATCCCGGAAGCCTTCGGCGATCGTGCGACCCAGATCGGTGTCACCTGCGGTGACGAGCACCTCCATCGCGAGGACCTCCCTGAAGTGTTCGACGCTGACCCAGCGATTCCCCGCAATGTTACTGGACAGTAGCTACAGCACGAAACCGGCGCGCAGGGCCATGTCCCATAGGGTTTGGCCTGTGAGGTGGGAGGCCGTTGAGTAATCCGGCTGGTCTGCCGCGCTGGCTCTATCTGCCCGCCGCGGCGGGCGCGCTGTTCGTCGTGGTGCCGCTCGTCGCGATTGGGACCAGGGTCGACTGGCCGAACATCGCGGCGCTCATCACCAGCGAGTCCTCGGTCGCCGCGCTGCTGCTGAGCCTGCGTACCGCGACGGCCAGCACCGTGCTGTGCCTTGTGCTCGGCGTGCCGATGGCGCTGGTGCTCGCGCGCAGCGACAGCCGCCTGGTGCGGGCCGCCCGACCGCTGATCCTGCTCCCGCTGGTGTTGCCGCCGGTGGTGGGTGGGATCGCGCTGCTGTACGCGTTCGGCCGCCTCGGCCTGATCGGCGAGTATCTGCAGGCGGCCGGCATACAGATCGCGTTCACGACGACCGCCGTCGTCCTCGCGCAGACGTTCGTGTCGCTGCCCTTCCTGGTCATCGCGCTCGAAGGGGCCGCGCGCACCGCCGGGACCGGTTACGAGACCGTCGCCGCCACGCTCGGGGCCCGGCCGTCGCGGGTGTGGTGGCGCGTGACGCTCCCGCTGCTGACACCGGGTTTGGTGTCCGGCGCCGTGCTGGCGTTCGCCCGGGCACTCGGCGAGTTCGGGGCGACGCTGACGTTCGCAGGGTCCCGCGAGGGCGTCACCCGCACCCTGCCGCTGGAGATCTACCTGCAGCGCGAGAGCGACCCCGACGCGGCGGTTGCGCTGTCGCTGCTACTGGTGCTGGTGGCCGCGGTCGTGGTGCTGGGCTTGGGAAGTCGACGGTTGCGGGGCGGCAGCGCGTGGAGTGCACCGTGACCGGCATCAGCCTGCGCGCGGTGGTCGATCGGCGCGGGGTAGACGTCGCGTTCGACGTGGCCGCCGGCGAGGTGCTGGCCGTGCTCGGCCCCAACGGCGCGGGCAAGTCGACGGTCCTGCACGTCATCGCGGGGCTGATACGGCCCGACGACGGCGTCGTGCGGGTGGGGCAACGGGTGCTCACCGACACCGCGGCCGGAGTCCACGTCGCGACCCACGACCGTCGCGTGGGGCTACTTCTGCAGGATCCGCTGCTGTTTCCGCATCTCGACGTCGCCGCCAACGTCGCCTTCCCGCCCGGCAGCACGCGGCCCGAGCACTGGCTCGCCGAGGTCGACGCGGCGGGCCTGGCCGGCCGCAGGCCGCGCGAACTGTCGGGCGGTGAGGCGCAGCGCGTTGCGCTGGCGCGCGCCCTGGCCGCCGAACCCGACGTGCTGTTGCTCGACGAGCCGTTGGCCGGCCTCGACGTGACGGCGGCCGCCGCGATCCGCAAGGTGCTGCGCAGGGTGCTCGCGCGCGACGGACGGTCGGCGGTGATGGTGACGCACGACCTGCTCGACGTGGTCACGCTCGCTGATCGGGTGGTGGTGATCGAATCCGGTCGCATCGTCGAAAGCGGCTCCGCCGCAACGGTATTAGCCTCTCCGCGAAGCGGCTTCGGAGCGCGGCTGGCGGGGGTCAACCTGGTACGCGGCACGGCGGACCGCGCCGGCGCCCTGGTCACCGAGTGGGGTGCCGCGTGGCACGGGAACGTGGCATCGGACGTGGAGGCGGGCCGGCCCGCGGTGGCGCTGTTCCACCCGGCGGCGGTCGCGGTGTACCGCGAACGGCCGCACGGCAGCCCCCGCAACACCGTCGAGGTGACCGTTGCCGAACTCGACGGCCGCGGCCCGGCCATCCGGGTACGGGCCGAGGAGCAGCCCGACGGCGGTCCCGGCATCGCCGCTGACATCACCGCGGACTCCGCGGCCGAACTGCGGCTCGCTCCCGGCGAACGGGTGATCTTCGCGGTCAAGGCCCAAGAGGTCGCCGTGCATCCAGCCCAGTAACAGATACCGGAGCCGGTGCGAAACACAGTCGAATCACCGGCGCCGACAGCGGTTCGGCCACCTCGCGGCACGCGCGGGGATGCCACGGTGCCAGCAAATCATGTCTACCGTAGCTATCACGGCCTTTCAGGTTCCCAGCTATGCCACAATTAAGCACATTCTTAGCAATTCACACTTGCGTCACGGCGGTAACACGGTAGTTTCTTCCCCATGGATCAGCCGGATGCGATTACCTCCCCGCGCACGGGGCTCTCGAGGACCTTGGCGGCCGCGGCGTTGACCGGGGCGACGGCGCTGGCGCTGGCGCTGCCGACGGTGGCCCAGGCGCAGCCCGAGCCGACACCCGCGCCGCCGCCTCCGCCGCCGACGGGTAACACCTTCCTGCAGGGACCGCCGCCGCCTCCGGCCCCGGGAGCGCCTGCGCCCGCACCTGCCCCTGGCGCCCCGGCGCCCGCGCCGGGAGCTCCGGCCCCCGCACCGGCGCCCGGCGCCCCCGTACCCGCGCCTGCCGATCCGAACGCGCCGGCCCCGCCGCCGGGCGATCCGAACGCGCCGGCCCCTGCGCCCGGCGACGCCGGCAGGGTGGACTCGGCCGCGGGCGGCATGAGTTATGTCGTGCCGGCGGGCTGGAAGGTCGCGGACTCGACGCAGCTGTCCTACGGCCAGGCCCTGCTGACCAAGATCGCGCCCGAAGGCGCCGAACCACCCAATGACACAAGCATTCTGCTCGGACGGCTCGACCTGAAGCTCTTCGCTGGGGCAGAGACGGACAACACCAAGGCCGCCCAGCGGTTGGCGTCCGACATGGGCGAGTTCTTCATGCCGTTCCCCGGCACCCGGATCAATCATGAGACCGTCGAACTCAACGCCGACGGCATGCCGGGCGTCGCGTCGTACTACGAGGTGAAGTTCACCGACACGAACAAGCCGAACGGTCAGATCTGGGCCGGTGTCGTCGGCAATCCGGTCGAACCCGGCACGCCGCGCGGTCAGCGCACCCCCGAGCGGTGGTTCGTCGTCTGGCTCGGCACCGCGAACAACCCTGTGCCCAAGGAAGAAGCCGTCACGCTGGCCAACTCGATCCGGCCGTACACCGCGCCCGCGGCCCCGGCGGCTCCGCCCGCTGACCCGAACGCGCCCGCGGCTCCGCCGGCAGATCCGAATGCACCGCCGCCCCCGCCGGCAGATCCGAACGCACCGCCGCCCCCGCCCGCGGTCGGCGTGCCCGTCCCGGTCGCGCCGGAGAACGCGCCGGGGATGACGCCCCCGGCCTGACAGAAGCCGGGCGTACCTTGACGTCCCGCGCGGGGAGTTCGGCGGCAGCCGCTCACTGCGCGGGCGTCTGTCACCCCGCGCTCGCGCGCAGCGCTAAACGCTCGCGCACACCGACGGCGCGAAAGGAACCGGAATCGGCACGCACACCCCGACGGAGAAGTAGGGCGTGACGTCCCCGTTCCACGCCGGCGGTGGCGGCGGTGGGGGTGGCGGCGGCGGAGCGGGCGCCGCAACGACGCACGTATTCGAAAGCGCGTCGTAGACCGTCCCCGGCCCGCACTCCGCGGCCGTGGCGAGCCCGGGAGGCGAGACAACCGCTGACCCGAACGGAATGAGCGCAATCGGCACTGCGGCCGCCCACCGATGATTGATGCCTGGCATGCGGGCTCTCCCCTCGGATCGTTCCCCGACCCTTGTCTCCGGAGTCTAGGACTGCCAGGGCCTCGGAAACAGGGGAATTTGACGTGATCGTCAGCCCTTTTACGGCCCCACCCACGGCGGCTGACCGTTCAGGTTGTTCACGTTCACCGTGAAGCACGGGAGATTGCCGCCGAAGCCGAGAACACCCACCGACTGGCAGCGCTGAAAGCTACCGTCCGCCGCGATCGGGCTGTCACAAATTTGTCCGCCGCCCCATGGCGTCCAACCCGACTGACAACCCGCGTTGGCTGGGGCGGCAAGAGCGACGCCGCCGGCCACTAACGATCCGATCGCCAGTGCGACAACTGATTTCATTCCTCACCTTCTCCTCACAGCGCCGATGGCCGGCACCGCATTCGACATTCCTTTAGTAGGTCTATCGATTCCACGGTATGTGTTTGTTAAGGGAAGGTGCTGAGATCTTCCTCACGGGGTGGTGCGCCCCCCACGGCGGGGCGACGATGTCGTGGTGAGCACCTCCACGATGACCGCCTGGCAGGTTGGACGTCCCGGCCCGATCGACACCAAGCCCCTGCACCGCGTGCAGGTCGAGATCCCGACCCCGGCGGCGGGCGAACTTCTGGTTGCGGTGCGCGCATGTGGCGTGTGCCGTACCGATCTTCATGTCGCCGAGGGCGACCTGCCGGTGCACCGGCCGCAGGTGGTGCCGGGACACGAGGTGGTCGGCGAGGTCGTCGAGGTGGGGGAGGGCGCGGGTGCGGAGTTCTCCGTCGGCGACCGCGTCGGCATCGCGTGGTTGCGCCACACCTGTGGGCGGTGCCGGTACTGCGCCAGAGGAGACGAGAACCTCTGCCCGGAGTCGCGCTACACGGGCTGGGACGCCGACGGCGGATATGCCGAATTCACCACTGTCCCAGCGGCATACGCGCTTCCACTACCGGACGGCTATTCCGACACCGAGCTGGCGCCGCTGTTGTGCGCGGGCATCATCGGCTATCGCGCGCTGATGCGCGCGGACCTGCCGCCGGGTGGACGGTTGGGGATCTACGGCTTCGGCGGCAGTGCGCACCTGACGGCTCAGGTGGCGATCGCCCAAGGCGCCGAGGTGCACGTCATGACCCGCGGGGAGAAGGCGCGAGATCTCGCGCTGGGCCTCGGCGCGGCCTCGGCCCAAGGTGCCGACGATCGCCCGCCCGTCGCCCTCGATGCCGCGATCCTCTTCGCGCCCGTCGGCGAGCTCGTCCTGCCCGCGCTCGAGGCGCTCGATCGCGGTGGCACGCTGGCGATCGCGGGCATCCACCTCTCCGACATCCCGACGCTGAACTATCAGCGCCACCTGTTCCAGGAGCGTCAGGTCAGGTCGGTCACCGCCAACACGCGCGCCGACGCCCGCGCTTTTCTGGCGTTCGCGGGCGACCACCACATCGACGTGACGAGCCCGCCATATCCGCTCGACCGCGCGGATACCGCGCTGGACGACCTCGCGACCGGCCGCGTCTCGGGGGCCGCCGTCCTGGTCGTCTAGAGCTCGGCCAGCGCTGCGCGCAGCCGGCCCTCGAGATCCCCACGGCCATACCGGTATAGGGGGCCGGTGCCGTCCGCGAGCAGCAGGCGCAGCCGCGCCATACCCCGCGCGCCGACGGGCCGGGGGGAGTGCAGGCGCAACGTGATTTCGTCGATCAGATCTTCGGCGGCGGCGATGTTCGACGTGTGCAACGGCACCCGCGACGACATCAACGGGCCGCGCCCGCGGGCGTCGCGCACGATACGCCGCAACGATCGGGCCACCGCCTCACGTTCGGCGGTCGACGTCAGCCGGGCACAGTGCGCGGCGTACGCACCGCCCGCGGGTGCGCCGCCGACGGCCGCCAACCGGTCGAACTTGGTCGCCCGCAGCCTCGCCGCCATCCGCGCCCGAAGTGACGGCGCCGGTGTGGTGGTGTCGCCGGCGGCCGTCGAACGGGTCAAGAGCGTCTGCGAATTCTGGGTGTCCGACATTTCGATCCTCGGGTTGGAAGCGGATGGTGTGACCGCTAAACAATTTATAACGGTCACGCATGACCAGTCAAGTTGAAATAGCGGTCATGAAAAGCTAGGCTGCCTATATGACTACGCAGTGGCTCGGCGATCAGGAGACCAAGCCGGCACCGCCGCGGTTGGCCCTCATCCAGAGCCTGGTCAACACGGCGGAGTTACCTTCGGGGCCCGATCGGCTCGCCGATCCGCACGATGCGCACCCGTGGCTGCGCGAGCACGGTCTGCTCGATGCAGAGGAGACCATCGACGCCTCTGACCTCGAGGTCCTGCGCGGAGTGCGCGAGGCCCTGCGCGCGATGCTCGTCCACAATGCGGGCGGCCCGCCACCGACGGCTGAGGCACTGGCCCCGCTGCGCGCCGCGGCGGGCGGCGCCGCGCGCGCCGACCTCGACGACCTCGGTCGGGTGCGGCTTTCTGCAGTGGGCACGTCGTTGCACGACCGCATGACCGAACTGCTGCTGGCGATCCACGACGCGCAGCGCGACGGCACCTGGTCGCTGCTCAAGGCGTGCGCCAACGAGGACTGCCAGTGGGCGTTCTATGACCGCTCCCGTAACCACGGCGGCACGTGGTGCAGCATGGCGACCTGCGGCAACAAGCTCAAGAACAGGGAGTTCCGCGCCCGCAAGCGCGCGTCGCACTGACGTCAGCTCAGGTGCCACACCAAGGCCGCGGCCAGCGCGCCGAGCCCGTTGAGCGACCAGTGCAGGGCAATCGGTGCGATCAGGCTGCCGCTGCGCCGGCGCAGCCAGGTGAAGACGAAGCCCGCGACGCCAGTGGCGAACACCGCCAGCGTCACCCCGGCAACCGTGCCCAAAAGACCGCCGCCGAAGATGCGGGTGAATCCGACGTTGCTGCTTGTCAGGCCCAGGGAGGTGGCGATGTGCCAGAGGCCGAACAACAGCGAGCCGCCCGCGGCGACACCGCGGAAACCCCACGCGCGGTTGAGCGCACCGTGCAGCACGCCCCGGAAGGCGAGCTCCTCGGGGATCACGGTCTGCAGCGGGATGATGACCATCGACGCGATGAGGGCGCCCGAGATCGTCGCGTAGTTGTTGTTCATGAACATCGGTCGGGTCCACGGCAGCAGCGCGCCGATCGCGATGACCGACAGAACCAACCCAACGGCGCCGATGGCGTAGCCGGTCCCGGACTTCCAGTGTTCGCGGCCCAGCCCGAGTTCTGCCCACCCGAGGCCACGCGACCGGACCAGGATGAGAAGGCCCACCGCGGCGGCCGGAACCGTCGCCACGCTGGCCCACGGCGTGGTGAAGTGTGCGATCAGGTTCGTCAGCGCCAAGACCACCACGACCACCGCGATGTCGACGTAGGTGCGGAAGTGGTGCAGTGCCGAAAGTTGTCCGACCAGCGGATGCGGGCGGTCGGCTAGCACGGCTTGGTCGGACACGAAAATCCAGTCTAGCGATCGTGCTCGCTGAGGGTTTCCTGCGACAGCGACGGCCCCCGGTAATCCGGGTCCCACGTCCACTCCGAGATCGCCGGATCATCCTCCCCGTGCTCGCGGGTGTAGCGCCGGGCCGCAAGGCGGGCGTCGGCCATCTCCTGGCGCAGCACCGCCGCGCTGCTGCCCAGTCCCTCGACCCGGTCGATGACGTCCATCACCAGGTGGAAGCGGTCGAGGTCGTTGAGCATCACCATGTCGAACGGCGTGGTCGTCGTGCCGCGCTCCTTGAATCCGCGCACGTGCAGCTGCGCGTGGTTGGTGTGACGGTAGGTCAGGCGATGGATCAGCCAGGGATAGCCGTGATAGGCGAAGATGATCGGCTTGTCCTTGGTGAAGATCGAGTCGAAATCGCGCTGGGACAGGCCGTGCGGATGTTCGGACTCGGGCTGCAACCGCATGATGTCGACGACGTTGACCACCCGCACACCGAGGTCGGGGAGCCGCCGGCGGAGAATGTCGGCGGCGGCCACGGTCTCCAGCGTCGGGATGTCACCGGCGCAGGCGAGCACCACGTCCGGGTCGCCTGCGGCGTTGCTCGCCCAGTCCCAGATCCCGAGGCCGCGGGTGCAGTGGGCAATCGCCGAGTCCATGTCCAGGTACGTCAGCGCCGGTTGCTTCCCAGCGACGATCACGTTGACGTAGTGGCGGCTGCGCAGGCAGTGATCGGCAACCGACAGCAGCGTGTTCGCGTCCGGCGGAAGGTACACCCGGACGACCTCGGGACGCTTGTTGGCGACGTGGTCGATGAACCCGGGATCCTGGTGCGATGCGCCGTTGTGGTCCTGGCGCCAGACATGGGACGTCAGAAGGTAATTCAGCGATGCGATCGGCGCGCGCCAGGACAGCTCCCGGCTGCTGTTGAGCCATTTGGCGTGCTGATTGAGCATCGAGTCGACGATGTGGACGAACGCCTCGTAGCAGTTGAACAGCCCGTGCCTGCCGCTCAGCAGGTAACCCTCGAGCCAGCCCTGGCAGAGGTGTTCGGAGAGCACCTCCATCACCCGGCCCTCGGGGCCGAGGTTCTCGTCGTCGGGCGTGAGCTCGGCCATCCAGGCCTTGTTGGTGGCCTCGAGGGTGGCCGCCAGCCGGTTGGATGCGGTCTCGTCGGGACCCATCAGCCGGAACCGGTCCGGGTTGCGGGTGATGACGTCGCGCAGGAACGTGCCGAGCACCCGCGTCGCCTCGGCCGATTCGGAGGCCGGTTTGTCGACCGGGACGGCGTAGTCGGTGAACGGCGGCAGGTCCAGGTCTTTGAGCAGGACCCCACCGTTGGCGTGCGGGTTGGCGCTCATCCGGCGCTGTCCGCGAGGGGCGATCGCGCGCAGTTCGGGCCGCAGCGCACCGTCGTCGTCGAACAACTCTTCGGGGCGGTAGCTGCGCAGCCACGCCTCGAGCTGGGTGCGGTGTTCAGGGTTGGTGTGGGTTCCCGACAGCGGAACCTGGTGCGAGCGCCACGTGCCCTCCACCTTCTTGCCGTCGACCTCACGGGGACCCGTCCAACCCTTCGGGGTGCGCAGCACGATCATCGGCCACAGCGGGCGGCCGGGTTCGCGGTCCAGGCGAGCGGCGCGCTGGATCGCGGCGATCTGATCGAAGGCCTCGTCGAATGCCGTGGCCAGCTGCTGATGCACGTTGGCGGGATCGTCTCCGGCCACTGTGATCGGCCGGTAGCCACAGCCGAACATCAGCGACTCGAGTTCCTCCTGCGGTATCCGCGCGAGCACCGTCGGGTTGGCGATCTTGTAGCTGTTCAGATGCAGGATCGGCAGCACTGCACCGTCGGTGACGGGGTTGAGGAACTTGTTCGAGTGCCAACTGGCCGCGAGCGGACCGGTCTCTGCCTCGCCGTCGCCCACCACACAGGCGACCACCAGATCGGGGTTGTCGAACGCCGCGCCGTACGCGTGCACGAGCGCGTAGCCCAGTTCACCGCCCTCGTGGATCGAGCCGGGGGTCTCGGCGGCGACATGGCTGGGGATGCCGCCGGGAAAGGAGAACTGGCGGAACAGTTTTCGCATCCCGTCGGCATCCTCGGAGATCGCCGAATACACCTCGCTGTAGGTGCCTTCCAGGTATGCGTTCGCCACCAGCCCCGGACCGCCGTGGCCGGGGCCGGTGATGTAGATGACGTTGGCGTCGCGTTCCCGGATGACGCGGTTCAGGTGCGCGTAGACCAGGTTGAGGCCGGGCGTCGTTCCCCAGTGGCCGAGCAGGCGCGGCTTGACGTGCTCGGGGGCCAGAGGCTCCCGCAGCAGCGGATTGTCCAGTAGATAGATCTGGCCGACGGACAGGTAGTTCGCGGCGCGCCAGTAGGCGTCGATCAACTCGAGTTCATCGGCGGACAGCGTGGGGGACAGTGCCTGGGCAGTCATCTGACTCATCATCGTCGGGGGTGAACGAGGTGCCAATCCTGTACCCGATGCGGGTGAACCTACCCATTAGCCTGTTCTTCCGTGTTGGGATTCGCGGTGCCACAGTTCGGGGAGTCCGCCCGGGCTGACCTCGCGCGCTACGCCGCCACCGCCGAGAACCTCGGCGCGGACAGCCTCTGGGTGGGTGACCGCCTGCTGACGCCGGTGAACCCGAGCGTCGGGTACGCGGGTCAGGACACCATCCCCGAACAATTCCGCGCCGCCCTCGATCCGTTCATCGCGTTGGCGGTGGCCGCCACGGCGACGACCCGCGTCCGGTTGGGCAGCAGCGTGTTCGTCGCACCGTGGTATCCGCCGGTGCAGCTGGGCCGCCAGCTGACCGCCATCGACGTGGTCAGCGGGGGCAGGCTCGTTCCCGGCTTCGGCATCGGGTGGTCACCGGAGGAGTTCTCGGCGGCCGGCGCCCCGTTCCGCGGCCGGGGAGCCCAGCTGGACGAGCTGCTCGACGCCCTCGAGGAGCTGTGGACGACCAACCCGGTGCAGCACGACGGCAAGCGGTGGTCGATCCCGTCGTCGTGGGTGGACCTCAAACCGGTCCAGCGGCCCCGCCCGCCGATCTATCTCGCCGCGTTCACCCCGGCGAGCCTGCGGCGCATCGGACAGCGCGCCGACGGTTGGCTTCCGGCCGTGCAGGTGCCCGGAGGTGTGGCACCCGAAATGCTCGCGCTGCTGCGCCGCACCATCGATGACGCCGCCCGCGAGGCGGGCCGGGATCCGTCGGCGATCCACACCTATGTGCGGATCAACGTCGCGGCGGGCACAGCGATAGACGCGGTCGCCGAGGCGGTGCGGACTCTGGCCGACGCCGGATATCCCGATGCCTTCGTCGACCTGATGTACGTGGCGACCGACACCGACGACCATCTGCGGTGGGTCGAGGAACTGCTGACGGCATGAGCGAAGCACTGCTGGCATCCGTGCGGGTGCTCGATCTCGGCGGCGCCGCATCCGACGGGGTGAGCCGGCTGTATGCCGATCTCGGCGCCGACGTGCTGAAGATCGAACCGCCCGGCGGGCATGCGGACCGGCGGGCGTTGCCGACCGTGGCCACGGCCAGCGTGCCGTTTCTGCTGAACAACGCGAACAAGCGGTGTGCGGTTCTCGACCCCGCCGCCCCCGAGGACCGCCAGGCACTGTGGGACCTGGCGAGCACCGCCGACATCGTCGTCGACGGCGGGAGACCCGGCGGCGCAGCCGAATTCGGAATGTCGTGCGCTTCGCTGGCGCAGCGGTTCGATCAGCTCGTCGTGCTGTCGGTCACCGACTTCGGCACCGACGGGCCCTACGCCTCGTGGCAGGCCACAGACCCGGTCTTGTACGCGCTGTCGACGGCGTTGTCACGTACCGGGCCGACGACCGGCACGCCGGTGCTACCGCCGACCGGCCTGGCGTCGGGGACCGCGACCGTTCAGGCGGCGTGGGCGGCACTGGCTGCGTACTATCGCCGGTTACGTACCGGCACAGGCGATTACATCGACTTCTCCCGGTTCGAGGCGGTGCTTCAATCGTTGGATCCGCCGTTCGGATCCGAAGGGCAGGCCGCCGTCGGGATCAAAAAGACCAGCGAGATCTGGCGCGGCAGGCCGCGTAACCAGAACATCTATCCGATCTTCGCGTGCAAGGACGGCCACGTCCGGATCTGCTTGCTGTCGCCGCGCCAGTGGCGGGCCATGCACGCCTGGCTCGGCGAGCCCGAGCAATTCGCCGATCCGAAGTTCGAGACGATCGCGGCCCGGTATGCGGCATCGCGTGAACTCAATGCGCTGATCGGTGATTTCGTCGCTGCGCAGACGATGGAAACGCTGGTCGCCGAGGGTCAGGTGCGGGGCGTCCCGATCGCGGCGGTGCTCACCCCCACAGAGGCGTTGGCCTCCGAGCACTTCCGTGCGGTTGGTGCGCTGACCACCGCGAAGCTCGCCCCCGGCGTGGAGGTCGTTACACCCGTGGGGCCGTTCGTCGTCGACGGGCAGCATCGCGGTCTGCTGCGCCCGGCGCCCGATGCCGGAGCCGACGAGCCCGCTTGGGCGACAACGCCATCGGAGGCTCAGCGGCCTGCGACTACGGTGCAGCGGCCGTTCGAGGGCATGCGCATCCTCGATCTCGGCGTCATCGTCGCCGGGGGTGAACTCGGCAGGCTGTTCGCCGACCTCGGCGCCGAGGTGATCAAAATCGAGAGCGCCGCCTATCCCGACGGGCTGCGACAGGCTCCACCCGGTCAGATGATGAGCAGATCCTGGGCGCTGACCCACCGCAACGAGAAGAGCCTGGGCCTCGATCTGCGGTCGGCCGCCGGTGCCGAGCTGTTCTGCCGCCTGGTCGCCGACGCCGACGCCGTCTTCGCCAACTTCAAGCCGGGAACGCTTGCGTCACTGGGGTTCTCCTATGACCGGCTGCGAGAACTCAACCCCAGCGTCGTGTTGGCCGAAAGCAGCGCATTCGGTGCGGGCGGTCCGTGGAGCGCGCGCATGGGATACGGGCCGCTGGTGCGCGCGACCACCGGCGTCACGTCGCTGTGGGCTTCCGCCGAAGGCGAGTTCTACGACGCGACGACGATCTTCCCGGACCACGTCTCGGCACGGCTCACCGCGATCGCCGCGCTGGCCGCACTCATCCGGCGCGACCGCACCGATCGGCCCGCACACGTCCACGTCTCGCAGGCCGAGGCCGCGGTGAGCCAGCTCGCGGCGCGCTATGTCACCGAAGCGGCGCGCGAGGCGGGCCTGCCGATCGTCGACGACACCGCCGAACACCGCGTGTATCCCTGCGCCGGTGACGACGAGTGGTGCGTGATCTCGCTGCGCTCGGACGACGACCGCGGGACATTGAACTCTCTCACCGGCGGCGTCGACACCGCGGAGTGGACTCGCGCCCGCGACAAGACGGAGGTGGCACGCGCACTCCAGGAAGCCGGTGTCGCGGCCGCCCCGATGAACCGCGTCGTCGACGTGCCCGCCGACCCGCAGGTGTGTTTTCGAAAGTTGTACTCCGACATGGAGCATCCGCTGTTCGAGGCGCCGATGCTCAGCGAGACGCGGCCTGCGCCGTACACGAACATCCCGCCCGCACGGCTGCTTCCCGCGCCGATGCCGGGGGAGCACACCCGAGAGATCTGTCAGCAGATCCTCGGCATCTCCGTTGAGGACACCGATCGGCTCATCGCCGACGGCACACTTTTCGCCTATCGAGAAAGGCAGTGATGGAACCCAGAACGCCGGTGTTGGTCGGCTACGGACAGGTCAACCAGCGAGACGAGAACCCCGAGGTGTCGCCGATCGACCTGATGGTCGACGCGGCGCGCAACGCGGCGGACCCCAGGGTCCTCGAGGCGGTCGACTCGGTGCGAGTGGTCAACCTCCTGTCGTGGCGGTATCGCGATCCGGGTCTGCTTCTCGCGCAACGGTTGCACGCCGACAACGCCTCCACCCGCTACACCGGGGTGGGCGGCAACACCCCGCAGTCGCTGGTCAATGAGGCGTGCCGGGACATCCAGAACGGCCGCGCCGAGGTGGTCCTGATCGCTGGCGGCGAAACCTGGCGCACACGAAGTCGGCTGCGCGCCAAGGGCATCAGGCCGGACTGGCCGCGCCAGGATGAGTCGGTGCCGATGGCCGAGGGCGCCGACGAGGGCGTGCCGATGGCCGGACCCGCCGAGATCAAGATCAACCTCGACCGGCCCGCGTTCGTCTACCCGATGTTCGAGCAGGCGCTGCGCATCGCCGCGGGGGAGTCCGACGAGGAGCACCGGCGCCGCATCGGCGAGCTGTGGGCTCAGTTCAGCGCGGTCGCCGCGACCAACCCGCACGCGTGGAACCGCGACGCCGTGCCCGCCGACCAGATCTGGCAGCCCGGACCGAGCAACCGGATGATCAGCTGGCCGTACCCGAAGCTGATGAACTCCAACAACATGGTCGACCAGGCGGCAGTCCTCGTGCTCACCTCCGCCGAGAAGGCGACGAATCTCCAGATCCCCAAGGACCGGTGGGTTTTCCCGTATTCGGGTACCGATTCGCACGACACGTATGCGATCGGCGAGCGGGCGGAATTCCACACCTCGCCGGCCATCCGCATCGGGGGTCGACGTGCCCTGGAACTGGCCGGGATCAGCGTCGACGACGTCGCGCTGGTCGACGTTTACTCCTGCTTCCCGTCGGCGGTCCAGGTGGCGGCCAACGAACTCGGCCTTCCGCTCGGTGACCCCGACAGGCCGCTCACGGTGACCGGCGGGCTCACCTTCGCGGGCGGGCCGTGGAACAACTACGTCACCCATTCGATCGCGACCATGGCCGAACGGATGGTCGCCGCGCCCGGGCAGCTCGGGTTGATCACCGCCAACGGCGGCTACCTCACCAAGCACAGTTTCTGCGTCTACGGCACCGAACCGCCGCCGCACGAATTCCGTTGGGAGGATGTGCAATCCGAGGTCGATCGCGAGCCGACCCGGGAGGCGCTCGTCGACTGGTCGGGCGTGGGCACCGTCGAGACGTGGACGACACCGTTCGACCGGGAGGGTGCACCGGAGAAGGCGTTCCTCGCGGTGCGCACACCGGACGACGCGCGTGTTCTGGCGGTCATCCCTGACGCGGCGGGTGCGGCCGCGACGGTCGAGGAGGACATCGCGGGCGCGAAGGTCCAGGTGAACCCGGACGGCACGGCCGCGTTGATATAGCCGGTACGGCCGCGTTGGTCTAGCTACGGCGCGTTGGCGGGCACTTCGGTGTAGCGGGGCTGGAATCCTTCCGGGGCGAAGGTGAATCCCCTGCCGGTCGCCTCGCTCATGCAGGAGACCCCCGCGTCCTGCACGTTGCAGCGGAATCCCGCGACGGCCAGGATCCGGTTGAAGTCCAGCACCCTTGCGTCGCCGAGGACGAACTCCGGTCGCGTCAGCGCGACGAACCGGGGTTCGCCCTCGCGTTCGACGATGATCGCGTTGGGTGCGGCCTGCTCGCCGGCGGAATCGCGCACGGTGTCCGGTTCGCCGGTGATGTTCATGCTGGACAGCGGGGCGTTCGCCGACTGGCATCCGGCCTTCTCACGCGGGACGATGGCGCACGCCCACCGCCCGCTCGGCGTGGTGAAGTGGTACACGGCCGTCCCCTCCGGATGCGCGACGTAGTCGAACGCGTCGACCAGGTGGGCGCGGTTCGGCGGGGCAGGCGGTTCCGCGGTGGTGGAGGTCGGCGGTGACGCGACGAACGGCTCGTCGGTGGTGACGATCCGTTCGGCCGAACATCCCGCGACGACGACCGCGGCGGCCGAGATCAGAGAAAGAACACGCATGTCGGCTCCTAAGCGTGCCGCAACCGGATTGCGCCCGCGGCGGCGGGGTCCGGGGTCAGCCGGCCAGCATCGCTTTCAGCGTCTGCGCGTTCCACACCGCGTGCCCACCCAGGTCGTTGTTGAAGTAGACCAGCACGTGCCTGCCCTCGCGGTCCCAGGCTCGGATCCGGTCTGCCCAGCGGCGCAATTCGTCTTCGGGGTACGACCCCGCGTACATCGAGTCCTGGTCCGGGCCGTGCATCCTGATGTAGACCAGGTTGCTGGTGGCCCGCGGAACGCAGCGCAGGTGGGCGCCGCTCATCACCACATACGCCGTTCCGTGGCGCTCGAGCAGGTCGTACACTGCGGGGTCGTCCCACGACGGGTGCCGCAACTCCATGGCCACCGGGATCCGGTCCGGCATCAGCTTGAGGAAGTACTCCAGCCGGGCGTCGTCGCGCTCCAGCTCGGGATGCAGTTGCACGAGCAGCGCTTCGCTGCGGTCGCCCAAGAGATTCCAGCACCGCTCGAAGCGCTCGACCCACGGCTCCGGCTCCCGAAGCCGCCGGTAGTGCGTCAGCCCTCGCTGCGCCTTGACCGACATCGTGAACCCGTCGGGCAGCCGCTGCCGCCAGCCGGCGAACGCGCTGTCTTTCGGCCAGCGGTAGAAGCTGGCGTTGAGTTCCACGGTGTCGAACTCCTCGACGTAGCGGGCCAGCCGCTTGACCACCGGCGTCCCGGCGGCATACAGCACGTCCTTCCAATGGTCGTACGACCATCCGGACGTGCCGATCCGGATCGTCACCGCGTCATCCCCCTGCGGCCACGCGGTCGCGCAGCTCGTCGTCGAGCGACGCCTTGACCAACGCGGCGGCCAGCTTCGCGCATTTACGCGGCGCCAGCGCGGCGAGTTCGTCGCCGTCGGTGGGCAGTCCGAGTTCGCGCGCGGCGGTCGTGGCCCGCGAGTCGAAGTACGGCCGGACCCATGTCCAGGTGTCCTGTACCTCCCGCAGGAAGATGTCGGCGCCGGTGTCGCCGATTCCCTTGAATCGCTTCAGCGCTCGCGCCACCGCGGTCACATCACGGTCGTCGGCTCCCTCCAGCTTGCGGAGGTCCCCGCCGTACTCGTCGACGACGGACTGCGCGATGTCGGTGAGCCTGGTCGCCGAACTCTCGTCGTATCGCACGTAGTGGGCGCGGCCGAAGGCGCGGATCATGTCCGCGCGGTCGGCGTCGAGAACGGCCTTGGGGGTGCGCAGGCCCGCGCGGGACAACTCCCGCGCGGCTGCCCCGGCGATGGCGGCGTCGATCGGCTTGCTCGACAGCATGCACAGGGTGAGCAGTTCGAAGAGCGGCATCGGCTTGTCCGCCAACCGGATACCGGCGTCTTCTGCGTAGGTCGTGCCGGCCTCGTCGAGCAGGCGCTTGGCCAGCTTCTTACGTGCTGCGGCGTCCACGTCGGCTGGCGTACCCGCGCTCTTTCGGGGGCAAACTCTTCGCGAAATCGACCGAGCGCGTGACCCACGGCTGCAGTTGCCGCTTGGTGCTGACCCCGACGCTCGACACCCGCAGCCATCCGCGCATCTCCCTGCCCGCCATCACCATCGGTGCGACGTGCTCACGCGCCAACAGCTTGGCGGTGTCGTCGGGCGGCACCCGCACCATCAGACCGCCCTGACCGCTGGCGGCCACCGCCATGTCGCCGTTGACCAGGAACGCCAACCCGCCGAACATCGACTTCTCCTCGACTCCGCGCTCCCCGCTGAGCAGTTCGCGGATCCGGTGGGCGAGGTCCTCGTCGTACGCCATGCACCGACGGTAGCGGCAGCGGGCGACATATCACCGGCTAAAGCCGGCCCCGAACACACTCAGGGTCGCGACCGGAAGCTCGGCCACGACCCTGAGTGCGTGTTGTGGTCAGGCTGCGATCGTCGCCGCCTCGACGGGTTGCAGCGCCTGCGCGACGATGTCGGCGACGTCGGTCATCGGTTTGACCTCCAGCGCGTCGAGCACGTCGGCCGGCACATCGTCCAGGTCCGGCTCGTTGCGTTGCGGTATGAAAACCGTTGACAGACCAGCCCGTTGCGCCGCCAGCAGCTTCTGCTTGACGCCGCCGATGGGTAGCACCCGGCCGTTCAGCGTGACCTCACCGGTCATACCGACGTCCGCGCGCACCTGCCGACCGGTGGCCATCGAGACCAGCGCGGTCACCATCGTCACGCCCGCCGACGGACCGTCCTTCGGCACGGCACCTGCGGGCACGTGCACGTGGATCCGCCGGTCCAGCGCCTTGGGGTCGACACCCAACTGCTCGGCGTGGGAGCGCACGTAGGACAACGCGATCTGCGCGGACTCCTTCATGACGTCACCAAGCTGCCCGGTCAGTTGCAGCCCGGGTTCACCATCGGTGGCGCCTGCCTCGATGTAGAGCACATCGCCGCCGAGCCCGGTGACCGCTAACCCGGTGGCCACGCCCGGCACCGCCGTGCGTTCGGGCGACTCCGGCAGGAACCGCGGACGCCCCAGGTACTCAACGAGATCCGGTTCGTCGACGGTGATGCTGGTGACCTCGTCTGCCGCCAGCTTGGTCGTCACCTTGCGCAGCGCCTTGGCCAGCAGCCGCTCGAACTGACGCACGCCCGGCTCGCGGGTGTAGTCCGCCGCGATCTTGCGCAGCGCCGCCTCGGTCACCGTCACCTCGTCCTCGGTCAGCGCCGCCCGTTCGCGCTGCCGCGGCAGCAGGAAGTCGCGGGCGATGGCGACCTTGTCGTCTTCGGTGTAGCCGTCGATCTGCACCAGTTCCATGCGGTCGAGCAGCGCCGACGGGATGTTCTCGATCACGTTGGCCGTCGCCAGGAACACCACGTCCGACAGGTCCAGGTCGAGGTCGAGATAGTGGTCGCGGAACGTGTGGTTCTGCGCCGGGTCCAGGACCTCGAGCAGCGCCGCCGCGGGGTCGCCGCGGAAGTCGGAGCCGACCTTGTCGATCTCGTCGAGCAGCACGACGGGGTTCATCGAACCCGCTTCGCCGATGGCACGCACGATGCGCCCCGGCAGCGCGCCGACGTAGGTACGCCGGTGGCCGCGGATCTCGGCCTCGTCGCGTACACCGCCCAACGCGACGCGAACGAACTTGCGGCCCAACGCCCGGGCCACGCTCTCGCCCAGCGAGGTCTTTCCGACCCCGGGCGGACCGGCCAGCACCATCACGGCGCCCGAACCGCGGCCGCCGACGACCTGCAAACCGCGCTGGGCGCGGCGCGCCCGCACGGCCAGGTACTCGACGATGCGGTCCTTGACGTCCTCCAGGCCGTGGTGGTCGGCGTCCAGGATCGCCCTGGCCGCCTGCAGGTCGGTGGAGTCGTCGGTGGTGACGTTCCACGGCAGGTCCAGCACGGTGTCCAGCCAGGTGCGGATCCAGCCGCTCTCCGGGCTCTGATCGCCGGCCCGCTCGAGCTTGCCGACCTCGCGCAGCGCGGCCTCGCGAACCTTCTCCGGAAGGTCGGCGGCCTCGATGCGGCTCCGGTAGTCATCAGACGACCCCGTGCCGTCGTCATCGCCCAATTCCTTGCGGATCGCATTGAGCTGCTGACGCAGCAGGAATTCCTTCTGCGTCTTCTCCATGCCTTCGCGCACGTCTTCGGCGATCTTCTCGTTCACCTCGACCTCGGCCAGGTGGGCACCCGTCCACTCGATCAGCGCGCGCAGGCGCTCGGCGACGTCGGGCGTCTCGAGCAGCTGGCGCTTCTGGACCTGGGTGAGGTACGACGCGTAGCCCGCCGTGTCGGCCAGCGCCGACGGATCGGAGAGCTGGTTGACGAAGTCGATGATCTGCCACGCCTCGCGCCGCTGCAGCATCGCCAGCAGCAGCTTCTTGTACTCCGCGGCGAGGTCATAGGTCGCCTGAGGCACTGGGTCTTCTTCCCTGACCACGGTCACCTCGACCCACAGCGCCGCACCGGGTCCGGTCGCACCGGCGCCGATGTGCGCGCGGCTCTCGCCCCGCACCACCGCGGCCGGCCCGCCGACCATGCGGCCGACCTGCACGATCGAGGCCAGCACGCCGTACGACGGGTACCGGTCCTCGAGGCGCGGAGCGATCAGCAGCTCGCCGGATTCGCTGGCACGCGCGGCGTCCACCGCGGCGCGGGCGGCCTCGTCGAGTTCGATCGGCACAACCATCCCCGGCAGCACGATCGATTCGCTCAGGAACAGGACCGGAACTGTCTTGGCTTCAGCCATCAATCCTCCAAAGTTTGAGTCTGTTGCGCTCAACCTTCGGAGGGCCTCGTTTGTTCCCGCTCGTCAGGTGTGACGTACGCCCTCGGCGAGTCACGACCATGACCTCTCCACTCGCGTGCCCGGCAACCGTCCCCGAACGGCAGGAAGCCTGCCGTTCGGGGGAAACGGCAGGCTTCCTGTTGTGGGTGGATCTAGGCGGTGCTGTCAGGCACTGGCCTGCGCTCCCAGCACTCGCTGGATGTCAGGCTTCATCATCTCGAGCTGCTGACCCCAGTAGCCCCAGCTGTGAGTCCCCTGTGGCGGGAAGTTGAACACGCCGTTGGTGCCACCCGCGGCGATGTAGTTGTCCTTGAAGGTGACGTTGGTCCGCAACGTGAACCCTTCGAGGAACTGTGCCGCCATCAGGTTCTGGCCGGCCACACCGCCGTCGAGATCCGACGGCGTACCCGTGCCGCAGTAGATCCAGATGCGGGTGTTGTTGGCCACCAGCTGGTTGATGTTGACCATCGGGTCGTTGCGCTTCCACGCCGGATCCGTCGACGGACCCCACATGCTTTCGGCGTTGTAGCCGCCCGCGTCCTGCATCGCCAGCCCGATCAGCATCGGCCACCAACCCTCGGACGGGTTGAGGAAGCCCGACAGCGAGCCCGCGTAGATGAACTTCTGCGGGTGGTAGATGGCGTAGGTCAGCGCGCTGCTGCCCGCCATCGAAATGCCCACCACGGCATTGCCGTTCTGCGACACGCCCCTGTTGGCTTCCAGCCACGCCGGGAGTTCCTGGGTCAGGAACGTCTCCCACTTGTAGGTGTAGTCCTGGCCGTTACCCCGAGACGGTTGGTACCAGTCGGTGTAGAAGCTGGACTGCCCACCGACCGGCATGACGACCGACAGCCCGGACTGGTAGTACCACTCGAAGGCCGGGGTGTTGATGTCCCAGCCGTTGAAGTCGTCCTGGGCGCGCAGGCCGTCGAGCAGATACACCGCATGCGGTCCACCGCCCTGGAACTGAACGCGGATATTGCGATTCATCGCGGGGGAGAACACATCCAGATACTCGACCGGCAGTCCCGGACGCGAGAATGCCCCGGCTGTCGCCGAACCCCCGACGAATCCGATCAGCCCGGGCAGCGCAGCCGCGGCAACCGCGGCCACCGCCATTCGGCGCAACATTTTCGTGCCGGTAGTCCGGCACCTCTCCAAGATTCTCATAACGGCAACCAACCCACCTTTCATCGCTTCCACAAGCAATTGCCGTTTGCTGTGCGTTGGTAATGAAACACGTAGTCGCGCTGCAACTGTCGTCCCGACATGCGGTTGCGAAGTCGCGGTTGGCTAACGATTACGACTCAGCGCGGACTCACGGACAGGCAGAAAGGGGCTGTCACCAGTGTTGTTGGAGTGACTCAGGAGGATTTCGGTCCGTGCCCGACACGCGGGGCTGCAACCGGTGCAACTGAGTGACGTGGCCGGGGCCGAGCTCGCTCAGCGACGTCACCCCGAGTAGCCGCATTGTGCGCGCGACCTGCTGCGAGAGGATCTCGATGGCCCGGTCGACGCCGGCCCCGCCACCTGCCATCAGCCCGTAGAGGTAGGCGCGACCCACGAGCACGAAGCGCGCGCCCAGCGCGATCGCCGCGACGATGTCGGCGCCGGACATCACGCCGGTGTCCAGCAGAATCTCGGTGGTGTCGCCGAGTTCGGCGGCCACGGTGGGCAGCAGGTGAAACGGCACCGGCGCGCGGTCGAGTTGGCGGCCACCGTGATTGGACAGCACGATCCCGTCGACACCGAGTTCGGCGACGGCCCTGGCGTCCTCGAGTGTCTGAATTCCCTTCACCACCAACTTGTTCGGCCACTGCTTCTTGATCCAGGCCAGATCGTCGAAGTCGACCGTGGGGTCGAACATGGTGTCGAGGTACTCGGCGACGGTGCCGGGCCAGCGATCCAGGGAGGCGAACGACAGCGGTTCGGTGGTAAACAGGTCGAACCACCACCGCGGATGCGGGATTGCGTCGAGCACCGTGCGCAGCGTCAGCATCGGGGGGATGGACATCCCGTTGCGGGTGTCGCGGTGGCGTGCGCCTGCGACCGGCACGTCGACCGTCACCAGCAGTGTGTCGTAGCCCGCGGCGGCGGCGCGCTCGACCAGCGCCATCGACCGGTCCCGGTCCTTCCACATGTACAGCTGAAACCAGTTGCGGCCGTGCGGGTTAGCCGCTTTGACGTCTTCAATGGAGCTGGTACCCAGCGTCGAGAGCGAGAACGGAATGCCTGCCCGCGCGGCCGCGCGCGCTCCGGCGACCTCACCCGCGGTGTGCATGAGCCGGGTGAAGCCCGTCGGCGCGATGCCGAACGGCTGGGCGGCGTGGCCGCCGAGCACCATCGCGCCGGTGTCGACGCGCGAGACGTCACGCAGGATGGTCGGGTGGAACTCGATGTCACGGAACGCTTGTCGTGCACGTGCGAGTGACAGCTCATCCTCGGCAGCGCCGTCGGTGTAGTCGAACGCCGCCTTCGGGGTCCGGCGTTTGGCGATGCGGCGCAGGTCCTCGATCGTCAGCGCGGCCGCCAGACGGCGCCGCGTCGCGTTGAGTCGTGGCTTCTTGAACTGCAGCAGGGGGGCCAGTTCACGGGGGCGCGGAACACGGCGGCGCGTCACGATGGCGCCTCCGTCCGCCGGCCGCTGCACGTGGTCATTGAACCGCACAGGTTAGCTTGTCAGACTGGCCGGTGACATGGCTAAAGACAAATCGCCTTCCGACGACCCCTTCGACCTGCAGCGCTTCGTCGACGTCCAGGAACGCGTGTACGACACGGTGCTCGACGAACTGCGCGCCGGGCGCAAACGCAGTCACTGGATCTGGTTCGTCTTTCCCCAGTTGCGTGGGCTCGGCAGGAGCCCGACGGCGCAGCGGTACGGGATCGGTTCACTCGCCGAGGCTCGGGCTTATCTCGCCCACGACGTGCTGGGTCCGCGCCTGCACGAGTGCGCCGACCTGGTCGCTCGTAGTGAGCAATCGTCCTCCGACGTGTTGTTCGGGTCGCCGGACAACCTGAAGGTGCGGTCGTCGATGACGTTGTTCGGCAGGGCCGCCGACGACCCGGAAGTCTTCGACCGCGTGTTGGCGAAGTATTACGACGGCCAACCGGACCCGCTCACCGTCGAACTGCTCAGCGCGGAGCGATGATCAGCCAGCCGTGGGGCCCGGCCTCGGTGGTGGAGACGACCTCCGAGGGCGGGGCACCGGACCCGGCGAGCACTTCACCCCGATCGAAGCCGAGGTCGGGAAGCGAGATCGGCAGGGGCTCGTCGTCGATGTTGAGCGCGACGACCAGGGACTCGGAGCCGGCGCGACTCTGATACACGTACTGCCGGTTGGTCAGCTGCAGCGGTGAGGTGCGCGCCGCGTGCAGCCACGCGTGCCGTCGGCGCAGCCCGATCAGGAATTTGTGCAGACGGAACACGTCGGCGCCATGTTCATTGAGATCGGCTGGGGGAGAGGTGAACTCGGGTCGCACCGCGTCGTCGCCGCCGAAGCGCTCTTCCTTGATCCCGGTGTAGGCGAACTCGTCGCCGGCGTAGACGCTCGGCGTGCCACCGGTCGTCATCTGCAGCACCAACGCGTGCTCGAGGTGCCGGATGTCGTCGAGCTGGCTGGCGATCCGAGTGACGTCGTGATTGCCGACGAAGGTCATCGGCACGAAGGTGTCGAGAAACTCGTTGTGCCGCACCAGCGCCCAGTCGAGCTCGTGGAAGTTGCCGTCGTTCAGCGCGCTCCACACGGCCTTCCACAGTTCGTACTGGGTGACCGAGTCGAACCCGGATGCCCGGACCCGCTGCGAGTAGTCGCCGTGAATGATCTCGGCGAGAAAGTACGCGTCGGGAAAGGTTTCGCGGACGCGCGGTAGCACCTGGGCCCAGAACCGGTCCGGCACCGCATAGGCCGCGTCCAGGCGCCATCCGTCGGCGCCGCGGCCCAACCAGTGGGTCATCACGTCGACGACATAGTCGATCACCGCCGGGTTGTCGTGGTCGAGCGCGACGAGGTCGCCGTGGCCCTCGAAGGTGTCCACGCCGCCGCCTCGGGTGCGGAGCCAATCGGTGTTGGCGAAATCGGTTCCGACATGGTTGAACACACCGTCGAGCAGGATACGCAGGCCGCGGCGGCGGGCCTCGCCGACGAGCGTGTCGAAGTCGTCGTCGTCACCGAGTCGCGGGTCGATGCGGAAGTGGTCGGTGGTGTCGTACCCGTGGGTGCGCGAGGAGAAGATCGGCCCCAGGGCGAGCCCGGACGCGCCGAGTTCGATCGCGTGGTCGAGCCAGTCGACGATGCGCCGCAGCCGGTGCTCGTCGGGCCCCGGCGGTGGATCGGCGGGGTGCGCGCCGACGAAGCCGAGCGGATAGACGTGCCACCAGATCACGTGCTCGACCCAGCCCGGTTCGGCGACGGCTGTGGTGTGCGACGGATCGGTCACGGCCGGAACTTCGCTTCGTAGAGGGTCCTCATCTGATCCCTGTACCCGTCTGCGGGCCCGTCCACCTCCAGACCCGGCGCGATCGTGGTGATCGGCAGCGGGGCCACGGGCGGCGGCGGCGCACCCCACTCGGTCAGCCAGCGAGTCAGCTGCTCCGAGGATGCGGCGTAGACGATGCGACCGAGCCCGACCCAGGCGTGGGCGGCCGCGCACATCGGGCAGTGCTCGCCCGAGGTGTAGACGGTGGCCACGGTCCGCTGTCCGGGCGTCAGGTGGGCCGCCGCCCAGCGGGCGATCGCGAACTCCGGATGGCGGGTGTGGTCGCCGTCCTTGACCCGGTTGCGGTCCTCGAACAGCGTGCGTCCGGTGTCATCGACGAGAAGCGAGCCGAACGGCTCGTCGCCGTCCTCGAGCGCTTCACGCGCCAGCTCGACGCAGCGGCCGAGGCGGGCGATGTCGTCGTCGCTGAGGGCCACGTTTCGGAGTCTACGGATCAGTCGCAGCAGGCCGGGGGGACCTCCAGCCGGCAGGCGCACGAGGCGCGGATCGGGACGTCGGCGCGCGCCGCGGCGAGTGCGAGTTGCTGACCGATGATCGCGGCCTCGGCGTCGCGGCCCAGCCGCTGCAGGCATTCGTGGTAGCCGTGCAGGCTCCACACGTTGTTCGGATGCTGGCACGGCCGAGGCAGCGTGGGATCGAGCCCGAGGTCAGCAGCGTACACCGCGGCGGCCTCCTCGGCGCGGCCCTGCTCGAGCAGCAGCGCGCCGTAGGCGTGGCGGGTGGGCTGCATCCATCCCCACGGCTCGTCGTACGGTAACGCGTCGTCGAGCTCGATCGCCCGTCGCAAATGCGCGAACGCGGTGTCGTGATCGCCTGCGCGGTAGGCGATCTCGCCGTCGAGCATCGCGCCGGCGATCGCGAGGATGTCGAGCACGGTGTTGTTGAACAGATACCGGCTCTCGGGGATGCGGCCGTAGGCGTCGGCGAAGGCTTCCCGCTCGGCGCGGGCCTGCTCCAGGTTGCCCTTCGCGGCGTGAGCCACTCCGCGTCCGTAGTGGATGGTCGCCACGGTGCTGCAATAGAGTTCCGGGTCCTCGGGCAGCGGTTCGGCGATCAGGTCGTCCCAGCGGCCGAACCGCACCAGCACATGCGTGCGCAGGGGAACGAAGGCCTCCAGCCAGTCGGCCATCGGCGGTGACTCGATCGCCAGCACCTCCCGGGTCAGCTGCGCGACCAGTTCGTCGGCGGCGGCGAAGGCGGTGCGCGAATTGCCCTCGAACATCGCCGAATACACCACGAAGTGCAGGTTGTGCGCCCGGTACAGGGAGTAGAAGTTCAGCGGGCCCTCTCGTTCAACGAATCGCCGATCCACTTGAACCGCCGCCAGATTCGACACCACCGAGTCGCGGTAGTTGCCGCACAGCACGTCGATGTGGCTGGGCATGTGCTGCAGATGGCCGGCGTCGGGCACCAGGCCGCGCAACAGATCCGCGGCAGGCAACGCGTCCTGCGGGGTCGTCGACATCTCCATCGTGTGCAGGTAGAGGTGCAGGATGCCGGGGTGGACGCGGCCGGCGTCGGTGGCCAGCGCGTCGTCGAGGATCCGCTTGGCCGCCACTACCCGCGAGCAGGGTGCGGGTTCACCGGTTCTGGTGTCCCACAACGCCCATGCCGTCACGTTCACCAGCGCGTCGGCGGCGAGGGCCTGGACGTCGACGTCGTCGGGGTAGGTCCGCGCCAGCGCCGCCATCGCGTCGGCGTAGCGGGCACCCCCGGCCGCCTGCGCTTCGGCGTCGTCCGGATCCTCGGTGGGGAAGCGATCCTGCAGCGCGGCGATCAGGCCTTGCTCAACCGGCGACGCCCGGTTGTCCACGGCCACTTGCAGTTCCATCCTGGCGCGTGCCAGTGATGCGGCCGCGTCGACGGGATCGAAGGCCTCCCAGCCCTTGTTGTAGTTCGGTCCGATCGCGTAGGCGATGCCCCAGCGGGCGATGGCCAGGCCGGGGTCCAGTTCGAGCGCCCGCTCGAAGCAGCGGATGGCCTCCTCGTGGTTGAACGCGTAGCACCAGACCATCCCGCGGTCGAACCACACCTGCGCCTGCTGCGACGGTGTCTCAATCGGCCGGTGATAGGACCCGAGGTCGTAGTAGGTCTCGTCGCCAGGCGAGATGCTCATGCACCGCACGATAATTCACGCGGGCAGCGGTTGCGGCGGTTGCGAGCAGACATCCCGCGGCGCCCCACAACAGCAGCGTCATCAGCGGTGTCTGCGCGCCGTTGCCGCCGAAGTAGACGGTGCTGCGCAGCAGCGAGACGCCCGCGCCCTGCGGCACGATCGTGCTGAAGATGGAGTAGAACTCCGACAGCAGCGGGCGGCCGACGGGGCCCGCCGCGGCCGCGTTGCCGACGATCACGAGGAACCCCGTCAACGCCAACGAAGCGGCGGAGCCGAACGCCGCGGCGACGCCGGTGATCGCCCCGCCGACCGCCATGGAGTACAGCCACAGCGTGCCGAAAACCTGCGACGTGTGGCCGACCAACGCCCCGAGGATCCCGTCGACGTAGAGCGTGACGCCACCCGCGAGCAGGGCGGAGTACCCGGCCAGGGTCACGGTGCGCAGCGCCAGGGTGGCGGGGGTGCGCACGGTGCCCATGAACCTGCCGAGCACCGTCGCCGCGACCGACGCGCCGATGGACAGGAAGATGACCGCGTAGAACTCGACGGTGCCCGACGGGTCGCCGGCCGACGGCGGCGCGACGTCCTCGACGACGGGGCGCAGGCCCGCCTTGGAAGCGACCGCCTCACCGACGGTTTCGGCCGCGGCGGCCACACTGCGGCCACCGCCGCCGGCCACATAGGTCGTCATCGCACCGCCGGAATCGACGGCGAACGCCGCGTCGGCCTTGCGTTCGTAGACCTGCTGGCGGGCCGCGGCTCCGTCGGCGACCTCGGTGATCGTCAGTGCGTCGTTGCCTTTCAGACCGTCGACGAATTGCGGCGGCCCGGCCACGGCGACCGACAGGTTGTGCAACTCCGGTTTGGCGAACGCGCCCGAATAGCTGGCGATCATCGCGATGACGACGAGCGTCATGCCGAGCAGGGCCAGCGCGGTCGTGCGCACGGCCGCGCGGTTGCGGACTCCGGAACGCTCGGCGGCGTGATGCTTACCCATGACGTGAACCTCTCGAATGTTCGGGAACGCCCAGCAGGGCGTTGACGGTGTCCAGTGCGGTGCGCACGCGGTCGCCGAGGTCGGTGGCGCTCGGGTCGTCCATCCACGAACGCAGCACCTCGGTGAAGCCGCCGACCAGGAACCGGGTCACGGCCTCGGGAGCCACCCCGGCGATCGCGGTCACCGCGGGCATGGCGGCGGCGGCCATCTCCTCGCACGCCGGCGTCAGCTCGGCGCGGAACGCCGCGACGACCCGTTGGGCCACCGTGCTGGAGACGACGTGGCGGTATACCGCGCGGTGTTCGGCGACGAAGTCGAACAGCCGCAGGATGCGGGCGCGGGCGTCGCCGCCGATGTCGGCGGTCGCGGCGGCGAACGCGACGGTGACCGCCGTCGCGACGGCGTCGTCGCGGTCGGTGAAGTGCTGGTAGAACACCTGCCTGCTGACGCCGGCGTGCGCCACGACGTCGCCGACGGTCAACCCGTCGACCGGCCGTTCGTGTGCGAGCGCGAACGCCGCATCCCGGAGAAGCGCCCGGACTCTCTCCGCGCGCGGGTCGGCGCTGTGTGCGCGTGCTGCCATACGAGCAGCCTAAGGCACTTCGTAGACAGATGACTACGAAAAGATAGGTAATCTAATGCGAGCTTGGGGCCCAGTGTGACGTGCACCTCGCTAACGCCCCACCCAGACCCGCCGCCCCACCCAGACCCCGCGAGCGCTCACTCTTGTACGCCATAGGCCTTCAAACGCGTACAAGGTTGAGCGCTCGCGCCATGGTTACCGGCGATTCGACAACCCTTACTGGAACGTGTTCTAGTGCTTGCGTGGTGGAGTTCACCGACATCGGGAACGTGTCGGCGGCCGAGATCGACCGGCTGCGCGGCGTTTACGGTCCGCTGGCCGATTCGGTCCGGGAGCTGATCGACGCGACGATCCGCACCGAGGTCGACGCCGACACGGTCGCGATCGTCCGCGACCAGATCGACAAAGCGACGGCGGCACTGCGGTCGCGGCAGATCGACGGTGCGTTCGGCGTGCGGTTCACCTCCGAGGGCGACCAGCTGCCGTGGGGGAATCCGGTGATCGGGCTTCGCAATCCGGTCGCGCCGCCGTTGACCATCGAGCACGACGATCACGGAGGCGTTTACACCGACTTCGAGCTCGGCGCGGCCTACGAGGGCCCGCCGGGACATGTGCACGGCGGGATTTCGGCGCTGATCCTCGACCATGTCCTCGGCGAGGTCGCCGCCAGCGCGGCGAGCCCCCGGTTCACGGGCACCATCACGTTGCGCTATCTGCGCCCGACGCGCCTGGGGCGGCTGCACGCAGAGGCGACGATCACCAGGACCGAGGGCATCAAGTCGTACGCGACGGGTTATCTCTCCGACGACGAAGGCGTCACCGTCGAGGCCGAAGGCGTGTTCATCGAGCCGAAGTGGGCTCGCGGATAGCGGCGATGCCCGACAGGCTGCGCGTGATCGCGGCGATCTCGGACACCAGGACCCGAGCGGCCCCGTCGTCGCCGGAGAGGCCCTCGGCCTTCTCGCGCACCTGCTGATTGGCCGCGGTCAGCGCCCCGAGGTCCACAGTCCACGGTGTCCCCGGATTCGTCGGCGCTCCCCGCAGCGCGTCGACGAAATCGTCGACGGCGGCGATGAATTCGGGGGTCAACGCCGCCGGTGGCCGGTTCGGCAGGTTGGCCTCCAGCGCGGTGCACGAGATGGTGACGGCGTTGAGCGCGGTGCGATACGAGCGCAACCAGCGACGCAGCTCCCGCGACTCCATCCGGGTGGCACCCGAGGCGGCCTCGAAACCTGCGCGGGCGCGGTAGGCGTGCTGCCACGCCGATGACACCGCGTCGGTCGGATGGTCAAGCGGATGGACATAGGCCCTGACCACCGTTGCGGCGTAATCGATCTCGGTCTTCAGCAGTTCACCGGCGCGGTGGTGCAACCGCGTCAGCGCGTGGTCCGGCAGCGCGACGTGCGCCACGACCGCCAGCCCGCCGCCGACCACGATCGAGAACAACCGGTCCTCGAGCGTCGCCCCCGAGGTGGCCGCGTCGATCTCGAGAAGGAATACGACCGCCGCGGCCAGGGCAGCACTGGTGGCGATGTAACCCGTCCTGGTCGCGGCATACGTCGCGGCGAGGCACAGCGTGGCCACCGCGGCGGCTATCCACCCCGTGGGGTGCACCAGCATCACGATGACCGACGCGACGACGACGCCGGTAGCGATGCCCGCCAGTCGGCCGACGCATCGCGTGTAGGTGTGGGCGGTCTCGGGGCGCAACACCATCAGCACGGTCAGCGCGATCCAGTAGCCGTGCGCGACGGGTGCGAACCGGTCCGCACACGCGGCGACGGCCACTGCCGCGGACAACCGGATGGCGTGACGCAGCAGCGGCGACGTCAACGTCAGGTGCGAGCGGACGGTGGCCAGCGCGGCACGCACGGGACTGATCACGTCCGGCCGGAACAGATCGGGAAACCGCAACTCCGCCGCTTCGTGCAGCTGCTGCGAAAGCCGTTTGATCTCAGGGTTTTCCGGGTCGTCCAGCGCAGCCACCGCGGCATCCAACCGAACCAGGCCGTGCTCGGCGTTGCGCCTCGCGACATGGGTGTGGTCGGCGATCGCGTCCAGCACCTCGGCGGCGGCCGCCAGCACCCGGGAGACGTCGTCGCGCTGGCCCACCGGTGTGCCGCGCAGCGTGCGCAGCGTCGTCATGATCCGTTCGGGCAGCCGGTGCCCGCCTCGGTACGCCTCGGGTCGACGGCTGGCCTGGGTGTCGAGGAACGCATCGCGCAGCGACGGCAACAGCGGCGTGCCGGCGGGCGTCTCGTCCTGCTCGGCGGCCTTGCGCGCATCCGCGGCCAGTGCCCCGTACGCCTCGGCAAGGGCCCCGCGCTGAGCGCGCCACCGCTGCGGCGGCCATACCGCGATCAGCCCGGCCTGCAGGGCACCCGCGGCGATCGTCAGGGCGGTCGGGATGAGGACCGACGACGCGGTGGGCGCAAGCGGGGGAGCGATGGCGAGCAGGGCGCCGCCGGCGGCGGCCACGAGTCCTGCATTGTTGCCGACCGCCCATTGCAGGCCCGCACCGAAGCACCACACGGCGAGCGCGGCGACGAACGCGACGTCGTACGAGGAGAGCAGGGCCCCGAGGAAGACCGCCGCGCTCATCTGCGCGGTCACGATCAGCACGCGGGCGATCCGGCCGCCGGGGCTGTCCTGGAGCGCGACAGCGCCCGCCACCGCCGCCGCACCGGCCACCCACACAGCGGTCGCACCCGAATCCCACAGCAGCGCGATCGAGGCGACCGCCAGCACGCCTAGCAAACTCCGGCAAACCGCCCCCGGTTCGGGCATGGCCGGCCGGAGGGCATCGATGGCCCTGCTGCGGGTGCTCACCTACTCATTCTGACCCCTGCACCCAACCGCTCGGGGTACCACACGCGTCAATTTCGCGTTGTTGCGGCGACATAGCCGACGACCAGCCCCGAACCTGGATCCGCACCGACCCAAACATGATGTGCGACAGTGCAAACCCGCCGCGTCGCGGGATCAAGCGGGAGCCGGCGCCCTGATTTGCCTGCGGCGACGCGATTTCGGGGTTAAAGTCAGCCGACGGGGTCGGTTCGCAGCAGCGGAGGTGCCGGTGGCGGATATCGCTATCGCGCGAGAATCCGTAGCCGAGGATGACCCGCAGGTCCGAATCACCGACACCCCGTCTCATGAGAACCACCGAGCTGCACCGTGCGCGTCGGCGCCGGGCCTACGAAGGGAATCGTCATGAGCACGGCGGCCGAGCGAGCAGCGCAACTCGAACTGGTGGCCCGGTTGAAGTCGGCCTATCCCGAACTGCCGGATGCGCCGACACCGGATCTCCTCGACCACGACCGGATCACCGCATATCTCAAACCCGTCCATGACGTCGGCGGTGAACCGGACGCGCCGATGAAGTACGAGAACAAGCAGTACGAGCTCTGGGAGCACATGACGTACGTCATCTGCGAAGTGCTGGCGTGGCGCGGTATCTGGCTCTCCGAGGAACGCCGCCGCATCGGCAACGTCGACGTGGGCAGGGCCGAGTATTTGGGGCTTCCGTATTACGGCCGCTGGCTGTTGGCCGTCGCTCGGGTCCTGGTCGAGAAGCATCACATCGGCCTGACCGAGTTGAGCGAACGGATGGCCGAGGTCAAGGCGCGCTACGAGGGCGGTCTGGCGGGCAAGAAGTTGGAAGCCAAGCCCAAATTCGAGGGCGACGGGTCGGACGTCAAACGCAACGCCCATCACAAACACGCGGTGGGCAAGGGCGACCCGCAGGTGTACGCCGGGCAGGCCGGCGACCCGAAGTTCAAGGTCGGCGACGCGGTCATCGTGCGCGAACTGCCGGTCATCTTCTACACCCGGACCCCGGAGTACGTGCGCGGGGCGCGCGGCGAGATCGCGACCGTCGCGTATGAAAGCCCGGCGGCCGAGGACGAGACCTGGGACCGCCCGGCCAAACCGGAATGGTTCTACGTCGTGCGGTTCAACATGTCGGAGTTGTGGCACGGCTACACCGGCACCGGCGACGACGTCATACAGACCGAGATTCCCGAGCACTGGCTGGAGGCCGCCAAATGACACATCACGACCACGACCACGATCACGACCACGAGCGCACCGTCGCGCCGATGGTCGACGAGATCACAGACTTCGAAGTGCTCGAGATCGCGTTGCGTGAACTGTGCATCGAGAAGGGCATCTTCACCGCCGAGGAGCACCGCCGCTTCACCGAGTTCGCCGAACAGATCGGGCCCACTCCCGCCGCGACGCTGGTCGCCAGGGCGTGGCTGGATCCGGAGTTCAAGAAGCTCGCGTTGGCCGAACCCATGACCGCCAGCAAGGAGGTCGGCGTCGACTGGATGGAGCCCACGGGGTTCGGAACACCCAGCGACTTCACAGCTTTCGAGATCCTTGCGGACACCCCGACGCTGCACAACGTGATCGTGTGCGCCCTGTGCTCCTGCTATCCCCGGCCCATCCTGGGCAACTCGCCGGAGTGGTATCGCACGCCCAACTACCGCAGGCGCATGGTCCGCTGGCCGCGTCAGGTGCTGGCGGAGTTCGGCCTGTATCTGCCCGACGACGTCACGGTCCGCGTGCAGGACTCCAACCAGAAGCACCGGTTCATGGTGATGCCCATGCGCCCCGCGGGCACCGAGGACTGGACCGAGGAGCAACTCGCCGAGATCATCACCCGCGACTGCCTGATCGGGGTCGCCCTACCGAAACCGGGCGTCACCACCAACGTCATCACCGACACCCGTCCCGCCGTCCACCCCGCCTCGGAAGCATGAGCGGCACACCGGATCCCGGCATCGAGCAGACGACGGTCGCCCCGCTCGAAGAGATCGTCGAGCGCAATCAGGTCTGGCCGCGGATGGCGGCGAAGTACGGGGTGGAAAACCCTGTGCCGCCGTGGAAGACGAGCCTGGACGGGCTGTGCGACGCGCTCGACCGGGCGGCATGCGATGCCGACATCCCGGACTTCAAGGCGCGCCGCGACGAAGAGGACGCCTTGACCGCGACGCGCTACGCCCAGTTGCCCTATCCGGAGAGCCAACTGGTGTCGTTGGCGCACTCGCTGGTGGCCCGCGGCGTTATCGACGAGAACGAGTTGAGGCAACGGCTGGCCAGTATCCGCGAGCGGTTGGAAGCCTGACCGGCGCGGCACGCTAGGTTCGCCTCGTGGAGAAAGTCATCGTCACGCTGCGGGCTGCCCTGTCCGAAAATGGGGCCGACGACCCGTGGTGTTCGCGGATGCGCGAACAGGTCGTGCCGGATCTGCTGGACCTCGGGATCCCGGGGCTGGCGCTGAACGTGCGCGACGGCGTGGTGCGCGACTCTCTGATGACCCTGACGACGCTCGACCCGCCGGTGGTCGGTTTCGTCAACCTCTGGACCCAGCAGTCTTACGGCGATCAGATGAACGCTGCGCTCGCCCGGCTGCGGCAGGAGGCCGACGTGGTGGCGGCCTATCTGGTCACCGAATCGGTCCCGATGGCGCCACCGCACACCGCGCCGGGGGAGCGGACCGACGGGTTCGCCAATGTCGCGCTGCTGCGCAGACCCGCCGAACTCGACGAGCCGACGTGGTTGCGGCGCTGGCACATCGACCACACGCCCGTGGCCATCGAGACCCAGTCGACGTTCGGATACACGCAGAACGCGGTGGTGCGGGCGTTGACGCCGGACGCACCGCCGATCTCGGCGATCGTCGAGGAACTGTTTCCCTCCGGGGCCCTGGCCGACCTGCACGCGTTCTTCGACGCGGCAGACGACGACGAGTTGCGCGAGCGGATGGACCGCATGGTGACCAGCACGGCCGCCTTCGGTGCCAACCGCGACGTCGACACGGTTCCCACCAGCCGCTACGTGTACCGCACACCGTTCGCGGAAAGCGCTGTTGCGCAGGAGGTTCGATGACAACACTCGACGAGGCCGTCGCGCTGGCCGCCGCCGACAACGGCCTGGCCGTGGTGTCGACACTGCGCGGCGACAACACCATTCAGGCCTCACTGGTCAACGTCGGCAAGCTGACGCATCCGGACAGCGGCGCGACGGTGCTCGGGTTCGTCACCTACGGCAAGGTCAAGCTGGCGAACCTTCGCGCCCGCCCACAGCTGGCGGTGACCTTCCGCCAAGGCTGGCAGTGGGCGACCGTCGAGGGTGAGGCCGAGATCGCCGGGCCCGACGATCCGCAGCCGTGGCTCACCGAACCCGACCGGTTGCGGCTGCTGCTGCGCGAGGTGTTCGAGGCCGCGGGCGGAACCCACGACGACTGGGCCGAATACGACCGCGTGATGGCCGAGCAGCGCCGCACCGTGGTGCTCATCGCACCCACCCGGGTGTACAGCAACGGGTAACGCTTAATCTGCTGCCGTGGCTGAAACGACCCTGCGGATCGACGACGAGAACCGCGTCCGCACCCTGACCCTCAACCGGCCCGACGTGCTCAACGCGTTCAACGAGGAGCTGTATCTCGCGACCGCGACCGCACTGCGACAGGCCGCCGACGATGAGGACATCGGCGTTGTCGTGCTCACCGGTGAGGGACGGGCGTTCAGCGCGGGCAACGATCTGGTCGAGATGCAAAGGCGCATCACCGATCCCGCGTTCAACGAACAAGGCTCTCACTTCACCACGATGATCGACGCGCTCGCCGATTTCCCGAAACCGTTGATCTGCGCGGTCAACGGCGTCGGAGTCGGTATCGGCGCAACGATTCTCGGCTATGCCGACCTGGCCTTCATGGCGACGACGGCGCGGCTCAAGACGCCGTTCACAAGCCTCGGCGTGGCCCCGGAGGCGGCGTCGTCGTACCTGCTGCCGCGCCTGGTCGGCCGGCAGAACGCGGCGTGGCTGCTGATGTCGTCGGAATGGGTGGATGCGGATGAGGCGCACCGGATGGGCCTGGTGTGGAAGGTGTGCCCACCCGAGGACCTATTGGCCGAAACCCGCCGTCACGCCGAGATTCTGGCGTCCCGGCCGATCGCCAGTCTCATGGCCGTCAAGCAGACGATGACGGCGCCGACCCGGGAGGGCATCGCCGCCGCGACGGCGAGGGAGAACGAACAGTTCGCGGTCCTGATGGGCGCCGCGGCGAACGCGAGCGCGCTGGCCGACTTCACCGGCAAGCACAGACCGCAGTAGCCCAGCTTCAGCGACTCACCGCTTTGGGCGTCGCACCGTCGACTTCGCAATGCGCGGCGATGATGGCCCGCAGAGTGCGCCGGCAGCGCCCGCAGTCGCCGCCGGCCCCACAGGCCTCGGCAACCTGTTTGGACGTCCGCGCACCGTTGGCGACGCACTCGGTGACGTCGTGGCTGGTGATCCCCATACACAGACAGACAAACATGGCGCCCCCGTCAACCCTGCTCGTCGATGGTCATCAAGTGGGCGAAGCGGCCGATGAAGTGGCTGGGGTAAGGACCCATCCCGACGTTCGACATCCACTCCGCCGCGGCATCCGGGTGGTCGATCCAGTGCCTGGCGGCGGTCTCGTCCTCGATTTCCTGCAAGATCATGACCTCGTGCCCGTCGTCGAGCGCGCGGTAGACCCAGACCTTGCGCACGCCGCCGCGCTTGAAGCGTTCGACGCCGTCGTGGATCTTGACCATCAGCGCCGACACGTCTTCCACCGACGACATGACGCCCACGACCACCCGGCCGACGTGGTCGGCGGGCGACGGGGGATAGAGGTCGATCTTTTCGACCACCTCGCCGCCGAAGATCGGCGGGATGTCGTCGACGCCGGCGACGTTGAACCACTCGAAGACCGCGGAGGATTGCAGCACCTCGCGAATTGATTTGGCGTTGCGAATTCCAATTGTCACGAGGACGCGGCTGGGCTCCCAAATCGATTCGTACACGACGAGATGGTGGGCACCTATCGACTGCAGATTATCCTGACGCTTTTTGAGCCATTTCCACATTCGCTCGACGTCGGCGACGCGAAAGTCGCACGCGAGAATCAATGAGTGCAGATCGTACTGACCCATCGAATCGCCCTGTCTCCCTCGCGGCCTCGGCAACGGTTAGCAGAGTCTAACCTTACTTAGCCTAGGCAGTCCAGACTAGGCCCCCGATCTGCGCCTCGAGACGCCGGACCGGTTGACAATTCGGTCGAAAACACGCCCCACGCAAGGATTAAAGCGAGCTTGCGGGAGGTAACTGCACTAGCGTGGAAGGTGCATCACCGACAGCGAAGCTTGATCAGCCCTCAAGTGCCTAGGAGCGACCATGCAAGGCGATCCGGACGTCCTCAAACTGCTCAATGAGCAATTGACGAGCGAGCTCACGGCCATTAATCAGTATTTCCTGCATTCGAAGATGCAGGCCAATTGGGGCTTTACCGAACTCGCCGAATACACGCGCAAAGAGTCATTCGAGGAAATGAACCATGCGGAGTCCATCACGAACCGCATTCTGCTTCTCGACGGCCTTCCGAACTATCAGCGACTGTTCTCGCTGCGGATCGGCCAGACCCTGCGCGAGCAGTTCGAGGCCGACCTCGCCATCGAGTACGAGGTGCTGGAGCGCCTGCGGCCGGGCATCATCATGTGCCGCGAGAAGGGCGACGCCACCTCGGCCACGCTGCTCGAGAAGATCCTCGACAACGAGGAAGAGCACATCGATTACCTCGAGACGCAGCTGCAACTGATGGACAAGCTGGGCGAGGAGCTCTACTCGGCCCAGTGCGTCTCGCGCCCCCCGACCTCGCTCTAGCCGCACCTCAATCTCCGCGAGCGTGCGCGTCTGCACACAACACGCCGCCTATCGGCAGCGTTTTGCGCACGCTCGCGGGGGCAATTCTCTCCCGGTACGTAACTTTCATAGCCTGACTAACGATATGGCTGTTGGGTTTCGTATCGGAAGGGAAGTATGACGACTCAGGCCACGTCGGCGGCTGCCGATCCAGAGGTCGGCGGCACGGAAATCGGCTCGCGGCGCCGCAATGCGGTGTTCGTCGCGGTGCTGCTCGGAATGCTGCTTGCCGCGCTGGACCAGACGATCGTCGCCACCGCGTTGCCGACGGTCGTCGCCGACCTCGGCGGCGCGGGCCACCAGTCGTGGGTGGTGACGAGCTACCTGCTGGCGTCGACCATCGTCACGGCGATCGTGGGCAAGCTGGGCGACCTGTTCGGCCGCAAGACCGTCTTCGGCGCCGCCGTGCTGTTCTTCCTGGCCGGCTCCGTGCTGTGCGGCATCGCGACCTCGATGACCATGCTCGTCGCCTCGCGGGCGCTGCAGGGCATCGGCGGCGGCGCGATCATGGTCACCGCGATGGCGTTGATCGGCGAGGTCATACCGCTGCGTGACCGCGGTCGCTACCAGGGTGCCCTCGGCGCGGTGTTCGGCGTCACCACGGTGATCGGGCCGCTGCTCGGCGGGTTCTTCACCGACCACCTCACCTGGCGGTGGGCGTTCTGGATCAACGTGCCCGTCGCACTGGTGGTGCTCGCGGTCGCCGCGGTGGCGATCCCGCCCCTGACGAAGTCCGGCAAGGCCGTCATCGACTACGCGGGCATCGTGTTCGTCGGGCTGGGCGCGTCGGGCCTGACGCTGGCGACGAGCTGGGGCGGCAGCACGTACCCCTGGTCGTCACCCACCATCATTGGGCTGTTCGCCGCCTCGTTCGCGGCCCTGGCGATCTTCGTGTGGGTGGAACTGCATGCCGCCGAGCCGATCCTGCCCATCCGCCTGTTCGCCAGCCCGGTGTTCACCGTGTGTTGCATCCTCGGTTTCATCGTCGGCTTCGCGATGTTGGGCGCGCTGACGTTCCTTCCGACCTTCATGCAGTTCGTCAACGGCGTCTCGGCGACGACGTCGGGCCTGCGCACGCTGCCGATGGTCGCGGGCATGCTGATCACCTCGATCGGCAGCGGCCAGATCGTCGGGCGCACCGGCAGGTACCGGATCTTCCCGATCGCGGGCACCGCGACCATGGCGGTGGCGTTCCTGTTGCTGTCCGGGATGGACGCCGCGACGCCGACCTGGCAACAGTCGCTGTATCTGTTCATCCTCGGCACCGGGATCGGACTGTGCATGCAGGTGCTCGTGCTCGTCGTGCAAAACACCTCGAGCTTCGCCGACCTCGGGGTGGCCACTTCGGGCGTCACGTTCTTCCGCACCATCGGAAGCTCCTTCGGCGCGGCGATTTTCGGCAGCCTGTTCGCCAATTTCCTGGCCAGTCGGATCGGGCCCGCGCTGGTGGTCAGCGGCGCCCCGCCGCGCGCAGCGGAGTCGCCACAAGCCCTACACATGCTGAGCCCGCAGATGGCCGCGCCGGTCATCGACGCCTACGCCGACTCGCTGGGCCGGGTGTTCCTGTTTGCGGTGCCGGTGGCGGTGGTCGGCTTCGTTGTCTCGCTGTTCCTCAAAGAGGTGCAGTTGCGGGAGGTGGAGACGGTGTCGGCCTCCGACCTGGGTGAAGGCTTCGGCATGCCCAGCACCGAATCGCCCGAGAAGATCCTCGAGGTGGCCGTCGGCCGACTGTTCCGCGACTCGCCGGAGATCCGCCTGCGCAGCCTGGCCCGAGAACCCGGATGCGACCTCGACGTCAGCCAGATGTGGGCACTGCTGCAGATCTACCGGCAGAACCAGGTGTTCGGATCGGCGACGCTGACCGACATCGCCGAACGTCTCCGCGTGCCGTACGAGATCATCGAGCCGACCTTCGACGATCTGGTGCGACGCGGCCTGGCGCTTCGCACCGGCGAGCGGCTCTGGCTGACCCAGAACGGGATTCGGCAGGTCGATGCCATTTCGACGGCGATCGTGGGTCGCATCGTCGAAAAGCTGGCCACCTCGCCGACCTTCGAAGGGCGCCCGGACCGGTTCCAGGTCGAGGCGGCGCTGGAGCGCATCGCACACCGAATGCTCCTGCAGCGGGACTGGACCGACGACCGCCAGCTCGTGACCACCGGCTGACCCGCGCGAAGCCGAAACTAGAACGCGTTCCAATTCGAGGCGGGCGGGCGTACGATGCCGCCATGAGTCGAATTGGAGACTTCGCCGACGACGACGCTGCCGCCTGGGTGACGAAATCGCCGGATATCGGTGTCGCGATGGCCGGCTTCACCAATGCGGTCTACACCAAGAACCGGCTGCCGATGCGGGTGCGCGAACTGGCGCGGATGGTCATCGCGTTGGACAACGAATGCGTGGTGTGCCAGAACACCCGTGACTCTGAGGGTCTGGCGGCCGGCGTCGATGAGGACCTCTATGACCACGCGGCCGAGTGGCGGACGTGGCCGGGCTACAGCGAGCAGGAGCGCATCGCCGCCGAGTTCGCCGAACGCTTCGCCAGCGACCACACCGGCCTGCGCGACGACGAGGATTTCTGGCAGCGCTGCCGCGAGCACTTCTCCGATGAACTGCTGACCGACCTGGCGCTCTCGTGCGCGATGTGGTTGGGCATGGGGCGGATGTTGCGCACGCTCGACATCGGCCAAAGCTGCAAGATCACGCTGTAACCGCTGCGAGGCGCGCACAATGGCTGTGGTGAAATCTGCGACGGCCAAACCGCTCGCGGCAGCGGCGATCGCCCAACTCGAGGCCGACGGGGTAGCGACCCTGATCGGCACGGTGGTGAACGCGGCGGGCCTCACGCTCGCCAAGACCGTTCCGTTGCGGCGGATGGGCACGTTCGCCGACCCCGGTCTCGGGGCCAGCCCGGTGTGGCACGTCTTCGCGATCGACCAGAGCGGCATCGTCTTCGGTGACGAGATCGGCGTGGTGGGGGATCAGCGGATTCGGATCGACCTCGGCGCGTTGCGCATCCTCGGCGATGGTTTAGCTTGGGCGCCAGGCAATTTCTTCAACCAGGACGGCACCCCGGACTCGTACTGCAGCCGTGGTGCCCTGGGCCGGGTGGCGGATCGGTTGTCCGACGCCGGGATCAGCACGGTGGTGGGCCACGAAATGGAGTTCGTGCTCGTCGGTCCCGACGGCAGCCGGCTCCCGTCGCACCTGTGGGCCCAGTACGGCCTGGCCGGAGTCTTGGAGTACGAGGGGTTCGTCCGCGACGTGACCGATGCGGCGACAGCGTCGGGCGTCGCGATCGAACAGTTCCACCCCGAGTACGGCGTCAACCAGTTCGAGATCTCGCTGGCCGCGCTGCCGCCGGTCGCGGCCGCCGACGCACTGGTGCTGATGCGGATCATCATCGGCCGGGTCGCGCGGCGGTACGGCATGCGGGTGAGCCTGTCGCCGGTGCCGTTCGCCGGGGAGGTCGGATCGGGTTCGCATCAACACTTCTCGATGAAGCGCGGCGACGTCCCGCTGTTCTCCGACGGCGACGGCGTCAACGGCCTCACCGCCGAGGGGGAGTCAGCGGTGGCGGGGCTGCTCGCCGGACTGCCGGATGCCCAAGGCGTGCTCGCCGGGTCCGTGCTGTCGGGCCAACGCATGCAACCCGGTCACTGGTCCGGAGCAACGGTCTGTTGGGGGACCGAAAACCGCGAAGCCGCAGTGCGATTCCTGATCGGCGGGGTGAGCAACCCCTCGGGAGCCAATGTCGAGGTGAAGGTCATCGATCCGTCGGCCAATCCGTACCTGGCGACGGCGACGATCCTGGGCCTCGCCCTGGACGGGATCAAACAGGGACGGAAGCTTCCGCCGGAGACGACGGTCGATCCCGCCACGCTCACCGACGAGCAGCGACAGCGGGCAGGCATCGTGGCCATGGCGGACAACCAGGCCGATGCCGTCGACGCGCTGGACCGTTCCGAGCTGATGCGCGACATTCTCGGCGACGCGGTCGTCGACTCCGTTGTCGCCGTGCGTTGTTACGAACAGAAGAACTTCGGCGACCTCAGCGCGCAGGACGCTGCCGACAAATTCCGGTTGGCGTGGAGCGTCTGAGTCCTGCCCTGTTGCATTGCCCGGCGGATAGAGAATCCTTCCCAGCGCACTAGCTGAATCTGGCTTTGCGGCGATTCCGGGTGACAAGGCGATCAACGAGTATCGCGATAGTCGCAGCGCATGCGACACACAAAACCCGACAACGTCGAAGAGGAGAAGAGAAATGCCTCGTTCACGCACCACCTCACTTGCCGTGGTGACGGCCGCCGTACTCGGCACGCTCATCACCACGATCGCACCCGTCGCCCACGCCGAGAAACTCTCCGAGAAGACCATCAAGAGCGAATGCGCATCGGCCGGCGGCACCTACACCACCACAACCAAAGGCGGCATGCGGTTCTCCACGTGTGACTACAAAGACAACGAGGGCAACAAGTTCCGTGACTACTACGCCGACGGTGGGTACTACTCGACGCGCCCGTTATGAGCCTATTTGATCAACCGCCGCCTCAGACCAGACCGGTCGCGTCGAACACCCACGACATGTCGGCGTTGGCGAAGTCCTCCATCCAGGTCGGCGGCGCGTTGTTAGCCAGCGCACCCATGTCCCAGTAGTCCTTCCACAGGGTGATCTTGCCGTCCTCGACGCGATGCACCGTGACGAACTGAAGCACGGCTGATTCGCCGGTAGGCCAATGCCATTCCTCGGAATGCTCGTACATGACGTCTGTGCCGTTGTCGACCATAAGGCCGGTGAAGTTCTCGTAGGAGGCCAGCGGCTCGAGGCCGATCTTGAGCCGCTTTACGATGTCCTCCGGACCGCGCGCGGCGGCCGCCGGGCCCACGGGCATGTCGAGGTAGATGCAGTCCTCGGACAGGAAGGTCTTGACCTCCTCCCAGTCACGCGCCGACAGCGCCTTCCACATGCCGAGAACCGTATCCTCAACCGACACTGGTCAATTCACCTTCCTGTGAGGCGGGCGCAGGTGACTTGTGTGCTGCGCGCAGGAAACGCCCGGTCCGCCGTTGGCCGACGAGCTCGGTCTGCTTACCGTCCAAGAAGACCGCACGGCCGCCGACGAACACCGCCGCTACCGTCTCGTCGTTGCGGTTGACCATGCGGGGCAGGCCGCCGTACTGGTCGACACGCTCCTCGGCGTAACGGTCCAGCGAGTCATCGAGGTGGTCCGGGTCGACGATCACGACGTCGGCCCGGTCGCCCATGCGCAGATGCCCGGCGTCCAGCCGGTACCAGTCGGCCAGCTCGCCGGTGAGCCGGTGCACCGCGTGTTCGATTGTCATGAACGGCTTTCCGGCGCGTTCGGCGCTGTGCACATGGCGAAGCAACCGTAACCCCATGTTGTAGAACGCCATGTTGCGCAGGTGCGCGCCCGCGTCAGAGAAGCCCATCTGGATACCCGAGTCCGCCGCGAGCTTCTTGAGCACCTTGGGACGGTGGTTGGAGATCGTGGTGCGCCAGCGCAACGCCGTGCCGTGTTCGAGCACCAAATCGAGGAACGCGTCGACGGGATGCACACCGCCCCGCTCCTGCCCGACCTGGCCGAACGACTTGCCGACGACCGAGGCGTCGGGGCACGCGACGATCTCGGCGTCGAAGAAATCGCGCTGCCACACCCGAATACCGAGCTTGCTCTCGTACTCCTTGCGGAAGCGCCGGCGGTAGGCGGCGTCCCGCATCAACTCATTGCGCTCGACCTCGTCGCGCAGATGCAGCGCCGCCGCACCCGCGCCGAACTCCTCGAACACCACCAGGTCGATGCCGTCGGCGTAGACCTCGAACGGGACGGGCAGGTGCTGCCAACGGAAGTTCCCACCGAGCTTGTTGACCAGCCGGGCCGCCGGGCCCAGGGCGTGGATGCTGTACGGGTTCGACTTCACGTCCGCCGCCGACAACAGGCTGGTCTTGAGCGGGTTGCGGACGATGCCGAGCGACTGCGCCAGCTGCGAGCCGAGGTTGAGCGGGTTCTGAATGTCCGGGCCCGACTGCAGGATTCGGCCAGTGCGTCGCAGCAGCGACTTCAGCCGGCGTAGCTCACGCGGCTTTGCGTACGTCGACGGTAGGGTCCTCGAGCGGCACACGTCGCCGTCGAGCTTGTCGAACACCAGTTGTTGCGAGGACATTCCGACGAACCCGGCCTTGAGCGCCTCGGACAGCCAGCGCTCCATCTGAGCCTGCTCGGCTTTGGTGGGTCGCTGGTCTTTGCGGGTGGCGCGATCGAGTCCCATCGTCGCGGCGCGCATGTCGGAGTGGCCGATGAAGGCCGCGATGTTGGGGCCGAGTGGTCGCGACTCCAGCGCCTGGATGTATTCCTCGCAGTTCGTCCAGGTCTTGTGCTGCTCGACCGCGCCGATCACGTGGTCGCGCGGGATCGCCTCCACCCGGCCGAAGATGTCGCCGGCGTCGCTGGCGTCGACGTGCACGGTGGACAGTGAGCAAGACCCGAGCATCACCGTGGTCACGCCGTGGCGCAGCGATTCGGCGAGGGCCGGCCCGTTGAGCACCTCGACGTCGTAGTGGGTGTGGATGTCGAGCATGCCGGGCAGGACCCACTTGCCGGTGGCGTCGATGACTTGCGGGCAGCCGGTGGCGTCGAGTTCGTCGGGGCTGATCGACACGACGTGCCCGTCGCGGATGCCCAGGTTGCGGACCGCCGACGGGGCACCGGTGCCATCGAACCAGCGGCCGTTGCGGATGATCGTGTCGTAGGTCACCCCGTCATAGAACCGTCCGCCAATTAGCCTGTCAATCGAATCCGTGAACAGATTCGAGATTTTGTCTACTTACTCGACTGACATGCAGTTATTCGCGCGGCCACCTGTCCGCTGGTGGGTTCCGGTGGCGTCGGCATCGGGGCATACTCGCGGAGGTGACCCCTTTGCAGCGGTACATCGCCGAAGAAATCGCCACTGATCACGTCGATGGATTGCTGTCCCGACGCGAAGCGCTGCGCCGGCTCGCGCTGCTGGGTATCGGCACCGCGGGGGCCACGGCGTTGTTCGCCGCATGCAGCCAGAACCGTGAGCCGACGACCGACGCCCCTGCCACGTCGAGCGGCGCCGCCACCGCGAGCGCCCCGCCGCCCGGCAGTGAGAACACCGTGCCCACCACCCCGATCACCTGGGCCGGACCGCGCGGCGAACTGCGGGCCGCGTGGGCCGAAGCCCAGGAGCCACGCGGCGCCGTTCTCGTGATCCACGAGAACAAGGGCCTCAACGACCACATTCGCTCGGTCGCCGGCCGCTTCGCCGGAACCGGATACTCCGCGTTGGCGATCGACCTGCTCTCCGCTCAGGGCGGTACGGCTACCTTCGCCGATCCCGCCGAGGCGACGGCCGCGCTGGGCAAGATCCCGCCGGAGGACGCGATCGCCGACCTGAAATCGGGTGTGGACGAACTGCAGAAACGCGTACCCGGCAAGAAGGTCGCCGCCGTCGGCTTCTGCATGGGCGGTGGTTACGTGTGGCGGCTGTTGGCCGCCGGTGAACCCAGGCTGTCGGCCGCTGTGCCGTTCTACGGACCAACGCCGGACAATCCCGACTTCTCTGGCTCTAAAGAGGTTGCGGTGCTTGGCATTTACGCGGCACAGGATCAGCGGGTCAACGCCACCGAACCCGTCGCGCGGGCCGCGCTCGAGAAGGCGGGCCTGGTCTTCGAGTTGGTCACCGAACCCGACGCCAACCACGCGTTCTTCAACAACACCGGGGAGCGGTACAACGCGGCGGCAGCGGCCGACGCGTGGCGCCGCGTGCAGGACTGGTTCAGCCGCTACCTGGCCTGATGTCGTGCTTACGCAAGGAAAGGCAGCACATGAGGGCCCGGTGGTGGCCTACGATCCGAAGATGATCAGGTCGCTGATGGTCGCGGTCTTCACCGTTGCCCTGAGCTGTCTGTCGGTGACCGCGGTGGCGGACGCCGAGCCGGCCGATCCGCCATGCACCTTCACGCTCTCGGCACCGCACGTCGTCCAGGTGTCGGGCACCGACATGGTGGCGGTGACGATGACGCCTGCCGACTGCAACGGCGGCACGCCCTATCAGTCGGTCGCCTGCGTCGAACTCCAGGGCAGCCCCGGGCCGCAGCGATGCGAGCAGAACAACGGTCTGCTGACCGCGCTGGCGTACTACTCGCCGTACCAACCGGGCGCCACCTATGTGGCCACCGGCCGCGGTTGCTCGACGGCGGGCAACCCTCCCGAACCGGTCTGCCGGCCGTGGGGACCGTTGGCCGCCACGCTCTGACGTCACGCCGCGACGTACACCTCGGGTCCGGGATCGAAGCGGTACCCGCGGCTGCGGATCGTCGTCAGGACTCCGGCGAACCGGCCTAGTTTGGCTCGTATCCGACGGATGTGGGTGTCGACGGTCCGCCGCGAATCACCTGGCGACCGGTCCTGCCAGACCTGGGCGATCAACTCGTCGCGCGAAATGACGGTGCCCGGCCGTGTCGCGAAGTGGCACAGCAATTCGAACTCGCGGTAGGTCATCCGCACACACTGCCCGTCGACACGCACCTCGCGCGCGGCCCGGTCGATCGACAACCCGGTGGCCGGTCGGGGCCGGTGACGCGGCGTGGAGGCGCGGGTGATAGCCGCCTCGCGCACCCGGACGCCGGGAACCGACGTGGCGATGAGGCGTCCGTACTCGTCCGCGAGATGCGCTGTGCGGCCCGCTAATACGGGTGAGTCGTGGGGGATGTCGAAAACCAGCACCACCTGAAGCTCGGCAGCGATCATGCCCTGCCGATGCGAGGCGGACTGGTACACCCCATCACTGTCATCGCGCCCGACCGTGCGGCCCAGCTTTTCGCTCGCCCTGAGCACAACGCCTAGAACGCCGCCAGCACCTGACCCGCGTACGTGGTGGTGATGAACTCCCGGGTCGATTCGCAGTTCAGCGCGTGGGCCAGCGCACGCACCGCGACGCCGTCATGGTTGTCGGGTCTGGCCACCAGATATTCGGAGTACGCCGGGTTTCCACGGTCGCAGTACAGGGCGCTGCCGATGTCGACGCCCCATTCCATCGCCTGGTTGCCGAACAGGAAGACCACGTCGAAGTCCTCGCGCAGTTCGCCCAGCGTCCAACTGGTCAGCTCCTTGAAGATCAGCCGGCGTGGGTTGGCCCTGATGTCGGTCAAACCCACTAGGCCCTTGCGCGCACGCACACACTCGATCAGCCCCAGGTCGTCGAGCATCACCAGCGACCGGTCGACGTTGACCGGGTCCGACGGCAGCGCCACTTCGGCGTAATCGGGAATGGCGGCCACGTCGGCGATCTCGGTGGAGTACAACCCGAACGGCTCGATGTGCACCGGCACGACCGGCACCAGGAGGTTTCCCGTGCGACGGTTGAAGTCGTCCAGGAACGGCAGGTACTGGAAGAAGTTCGCGTGCAGACGTCCCGCGGCGAGCAACTCGTTGGGTTCGTCGAAACTCTCGAATATCTCGATCTGCAGGTCGATGTCGTGTCGCACCATCAGATCCCGTGCATGATCGAGGATCTCGGCGTGCGGCACCGGTGTGGCCCCCACCCGCAGCGGGCGCCCCCTGGCCCGCACCGCTCGCACCGAGCTGCTCACCGCCCGAAGACTACAGAGGCGGCCGAGGTGTGCAAGTCCGCCCGAATGTGTCCAATTGTTACTACCTAGGACTCACGGTGACTTCAGATGTGGTGCCACGCAGCGCGTTATCCCTATCGTGCCCGTAACTACCACCGAAGGACGCAGTACATGTCTGAAATCGTCGCGCCTCCAGAAGCTTTGAGCGAGGAAGCCGGAGCGCCCGCACGCAAGCTGCGGGGCAATCTCGGGGTGCCCGCCATCGTGTTCATGGTCGTCGCCGCGGCGGCACCACTCGGTGTGATCGGCGGTGTCGTCCCGCTGGGGCTGGCCTCGGGCAACGGCGCCGGGTTCCCTGCGACCTTCGTCGCCGCCACCATCGTGCTGCTGTTCTTCGCGGTCGGTTTCACCGCACTGACTCCCTACGTCGAGGAGGCGGGGGCGTTCTTCTCCTATGTCCGCAAGGCTCTGGGTTTTCCGGTCGGCATCGGCATCGCGTTCGTCGCACTCCTGAGCTACGTCGCGCTGGAGGCCGGCGTCTACGGCCTACTCGGCCCGGCAGGCGTCAGCGTCGTCGAACTGTTCGGCGGCCCCACCCTTCCGTGGTGGTTGTTCGCCGCGGTCGCCTTCGTGGTCACCACCTATCTCGGTTACCGCAACATCGAGCTGTCCAGTCGGGTGCTCGCCGTGCTCCTGACCGCCGAGATCGCGATCGTGTTGGTCCTCGACCTGGTGATCGTCGTGCAGGGCGGCGACCACGGGCTGTCCAGCGGCATCGTCAATCCGAACGCAATCTTCTCCGGCTCGTTGGGCATCGGGTTGTTGTTCGCGCTGATCAGTTACGTCGGGTTCGAGGCCACCGCGATCTTCCGGGACGAGGCCCGCACCCCGGAACGGACCATCCCGCGCGCCACCTACGCCGCCTTGCTCCTCATCGGCGTGTTCTATGCGGTCACCAGCTGGGCGTTGATCTCGGGCTGGGGCGACGAGCAGGCCATCACCCAGGCCACCGAGGCGGGCGGCACATTCCTGGCCGACACCGCCCAGCGCTACATCGGCCTCGTCGGCACCGACATCATCACCGTCCTCTATTTCACCAGCCTGTTCGCCTGCATCCTGGCCTTCCACAACGTCGCGTCGCGCTACGTGTTCGCGCTGTCGCAGCGCGACGTGCTTCCCGCGTCGTTGAGCTATCCGCACACCAAACACGGCTCGCCGCACCAGGCTTCGCTGTGGATCTCCGGTGTCGTCGCGGTGAGTATCGCGCTGGCGGTGGTCTTCACGCTCGACCCGGCCGCGCAGTTCTACACCTGGTTCGCCGGCACGACGACCGTCGGATTCGTGGTGCTGCTGATCGCCACGTCGGTTTCGGTTCTGGTGTTCTTCGCTCGCGATCGGCGGGGCCATTCACAGTGGCGGGTGCGTATCGCACCGGCGCTGGGGCTCGTCGGGCTGACCGCGGCGCTGGTGCTGATTCTCGCCAACCTGAGGGATCTGGTGGGTGGTTCGAGCATCCTCGCCTGGATCGTCATCGGGCTGCTGGTCGGCTCCTTCGCCGTCGGCACAGTCGTCGGCACCCGCGTCGGGGAACAGGCCCACACATGACGCAGACGATCGAATCCGCTCCGGCGGCCGAGCGAGAACTGCTGGCCCGCCTCGACGACGGCTCCCTGACCGAGATCGAGGTCGCGTGGAGCGATCCGTTCGGCCACGCTCAGGGCAAGCGCATCCCGGCGGCTCAGTTCCTCGAACGCGCGCGCGGCGCCGGGTTCGCGTTCTGCGAGGCGTCGCTGGGCTGGAACACCGACGGAACCGTGATCGAGTCGTTGCGGCTCACGAACTGGGACGGCGGCTATCCCGACGTGTACGCCGTACCCGACCTGACCACCTTCCGCCCACTGCCGTGGCGGCCCGGCGTCGGCCATGTCATCGCCGATGTCGTTGCGCACGACCGCAATCCGTCGCTGCTGGATCCGCGCGCCGTCCTGCGGCGGGTGCTGGCGCGGCTCGCCACCCACGGCTACACGGCCAAGGTCGGCGTGGAACTGGAGTTCTATCTGCTCGACCCCGACGGGTCGCCGTTTCAACACGACATCCACGCCTACTCGCTGGAGAACGCCAACGCGCTCGACCCGCTGATCACCGACCTATACGAAACCCTCGGCGCTTTCACCCGATTGGAGGGCATCCAGACCGAGTACGGCCCGGGGCAGGTCGAAACGAACCTCGTCTACACCGACGCGCTCGAGGCGGCCGACGACGCCGCGCGGCTCAAATACGCCGCCAAGGAGGTAGCCCGCAAACACGGCAAACTGGCGTCCTTCATGCCCAAGCCGTTCACCGAGCACTCCGGCAGTTCCGCTCATCTGCACATCTCGTTGTGGCACGACGGCGCACCGGCTTTCGCGCCGGTCGACGGCGGCGAGAACGACCTGGCGCTGCGGGCGATCGCGGGACTGCTCGAGCATCTACCGTCGATCACATTGTTCGGTGCCCACTCGGTGAACGCCTACCGTCGCTTCGCACCCGATTCGTTCGCCCCCACGACGGTGACGTGGAGCCGCGACAATCGCAGTGCCGCGGTGCGCTCCCTGGTCGAGTCCGATCCGAACGCCACCCGGATCGAATTGCGTAGCGGTGCCTCTGATTCGAATCCCTACTGGCTGGTCGCCTCGGCGCTGGCCGCGGTGGTCGCCGGTATCGAGGCGGGCCGCACACCGGCCGAGCGCGGCGAGGGCAATCTCTACGGCAGCGGAGCACCGCTGCCGGAGTCCCTCGGGGTGGCGCTGGCGTTGGCCACCCAGGACGACACGATCACGGAGATCCTCGGTGCGGATTCCGTGCACGACTTCGCCGCGATCGCCCGCAGCGAGTGGGAGCAGTACATCGGCCATGTCAGCGACTGGGAACGCCGACGCTATCTGGCCAATTCATGACGCACGCACCACGGCCCGCGTACGTCGACGATGTGTTGGGTGGCTCCACGGAAGACAGGTTGGTCAGGTTGCCCCCGATCGTCGACGACCTCAGCAAGGCCGATGCGGAGGCCGAACGTGAGCGGGTGCTGCAGTACGACGCCGTCGAGCGCCTGCGTCACGCCGGCCTTCTCGGGCTGCGGGTTCCCGTCCGCTACGGCGGGCCCGGGGCCAGCGCGCGCCAAGTGCTCTCGACTGTCATCGCGATCGCCCGCGGTAGTTCCAATGTGGCACAGGCCCTTCGGCCGCACTTCGGGTTCGCCGAGCGGCTTCTGAGCAACCGCGCCACCGAGGCCGACCGGGAACACTGGTTTCCGCGGATCAACGACGGCGCGGTCTTCGGCAACGCCATCACCGACGGCAACGGCAAATCGCCGTCGAGTTCGGAAACCCGCCTGGTTGCCGACGCCGAAGGTGTCCTGCGACTCAACGGCTACAAGTTCTATTCCACCGGAACGCTTTTCGCCGACCTCATCGCGGTTTCCGCCGTAGACGCCGACGGCAGGGACCTGCAGGCGATCATCCCGGCCGATCGTGACGGCGTCGAACTCTACGACGATTGGGACGGTTTCGGTCAGCGCGCCACGGCCAGTGGCGGCACCCGGTTCACCGACGTGATCGTGCACCCGGTGGAGGTGACCACCGTGTCCGACGGCAAGCGCCTCGGACACGGCACGGCGTTTCTGCAGTTGTATCTGGCTGCCGTAACAGCGGGTATCGCGCATGCCGTCACCGACGACGCGGTCACCTACGTGCGGACGAAGGCGCGCCCGGCGTCGCACTCATTGGCCGACTCGGCATCCGGGGATCCGTTCGTGTTGCAGGCAGTCGGCAGCATCGCCGCCGATGCCGCCGCCGCCGAAGCGCTCGTCCTTGCCGCCGCCGACGAGATCGACGAGGTGGTCGACCGCGGCAGGCAGGACGATCCCGACTCCCTCGCCGAACTGGCGATTTCGGTGGCCAAAACGCAGTTGGTGACGGAACGTCTGGCCCTGACTGCCGCCGAGCGGTTGTTCGACACCGGGGGAGCGTCGGCCACCGCACGATCGCGCAACCTCGACCGGCATTGGCGCAACGTCCGAACGATCGCCAGCCACAGTCCGTTGGCCTACAAGGCTCACGCCGCCGGCAATCACGCGGTCAACGGCGTCTGGCCGCCCGCCAACGGCTACTTCTGAGCACGCGCCGTTTAGGCACGGTCCCGCCCGGGCACACGCAGAATTAGCGGGTTCGTCAATGAGCCGGCTCGACAAATCAGAGGAGCCGACATGGATAGCAACGTCATCGTGTGGATCATCGTCGCCATCGCTGTCATCGCCGCCATCGTGCTGGTGGCGGTCCTGGCACGCAATGCGCGCAACAAGCGCCGTCGCCTCGAAGCCGAGCGCCTCCGCACCGAGGTCGACCAGAAGTCGCAGCATCTCCAGAAGCGCGAGACCGTGGCTCAGGAAACCGAGGCACGCGCCCGCGCCGCGCAGGCCGAGGCGGAGGCGAAAGCCGCTGAGGCGGCCCGCCTGCAGGATGCGGCGCGTACGCACCGCGATGCGGTGACCACCAAGCGCGACGAACTCGACGAACAGCGCGCCCGCGCCGACGCCCTGGACCCGAAGACCCGCGCGTCCGAACCGGTCGCGGATGCCACGCACACCAAGACCGACGGTGTGCGAGACGATTTCGCCGCGCGGCCCGATCACACCCGGGCTCCCGATCACACCCGGGCTCCCGAGCAGCAGCGCCGGCCGTGACCGGCGAAGCCAAAAACGTTTCGGCCGTCCTGTTCGACATCGACGGCACGCTGGTCGACTCGAACTACCTGCACGTGCACGCGTGGTACCGGGCGTTCGAGGAGGCCGGCCACCCGGTCGAGGCCTGGCGTATTCACCGCTCCATCGGAATGGACGGTACGACGCTGGTCGAGACCTTGGCGGCGAACGCCGACGCGGAGGCCCGTAGCCAGGCCAAGGACCTGCACTCGCGCTACTACAAGGAATTGGCACCGCATCTCAAACGGTTGCCGGGCGCCCGCGAACTGCTCGAGGCGGTGCACAAACTCGACATCCGGGTCGTATTGGCCACCTCGGCGCCCGAGGAGGAACTGTCGATGCTGCGCGAGGTGCTCGACAGCGATCACCTGGTGTACGCGGTGACCTCGTCGGAGGACGTCGACACCGCCAAACCCGAACCCGACATCGTCGAGATCGCGCTTCAACGCGCGGGTGTGCCCGCCGCACACGCCGTGTTCGTCGGTGACACCGTCTGGGACGTGGAGGCCTGTAAGCGGGCAGGCGTGGACAGCATCGGAGTGCTCAGCGGAGGAGTTTCCCGCGGAGAGCTCGAAAAGGCCGGAGCACAACGCGTTTTCGAGCATCCGCTGGAGTTGTGCCAGCATCTCGACGACACCTCGATCGCCGCGCTGGCCAACATCGTCGGAGCCCGCTGACCGAGCGCCCGGCGTCAGCGGGGCAGCGCGTAGCGCAGGATCGCTGCGACGCCGTCGGCCGGATCGATGCGCTCATCGGTGCGGATCAGTGCGGCGCCGGTGGTGATCGCGGCCATCGGCAGCGCCTCGTCGGCCCGCAACGTCTGGCTGGGAGCGGTTCCGAGCTCGGACAGCACATCGGCGTTCGGCGCGATCGTGGTGAGGTCGTCGCCGGCGACGACAGTCGCATCCCCGACGTCGCCGATGATCAGGGTCTCCACCGCACCCGCCCGCAGCGCGGCGGTGACGCCGTCAAGGCCCTCGGTCGCCATGCCCTCGCCGCGTCCGAGTTCGGCTGTCAGGCGTTGCGCGGCGTCGTCGATCTCGGCGATCCGGCGGCGCTGGAACTCCTGGTCGATTTCGTGTCGCAAATCCGCGTCGTCGAATCCGCTATGACGTGCGCCGACGTTGACTTCGACGGCCAGCGAGGCCACCCGCTCGGGTAGTTGGGAGGTGAGGTCGGTGCGCGACTGCACCTCGCCGACGACGAACACGACCTCGGGCTTGGCGTCGTCGACCAACGTGGTCAGCTGGCTCGCGACCGCGCGGATGTTTTGTTGTCGCGCGCCCTCGCTGGCTCGCTGCGGATCGCCGTATCCCGGCGACTCGGCACCCGACGCCTTGTGCACCGGATACGCGTCGCCGTCGACGGTGTCCGACACGGCGGTGCCCTCGCGGAACAGCGTGATGTCGCCACCTTCGTGGTCGACGATGACGACCGCGTACGTCGGTCGGTCGAGTCCGTGTTCGACGACGGGGACGATGTAGGGCAGCGCCGAGACGCGGACGACGGGATCGATGGGTCGGATCAGGTGTTCGTTGACGAGCACACCGTCGGCGCTGGCCACGACGGCGCGGCCGCTTGGCCCCACCGGGGGAGCCGCGTCCGAGACGGCCTGCTCGATGCTCTCCGTCACCGCCGGATCGGCGCCTTGGCGCTCGAGCTGTTCGCGCAGCGAGCGCCACTTCAGTTCCATCTGGGCGGCCGCGTCGGCGGTGTTGTGGGAGTCGTCGAAGTACACCGATGCGTAGGGGCCGTTCGAGGTCAGCAGGGTACGAAAGTGATCGGGATGCATGGCCGTCGGTTACCCATGCAGGAGCTGACGACACAAGCTTTCGGCAAGCCACGCGCTGAACCGTTTCGACGACCACCCGCGCACTCGCACCAGGCGGTCGTAGAGCAGGGGATCGGTCGACAACCACGCGATGTCCGCCGCCTCGGCCCGTTTCAGTGCGCGGTCGAGCGCCCCCAGCTGCGTGAGCCGGTCGACGATGCGGCGCGCACCATCGAGCCGCTGCCGCTCGAAGCGTGCCGCCAGCTCCCGCGCCTCGGCGTCGGTCCCCGCGGCGACCTCCAGCGCCGCGAACAACCGCGCCGTGCGCGTGTCGATCGCGGTGATGACGCCGGCCCAGCTGCGCAGCAGGGTGGCGGCGTCGGTACCGGCCAGCAGCGCGCGCATCTCGTCGCGATCGGTCAACGTCACCGGCTCGTCATCGCCGGCGACCGCCCATTCCATCGCCAACCTCAGGAGATCCACCTTGCCGCCGACCGAGCTGAACACCGTCTTGCGGCTCACGCCTGCGGCGGCCGCGACAGCGTCGATGGTCGTCGCCGCATAGCCCTCCTCGACGAACAACCGCTGCGCCGCCTCGACGATCCTGCGCCGCGTCTGTCCTGCCTGCGCAGCGCGCAGCTGCGACGAGTAGCGCCGCTTGACAGAGTCCGTCATTCGAGTGACCCTTCGTATATTGAATACACTTTATGTTACCTGAAAAGAGATACGATGAGAACCATCGTCGTCGGCGCCGGGCCGGCTGGGCTCTACAGCGCGATCGCCTTGGCGCGGCGTGGCCGCGAGGTCCTTGTCGTCGACCGCGACCCCGGCCCACCCGAACGCGGGTGGTGGCGGCGGCGCGGGGTGATGCAGTTCCACCAGGCCCACACCTTCCGTCGCCAAGTGATCGACGCGCTGGCCGCGGAGATGCCCGACGTGCTCGACGCGTTGATCGCGGCGGGCGCCGAAACCGCGACGGACAACCGCGGCGGGGCGGTGGGTCTGCTGTGCCGCAGGATGGCCTTCGACCGGGTGCTCTGGGCCCGCGCCGTTGCGCACCGCAACCTCGCGTTCTACCCGGGCAACGTCGACGACGTGCAGGTGGGCCGGACCGGCAACGTCGCCGTCCGCGTCGGAACCGCCACACTGGAAGCGAATCTGGTGCTCGACGCCTCGGGGCGCGACAGCCGCTTCACCCGCTCGATCCGCCCACCGGCCAGGGGCGAGGCGTGCGGCGCGGCCTACGTCAGCCGGCAGTACCAGCTGCACCGGAGGGCCACACCGCCACCGATGTCGACGCCGTTCGGGACGGTGCTTTCCCTGAACGGGTACTGGGCGCTGGCCTATCTGCACGACAACGGCGCGTTCTCGGTGACGATCGTGCACGACGGCACCGAGCCACGACTGCTCCAACTCCGCCACCCGAAAACCTTCGAAGCCGCCGTACGCGAGATACCGACACTCTCGGACTGGATCGAGCCGTCACGAAGCCGAGCACTCACCGGGGTCATGCCGGGATCGCGCCTGTACAACGGCTACCGCGGGCAGCGTGACGATGAGGGACGTGTGCCACTGCCCGGCCTCGTCTCGCTCGGTGACGCCGTCTGTACGACGACCCCGCTCGCGGGTCGTGGCGTGGCGCTCGCGCTGATGCAGGCGCGCGAATTGATGTCCATCCTCGACCACAGTGGCGACGACATCCGGTGCGCAACAGCAGAATTCAACGAGTGGTGCGTCAGCCACATCCGGCCGTGGTACACCGACCACGTCTATGCCGACGCCGATCGGGTGCGGCGCTGGTCAGGTCACGACGTCGACCTCACCAAGCCGCTACCGTCGGACCTGATCGTCGCCGCGGCCGACGCCGACGCGGAGCTGGGGGAGATCGTCACGCCGTACATCACGATGGACGCGCTCCCCGACAGTCTTCGCGCTGCCGAACCGCGCGCCAGAAGGCTTTACGAAAACGGTTGGCGCCCAACACCTGCCGCGGGCCCGAGCCGCGAGGACCTCATCGAGATCGTGACGGCGGCGTCCAGGACACCGGTAAGCGCTTGATCCCGTGGATGAACGGCGACAGCAACCGCGCCGGTTCCTCGGTGGCGGCGATGTCGGGTATCTGCCGGTGCAACTCCTCGAACACGACACTGATCTCGCGCCGAGCAAGGTTGGCGCCCAGGCAGAAATGCGCCCCTCCGCCGCCGAAACCGGCATGCGGATTGGGGTTGCGTGTCACGTCGAACGTCCAGGGGTCCGCGAACTTGTCCTCATCCCGGTTCGCCGAGCAATACCAGAGGGTCGCCTTATCGCCCGCGGCCATCTTGACCCCGCTGAGCTCGCAGTCCTCGGTGAGTGTGCGGCGCATGTAGTTCACCGGGAACGCCCACCGGACGATCTCCTCGACCGCGGTGGGGGCAACGGCCTCGTAATCCGCCCACCAGCGCTCGCGTTCACGGGGATAGCGTGTCAGCGCCAGCACGCCGTGGCTGATCGCGTTGCGGGTCGTCTCGTTGCCCGCCACCACCAGCAGGATGAAGAACGACGCGATCTCGGCCGACGTCAGGCGCTCACCGTCGACCTCGGCCTCCACCAGCGCGGTGGTGAGGTCCTCGTGGGGGTGGGTGCGACGGTCCTCGGCGTGCGCTGTCGCGTAGGCGCCGATGTCCATCGCGACATTGACGAACTCCTCGTAATCCTGGGCGATGTCCTTGTCCCCGAACCCGAGGATGACGTTGGTCCAGTGGAAGATCTGCTGATGGTCGTCCTCCGGGATGCCCATCATGTCGCAGATCACCTGCAGCGGCAGCGGTCCGGCCAACTCCGCGACGACTTCACCGTGGCCGTCCGGATGTTCGGCGATCATCGTCTCGACCAGGCGGCGCGCCCGGTCGCGGACCGAGGCCTCGGTGCGCGCCACCACCCGCGGGGTGAACGCCCGGCTGACGATGTTGCGCAGCCGGAGGTGTCGCGGGTCATCGGTGACGATCATCGAGCCGAAGTACTCGCTCAACTCCGGATTCGCGTCGTTGATCGTGATGCTCGGGCTCGAGCTGAAGATGTGTGGATGCCTGCTGGCGTACCAGACGTCGTCGAACTTGGTCAGCGCCCAGTGGCCCGGGCCTTCCTCAACGCCGGGTGTCTCCAACGGCTTGTGGAACGAGACCGGCGCCTCGCGCCGCAATGTGGCGAACGCGCCGTCGCGGAAGTCGTCGGGCTTGACCCAGAAGCTCCACGAGCCGAGATCGACCTCGGACAGCGGCACCTCGGGCGGAGGGGCGCCGTTGTCTCGGACCAGGTGCGCTCCGAACATGGGCGGTGTAGCGGTGTCCACCCGTCCGAGGGTAGGCCGATATCCGCAACGCGACGGCGATTCTGCCGCAGTGACCAAATTGACTACGGCAACTGCCAGTTCATGTTCTTGGCGAATACACGAGCGTCGTCGGAGAGGGTGTCGAGTTCGTGACAGCGCTGGATGTAACCCTGCACCATCACCAGGAAGTTCATCGGGTTGTAGGCGTCCTCTTCGTAGCTCCACTTCCCGTCACCGGCGTACCGCAGCACGGTGATCACCGGGGTGCCGTGCACGCTGCCGTCGCCGGGATCCTTCATCGTGTTGACATTGCGGTTGATCACCCAGCCCTTGTCGACGTCGATCGAATACCACTCGACCGGATAAAAGGGCATCTCGCTGCCGGGGAACATGTTCATTGTCGAAACGATCCAGTCACGAATGGTCTCCCGGCCCGACATGTTGCCGAGGGCATGTTCGACGTAGGTCGCGTCCTCGGTGAAGTGATCGGCATAGCTCGACCAGTCCCACGTCTTACCGATGTCGACCACCGCGTCCTGATAGGCGTGGAACGCCTCGTCGATCTCCTCACGTGACCACTGACCCATCGGAGGCTCCCTCGGCTCGCGGCTGAACAGGCACCGTTCTATCAAAGGTGTCGGCGTCGCCGCGGCGGATTCACGAGACGGTCAAAGTCCGCGTCTGCGCCCAGATCCGGTCCCCGGCGCGAGCGTGTCCATCGCCGTGGCGAGCGCGGGGGCGAGGGGCGGCTGATCCGCCGAACCCCAGTCGAGGTGGTTGCGGCCGATGGCCAGCATGTACACCTCGTCGAACCAATATTCCTTTCCCAAAACCCCTGCAACACAGTGCACTACAGCGGTCACCGCCGCGATCGGCACCACAACGGCAAAGGGGTAGATGGGTCGAAGTCGCGTCGCAACCACGCCCGGCCACGATAGTGTGCCGGCATGACCCTCGGCATCGACGCCCAGATACTCGAGGAGATGGCGCCGCTGCTTGCCGCTGTCGGCGAGGTCGACCCGGCGCCGGTCGGTGATGTGGAGACGCGGCGCGTCAACGGTCACCGCATGTTCGACACCGTCGCGGGGCAACGGACCCCCGCTGCCGGTGTGGAGGTCACCCAGCACTCGTTGACCACCGACGACGGGGCGACGCTGGCGCTCGGTTGGTATCAACGCAGCGGGGAGCAGCCGGGCAGCGCGGCGCTGTACCTCCACGGCGGGGGAATGATCTTCGGGCTCGAACACATCGGGCGCATCTACGACCTCGCTGTGCGCGACTACGTCGCGGCGTCCGGGGTGCCGATGCTGGTCGTCGACTATCGCGTGGCGCCCGAGCATCCGCACCCCACACCGGTCGAGGACTGCTACGCCGCGCTGTGCTGGCTGGCCACCAACGCCGCGGCGCTGGGGGTCGACCCCGACCGGGTCGCGGTGATGGGCGACAGCGCGGGAGGAGGCCTGGCCGCGGCGGTGTGCCTTCTGGCCCGCGACCGCGGCGGGCCCGCAATTGCACAACAGATCCTGATCTACCCGATGCTCGACGACCGCGCCGCGACACCCGATTCCAGCCTGCTGCCTTATCTGACGTGGACGTACGACGACAACGTCACGGGGTGGGGCGCGCTGCTGGGCGCCGAGGCGGGGTCGGAGTCGGTATCGCCGTACGCGGCGCCCGCACGCGCCACGGACCTCAGCGGACTGCCCGACACGTACCTCGACGTCGGTGATCTCGACATCTTCCGCAACGAGGACATCTCCTATGCGACCCGCCTTGCCGACGCCGGGGTGCCCACCGAACTGCACGTCTATCCGGGCTGCCCGCACGCGTTCGAAGCGCTGGCGCGATCCGCAGGCGTGTCGAAGCGCGCGCTCAGCGATCGCGTCCGGCGACTGCGCAGTCTCTGATCCCGTTGGTGGGCAACGGATCCGTCGCGCCTAGCCGTCGGGCGACTCGACCACGGCCTTGATGCGCTCGAGCGTCTTGCGCATATCGCGAATGTTGCGCCGTCGGCGCAGCTGACCACCGAAGACCGAGAACAGCTTCATCAGCACCGAGTCGTTGAGCCGGAACGATTCGGTGACGTCGGTTCCGCCCTCGACGGGGGTGAGTCGGTAGTGCCAGTTGTTCACCGGCTTGTCGCCGAGCAGAACCGCGAAACCGAACTCACGACCGGGCTCGCAGGCGGTCACCTCGCACGTGGTCCAGTAGACGGGCCCGATCTCGTTGCGCTTGACGTGACCGCGGAAGCGTGCGCCCAGCGCCGGACCGGCCGCGCCGCCGAGCCACTCGGCCTCCATCACCTCGGGGGAGAACTTGCCGGTGTTGCGCACATCGGCGATCAGGTCCCAGATCCGCTCCGCCGGTGCCGCCATCGACACCGTCACCGCTCCGTCCACCGCTTCCTCGCTCTCTCGCAAGCGTTTTCGCAACCCTAGCGCTCGGTCGGCCGAATGCGTCCCGAACGCTTGGTAAGTAGGATGGCGAGAACGTGAAAATTCGATTCGGGATCGGACTCGGCGCCGACATCGGCCCACACCAACTGCCGGACATCGTCGACCACCTGGAAGACACCGGCGTTGACTCGCTGTGGTTCTCCGAGCTCGTGTACTCCGAGGCCGTCGACCCGTTCGTCGGGATGGCCTTCGCCCTGGCCCGCACCGACTGCCTGAAGGTCGGTACGTCGGTAGCGGTGCTGCCGGGGCGGCATCCGGTACTCGTCGCCAAACAATTGGCCTCGCTCGCGGCGCTGGCCCCCAAAAGGGTGCTGCCGGTCTTCGGACTGCGCTCGGCCATCGCCGCGGAACGGCAGATCTTCGTGGTGCCCGATGGGGCGCGGGCCGCCGTGTTCGACGAGGCACTGCGACTGCTGCGTGCGGTGCTCGAACACGACGACGTCTCGTTCGACGGCGACTACTACTCGGTGCGGTCGGCTGCCGTGGCGCCGCGCCCCACCAAGCCGCTCGACATCTGGCTGGGCGGGTCGGCGCCGGCCGCGTTCCGGCGCATCGGCCGCCTAGGCGACGGCTGGCTGGGCAGCTTCGTCACACCGGCCGAGGCGCGGACGGCCAGGGAGGCGATCGAGCGTGCAGCCCACGAGGCGGGACGTGAAGTCGAGGCGGACCATTTCGGCATCAACCTCGCCGTCGCCGACGGGGAGCCGGCCCCGGAACTGCTGGCCGCGGTCAGGCAGCGCCGGCCCGACGTCGATCCCTCCGAACTCATCGCCGACGGCTGGCCGCAGTTGCATCGGCAACTCGACGCCTACGTGGATGCGGGCCTGACCAAGTTCGTGATCCGTCCGGCGGGCCGGTTCGCGATGGCCGAGTTCATCGATCAGTTCGTCGCCGAACTGATCCCGCGGCAGAACTGACCGGCGCTAGCGCGACGAGATGTCGCCGTGCAGGTCCGGCCACGGCGGCCGCCGGACCATCGCGATACCCGCAAGGGTGGACGAAACCAGGCCGACCAGGATTCCGGCCAGCGTGATCCGCGTCGAGTCGACGGCCGGGCGCCAGACGGCGTCACCGTTCTTGATGACGAACACTCCCGCCGGCTTGGTCGTCACCTTGACGTTCGGATCGCGTCCGCGGCGCGCGCGGCCCCGCACCTCCGCGACGGGGATGACGGTTGTGCCGTCGGCGGTCTCGTAGGGCTGGCCGTAGACGCGCGAGGCGTTGGGGTCGAAGTCGAGGCTATCCAGCAGTTCGGCACGCAGATCCATGGCGTCATGCTTACCCCCGCACCCGCACGGCGGCAGCCGATCGACTCGAGGGAACGGCTATTCGAACGGGAGATCGTCGTCGGGGAGGGGGACCTCGATCGCCTGATCGACCAGATCCGCCTCGTTGGCCTCCCACGTCCGCTCGGCGGAGATCTCCGCGGCGTCGTGCCAGGTGTCCTCGTCGCCTGGATCCACCGGGGTTTGCTGGTCCGCCACGTCGGCTTCGGGAATGGCATCGCCGAACGCGAGGCCGTCAGGTGTGCTCATGATCGGTCTCCGTTCTCGTTGAGGTTTACCCGTCTGACGTCAACGATAGTGCGGAAACGCCCACGCGCCACCGAGCAACGCGGTGATCTACAACGCGCGCGACCAGTACTCGCCGACCAGATCGGTACCGAAGCTGCGATGCGGCTCGCGCCGATCGCACACGAAGCCGGCCCGTTCGTAGATTCGCCGGGCGGCCACCAGAACGTCGTTCGTCCACAACGTGATTCGTGCGTAACCCGCGCGCCGCGCGAACCGCAGGCATTCGTCGACCAGCCGGGTGCCCACGCCGTGGCCGCGGGCGGTCGGTTCGACGAGCAGGAGCCGCAGTTGGGCGGTGTCGGGCTCGTCGGCGGCGGTGCAGAACACGCAGCCGGCACGCTGACCGTCCAGTTCGGCGATCCACGCCGCTTCCCGTGAAGTGTCACCCCGCCCGGCGTAGTCCGCGACCACGCGCGCGACCAAAGCCTCGAACGAGGCGTTCCAGCCGTATTCCTCGGCGTAGCGGGTGCCGTGACGCTCGATCACCCAGCCGAGGTCACCGGGCTCCGGCGCCCGCAGGACCGCGATGGACGGCGCCTGTTCGCCGTCGAGAAGGTCGCGGACGCGCTGCATGGACTGCACCAGATCCGCGCGACGCTCGTCGTCCAGCGGCTCCAGCAAGGCTTCGATGGCGCGGGTCTGCAGGTCGTCGAGTTCGCGGAAGGCGTCGCGCCCGGCATCGGTGAGCCGGACGATCTGACGTCGACCGTCGGCGCTGGACGGCATCCGCACCACCAGCCCGCGTTCGGTGAATCCCGACAGGATGCGGCTCAGATAGCCGGCGTCGAGGTCGAGTTGGCGCCGCAGCTCGACGACGGTGACGTCCGGCGAGCGGGCCAATTCGAACATCACCCGGGCCTCGGTCAGGCCGAATTGCGAGTCGGCGAGACGGGGCTGAAGCAACCCGATCACGCGCGTGTAGAAGCGGTTGAATCCTCGGATTTCGTCCACCACGGACATAGTTGACATCGTCAACCTAACTGTTGACTTTGTCAACAATGGTTTGCGCCTCGTTTGTGAGCCGCTGACCAGGGCAATGACGTCGACACCCAGGTGCTGTGCGTAAACTGCCCACCGACGGGGGAGGCTCTCTAACCGTGCGGAGCTTCGACCTGACCCAATTCGACGCCAGGGGCTGACCGTGCCAGAAAAATCGACCGACATCGCCCAGGACCTCACGCCTCACTTCGAGGACGTGCAGTCGCATTACGACCTGTCCGACGACTTCTACCGGCTGTTCCTCGACCCGACGCAGACCTACAGCTGCGCCTACTTCGAGCGCGACGACATGACGCTCGAGGAAGCCCAGATCGCCAAGATCGACCTGTCGCTCGGCAAACTCGGCCTGCAGCCGGGGATGACGCTGCTCGACGTGGGCTGCGGCTGGGGCGCGACGATCAAGCGGGCGCTCGAGCGATACGACGTCAACGTCGTGGGCCTGACGTTGAGCAAGAATCAGCAGGCGCACGTGCAGAAGGTGCTCGACGGCATCGACAGCCCCCGGAACAAGCGAGTGCTGTTGCAGGGGTGGGAGCAGTTCCACGAACCGGTCGACCGCATCGTCTCGATCGGCGCCTTCGAGCACTTCGGTCGCGACCGCTACGAAGAGTTCTTCAAGATGGCCTACGACGCGCTGCCCGCCGGCGGCGTGATGATGCTGCACACCATCGTCAAGCCCGACGACGAGGAGTTCGCGGAGCGCGGCCTGCCGCTGACGATGAACAAGCTGCGGTTCTTCAAGTTCATCATGGACGAGATCTTCCCCGGCGGAGATCTGCCGCAGCCGGTCGCGGTGAAGCGGCATGCCACCCAGGCGGGGTTCAAGGTCAGCCTGGTCCAGCCGTTGCGACTGCACTACGCCCGCACACTCGACCTCTGGAGCGCCGCACTCGAGGCCAACAAGGACAAGGCAATTGCCATTCAGTCCCAAGAGGTCTACGACCGGTACATGAAGTACCTGACCGGGTGCGCCGATCTCTTCCGCGAGGGTTACACCGACATCTGCCAGTTCACCCTGACCAAGGCCTAGCGGCGACGCAGCGCCCGCCAGAGCCGCAACGGCAACAGGCCGAGTAGGGGCGCGTGCTTCCCGAGGTCGTCGGCATCGCGTTTGTTGAACGCTGCGGCGTACTTTTGCGCGTCGTCGGCGCTCGCATATTCTTTGGCGCCCTGGGCCTCGCCGCAGCGCTCGCACTTCCACCGCATGGTGCGGCCGTCAGCCCGAAAGGTGGGGTCGTGCCCGAATATGCGGCAGCCCAGGGTCATTGCGGCGACGTCCCGGGAGGTGTGCCGACCCTGCCCCGGCTGTGCCGCGCGATTCGGTTCTCCGCCAATGCGACCCGCATCGCCTTGCGGAATTCACCCGGACCCCAGTAACGCGCGCCGACCGCTCGGTGCAGTTCCCGCACCGACATCGGGTCGTGCTCGCTCACCGCGCGCGCAATGGTTTCCACCTCGTGGTCCAGCGCCGATTCCGGCACCCCGGGGGTCGGCGGCTCACGCCACGCGCCATACCAGCCCGCGGGTGGCCCGGGCCGGTAGCGCCGCGTCCGGCTCGCTGCCCGTTCACGTTCCGTGCGTTCGGCGATGCGCGCCTGCCGGGCCGCGCGTTCCTGGTCGCGCTCCGACGGCTCGTCCGCCGGCTCCTCGTCTTCGTCGGCGGTCGTCAACGGCATCGCGAGGTCTTCGAGTTTCTGCCCTTCTGCCTTCACCCCGAACACCAACTCCACGACCCCACCCACGGCCATCACAGCCGCACCGATGAGGAAGGACACCGCGACGAGCCCGCGGTCGCCGGATTCGATCAGCTGGCCGAACAGCAGGGGACCGGTGATGCCGCCGACGGCCGTGCCGACCGCGTAGAAGAACGCGATCGCCAAAGCCCGCGTCTCCATGGGGAATATCTCGCTGACGGTGAGGTAGGCCGCGCTGGCTCCGGACGACGCCAGGAAGAAGCACACCCCGAGCACGGCCATGAAGACCCACACGCCGCCCGTCTGGGAGACGAACAGCACGGTCAGCGCCACGGCGACGGCCGCCGAACCCAGATACGCGAACGCGATCATCGGCTTTCGGCCGATCGTGTCGAAGAACCGGCCCAGCAGAATCGGCCCGGCGAAATTGCTCAGGGCCCACAGCGCGTAGAACATCGGCACGATGCCGGAGGAGACCTCGAAGAAACCGCTCAACAGGGTTCCGAGGTTGAACGTGAAGGCGTTGTAGAGGAACGCCTGACCGATGAACAGCGCGAGACCGAGGATCGCCCGCCGCGGATACTTCGTGAACGCGACGTGTGCGATCTCGCGGAACGAGATCGTCTTGCGCTGGCGCACCGTGAGCGACCCCTCGGGTTCCTCGAGGGGTTGGCCGGTCGAGCGTTCGACTTCACTCTCGATCTCACCGACCACGCGTTCGGCTTCGTCTTCGCGGCCGTGAATGAACAACCATCGCGGGCTTTCCGGGACGTGCCGGCGAACGACGAGCACCACGAGACCGAAGATGGCGCCGATGCCGAAGGCGATACGCCAACCGATGTCGGCCGGGAAGATCGCGGTGTTCAAGAGCAGCAGCGCACCCGCGGCACCGCCGGCGGCGCCGAGCCAGTACGAACCGTTGATGATGAGATCGACCCGGCCGCGGACACGGGCGGGGATCAATTCGTCGATCGCGGAGTTGATTGCGGCGTATTCGCCGCCGATACCCGCGCCGGTGAAGAACCGCGCTATGAAGAAGTACCACGGTGCGAACGCGAAAGCCGTTGCCACCGTGGCAGCGAGATACACCGCGAGGGTCAACAGGAACAGCTTCTTACGGCCGAACCGGTCGGTGAGCTGACCGAAGAACAAGGCACCCAGGCATGCGCCGGTGATGTAAACCGCGGCGGCGATGCCGATTTGACCCGCCGTCAGCTCGATCCCGCTGCCGCTCTCCGTCAGTCGGGAAGCGACGTTGCCCACCATGGTGACTTCGAGGCCGTCGAGGATCCACACTCCGCCCAGCCCGATGACGACGCGCCAGTGGAATCGCGACCAGGGCAACCGATCCAGCCGACCCGGGACCTGGGTGGTGATCGTGCCGGTTTGCACGCCAGAACTCATCGCCAGCCTCCTCGACCGCGCCGTAATCGGCTAGGGAGTACCCAACTGGCGCGAATTCACCCAGGCAGCGCTCAACTCCGCGGGGTGGCACCGACTCCGAGGATCGCGTCGATCACGGCCGAGGGTGCATCCAGCGACACGAACGTCCTCGCCTCGGGCACCTCGATCAGGGTCGAGTTGCTGAAGCATGCGGCCAACCGCCTGCCGAGCGCCGGCGTGAACGCCCGGTCCCGCTGTCCCCACACCAACGTCACCGGCTTGGTGAACCGGGGGAGCCTGGTCGCCACATCGGTGAGATCAGTCTTGGCAACGGCTCGCAGCAGTCCGGCCAGATCCCGGCGGATCCGGGCATCGGTGAGGCATGGTCGCAGCCACGACTCGGTCAATCGAGCGTCAGGATGCATCAGAAGCCCGAAGCCCAACGGGGAATGGCGCAGGGCAGGCACTTTCATCGTCGAGAACAACAGCTTGATCGAGGCGGGTCCGCGCAGCAGCGCGAACACCACGTCGAAGGGGAACGGCGGGAACTTGTCGAAGGCATCGCAATTGGTGAGCACCAACCGCCCGACACGGTCGGGTCCCTGGTCGACGACGAGCTGACACAGGCCACCTCCGGTGTCGTTGCCGACCAGCGTCACGTCCGACAAGTCGAGGGCGGCAAGGAATTCGCGGATCATCGCCGCCACCCCCTGCGGTGACAACTCGGTTCCGGGATTCACCGGGATGGTGTGGGAACCGAGAGGCCACGTCGGTAAGTAACAGCGGTAGCCCTGGCGGGCAAGGTCATCGGCGACCGGATCCCACAGATGGCCGTCGACGAGAATCCCGTGAACGAAGACCACCGGAGGATGAGGGGAATCCTCGGGACCCAACACGCGGTAGTCGATGGTCGCCTGTTCCAGCGCCAGTTGGGGCATGTTCGCTATCCTCTCCATCACCACTTACAAACAACTGGTACGAAAGTTACGTGCAGTCTGTATGAAAGTCAATGAGGGGGCGGGTCCGGATTCTCGCCGCCGGCGAACCCAGGCCGAGCGCACCGCCGCGACGCGTGCTCAGCTCATGGCTGCCGCCCGAAAACTGTTTGCGGACAGAGGATTCGCCGAGGTATCCACCCAGGCTGTCGTTTCGGCGGCGGGTGTCACCCGTGGGGCGCTGTACCACCAGTTCGGCGACAAGGCCGGCTTGTTCGCGGCCGTCTACGAAGAGATCGAGCGGGATATGGTCGCCGACATTGCGCGCGAAATCGCCGAACGCCAACCGACAGACCCGGTGGAGGCGATGCGGGTCGGCGCCCGGTTGTTCCTCGACGCCTGCGCGGCGCCCGACGTGCAGCAGATCGTCCTCATCGACGCGCCTGCAGTGCTGGGCTGGGAACGCTGGCGCGAGGTCGGGATGAAATACGGCCTCGGGGTGATCGAGGGCATGCTGGCCCACGCGGTCGCCCAGGGCGCGATACCCGACCAACCGCTGCGACCCACGGCGCACGTCCTGCTCGGGGCTCTCGACGAGGCCGCGCTGTACGTGTCGCGGGCGGTCGACCGCAAGCAGGCCCGTCGCGAAATGGACGTCGTCTGTGACCGCATGCTCGACGGGATCGCAGGAGGCGATGGCTGACCAGTTGCGGTCCCGCCCGTCGCGGCTCCTGCTGTGGGCCGCGTTGGCGATGTGCCTCGCGCTCGGTGCGGCCGTGGTGATCACGGGACTCGGTGAGCGGCCGCTTCGCCCAGCCGCGACCATCACCGATGACGAGGCGGCCGCACAGGTCGTGACGGCGGCTCGACGCGTCATCGCCACCGCACGGCTGCAGCATCCCGCCGGGGGTTATGCGTTCATGCCGTGCGGCGCGGAGGAGGGTCCGCCCTACCAGGCCGTCTTGCACATGACATTTACTGTGCCGCAACGCAACTCGGCGGGCTATCTGGATGGGATCGCTGCGGCGTTGGTCGACGACGGCTGGGTCCGGTCGGGGGCCGAAGGCGACCATTTCGGGATCACACTGACCAGGTCGGGCATGACCGCGCTCCTCACCCATGAGACGAGGCAAGCCGGTTCGGCCACGATGAAGCTCTACGGAGAGTGCCGCGTCGACGGCGACCACAGCGACGACGATCCGGCCTGGACCGACGTGACGCTCTGACCGGCCAGGCTGCGCTGAAGTAGCAGGGTGTCGAGCCACCGCTCCTGCTTGTAACCGACGGCGGTGAGCCGACCGGCTTCGACGAACCCGCGGCTGCGGTGCAAAGCGACGGAGGCGTCGGCGTCGGCGTCGGGGTCCGTTGCCCGGACGTTGACCTTCCAGGACACCACCGGGTCAGCAGGTGACCGGATGAGACTCGCAGAACGGCGTCGTACCGGGGAAGCGATAGCGATGAGAGGCGACGTACCGGTAAACGGCCTCCTGTAGCGCCCGGACGCCGGGGAGCCGGTAGATGCGCAGTGGGAGCTCAGATCCCAGCGCTGCCGCGACCGCGGCGTTCATCGCCTCTGCGCTCTCGTACACCTCGCCCGAATCGTCGAGCCATCGTGCGGCGTCGAGAACCCGCGACTCGGGGATTCTCAAGCGCTCGGCGACGCCTTCGCCCTGCAGAGGAGCGGTTCGCAGTTTCCCGGTCCGGTTCAGCTTCTCAATGAAGTACACAGCGCGGGTGCACATTCCGCAGTTGCCGTCGAAGAACAGGGTTCCGGCCATAGCGCTATTGTCCCTCCGATCGGGTCGCGGGAGGTCCGGATTCGGCGTGTGCCGCGTCACCATGACGGGCGGCCATACCGGCAGCGCTTCGAACACGACACGGTGTGTGCGGCGCTCACCGTCAACTCGGTACACCCTCATGGCTCGGTACACCCACATGGCAAGCGGTGTCCCGCCGCTACGAGCGAGCAAAAGACCACTGCGAGCGGCGGTCAGGCCGCCTGGTCTCCTGGGGGTGCTGGTCCGCCGGGTTCGTCACCGGGTTCGGTGTTTTCAACAGGTGCGGGCTGGGTTGGGGTGTCGTCGGTGGGTTCGTCGTCGTCGGGTCGGAGGAGGCGTTCGGGGCGGTGGTAGTAGTTGGTTCGGGCTTGGCCGGTGTCGAGGTCGGGTGGGG
>NZ_LZSQ01000036.1 GCF_001665535.1 Mycobacterium sp. 852002-51961_SCH5331710
GTTCATCGGTTCCGGACGCCTACTGTTAACACCGCAGCCGCCGTCGTCGAACCCGTTCTTCGCGCCGCCCAATCCGCTGGCTCAGCAGCAGCCGATCCCGGAGGGCACCCCGCCCGGACAGAACCCGACGCCGTACGTCGGCTCCCCGGTGTTCGCGCCGCCGTCCTTCAACCCGAGCAACGGTTCGATCGTCGGCGCAGCCAAGCCGATCTACATCAACTTCCAGCGACCGATCGCCAACCGGCAGATGGCCGAGGACGCGATCCACATCTCGTCCAACCCCCCGGTTCCCGGCCGGTTCTACTGGACCAGTGACACCCAGGTGCGCTGGCGTCCGCAGGACTTCTGGCCCGCGGGCACGGTGGTCAACATCGACGCCTCCGGCACCAAGTCCAGCTTCACCGTGCCCGAGCAGCTGGTCGCGACCATCGACAACGACTCGCTGCAGATGTACGTCCACCGCAACGGCAAGCTCGAGAAGACGTTCCCGGTGTCGATGGGCAAGAAGGGTCACGAGACCAAGAACGGCACCTACTACGTGCTGGAGAAGTTCGCCGACATCGTGATGGACTCCTCCACCTACGGCGTGCCGGTGGACTCGGCTGACGGCTACAAGGTCAAGGTCCAGGACGCCGTGCGCATCGACAACAGCGGTGCATTCGTGCACAGCGCGCCGTGGTCGGTCGGCTCACAGGGCGAGGAGAACGTCAGCCACGGCTGCGTCAACCTCAGTCCCGCCAACGCGCAGTGGTTCTTCGACAACTTCGGCAGCGGTGACGCCGTCGTGGTGAAGAACTCGGTCGGCATCTACAACCAGCCCGACGGCGCGTCCGACTGGCAGATGTTCTGAGCGATTCCGGTGCGCTGACGATCGCTGAGCGACTGTCAGCGCACCGAAATCCCTAGTTCCAGATCCGTACCCGTCGTTCCGGGTCGAGGTAGAGCGCGTCGTTCTCGGTCACGTCGAACGCCTCGTAGAACGCGTCCATGTTGCGGATGACGCCGTTGCACCGGAACTCCGGCGGTGAGTGCGGGTCGATCGCGAGCCGCCGGATGGCCTCGGCGTCACGGGATTTCGTCCGCCACACCTGGGCCCAGCCGAAGAAGACCCGCTGCTCGCCGGTCAGCCCGTCGAGCACCGGTGCGGGCTCACCCTTGAGCGACAGGCGGTACGCCAGCAGGGCGATCGACAGGCCGCCGAGGTCGCCGATGTTCTCGCCGACGGTGAAGGCGCCGTTCACGTGGTGTCCGTTGCTCAACTGCCGGGGGACGTACTCGTCGTACTGCTCGATCAACTTCTTTGTGCGCGCGCCGAACTCGGTGCGGTCCTGGTCGGTCCACCAGTCGACCAAATTGCCGTCGCCGTCGTACTTGGCGCCCTGGTCGTCGAAGCCGTGCCCGATCTCGTGGCCGATGACCGCGCCGATCCCGCCGTAGTTGGCGGCGTCGTCGGCGTCGGCGTCGAAGAAGGGCGGCTGCAGGATCGCGGCGGGGAAGACGATCTCGTTCATGCCCGGGTTGTAGTAGGCGTTGACCGTCTGCGGCGTCATGAACCATTCGTCGCGGTCGACGGGCCCGCCGAGCTTGCGCAGTTCCCGGTCGTACTCGAACGCGTAGCCGCGGCGGTAGTTGCCGTAGAGGTCGTCGCGCTCGATGACGAGGCCCGAATAGTCACGCCACTTCGCGGGATATCCGATCTTGGGCGTGAACTTGTCGAGCTTGGCCAGCGCCTTCTCCCGCGTCTGCGGCGTCATCCAGTCCAGGGAGTTGATGCTGACGCGGTAAGCCTCGCGAATGTTGTCGACGAGTTCGTCCATCCGCTCCTTGGCGTGCGGCGGGAAATGCCGCTGTACGTACAGCTTTCCGACCGCGTCGCCCAGCAGGCTCTCCACCACCGAAACGGCGCGCTTCCACCGGTCGCGGATCTGCTCGGTGCCCGAGAGCCGTCGGCCGTAGAACGCGAAGTCCTCGGCGACCAGGTCGTCGGTCAGCAGGAAGGCGCGGGCGTGGATGACGCGCCAGCGCAGCCAACGCTTCCAATCCTCGAGGTCGCCGCCCGACCACTCCGCGGCGAACGCGGTGAGGTAATCGGGTTGGCGCACAACGACTTCTGCGGCCTTCTCCGGGGTGGTGCCGAGCTCGGACACCCAGCCGGCCCAGTCGAAGCCCGGTGCTTCGGTCGGCAGGTCGGCGAACGTGCGCAGGTTGTAGGTGAGGTCGGCGTCGCGCCGCTTGACGACGTCCCAGTGCGCGGCGGCCAGCTTGGTCTCCAGCGCGACGATGCGGGCCGCGGTGTCGTCGTGATCGCCTGGGCCGTAGACCAATTCGAACATCGCCGCGATGTGCTGCGGATAGGCGGCGAGGATCTCGGCGTGCTGCTCGTCGCGGTAGTAGGACTCGTCGGGCAGGCCCAGCCCCGACTGGCTCATGTGCAGCAGGTAACGGGTCGAGTCCTTGGAGTCGGTGTCGACGTAGACGCCCGTGCCACCGCCGACTCCGGTGCGCTGCAACGCGCCGAGCACCTTGGCGAGTGCATGGGGGGAGTCGGCGGCATCGATCGCCGCCAGCTCGTCCAGCAGCGGTTGCACCCCGCGCGCGGCGACGGACTGCTCGTCCATGAAGCTGGCGTACAGATCGCCGATGCGCTGTTCGTCGCTGCCCTGGGGCGCGTTCGACGCCGCCGCGTCGGTGCCTGATGTCGCCGCCGCTGCGGCTCCGGTGATCAGATCGCGGACCTGCTCCTCGGCGCGGTCGTACAGCGACCGGAACGCACCGTCGGTGGCGCGGTCACCGGGCATCTGGTACTCGGTCAGCCAGCGGCCGTTCACGTAGCCGAACAGGTCGTCTTGCGGGCGGGCGTCGGCATCGACGTAACTGAGGTCGATACCGGATCTGATTGCTTCTACCGTCACCCCACCAGGGTGCCAGAAGCCGTGGCGGGTCTCCCGGGTCGCTGCGGCACCGCGAGACCCTCGAGCGTCTCGGCGATGCGGTCGAAGGCGTTCACCGCGCTGATCTCGCGGCGCACCCGGCGCACCGCGACGCGGTAGGCGTCGGTACCGAGGATCTCGTCGACGGCGCCGGCGATCGCGGCGCGTGCCGGCCGTGGGGTGCCAAGGTTGACGCCAACCCCGGCGTAGCCCACGCGGGCGGCGACCTCCGGTTTGTCGGCTGAGCCGCCGGCGACGATCAGCGGAATGCCGTGCGACAACGCCTGGTGCACGCCGCCGTAGCCGCCGTTGGTGATCATCACGTCGACGTTGGGCAGTAGTTCGGCATAGGGCAGGAAGTCGGTGACGCAGGCGTTGGTGGGCGCCCGGCCGGGGATCGTCGTGCGACCCCGGCGCCCCGTCGTCGCGACCACCAGCAGATCCTCGCGACCGGCCAGCGCCTCGATGGTCGGGACGACGAGCGCGTCGAGGTCCTCGTTGTCCCACGTGCCCTGGCTGACGTGCACGACCGTGCGCCCATCCGCCGCCGGATCCCACGGCAGCCCATGGCGAGCGGCGGACGGTGTCGGGATGACCGGGCCGGTGTAGACGACGGTCGCGGGCAGGTCGCTGCGCGGATACTCCAGCGACGGCACCGTGAACTGCAGCAGCCGGTCGGCGAGCAGCGGCCAGTCCGTCAGGAACACCGGCGACGGCGGGGCGTCGACCGCGGCCAGCGTGCCGTTCAGATCGGTGTGGACGTCGCGGAACATGACCCGGTGCGTCACCCACGTCATCGGTTCGTAGTTGAGGTCCGACCGTGGCGCCCACGCCGTCCCGAACGGCGGAGCGTCGGCGCTCGACAGGGTCAGCGGGCCGACCCCGCAGACCAGGATCCACGGCCGGGGCCGGTGGCCCGTCAGCAGCGGTAGTGCGCCGGTGAACGCGACATCGCACAGCACCGCGTCGAAGCGCTCCTGCGCAAGCGCTTTACGCAGTGCCCAGTACTGTGCGGCCAGCGGATCTATGAACACCGAGCGCATCTCGGCGCGACCCCGATACCAGCGGTCGAGCAGCGCAGGCACGCCCCGCAATCCGGTGTCGTCCCGCTTGGGATGGGCCGCGTCGGGCAGATCGATCGCGAACAGGTTCCGCTCGAGCACCGCGTCCCGATGTTCGGCGCCGGTCAGCACCGTGACGCGGTGACCGCGCTCTTGCAGGTCGGCAGCGACGTGGAGCAGCGGCATCACATGCCCGGGGATCGGGCTGGCGGCGATGAGGCAGTTGGCCACGCAATCCCTTCGGTCGGCCGGTCGCGAGCCTGCATACCCCTCTTCGCCCTTCTTGAGCGTCGGGCGGGTTGTGACATTGACCGCTCACCGGCGTCCGAGCCGCAGCCCGGTACCCTCACGCGCATGCCCGAGGACGAGCCCACCGCGACCGAGGACGGTCCCGTCTTCACCAGTTACGGCATTGCATCGGCCGTACTGGGCGTGATCGCGGTCGTCGCGGTGGCGCTGGCCGCGCTGATCTGGACCCAGCACCGCGACGACACCGACGAACTGCGGTACCGCTCGCGCGTCATGCAGACCGCGGCCGACTGGACCAACGTGCTGATCAACATGAACAAGGACACTGTGCAGGCCGACATGGTCAAGCTGCACGAGGGCACGGTCGGTCAGCTCAACGCGGACTTCGATGCGGCGGTCGAGCCGTACCGCAAGCTCGTGCAGACCCTGCAGGCGAAGACCGCCGGCCAGATCGACTCGGTGGCCGTCGAATCGATCTATCACCCGCCCCCTGGTCCCGACGGGGCGCGGCCGCAGCGGCCGCAGCCCGAGATCTCTGAATTCGCTTCCCGCACCGACACGGTCATGGTGGTGGCGACGTCCATCAGCGAGAACGTCGGCGGGGACAAGCCGAAGACGGTGCGCTGGACGCTTCGGCTGGACGTGTCCGACGTAGACGGCAAACTGCTGATCTCGCGGTTGGAGCCGATCCGATGAGGAACGTCTGGCGGGTCGCCGCATTCGACGTCGCTCCTCCGCTGGCGGCGGTGGCGGCGCTGGTCTACATCGGCATCGCGCTGGCCTGGCCGGTGTGGTGGGTGTCGGTCTGTTCGGTGCTGTGCCTGCTGATCGTGCAGGGCGTGGTGGTCAACGTGGTGCTCGCGCGCCGCGACGCGGTGACGGTCGGCACCGACGACGACGGCCCGGGGTTGAGGTTGGGAGTGGTCGCGGTCGCGACGGCGGCGGTGGCGGCCGCGGTGCTCGTCGGGTACCTGAAGTGGACGGTGCCGGACCGCACGCTGCGCAACGACAGCGCCGACGTCGTCGGCATCGCCAGCAGTGTGGCCGAAGCGTCCGCTACGTTCACCCCCCAGAGCCCGACCGCATCGATCGACCGCGCGGCGGCGATGATGGCCCCGGAAAGGGCCGAGGCGTTCAGGAACGAGTTCTCCTCGGTGGCAAAGGATTTGACCAGCCGCAACGTGTCCGCGCAGGCGAGCACCGTCTCGGCGGGCGTCGAAGCCATCGGCCCGAACGCCGCGAGCGTCGCGGTGATCCTGCACGCGACGCAGAACTCGCCGGGCAAGCAGCCCGACACCGCGGTGCTGGCGCTGCGGGTCACGCTGAGCAAGAACGACGGTCGGTGGTTGGTCGACGACGTGTCGCCGATCCACTCGCGCTGAGCGCCTGACCTCCGGTCGAAGCGTCAGCCGAGAAGTCGGGCGTGGTCGACCTTGATACAGCGGTCCATCACGACCGTCAGGCCGGCGGCCTCACCGTCGCGCGCGACCTGTTCGTCCCACAGGCCGAGCTGCAACCACAACACCTTGGCGCCCACCGCGATGGTGTCGTGCAGTACCCCGGGAAGGTGCTCGCGGCGCCGGAACACGTCGACGAGGTCGGGCACCACCGGCAGATCCGCCAGCGACGGGTAGACCGGTGTGCCCTCGATGTCGCTGACGGTCGGGTTCACCAGATACAGCTCGTAATCGCCCGCCGCCTTGAGGTAGGTCCAGATCTCGTGGCTGGCGCGGGCGGGGTTGGGTGATGCGCCGACGATCGCCACCGAGCGGGTCTTTCGCAGGATTTGTTCGAGGTCCATTCGCGGCGTATACCCAGCGCGTCAGTTGTGGGGCCGGGACGATCGCATCCGGGCGAACCGCTCGGAGAGCCGCTTCATGCGCACCATCAACGACGCCGACGGGCTGGTCTTGCCGCTGAGGAAGGCCGCGAAGTCCTCGGCGGGCACACCGATGCGCGACGCGAACTCCTGGCGGCCGAGCCCGGAGTGCTCCAGCAGCGCGCGGATGTGGCGGGCCACCTCTTCGCGTTCGTTGGCCTCGAGGTGTTCGCGGGTGCGGGTGAGGACCTCGGCCAGCGCCTTGGACACGCCGTAGGGCCGCGCGGTCTCGAGCACCTCCTCGACCTGACGGGCGGTGCGTCCGAACGGATCCCGTTTGATCGCTGCGACGATGCGCTGCCACACGGCCAGGTCGTCGGTTTCGAGGGCCGAGCGGATGGCTGCGGTGGGCCAGAACTCGACCGGACGCTCGTCGCCCGCCGGCTTCGCGGCCTGACCTTCGGAGATCCCCTGGCGGCGGGTATCCCGGATGTCGGGAGTCACCGTCACCTCGCCTCCTCCAGCATCGCGACCGCCACCGACAGGCAGCGCTCCCGAACCTTGGCCCACTCCGCCTCCGCCTCTGGACCGGACATCCGGGTGTCGTGCTCGTCCGACGGCTGCGGGTCGGCCAGTCGGCGCACCAGCTGAGTCGCCACCCATTGTTTCCTCGCCTGCGAACCAGAGTAGTACCGGTCCATTGTGCTCAGTACTTCTGCCGCGGTGCGCGTGTCCATGCACTCGACCAGATCGGCGAACTCCGCGTAGTCGCGTGTGGTGTTGCGGCACATGATCAGGTAGCCCTTCAACCGCAGCGTCTCCGCGCCCGTCGGGATCTGCAGCCGGTCACCGGTCGGCAGCTGGACGTTGGTGGTCTCCATCGGGCTGCGCCGTTCCATGGTTGCGTGCTCGCATCCCGATGCGGTCTCCAGCGCGTCCAGCGCGACCGCCAACCGTCCCCGCCACATGGTCACCGGATGCACGGGCGGCGGGGCGGTGGCCAGCGCGGTACCGCCGCCGCCGTTGCGGTGCCCGGCGTTGAGCCGCCCGGCACTGCGCATCTTCACGGTCGGGGCGCTCGGGGCACATCCGCTGAACGCCAGCGGATCGGCAACGGTCACGGCCTGCGGTACAAGGGTTTTCAGCTTGGCCGCCGACTTGACGACGGTGCGCAGTTCGGATCCGGTCGGTCCGAGCGACGACAGATCGTCGGGGATGATGATGAGGTTCGGTGTGTCGACCTTGGGCAGCGGTTTCTCGAAATCGACCGACGGCAGGACGCGGGCAAGCCACTGGGGCAGCCACCAGTTCCACTCGTCGAACATCGCCATCAGCGCGGGCACCAGGACCAGCCGGACCACCGTCGCGTCCACCGCGATCGCCACCGCGCAGGCCACGCCCAGCTGGGCGACCAGGGGCATGCCCGCGAACGCGAAACCGATGAACACCGCGATCATGATGAGGGCGGCGCTGGTGATGGTCCGCGCGCTCGTGCTGACGCCGTAGGCCACCGCGTCGCGGGTGTTGCGGGTCAGCAGAAAGCGCTCGCGGATGCGGGTCAGCAGGAAGATCTCGTAGTCCATCGACAGGCCGAACGTCATCGCCAGCACCAGGGGCGGGATCGTGCTGTCCAGCGACGAGATCCGATCGAAGCCCAGATCCTCAAGCCAGCCCCACTGAAACACCGCGACGAGGCTGCCGTAGGCGGCGGCAACCGACAGCACCGTCATCAGCACGCCCTTGATCGCCAGGACCACCGAGCGGATCGCCACCAGCAGCATGCAGAACGCGATCAGCGCCACGAACACGAACACGAGCGGCTGCTTGACCGACACCTGGTCGTCGAAGTCCTTGATCAGCGCGGTCGGGCCGCCGACGTCGATCTTGACGTTCTCGGTCCCGGCCGTCGACGGCAGCTCGGCACGCATCCAGTCGACGGTCTCGCGGGCCGCCATGTCCTCGGGATCGACCGACAGCACCGCCGAGAGCAGCGCATGGCGGTAGTCCTCGCCGAACGACGGCGGGCTGACCGACACCACGTTCGGGCCCTGGGCCATCCGCTGGCGGATCGCGTCGAGCAGCGGCTCCTTCGCCGGCGCCGATGCGGCGTTGCCGTCCGGGAACGCCACCAACACCCGCACCGGGCCGAGCGCGCCCGCGCCCAGCGCTTCGGCCGCGGCGTTGACGCCGCCGCGGATCTCGTGGGTCGGCTCGAACTGCCGCTGCATGCTGTTGCCGAGCATCATCGAGAACGCGGGTGCGGCCAGCGTGATCAGCAGCGCCGCGGCGGCCAGCGCCGACAACCACGGCCTGCGCATCACCCAGCCGGTCCACCGGGTCCAGAACCGGGACTGGGTGCTCTCCGGGCGCCTGGACCAATGTAGGTACGACGAGCGCCGCGCGGCCGACCGGCCGAACGTCGCCAGCACGGCCGGCGTCAGCGTGGTCGAGGTGAGCACCGCCACCGCGACCGCGAGGATGGCGCCGGTGGCCATCGACACCAGCACGGGGGTTTGGATCAGGTAGATGCCGGTCACCGAGGCGATGACGGTCAGCCCGGACAGCACCACCGCAAGGCCGGACGTGGCCATCGCGGCGTCGGCGGCCTGATCGGGGTCCCGGCCGGCGCGCAGCTCCTCACGGAACCGCATGAGGATGAACAGTGAGTAGTCGATGGCCAGCGCGATACCGAACATCGACACCGTCGACGTCACGAACACCGACATCGTCGTGAACATCGACAGCAGGTAGACGAGCCCCATCGTCACCACGACGGTGCAGATACCGAGCACCAGCGGCACGGCCGCGGCGGCCAGCGATCCGAACACCGCGAGCAATACGATCAGGACGATCGGAAGGTTCCACCGCTCGGCCTGGGCGATGTCGTGTTTGGTGGCCTGGGTCGCGGCGGCGCCCAGCGCCCCCTGACCGATGACATACAGCTTGACCTTGCCGTTCTCGATTTCGCCCGGGTCCTCGCCGTTGATGCCGACTTTGTGGCGTAGCTGTTTGGCGACGTCGACGGCGCCGGTGTTGTTGAAGTCGAGCTGCAACGTGACGACGTAGGGCCGGTCGGGTTGCGGCGGCGGCTGCTGCGGATTCGGGACGATCTTGACGCTGGGCACCTCGGCGGCCAGGCGTTCGAGGTGGGCGACGGCGTCGTTCATGTCCTGGTACGACGCGTCGGCGCGCGGTGCGGCCACCAACGCCAGCGGCGACGCCCCCTGATCGGGGAAGTGCTCTTCGAGTTCGCGTTGCACGCGCAGCGACTGGGAGCCCTCGACCTCGAAACCGCCGCCGGTGAGATGGCTGGACTGGTTCAGCGCCAGCCAGACCGACGGGACGAGCAGGAGCACCCATACGGCGAAAACCGCCCAGCGATATCTGCGCAGTTTGCTGCTCAAGCGCAACATGAATTGCTGGATTGGATTCCCCGCTTTCTCCCCGGCGTTTCGTAGCCGAAGCGTACATCAACCTGCGGTAAGGTGCTCCGCCCTTCGGTGTCCTCTCAGGGGCCTCGAGCAGTCTGCCAGCAACGCCTCAAGATCGCCCGATTCGTTCTCGCGAACAAAGCGATCGGCGTTACCGCGGACATCCGCCGGGGTGGGTTCGCGGGGGTCGCCGCCGGGCAGAATTGGCGGGGGTAGTGCGCCGGGTGGCGGGATGAGCTTTGGCCGTTTTCGGCGTCGGGGACTGATTGCCGTCCATCGCGAGAGCATTTGCGGACCGATCGAGATCGTCGACACGTCCGCAAATCGTTAGGAGTTGTCCATGAAAACGACCCCCCGGCTGATTCGTCGTGGCTTCGTCGGCGTCGTCGCCGCCTCCGCAGCAGGCGGGGCCGTGGCGGCCGCGCTGGTGTTGCCGTCCACGGCGTCGTTGCCGTCGGCCACCGCCGCCGAGGACCCCTGCGCCGCCAGTTCGGTCGCCAAGACCATCGGGGACGTTGCCAACTCCACCGGCGAGTACCTCGAGGCGCATCCGCAGACGAACCAGGCGCTGACGACGATCTCCAAGCAGCAGGCCGGACCGCAGTCGCTCGGCGCGCTGAAGAACTACTTCGACGCCAACCCCCAAGTCGCCAAGGACATGCAGCAGTTGCAGCAGCCGTTGACGAGCCTGTCGGGCAAGTGCAAGCTGCCGTTCACGCTGCCTCAGGTGATGGGTCTGATGCAGGCCGCGCAGCAGGGCGGCGGCCTGCCCGCGAGTTTGCCGGCGCAGGCGCCCACCCCCAAGGCGCCGACCGCCACCGCGCCGGGCGTCACGACGCAACAGCATGGGGCGTCACCGGTTTCGCAGGGCGGTGTGCCTTCGCCTTCTTCGGCGATCGCCGGTCTGCCCTGACCCGGGACGACGCGTAGCCAACGTCCGCGGGCGTCCTGGGCTGCGGATTTCGCTTTTTCGGCGATTCGTTGACCGCAAGGCAAGAAAGTCTGCGGACATTCTGCTTAGCTTTTCTCCGTTGGTCCCTGTTGGTAGACGTCGAAACCGCCATGGTTACGACCACTCCACTTCCGATGAAGGAGCTCACCCATGTTTCTCTCGGCCCGTTCTGCGCGTCGTGCGGTTGCTGGCGCGGTCGGCACTGGTGCGATTGCCGGTGCGATGTTCTTCGGCGCCATGCCGCTCGCGGGCGCCGAGCCGCCGAACTGCACCGCGGCCGATCTCGCCGGTGTGGCTTCCGGCGTCTCCGCCTCCACCTCGGCCTACCTGTTCACCCATCCCGACGTGAACTGGTTCTTCACCAGCCTGGAAGGCCTGCCGCGCGAGGACGTTCGGGGCAAGGTGCAGGACTACCTGAACAACAACCCTCAGGTGAAGGCCGAGCTGACCGGTATCCGCCAGCCACTGGTTGACATCAAGAACCGCTGCGGCGACACCAACGGCGACGGCATCGCCGACAGCTAGGCCTTCGTTCGCTTGGCTTCTGGGCCGTCCGCTCAGCAGGAAGGCGCGGGCCGCACCGTGCTGATGGTCGACGACGACCCGGATGTCAGGACCTCGGTCGCGCGCGGTCTGCGCCACTCGGGGTTCGACGTCCGGGTCGCGGCGACCGGTAAGGAAGCACTGCGGCTGCTCTCCAATGAATCGCACGACGCGCTGGTTCTCGACGTACAGATGCCCGAGCTCGACGGGGTCGCCGTCGTCACCGCGCTGCGGGCGCTGGGAAACGACATCCCGATCTGCGTGCTGTCCGCGCGCGACACCGTCAACGACCGCATCGCCGGGCTGGAAGCCGGCGCCGACGACTACCTGACGAAGCCGTTCGACCTGGGCGAGTTGGTGGCCCGGCTGCACGCGCTGTTGCGCCGGGCCAGCCACTCCGATCACCAGTCGGACACCATGACGGTCGGGCCGCTGACCATCGACACGGCGCGCCGGCTGGTGTTCGTGGCGGGGGAGCGCGTCGATCTGACCAAGCGCGAATTCGACCTGCTGGCAGTGCTCGTCGACAACGCCGGTGTGGTGTTGAGCCGGCAGCGGCTGCTGGAACTCGTGTGGGGCTACGACTTCGACGTCGAGACCAACGTCGCCGATGTGTTCATCTCCTATCTGCGGCGCAAACTCGAACGCGATGGGCTGCCGCGGGTGATCCACACCGTGCGCGGTATCGGCTACGTGCTGCGGGAAGAGGCCTGAGACGAGCTTGCGAGCCGAACGATCGGGCACGGGCGAGTGAAGACGCCGCGGATTCTGCGGTCGGCGTCGCTGCGCACCCGGGTGGCCGTCGCGGCGGGCGCGGCCGCGGCCGCCGTCGTCGCCGCGTTCCTGGTGCTCACTTCGGTGGTGTTGGCGAACAACGATGTGGCCCAACTCGATCGGCGGCTCGATTCGATCATCGACGCCAGCGTGTCCCCCGATCAGAGCCAGGATGTGCGTCGCGGAGTGCTGACGACGGGCCGGTCGCGGTCGACGGGGCAAGTGGTGTTCCAGCGCGGTCTGCAGTTGCCGCCGCTATCACCCGGCACCGCGACCGTCGAGGTCAACGGCGTCGAGTACCGGGTTCGCACGATTCCGCTGAACAAGGATGGCGGAGTGTTGATGTCGGTCGGCATCCGAGCCGACAGTATCTTGTTGAGCCCCAGAAGGATTCCGCTCTACACCGGTGTCGGAGTCCTGACCGTCCTGGTGGCGGCGGGGTTGGGCTGGCTGCTGGCGGGGCCCGCGGTGCGCCCGCTGCGGAGGCTCACCGAACACACCAAGAAGCTGGGCAGGGACAGCACCGACATGCCGGAGGTGCACGGTGTGCGCGAAGCCGAGGACCTCTCCGAGGCGATGTCGGGGATGCTCAACCGGCTGGCCGCCGCGCAGCGGGCCACCACGAATTCCCTTCAGGCCGCGCAGGATTTCGCCGCCAACGCCGCACACGAGCTGCGCACCCCGCTGACCGCGATGCGTGCCGACATCGACACGTTGCGCATCCATGACCTGCCCGCCGACGAACGTGACGAGGTGGTGCAGGACCTTTCGCGGGCCCAGCGCAGGGTCGAGGCCATCATCACCGCGCTCGGTCAGCTCGCCTCTGGCCAACTCGCACGCACCGAGGACCGCGAACTCATCGACGTGGCAGAGCTGTTGGACCGGGTGGCGCGCGAGAACGCCCGCGCCGGCGGCGCCGTCGAGATCGAGGTCCAAGCCGACGACGACCTCGGCACCGTCTGGGGCTGGCCGGGTGGCCTGCGGCTGGCGGTGGACAACCTGCTGCGCAACGCGATCGCCCACGGCAGGGCGAGCCGCATCGTGCTGGCGGCGCACCGGATGAACGGAACGATGACGATCGTCGTCGACGACAACGGCTGCGGGCTGCCTGCCGACGAGCACGAGACCGTGCTCGGCCGGTTCTCCCGCGGCAGCACCGCAGCACCCGGCGGTTCGGGTCTGGGGCTTGCCCTGGTGGCCCAGCAGGCCGCGTTGCACGGCGGCCACATCGAGCTCTCCGACGGTCCGCTCGGTGGCCTGCGCGCGACGCTGACGGTGTCAGCGGCGAGTCATGACCAGGATCCCGGCGCGCCAGCCGAGTAACAGCACCGCTGTCGCAATCGACGCCACCACAACGAAACTCGGTGCCACACCGGCGGAGGTCAGCTTGCGCAGCAGCATCCCCACCACGACGGTGCATACCCACACCGCGACCCCGGTCGGCGCCAGCGAATAGGGCCGACGCCATCCGAGGGACAGCACCCAGCCGGCGAGGGCACCCGTCACGAACGGCCATGCGGTCTCGGCGATGCCTGCGAGGTTCAGGCCCTCGTCGTGGCTGCGCCGTCCGATCGCGGCGAACACGATCAGGCAGACGACATCGGTGGCGAGGGCCGTCAGCGCGGGCCGGGTCCGTTCGCGGCTATCGATCGGCATATGTCATCACATCCAATTGCAGTGGCATGGCGTTCTTTTCGTCACGAGCGGCGAAAGCGGGCTGAAGTCTCGCGGTTTCTCCCTCGAAGAGGGGGGCGATGACGTCGTCATCGTCGACCATCCGCGCATCGAGCCGAAACGCGTCGAACACGAACGGCAATCCGTTGGAGCCCAGCGGATCCGGTGAGCTCATCACCTGGAAGTGCAGGTGCGGAGCGGTGGTGTTGCCGGTGTTGCCGACCTTTCCGATAACCTGGCCGGCGGTCAGCCGGTCGCCGGGCTTGACCGCGACGGTGCCGGTCTTGAGATGGGCGTAGAGCGCGTAGTTCCCGTCGCCGAGATCCTGCACGACGTGGTTGCCTGCGTACTGGTTCAGCGGTAGGCCGGTCGGGTTGCGGCCGGGCACCTGTTCGGGAAGGCCATCGAGCACCGCGACCACCGGACCGTCGCCGGCGGCGTGGATGTCGGCGCCGAAGTAGGCGAAGTTCTCCAGTTCGGACGCGTTGCCGGTGACCAGTCGTCCGTCGGGAGCGAGTTGGACGTAGTCGATCGCGAACCGTTCCGCGGCCCACAGTCGGCCGTTGAGGGGGTTGAGCGCGGTGCGGTGGTCGCTGGTACCGCAGCACCCGCCGCCGTCGACCCAGCCCGGTCCGGCCAGCGGGGGCCGAAGGACGACCGGTTCGCGGGGTTGCACGTCGACCGGCGCGATGTCGACGGTCTGGTCGGCGGGGAAGAGCGGTTCCATCGGGTCGGGGTTGCTCAACGCGACGGCGTGGGTGAGCCGGGTCGGCATCGGCGCGTCGTCGTCCAGTGCGACGTCGAACAACACGACCGCCGTCTGCGCGGGCCCGATTGTGGTTGTCGGGCTCGGGGTTCCGAGTATCCGGGTCCACTGCGCCAATTGGTCGTCTCCGAGGTCGAGCAGGACGACATCGCGGTCGAGCACGGTGATCGACTTCAGGCTCAGCTGGTTCGGCAGCGTGTTGGTCAGGGTGATCTCGTACACCAGATGCTTCTTGCCGTCCGTGGCGCGCACCGGCACGGGTTGGCTGATCGCGTCGCCGACGATCGGGGTCGCCACTGACGGGGCGGGGCCGCGCCGTGGTCCTTGAGGCGGGGGTGAGGCCGTCGTCGACGTCTTAGGCGACGACTCGGTCGGCGATGTCAGTTCGGCCGGCTGCATGGCAGGCGAACAGGCGGCGATCAGTGCCGCGGCACCGAGGACGGCTACCGCTGGCCGGCGCATGCGTCGGGGTCGACGTCGGTCTCGGTGCGGAACATGAAGAAGAACACCACCCATCCGATCGCCGCGATGAAGATCCAGCTGACGAGCCGGTAGATCAGCATCGCGGAGATCGCCGAGGCCAACGTCATCCCGCTCGACACCAGGCCGGGCACCAGCACCGCCTCCACGACGAGCAACCCGCCGGGCATCAGCGGGATCGAGCCGACAGCGCGGGCGGCGACGTAGGCAACGATCACCCCGAGCAGCGACGGTTTGCCGCCCGCCGCGAAGCACGCGAACAGCAGCGTCCCCACGCCGGTAACCAAGGTGAACATCGACCAGGTGAATGCGATGGACAGCTGGCGCCTGCTCAGCTTCACCGACTCGAGTTGCGCCAGCGTCTCGCGCCATTTGGTCAGCCCGTTGTGGGCGGGTTTCGCGCGCACGTAGTTGACCCACGACAGCACCCGCACACCGATGCCGTCGAGCAGATCCGGCCGAGAGGCCACCGCCTGCGCCAGCACGATCAGCATGACGAAGCCTGCCAGCGTGAAGATCAACGAGAAGGGGTTGTGCTTGGCCCCCAGGAAGAACGCGCTGCCGAGCCCCAGCAGCGCCAGGCTGATCACCTGAAGCGCGCCGGACATCACCAGCTGCCAGGAGGCGATGACCGGCGTCGCACCCCAGAGGCGCTGCTGTCGGTAGATGAACGTCGCCGAAAGCACCGGTCCACCGGGAAGCGTCGTGCTCAGCGAGTTGCCCGCATAGAACGCGGCCTGCGAACGCCATTGCCGCACCGGCACTTCCGCCGACCTCAACAGCTTGCGCTGGATGTCGCCGAAGAAGTGCATGGAGGCCATTGCCGTGCCCACGGCCGCCAGCACCCACCACCAATCGGCGGTATAGAGGCTGTGCCAGGCCTTGGCGAGCTGATCCCACACGAGTCCGAGTTCGACGCTCAGCACGATGGCCACGACGGCGAGGACGGCCCACCGCAGCCACCAGTACCTGCTGCGGGTGGAGCGCCCCTGGCTGTGGGCCGCACTCGCAGGCGCATCGTGTGCCACGGGCTAAGGGTAATGCCTGGTGACGCGGTTTCCAGAGATCCGTCGCACCAAGTGCGGGGCCGTTACGCTATCGGGATGCCTGGGGGCCCTTCTCTCGACGACGCGTCCGTCTCACCTCTCGTTCGCAAGGGCGCTGCCTGGTCGTGGCGCCTGCTGGTCATCCTCGCCGCCGTCGTCGCCCTGCTCTGGACGGTGAAGCAGCTGGAGATCATCGTCGTTCCGGTCGCGCTGGCGACGATGCTGGCGGCGCTGCTGATGCCCGCGGTCGACTTCCTGGACCGCCGCGGGGCGCCCCGGGCCGGGGCGGTGGCGCTGATGCTGCTCAGCGGTTTCGCCGTGGTCGGGGGGATCCTGTCGTTCGTCGTCACGCAGTTCATCGAGGGCGCCCCGGAGCTGACTCAACAGGTCAGCCGCAGCATCGACGGAATTCGTAACTGGTTGATCGACGGCCCGCTACACCTGAGCCGGGAGCAGATCGACAACGCGGGCAACGCCGCGATCGATGCCCTGCAGAAAAATCAGGAGAAGGTGACGACCGGCGCGCTGTCGACCGCCGGAACGGTGACCGAGATCGTGACCGGCGCTGTGCTGGTGTTGTTCACGCTGATCTTCCTGCTGCAGGGCGGCCGCAACATCTATGCGTTCGTCACCCAGATCTTCCCCGCTCACGTGCGTGACCGGGTGCGCGACGCGGGCCGGGCGGGCTTTCACTCATTGATCGGATATGTGCGCGCCACCTTCCTGGTGGCACTCGTTGACGCCGTCGGCATCGGGACCGGCTTGGCGATCATGGGTGTGCCGCTCGCGCTGCCGCTGGCCTCGCTGGTGTTCCTCGGCGCGTTCATCCCGCTGGTCGGTGCCGTCGTGGCGGGTGCACTCGCGGTGGTCGTCGCGTTGATCGCCAAGGGTTTCATCTACGCGTTGATCACCCTCGGTCTGGTCATCGCGGTGCAGCAGCTCGAAGGCCACGTGCTGCAGCCGTTGGTGATGGGTCGCGCGGTATCTATCCATCCGCTCGCGATCGTGTTGGTGATCGCGGGCGGCGGTGTGCTCGCGGGCATCGTGGGCGCGCTGTTGGCGGTGCCGGTGCTGGCGTTCCTCAACAGCGCGGTGCGGGTGCTGACGGCGCGCGATCCGGAGGCCGAGCAGGAAGCACTCGAGTCCGATGACGGACCGTTGGTCAAGGCCGAAACAGACGACGTGGAGTGAACTTTCGCCGTCCGGCTCGTCCTACAGTCGGCCTTCGCGCCGCAGCAGATCCTGAGCGCTGACACCGCCGCGGGACTGCCGCTCGGCGTCCTCGGGTGTGTTGAGCTTCTCGGTCGCGGCCTCGGCGTCGTCGCCCTGCTTACCGGCTTGCCGCCCCGGGGTGGGGATGGCGGTCGTTTTGTCAGGGTCCGGGTCCTGCGGTTGTGACCGCGGTGTCGGGATCGCTGTCGTCGGCTCGTTGCCGGGCGTCGGAGGCGCGACGCGCGGCCGCTGGGCCCGGCCTTCCGGCGGGGTTCCCACCGGCATGGCGCGGGTGGGTTCGGCCGACGGGCGTTGCGGAGCGGGCGCGGGCCTGTCTCTTATACACA
>NZ_LZSQ01000037.1 GCF_001665535.1 Mycobacterium sp. 852002-51961_SCH5331710
ATCACCCGCGAACAAGCCACCGTCGGCGCACTCCGCAAAGCCGCCGAAGGCCACGACGTCTCCATCCAAGCCCTGTCGAAGAAGGAGAAGACCGGCGATGCGTCGGACTGGCAGGCTCAGATGAAGAAGGCCACCGCCAACGTCAGTGGCGATACCGGCGATTGACGAACGGCGGTCGACTCAACCGGCGACGGTGAGGCGGTCGGCGAGTACCCGCGGCCGACCCTCCGAACGCGCCTCCAGGGTATTGCGTTGCACCTTGCCGTTGGCGTTGAGCGGCAGGGGCTCATCCCAGAACACCAACTCCTCGGGCAGCTTGTATTTCGGCATTCCGTCCCCGACGAGGGCATCCGCCACGTCGGCGAGCGATATCTCGACGCCGTCGTCGAGCATCAAGGCAACCGCCAGCCGTTCACCGGTGGTGGCGTCCGGAACCGAGTAGGCCGCGCACTCTCGCACACCCGGGATCCGCGCCACCGCCTCCTCGACTTCCGCCGCGGGGATCTTCATTCCGTTGCGGATGACGATGTCCTTGATCCGGCCCACGATCCGCACGCGGTGTTCGCTGACCTCGGCCACGTCACCGGTCCGGAACCACTCCCCGTCGAACGCGTTCAGATCGTCCTCGGTGTCCGTGTAACCGAGGAAGGCGTGCGGGCCCTTGATACAACACTCGCCCGGGTCCCCCGCCGACCCCACCCGCACGTCGACGTCCTTCAGCGCGACACCGTCATCCGCATGACGTACCGCCCTGCTCTCGGCGCGCAGCCCCGACGTGCTGACCGGCACCTCCGACGATCCGTACGCCCGCATCACGACAATGCCGAAATCGTCTTCAACCCGTTCGACGATGCGTCTGTCGAGCATCGTGCCACCGAGATACACCGCCCGCAGCGGCACGACGCTCCCCCTGGCGACCGCTTCGTCGAGCAGCCGGTCGAGCAGCCGGTCCGGACCGCCGTACCACGTTGCGCCCGAGGACAACAGAAGGTCACACGTCGCGGCGGGATCCCACCGATCCTCGAGCACCACCGGCACGGCGAGCATGGGCCCGATGAACAGAGCCTGCAGCACGCCGGTGACCGAGGCGAGCGGGCTGATGAGGAAGATGCGGTCGTCCCGGCCGAGTCCGGCGGCGGCGATGTAGTTGGCCGATGCCTTGGTAAGGGTGCTCAGCGAATGGATGACGCCCTTGGGCCGAGACGTCGTGCCGGAGGTGTAGAGAACGAAGGACGGCTCGTCGGCGGGCCGCTGGGGCCCGTCGCTCACCGATGTCTCCGACGTGCGGAAGATGTCGATCCAGGTGCACGCGTCCCGCAAGGGTGCGTCACCCGCGGGAGGCCAGTTCGGGGCCAGGCCGAACCGGGCCCCGGTACGGGCGACGATGTCGGCGACCTGTGTCGCGCCCGCGCTGCGCGGCGCGAGCAGTACCACCGCGTCGACACGGATGGCGGCGTGCACGGCGACGACCGAACCGATGTCGTTGCCGACCACGACAACGATGGGCGTCGTCGCGCCGACGCCGGCGTCGCGAAGCGCGCGGGCCGCCCGATCGACCTGCTCATCCAGTGCTGCGTAGGTTAATTCGGCACCGCGATCGATCAGCGCCGGCCGTGCCGGATACCGCTGAGCAGCCGACCGCACGACGTCGAGCGGCCGGTCCGACCAGAAGCCGGCGGCACGGTAGCGGGCCCTGAGACCGCCCGCTCGTTCCCGCGCGTGTCGCAGCAGCTCGATGGCCGCGCTCATGGTGTCCTCCGATGCAAATACAGATTCTCGTCAACGTAAATGTAACCTCTCAAGCATGGCGTCAGATCAATACTCTTCGCGCGAGCGCTCATCGACATTGACCTTCGATGATCAGGTTGCCGTTGTCACCGGCGCGGGCGGAGGGCTCGGCCGCTGTCACGCACTCGAACTCGCCCGCCGCGGCGCCCGCGTCGTGGTCAACGATCTCGGCACCGCCGTCGACGGGCAAGGCGCCTCGATCTCGGCGGCGCAAGCGGTCGTCGACGAGATCACCGCCGCGGGCGGCACCGCGATCGCCAACGGCGACTCCGTCGCGACGGAGGACGGTGGCGCGGCGATCGTCGCGGCGGCGACGGACGCCTACGGTCGACTCGACATCCTCGTCAACAATGCGGGCATCCTCCGCGATGCAGCGTTCAAGAACATGACCGCCGAGCAGGTGGACGCGGTGATCTCGGTCCACCTGGCCGGCGCTTTCAACGTGACCCGGGCCGCGTGGCCCATCATGCGCGAGCAGAATTACGGGCGGATCGTTCAAACCACCTCTGGCACCGGTCTGTTCGGGAACTTCGGACAGGCCAATTACGGTGCGGCAAAGATGGGGCTGGTCGGGATGATGCATGTGCTGGCGATCGAGGGTGCGCGAAACGGCATCGCCATCAACGCCGTCGCGCCGATCGCTCGAACCCGGATGACCGAGGACATCATGGGTGAGGCGGGCAAGGCGATGGACCCGGAGTTGGTGACACCCGTGGTGGTCTATCTGTCCCACCGGGATTGCGATCGCACCGCGCACATCTATTCGGTGGGCGCGGGCAAGGTGTCGCGGGTGTTCATCGGTGTCACCAAGGGAATCGAGAACCGTTCACTCACAGCCGAATTGGTGGCAGAGGCGATCGACGAGATCGACGACAGCACCACCTTCACCATTCGTGGCGGTCCGGCGAACGGGTGATCGTCAGCGGCCCTGAAAGTTCGGCGGGCGGCGCTCTGCGAACGACCGCAGCCCCTCCTGCAGGTCGGCGGTCCACGACACCACCTCCTGCGCCCAGGCCTCCTGCTCAAAAGCCCGGTCGCGTCCCGATTCCGACGACACGGACAACAGGCGCTTGGTCAGTGCCAGCATGACGGTCGGGCCCGCGGCCAGGCGGCGGGCCAGTTCCTCGGCGACCGCGTCGGTCTCCCCCGGCGCCACCACTCGGTTCACCAACGTGAGTCGCTCGCAGGTCGCGGCGTCGACGGGTTCTCCGAGCATCAGGAGTTCGGTGGCCTTGCGCAGCCCCACGATCCTGGTCAGCAGATGTATCGCGCCCGAGTCCGGCAGGATGCCGCGGTGCACGAATGCCTCCACCAGGCGTGCCTCGGTGGACATGACGACCAGATCGCAGGCGAGCATTAGGCTCGCGCCGGCACCCGCAGCCACACCCTTGATCGCGGCGACCACCGGCTTGTCACAATCGAGCACCGCGGAGATCAGTCGCTGATAACCCTTCTGCAGCATTAAAGCGACGTCTCCGGGCTTCTTCTCAGCGGTGGGCTGTGCCGATTGCGGGCCCAAACCCGCACCTGAGCAGAAGTGCCGGTCCCCCGTCGCCCGCAACAACACGCTTCGCACCGAAGGATCGTCATCGGCCTTTTCGAACGCGTCCGTGAGGGCTTCACGTGCCAACGGCGACAACGAGTTTGCGGCATCGGCGCGGTCGATGGTGATCCGACAGACACCATCGGATCCGACCGCGCTCTCGATACCCGACCGCTCTTCAGTCAACTCGCTCACCCCTGCGTTAACGACGTTTCCGTTTTTCGGGTATCTTAATTTCCGCCGACGTCCCCGGGACAATTTGTGCCGAACTGAGGAGGCCCGAACTGAGGAGGCATGCGTGACCCAGTCCTCGGCAACGGGCCAAATCACGGATGAGGGTTTGGCCAGATTGCGCGCCCGCATCGGCGTCGCCGTGCCACACACTCAACCTCCGCACTACCGCCGGCCCAACGAGGACACGTTCCGGATCGTGGCGGAAAGCTACGGCGACGCGAACCCGCTGTGGTCCGATCCCGAGTACGCGACGAAGTCGGTCTGGGGTGAACCGATCGCACCGCCCGCGCTGATCGGCGGCGACACGTTGATCGGCGAGGACGAGGTCACCGAACTCTCCCAGGAGGACCGGGAACCGACCACCGGTGACCCGCTTCGCGGTGTTCACGCCTTCTACGGCGGGTCCTCGCGCGAGTGGTGGGCGCCGCTGCGCGCGAACCGGCGAGTCTTCCGGCGCAACGCCCTTGTCGCCGCGCTGGACAAAAGCAGTGAGTTCGCCGCCCGGGCTGTGCACGAATGGTCGGCACAGGTGTTCGCCGACGACGTCGGCGTCATCCTCGGCGGCCAGTACCGGAACATGATCCGCACCGAACGCAGCAAGGCCAGGGGACGCAAGAAGTACGAAGACGTGGACGTCAAGACATGGAGCGCCGACGAGATCGCCGAGATCGACTCGCGGTACGCCCGCGAGACGCCCCGAGGCGCCGAACCGCGTTGGTGGGAGGACGTCGCCGAAGGAGACGAGATCGGCCCGCTCACCAAGGGTCCGCTCACCGTCACCGACATGGTGTGCTGGCACGTCGGGATGGGCATGGGCATGTACGGCGTCCGGCCCCTGAGGCTGGCCTGGCAGAACAAGCAACGGATTCCGCGGTTCTACACACCCAACGAGCACGGAGTCCCCGACGTCCAACAGCGGGTGCACTGGGACCCGAGCGCCGCGCGCAACGCGGGCAACCCGACGACATTCGACTACGGTCGCATGCGCGAGACGTGGCTCATCCATCTGTGCACGGACTGGATGGGCGACGATGCCTGGCTGTGGAAACTGGATTGTGAGTTCCGGTTGTTCAACTACGTCGGCGATCTGCACACCATCACCGGTACCGTCACCCGCAAGTACCTGGCCGACGGGGACCGTCCGGCGGTGGACCTGGACCTTGCGGCGACCAATCACCGCGGCCAAGTGACCACGCCGGGACACGCCACCATCCTGCTGCCCAGCAGGCAGCGGGGCCCCGTCCGCCTGCCGGAACCGCCCGGCGGGGCGACCGACCTCGCCGATCTGCTGGTGGCCGTCTCAAACCGATTCACCGAACAGTGAGCCGGCCGTGACGTATCCGACCGTTCCCGGACTCCGGGCCGAACAACAGGGCCCGGTTCTGCGGCTGACCCTGGACCGGGCGGACCGCCGCAACGCGGTCAACGACACCATGCTCGACGCGATGATCGGGCACCTGTCCCGTTGCGGCACCGACGAATCGGTTCGCGTCATCCGTATCGACGCCGAAGGTCCGGACTTTTGCGCCGGCGCCGATCTGGTGGCCAACAACGCCAAGTCGGAACGCAAACCGCGCGTGGGGAGCACGCAGCGACGGCTGCCCAACAAGGCCAACAGGCTCATCCCCTTGCTGCTCGAGACCCAGGTGCCCGTCGTCGCTGTGGTTCGCGGCTGGGCGGCCGGCCTAGGTTTCCACCTCGCGTTGGCGTCCGACTTCTGCCTGGCGGCCTCGGGCGCGGTGTTCTGGGAACCCTTCATGGCGCGCGGCTTCACGCCCGACAGCGGTGCGGCCTGGTTGCTGCCTCGACTCGTCGGGATGGTTCGCACCCGCCAGCTGTTGATGCTCGGCGAGGAACTCTCCGGGACCACGGCCGCGCAGTGGGGCATCATCCACCGCGCCTGCCCTGACACTGAACTCGAGGGTGCGGCAACGGATCTCGTCAATCGGCTCGCCGCCGCACCCACGGTCGCGCTCGGCCTCACCAAGTGGCTGCTGCACAGCGGCAACGGCCTGGATCTCGATCGTCATCTCCAGAACGAGGCGATGGCCCTCGAATTATCCAGTCGCAGCGATGACTTCAAAGAAGGCCTGGCCGCATTCCGGGACAAGCGGCCCCCGGAGTTCAAGGGTCGTTGAGGCGAACATGACAGCATTACCGATCAGCGCAGAGACCCCCGCCGATGACGCCGTCGAGGTGGTGCGGCAGTGGGTCGCGGCGGAGGTGCCGGCCCAATGGCGCGCCGCGGCAGCCGAGGGCCCGGCCGCCCTGAGAGCCGCGCGGAGCCCCGCCGATTACCGGCGGTGGTACCCGACCTTTGCCCGAAGCGGCCTGGTGGCGCCGACCTGGCGCCCCGAACACGGCGGCCTCGGTATCGGTAACGACGTGGCTCGCGCGATCGAGAGCGTGCTCGCGCCGCTGCGGCTGACCCGGCTCAATCCGTTGGGCCTCAACAACGCCGCCGCTGCGCTGTTCAGCCACGGAACCGAAGAGCAACGGCGACGCTTTCTACCGCCCATCGTCCGAAACGAGGAGAAGTGGTGTCAGCTCTTCAGCGAGCCCGGCGCGGGCTCAGACCTCGCGTCGTTGGCGACCCGGGCGGTGCGCGACGGCGACCAATGGGTGATCTCCGGACAGAAAGTGTGGACGACCTGGGCGGATGAGGCGGACTTCGCGATTCTGCTCGCCCGCACCGATCCCGATCAACCGAAACACAGGGGCATCACGTACTTCCTGCTCGACATGCACCAACCCGGCGTCGAGGTACGGCCCCTGCCTCAGATCACGGGTGAGGCGGAATTCAACGAGGTCTTCCTCGACCGCGCGCGGGTGCCGGACGCCCATCGGGTCGGAGAGGTCAACGACGGATGGCGGGTCAGCGCGTCGACCCTGTCGAGTGAGCGTCAGATGGTTTCGGGCTCCGGATCGGGCGGCATGGGGAGGCTCGGCGGGTCCGGTGCGGAACGGCTGATCTCACTGGCCAGGGAAACCGGCCGATGGGACGACCCCTTGATACGCAACAGGATCATGCGGCTCTGGGCTCAAGAACAGATCCGCGGATGGACGAACGCCCGTGTGCGCGCTGCACTCTCGGCCGGTCAATCCCCCGGTGCTGCCTCTTCGATCGGCAAGGTCCACCAGGCCACACTCAACCAGCAGATCCAGGATCTCATGGTCGACCTGCTGGGCACCGCCGCAGTGGCGTGGCCTGCCACCGACGACCCGGATGCGATGCCCCGCGAGGTGCAGGGCATGATGCGCAGCCTAGCCAACGGCACCGAGGGTGGCACGACCGACATCAACAAGAACATCCTCGGCGAGCGCGTACTCGGGTTACCCAAGGAGCCGGATCCGTGGAAAGGGAAACCCTGGAAGGAGATTCCGCGCTCTTGACCGAATTTGAGCGGTTGATCGTCGAGAAGTCGGATGGCGTCGGGTGGCTCGTGTTGAATCGGCCCGAGGCCGGCAATGCGTTCGACGCGTTGATGCTGGACGAACTCGAGACCGCCTGGGCACAGCTGGATGCCGACCCCGACGTGCACGTGATCGTCAACGTCGCGAACGGCAAGGCGTTCTGTACCGGGATGGATGTGGTCCAGGTCGCGCGCGACAAGCAGGCCATGCGACGCCATTCACGCCGCACGCGCGACGCCGAGCTGAAGATCTCCTCATGGCACTGCGGTGTGTGGAAGCCGGTGATCGCCGCGGTGAACGGGGTGTGCGCGGGCGGTGGTCTGCATCTGGTCGCCGACGCGGACATCGTGATCGCTGCGCAGGAGGCGACATTCGTCGACCCGCATGTCTCGGTGGGTCAGGCGGTCGCCTACGAGGCCATCACCCTCCTGCGGAAGTCTCCCATGGAAGCCATCACGCGGATGACGTTGAGCGGCAAGGGTGAGCGGATATCGGCCCAGCGCGCATACGAGTTGGGTCTCGTCTCGCAGGTCGTGGCGGCCGGCGAGCTACGGGCGGCGGCCGCCCAGTTGGCGGCCGCGGTCGCGACCAACTCGCCCACCGCCATGCGGGCCACCAAGAAGGCGTTGTGGCATTCCCTGGAAGTCGGGCTGTCGGAGGCCAAGGCTGCTGCCGCAGAGGAGATCTGGCGGTTGCGGAACCATCCCGACCATGCCGAGGGCGTACGCGCGTGGCGGGAAAAGCGCCCGGCCGCCTGGCAACCGCTCGAACCGGTGGAGGCTTCGTGAGCTATCAGAGGTTGATCGTCGAACGGCGCGGCCCCGTCGGCTGGATCATCAACAACCGGCCCGATCGACTCAACGCCTACGACGCGCTGATGCGCAAGGAATTCCCCGCCGCATGGGCCGAGTTGGACGCCGACCCCGAGGTGCGGGTGATCGTGCACACCGGCAACGGCAGGGCGTTTCAGGTCGGCGCCGACGTCGACGATCTCGACGGCGAGGGGATCAAGCAGTACCAGGAGACCATGCAGACGCTGGACCTGAATCTGACCGGCTGGCACTGCAATGTGGGCAAGCCCGTGATCACCGCGGTCAACGGCGTGTGCGCCGGGGGCGGACTGCACTGGGTGGCCGACGCCGACATCGTCATCGCGGCGTCGGATGCCACCTTCGTCGACCCGCACGTCTCCATCGGCCAGGTCAGCGCTCTGGAGACGATCGCGCTGATGCGCAAGATGCCCGCCGAGGCGGTGTTACGGATGGCGCTGGTCGGCAGCCACGAACGCCTCACCGCGCAGCGCGCATATGAGCTCGGCATGATCAGCCAGATCGTCGACCCGCCCGACACGCTTCGCGATGTCGCCCAAGAGCTCGCCGAGAAAGTCGCCAGAAACTCACCGGCCGCGATGCGGGCCACCAAACGCGCACTCTGGGGAGCGCTCGAGCACGGGCTGACCGACGCTTGCCGTGAGGGGGCCAAGCATCTGACGTCGATGTGGGGCCATCCGGATCAGGATGAGGGTCCGAAAGCGTTCGCCGACAAGCGAACACCACGCTGGCTCCCCCTGGAGCTGGACTCGTGAGCCTCTCCGACCTGCTGGACGATCTGCCGGACATCGCGGTGCACACCCTGGCGGTCGACGTGTCTCGGGCAAACCTGATCGCGAGTGCGGACCGCCTGGCGACGGTTCTCACCGAAGGCGGGCTGATGCCCGGTCAGGTGGTCGCGGCGATGCTACCCAACGACGCCACCACGGTCGCGGCGCTGTTCGGTGTCTGGCGTTCCGGTGGTGTCTACACACCGCTCAATCCCAGGGCTGCCGACGCCGAGGTGGCCGCTGCGCTCCAAACCCTCGAACCGGTCGCGGTGATCACGACACCCGAACTGGCCCATCGCTTCGGGGGGTTCGCGCTACCGGTCGTCACCGGGTCGAGCTTGGCGTGGTCGGTAACGCCGCACTCCAAGTCGGCCGACGAGGCTCGGCGGTACGACGACGATGTGGCGCTGTTGCAGTTCACCTCGGGCACGACAGGTCCGCCGAAGCCGGTGCCGCTGCGCCACTCCACGGTGCTGGACCTGATCGACCGGCTGCTGGAGAAGCTTCGGGGGTCGAAGCGTGGCGCCCGGAACACGGCGCCGATGCCCAATCTGGTACCGCTCTCACTGTCTTTGTGGGCGGGTATCTATCAGGTGCTCTTCGCTTTTCGCGCGGGCTCCGGTGTCGTGTTGATGGACAGGTTCTCGGCCGCGGACTTCGCAGCGCTGGTGAAGCGCCACCAATTGCGATCCACGGTCTTGCCACCGGCCGCGTTGACGATGGTGCTCCACGACGATTCGGTCACCGACCTGTCCCCCCTGAAGATCGTCCGCTCGATCACCGCTCCCCTGTCTCCCGTCCACGCGGCCCGCTTCCGCGACAAGTTCGGTGTGCTCGTCCTGAACTCCTACGGCCAAACGGAACTCGGTGGCGAGGTCGTCGGATGGTCGGCCGCCGACGCCCGCGAATGGGGGGAGACGAAACTCGGTTCCGTCGGACGCCCGCTTCCTGGCATCGATGTCACGATCGAGAACGACGAGGTCATGGTCCGCACACCGACGACAGCCGCCCGCAAGATCGACCCCGCGTTCCTCGACAGGCTCACCGATGACGGGTGGTTTCACACCGGCGACCTCGGTTGGTTCGACGACGACGGATTCCTGTGGCTCGACGGGCGCGTCTCGGACATGATCAACCGCGGCGGGCTCAAGGTGTTCCCCGGCACCGTCGAAGAGGTGCTTCTGGCCGCCGACCGCGTGCGCGAGGCGGCTGTGGTCGGCGTTCCCGACGAACGACTCGGCGAGGTTCCGTGGGCATTCGTCGTGCGCGCCGATGACCGGGTGAGCGAGGATGAACTGATCACGTGGTGTCGCGAGCGCCTGACCCCCTACCGTGTTCCTGTGCGGGTGGTCTTCGTCGAACGACTGCCGCGCAACGACGTCGGCAAGGTCGTCAAGCGCGAACTTCTCACCCTCACCGACGCGTAATCCGAGGCCGGAACCGCCGACCGGCGCCTCCTTCGTCTCGGCCGGAAATAGTTCTTCTCGTTTCTGAGAACGGTGCTACTCTCTGTCGGCATTGTGCTTTGGCGGCGGACGAAGGAGCCATCGATGTGGCAGGAACTGGTCCGACTGACCGTGACCTGGGTCGTCATGTGCGGACTCGTCGCGTTCTTCTACTGGATGTTGGGCAACATCGGCACGTTCTGATCGATCGTGTTCTTGATCGAGCACTGTGAGGAGAATCATGGATGATCAGGATCGACGGCGTAAGCGCGGTTTGATCGCGTTCCAGATCTTCATCTACGGCGTACTGATCGCGATGTTCGCGATTCAGGTTCAGATGTTCTTCACCCGGGACTGGTGACCCGATGACATCGATAAGCGGAAATCAGTCGCTCACCATGGATGAGCACGAGGAACAGACGCGGGCGGCCCAACGACGCGCCGATCGATGGTGCATCGCCGGCACCGCGCTCATGGGCACCCTGGTCCTCGGCATCATCGGTCTACCCGTGTTCTGCCGTGGCATCTATCTGTTGCGCAAGGCCCAGCGCGACGGCTTGTCGGTCCGGCCGATGATGGTGACGCTCATCGGCTACGTCATCATCCTCGACGCCGCGCTCAACAGTATCGGCTGGGCTCTGGACCTGTTCGCCAACCACGCCCTGATCACGCGCACGGTCTTCACCGCGTGGGGCAACCTCATCGACGCGGGCTACTTCTGGCATTACAACGAACTCTGGATCGGCGGCGCGGGTGCACCGGGCGAGAAGGCCTGGGTGATGGTGTGTGTGCTGATCGCCTTCCCCATGCGGATCGCGGCCGCGATCGCGCTGTTGCAGATGAAACGGTGGGGCCACCAGTGGACCATCGTGACATGCTGGTTCGGGATCATCGTGTGGACCGGCTACATCCTGAACATGACGATGTACGCAGACGTCCGGTACACAGCGGTCGGACTTCCGGTCTTCGGATGGTGGGCGTTCAACATCTTCTACATCACGCCGTTCCTGGCCATCCCGTACCTGCACACCGTCAACCGCGAAATCTTCTCCGACTAGCAGCCGAGAAAGGACCGTCGTGACCAACTCCGCTGTGGAGCCGAAGGATTCGGCCGAGTCGCTACCGCTGGGCACCACCCCCACCTGGGCGCGAATGCACAAGTGGCTCAAGCGCGGCTTGCTGGTATGCCTGTTCGGCCTGGTCATCGAGGGGTCGCTGACTGTTCCGGTGATGGCGGTCTGGTACGGGTGGCCGACGTTGTCGCTGAACGAGATCTGCAGCGAGCTTTTGAAGGTGCGCTTCTCCGATGACAGTCTGGAGTGCCAACAGCCCTATCCGATCGGCGGCCCACCGTTCGGGGGCGCACCCGAAGCGGCCGGCCAACAGACCGCGCGCGACGAGTGGGGCGTCCAGCCCAAGCCGAGGTACGAAAGCATCGGGTTCCGCGAACTGGTCAGGATTCACGAAGAACGCGTCGCGTCCCAGTCGAGCCGGTGACGTGGCCTCCTCCACAGCGGTGGTGGGCTTGCCGGGTCAGCTCTCACACTCGCTCGCAACGGAACTCGACGCGGTCACCGTGGCGCCCGGAGGCGAACTACCGGCGGATACCAAGAATGCGGTCATCGTCGCGGATCCCTGTCCGCGGCCGGTCGACGCAGTAGCTCTGAGCGGCGACGATTGGAATCGTCTCGTCGACGAAGCGATGTGGCGTACGCTCACCGCCCTGCAACAGGCACGGGCCGGCTTGTCGGCCGGCGGGCGGATCGTCGTCGTCGTTCCGACGATCGGGATGGCGGGTGCGCCGGGGCTCGTCGCGTATACGACCGCGGTGGAGGGTATCCGCGCGATGGTGAAATCGGCTGCCCGGCAGTGGGCTTCGCAGGGCATCGGCGCCAATCTCGTGGCCGTGCCGCTGTCGCTGTTCTCCGGCGAGGCGACCGCGGCCGGGCATCTGACCGCCGCAGCCGTCACCGACGATTCGACCCTGATACATACCATCGCCGAGTCGGTGAAGTTCCTGTTGCGGCCCGATCTCCATCTCGCAGGAGAGACGATCGTCGCCGACGGCGGATCGGTGATGCTGCCGTGAACCTCGATGGGTTGACCGCCTTGGTCACCGGTGCCGGCGGCGGGGTGGGTCGCGGCATCGCGATGGCACTGGCCTCCGAGGGAGCCCACGTCGTCGTCGCGTCCAGGTCCGAGACCGGACAGGCGGTCGTCGACGAGATCGCCGCACGAGGGCACCACGCATCATGGGCGCATTGCGACGTGACCGACGCCGACTCGGTTGCCGAGGCCGTCGACCGCGCCGTGACGACGACCGGACGACTCGACGCGATGGTGCACAACGCCACGAGCAATCTGTCCAGCCAACCGCACCAATTGACCGACGTCGACCGCGCGCTGTGGACCCACCACTCCTCGGTGTCGCTGGGCGGTGCCCACCACTGCGCGGTCTCGGCCTTCCCCGCGCTGCGGGAGGGCGGCGGGACATTCATCGTGATGACCTCGCCGGCGGGCATGGAAGGCAGTGCGACGCTGCCGGTCTACGCCACGATGAAGGGAGCACTGCGCGGCTTCGCCAAGAGCCTGGCGCGGGAGTGGGCGCACTACGGAATAACGGTCAACATCGTTTCGCCCCTGGCCTATTCACCCGCCATGACCGCGGCGATTGAGGCCGAGCCAGCCATGGAAGAGCGGCTAGCGCGACGGATACCGCTGGGGCGCATCGGTGACCCGGAGCGCGACATCGGTGCCGCCGTCGCCTTCCTGGTCGGCCCTGCGGCGCGCTACGTCACCGGACAGACATTGGGTATCGACGGCGGGCACTTCACCAGTCTTTAGCGCGGCTGTCGTCAACTGTCCCCAGCGAGCACGAGGTCGAGTCGCTCGAGTCGACGCACCAACAGGCTCGGCAGCCAGCGGCCGATGTCTCGGGCATCGATGGTGGAGGTGCGCTGGATCAGTTGGCCGATAACGATTCTGGCCTCCAGCCGCGCCAACGACGCCCCCACGCAGAAGTGGGCGCCCTTACCGAAGGCGATGTGTCCCTTGGCGCCCACCCGGTCGAGCCGGAAGGTGTCGGGTTCGTCGAAGTGTGCCGGATCGCGATTAGCCGCACCCCACAGCAGCAACAGCCGCGATCCGGCGGGGAGCTCCGCGCCGCCCAGCTCGGTATCGCGCGCGACATGGCGATAGTGGCCGCGGAACGGGGGCTCGAAGCGAAGGACCTCCTCGAGGAACGCCCCCAGCAGTTCGGGCCGGTCTCGCAGCTGGTGTTGAATGTGCTTCTGGGTGGCGAGGATCCAGGCGGCCGACCCGATCAGTGACGCGGTCGATTCCCCGCCGGCGCTGAAGAGCGTGATCAACATGGCCAACGCCCCGGTGTGGTCCACGACCCCCTCGGCACACGCCGCGGCCAGATCGCCCAGCAGATTGTCCTGCTCGGCCGGCGAGGCCTGGCCGAACTGTTCGGTGATGTACGCGCCGAGCTCCATGACGTCCTTACCCGCTGCCGCCAATTGCTCCTCGGTCACCAACCCCTCGACGAACTGGGTGGCGGAGTAGCCCAACCGGGTGAGCATGTCGACATCGGAGTCGGGAACACCGATGATTCGGCAGACGACCATCATCGGCAGCCGGTTCGCCATGGCCGCCATCCAGTCGATCTCGCCGCCCCGAACGCAGGAGTCGAAGATGCCGGCGGACGTGTCTGCGATGAACGGCTCGAGGTCGCGAATTCGTTTGGCGGCCAGCTGAGGTAACAGCGTCTTACGGTGAATGGCGTGTGCGGGATCGTCAGCGGTCGCCAGTACCTGCATTGGCCCGCCGAGTTCACCCATCGGGAATGCGGATACCGAGCCGTTTTGAAATGTCATCGTCGCCGTCAGATTCGACGAGAAGTCGTCGCAGCGCGCGACCGCCTCGTTCACCGCATCCCAGCCACTCACGGCGAAGAATCCGGAGTCTCCGATGCGGTGGACGGGTCCGGTCTGGTGCATCCGCGCGTACAGCGACTGAGGGTCTTGGATGAACCGATCCTCGAACAGCGCGATCCCGAGCTCGCCATCCACGACATTCATGCCCCAACGCTGAGCGACGACCTCGCATCGCGTCAACGGATGAAGACCAAGTCGAAATGCGCTATCGGCGATCTTGTGCATGAATGTCTCACCGTATTGCCGCACGCTGCGAAAATGCCGAAACCGGATCCGTAGTTTGTCTCAGATCTGAGATCATGGTGGTTCACGGATGAGGAGGCTGGTGCCGGTGCCCGACGACTGGGTGATGGGCCGCGACCGCCGCACCGAGGCGGCGGACCGAATCCATGCCGCCGCCACCGAGCTGGTCATCTCCGACGGGCTCGATGCCCTCGACATCGACAAGCTCGCCACGCGGCTGCACTGTTCGCGGGCGACCGTATACCGGTACGCGGGAGGGAAGGCCGAGATCCGCGACGCGGTCCTCATGCGGCTCGCGGCAGGCGTGATCGAGACGGTCCGGCACGCGGTCGACGGACTCAGCGGTGCGGATCGCGTCACTGCCGCTATCGACGTCGCCCTCGAGCAGATCAGATCCGACCCGATTCGCAAGCTCGCGCTCCACGCACCGAAGGCGCCGGGATTGACCGACCTCCACTCGTCTCCCATGCTCGGCCAGCTCGCCGCCGACCTCACCGGCATCACCGGTGACGATCCGCTGGCGGCGCAATGGATTGTGCGCATCGTCGTGTCGTTGGCGTTCTGGCCTCCCTCAGACCCCGGCACGGAGCGGGAGATGCTCAGACGGTTCGTGGCTCCGGCCTTCACCTGAAGTAAACGGTTTCCGTCGCCGAACCAGCCCGGTGAGAATCTGTCTTCTCTTTCTGCGATAACATCGTTACCGTTGATGGATGCATGGTGCGATAGGAGCCGACGGGTGAGCGTCAAACAGTTCGAGGTGTGGGATGCCGACAACCACATGTACGAGACCATCGACGCCTACACGCGGTATCTGCCCGAGAAGTACTCAGAGGCATTGAAATTCGTTGACGTCAAGGGCCGCAAGAAGCTGCAGATCCTTGGTCAGATCACCGAAACCATCCCCAATCCGACCTACGAGGTGATCCCGACGCCGGGGGCATGGGCCGATTACTTCCGGGGCATCAATCCGGAAGGCAAGACACTGAGGGAGCTGGCCGCGCCCATCAGATGTCCCGACGAGTTCCGACGCCCCGACCTGCGCCTGGCGTTGATGGATCGCCAGGGCGTCGATGGCGCGGTGATGTTCCCGACCACGGCGGGCATGCTCGAGGAGCGCACGAAGTCGGACACCGAACTCACCCACGCGATCACACACGCGTTCAACCGCTGGCTGCTCGACGACTGGACGTTCAACTACCAGAACCGGATCTTCCCCGTCCCGGCCATCTCGCTCAACGATCCCGCGCTGGGTGTCAAAGAGCTCGAATGGTGCCTGGACAACGGCGCCAGGACGGTGCTGATCCGTCCGGCCCCGGTCCCGCGCGAAGACGGCACGTCGCGCTCGGCCGCTCTGCCCGAGTTCGATGACTTCTGGCGGCTGGTCGAGTCGTCGGGCATCTCGGTGCAGATGCACAATTCGGACTCCGGCTATGAACGCTACGTCGACGACTGGGAGGACCCGGCGGAGTTCAACGGATTCGCGCTGAGCAAGCTCCGGGGTTTCATCTACGAGGAGAGCCGGAATATCTTCGATACCCTCGCTGCCTTCATCGCTCACGGCGTGTTCGAGCGCTTCCCCGGGGTACGCATCGGGGTGATCGAGAACGGGGGCTCCTGGGCGCACCGCTTGTTAGATGTCTTCGACCGCGTGTACCACAAGCGGCCCTACGACTTCAGCGAGCATCCCAGCGACGTCTTCCGCAGGCACGTCTGGGTGAACCCGTTCCACGAGGAAGACATGTCGCACCTCATCGACATCCTCGGCGCCGACCGCGTGATGTTCGGTTCGGACTACCCGCATCCAGAAGGCCTCGCGGAGCCCGCGGACTTCGTCAAAGAACTCGAGGGTCTGCCCGCAGAGACCACGGCCCGGGTGATGGGCGCAAACCTCAAGCAATTGATCGGCGTTTAGCGGGTACGAGCGGGGCGACGGAACTCCGGGCGCCTGCCGAAGCAGTCGTTCACCGCGCGCCCGCGCCACCCTCCCGCAAGAAGTTGACCGTGTACTGCTGACTGGTCAAACCCTTGGGATCGAGCCCGATGAGTCCCAGCAACTGTTCCCACATATCGGGGTCGACGAACCAGTCCCAACGTGTGACCTCGCCCTTCTCGTTGACCCAGATGTAGTCCCACTCGCGCAGTTTCAACACCGTGCCGTCGGCGAGCGTCCCCGCGTAGGTGTCGCAGGACGAAAAGCCCCATTCTCCGGCCACACATTCGAACGGACTGACGAGGCGATAGTCCGGCATGTGCTTCCACCACATTCGCCATTCCGCTGTGAGCATGTCTCCGTCGGGCGCGTACTTTGCCATGGCCGCCGCCACCTCGTCGGAGAACATCTCGGCCGCCGTCTGGGGAGCACCATCGTTGAAATGGGGGCTCATCATCACGTAATCGGCTGCAAAGACGAACTTCTCACCAAAATTCACATGGCGGCCGCGGTCGATGGGCTTCGCATAGCCCTCCCACTTCTCGAAGGCGATCTGTTCGATGAAGGCCACGCGATCGCTGCTCATGTCTTCCTCTCCACTAGCCCAGCTCGGCGAATGTCTTCAAGTACGGCCACGCAATCGCCGGGGGTATGCCCCCGCAAAGCGGATTGATGTTGAACACCTCGCCCGCGGCGAGGCGCCTTCGCGCTTCGTCTAGCGACAGGATCACGTGAGACGTCGATTCGTGCCGCAACTCTTCGACGGTCTTGGCGGTGGTGATGTTGGCCGAGACGTTGTTGTTGGGGTTCCATTCCGAGTACGCCATCGCATCGTGGAGAAGGTACTTGCCGATCTCGTCCCAGGCGGCGTCGACATCGTCGGCGACAAAGCAATTGGTAGCCGCGTCCTTCTCGGGTATCAGCATGAATCCCGGTTCGAAACCATTCTCCCGGCAAGCACTTTCGTAGGCTTCTTGCATTCCCGGAACTCCACCATTGGCCAGCAGGCCAAGACCGTTTCGGCCTGCGCGACGCGCTGCAGCGAGGCTGGCACCGCCCCAACTCATCATCGGGCCATCTGGTGTGCGAGGTCGTGGTGTCACCTTCATCCGGCGACCCTCGTACTCGACTTCCTCACCGTCCAACAAGCGGCGCAGCATGCCGAGCTTCTGGTCCGCGATCTTTCCACGGTCGGACAACGACAGGCCGAAATGCTCGTACTCCCGCGCGCGGTAGCCGATTCCGAACACATAGGTGGCCCGTCCACCACTGATGTGGTCCAAGACCGCCATATCTTCCGCTAGCCGTGCGACGTCGTAGAACGGAAGGAGGATTACCAAGTTCAGCATGAGCTGCTTGGTCCGGGCGGCGATCGCCGAGCCCAGCAGCAAGGGCGACGGTAGATAACCGTCGTCGGCACAGTGATGTTCGCACACCACCGCCGCGACGCACCCTCGAGTCTCCGCCCATTCCGCCATGTCGCAAGCTGCGGAGTACAACTCCGTCGGGGATGCACCGATCGACGGTGCCCGCATGTCGAAGCGAAGGGTGAACATCTCGGTGGCTAGCTTCCCTGGCAGTCGTCGGTACCCATGACGTCAGTGGACATCTGCATGATCAGTCGGACCACCTCGTTGCGTGACATGGACTTGAAGAGCTCAAAGGCCATCCGGACGTCATCGCCGGTCGCGATCGTCGGACCGTTACCGAGGTTGGCGAACGCCTCGTCGACGACGCTTGCGGCGGTGACCGCGCCCTCGGGGACCTCGTCGACAGACGCCAGGCGCCCGCGCTCGAACTCCAACTTTCGCAACGCCGGGGTGTCTGTCATGCCGAGGACCAGTCCGAGCACATCAACACCCTTGTCGTGCAACTCCGCCCACAAACCCTCGGTGAACACCATGTCGAAGGCTTTGGTTCCACCGTAAGCCACCATGTTTCGGCCACCTGCCAGTGCGGCCCCCGACGTGAAGTTCACGATGCCACCTCTGCGCCGCTCGACCATCTGGCCTGCGAAGTGGTGACACAACCGCATCAATACCAGGCAATTGCGTTGCAGTAGGTCTTCGGCTGTGGACACCGGATTGGCAAGGAAGGGCTGGTAATTGGGATCACCGCCAGCGCAGTACACGAGCATGCCAATCTCGAGGTCATCGGTCGCGTCGATGATCCGTTGCGAAGCGTCAGGGTTAATGAGGTCGACGGCAAGTGTCCGCGTCTCGGCATTGGTGCGCTCGCGGATTCCCTTGGCGACCTCGTCGAGCACATGCTGACGACGAGCCACGAGCATGACATTCACACCGTCATTCGCCAGGCGCTCGGCGAACAGCGCGCCGACACCGTCGGATGCGCCGACCACCAGCGCCCACGGCCCATACTTCGCGGCGATGTCGGTCACGGTGCCGGCACCGCCGCCAGGCGAACGGACGTGTAGGAGCGACGCGCAATTCGCCAGCCGTCGGTGGTTCGCACCGCATGGTCGTCGTAATAGCCGACCGGATTCGCACCCGATCCGTCCTCGAGGAGGATCAAGGCGTCGACGTACGTACGCATCGTGGCCGTGTCGCCGTCGATGTCGACGGCCTGATTGGACACGCGGTGCATGGTGTGGGCCGCCATGACATGCGCCACCTCCATGAACTCGGCGACAGCGGCGCCGCCCGTCCAATGACCGACCTCGCCGTAATCCACCTGCGCGTCGTCGGTGAAAACCTGGGTCAGCAGCGAGTACTGCTCCGTGTCGATCGCGGTCGCATAGCGGACCGTCAACTCGGCGAGGTCGTCGCGGTCACTCACGCGTCATCTCCATTCGGGTGCACGACAATGCGTGGCGGCCCGTCGGAGCGGCGAGCTTCGTCGAGTGCATCGGGTACCTCCTCGAGGCCGATGATTCTGCCGACGCTGGGCATCGGGTCGAGGCGTCCGTCGACAACCGCATCGAGTACGCCGTACCAGTCCTCCGGCATCGGCCCACCGCCGAAACGCAGCGTCAATCCCTGGCGGGTTGCTTCGGTGATGTCCAGTGTGTCCCCCGTATACCAACCGCCCGCACAATAGATGCGGGTGTAGAACTCCGCCTCCGTGACTAGCGAGTTGATGAGGCCCGGGGCTCCCACGCATTCGAACACCACTGCCGTTCCGGACATGTGGCGTTGCCGGCGCACGTCGCGGAAGACGTCGAACACAGACCGTTCGGCGGGATCATGCAGGACGTGTGCGCCGAATCCGGAGCGCGCCACTTCGCGGCGGTCCGCCTTGTAGTCCGAGACGATGATCGGCTCGATGCCGCGAGCAGACAGCGCCGCGACCGCGGACAAGCCGATGGCGCCAGCGCCGACGACTATCGGGATCTCACCGGGTTGAACATCGGCGACACGCACGTAGTACTCGCCGACGGCGAAAGCGTCGACGAGGGCGATTGCGTCGCTGGACACGGACCCGTCGACGACTCTCGCGGTCGCCTCCGACACGACGAGAAGTTCACCGAAGCTGCCCTGCGCCTCCGGATGCTGGCCGATAATGCGCAGGCCACCGGATCCGCCGTCCACCAACCGGATTGGCATTGAGGTCACCCGCGACCCGATCGGAAACGCGTCGCCGCATCCGGGACCGTGTCCGATGACCTCGCCCACGAATTCGTGCCCCATGACGATGTCGCGGTCGGCGTCGTACAGAGAGCGCCCCGTCGGATCGTCGATCGCGAGTTCTGGACGATCCATGAAATGGACATCGGACGCGCAGATCGCTGTGCTCAGCGTCTTCAACAACAGGTCGTTCGGACCCGGGACTGGGTCGGCCGTCTCGCGCACGGTCAATTCGCCGGAACGCAATACGACTGCGCGCAATGGACGCACCCTTCGCCGACTGATAATCTCGAATATCCGAAAACAATTTTTCGGATTACAGAATCACCGTAGGATTCAGCCGAAAAGGAGTCAAGGGTGCAGGGGGCCGGATCAGCTCCGACCGAGCGGGTGCTCGACATCATCGAGATACTCAGCCGCACTGACGCTCGTGGAATGCGGTTCTCCGACGTCGTGCGACGTCTCCACCTTTCTCAGGGGACCGCTCACGCCATCCTCACGAGCCTCCAGAATCGCGGGTGGGTCACCCGCGATCCCGTCTCCAAGGAGTTCAGCCTCGGCCCAGCGATGGCCCTCATCGCGTCCCGGCTAGACGCCGAGCGTCCGACCGCCGCGGTCGCCCGCAGTGCCATCCGACGCCTCGCCGAGAAGACCGGCATGGCAGCCTCTGTCGTGGAGCGCATCGGAGACGACCTGGTCATCACAGCGTTCGAGAATCCGTCGAATTCGCCGCCGGCGGCGCTTCCGAACGATCGGATCCCGTACGCGCCACCGTTCGGTATTGCCTGTGCTGCTTGGGATTCCGTGGCCGAACAGGAGGCATGGGTTCAACGCGGCGCAGCGGGCGATGCGGCTCTGGCCGACCGCCTACGCGCCGCGTTGACCCATACCCGCAGCCGGGGCTACGACGTCGACCGGATGACTCCGGCACTCGCGGAGGCGGTGCACGCCATCGGCACGCTGTCGGATGACTCCGTACCGGGCAATCTGCGGTCGGTTGTCGACCAGCTCCGAGTCGAGTTCATCGCCACCAAGATGCTGCCCGATGAAAGCCTGCGCGGCGCGCATTCGGTCGCAACAATCTCGGCTCCCGTGCTCGACTCCAACTCCCGAGTGCGATTGATCTTGGGTGTGCACCCGCTACGCCGGATGACCATCCGCGAAACGCGCACCACGGCCGAGCCGCTGCTGCATGAGATCGCGCGCGTCAGCGCGGAGCGAAGCGCGCACGCAACTCGTTCTTGAGAACCTTGCCCGTGAGATTGCGTGGGAGCTCGTCGACGACCTCGAGCCGTTCCGGTGACTTGTGTCTACTCAAACCCGAGTCCTGACAGTGCTTTGCGAGTTCGGACAGCGTGACGTCGGTTGTTGCCACCACGACCGCGCATACCCGTTCGCCGGTACGCGGATCCGGCACTCCGATGACCGCGACGTCCTCGACAGCAGGGTGGCTGGCCAAGACGCCCTCGATCTCCAGCGCAGAGATGTTCTCCGCGTTGCGGATGATGGCGTCCTTGATGCGCCCGGTGATCGCGACGTTGCCGTCGTCGTCGATACGGCCTCGGTCGCCGCTGCGAAACCAGCCGTCGGCGTCGAAGGCATCGGCGTCCAGCGACGCGTCGACGTAGCCGAGGAAGCACTGGGGACCCTTGAGGCGCAATTCGCCTTCTTCGCCCACACCTACTTCGCGTTCGTTCTCGTCGACCACGCGTATCGACACCCCCGGCACCGGCCGTCCGACGGTGTGGTCGAGGACCTCGGGTTCGCCGTCCGGCGGCGGCGAAGTCACGACCGGAAACTCGGTCAGGCCCCACGAGTTCGCAATCCCCGCTACCGAAAGCGTCTCACGCACTTGGCGTCCCAGTTCAGGGGTGATCGGCGCACCTCCCCCGACACACCCCCGCAGATCGGGGAAGAGCGGTTCGAGACCATGTTCCCGCTGCGCAGCCATGTAGGCGACGAAGAACGGGGTCGCCGAGCCGAGCATCGTCGGACGGTGCGCGGCCACTGCCTTCGGGGTGGACACCGGATCGAAGGTGTCGAACAGGACAAGGCGCATACCGGTCAGCAGGCTGGCGGCCAACATCGCGGCGCCGCCGATGTGCGAGACCGGAAACGCGATCGGGTTGACATCGCTGTTCGAGGCGCCGAACATGCCCACCACCCCGGCCGACCCGGCGATCACCGAGCGGTCACAGTGCCGGATACCCTTCGGCGCCGCGGTTGTGCCCGACGAGTAGTACACCCACCGCGCATCCTCGGCGTCCGTCGGCGGCGCCGGCAGAAGCGCCGAATCACCCGACGGCAGCCGAAGTCCCCCGGTGAGCGGCGCGCTGTGGTCAACCACCACGACCGTCATCGGGCGTTCGCGGGTCAGCTCGTCGGCGAGCGCGACATGGTCGAATCCGCGCCACACACCGGGAACGATGAAGAACTCGGCCCCGAGCTGCGCAGTGACGAAACGGACTTCGCTTTCGCGCCAGATCGGCAACACAGGGTTCTGGACCGCGCCCAGACGGGTCAAAGACACCATCACGACCATCGTCTCCAGAGTGGTCGGCAACTGCCACGTCACCACGGTGCCTCTGGTGACCCCACGTTCGAACAACGCCGCGGCAGTGCATTCCGCCGCATCGTGCAACTGGCTGTTCGTCAGGCTGCGACCGTAGTCGTCGACGAGTACGACGCGGTCGGGGTGGTTCTGGGCCGCCGCTTGGATCAAACCCCAATAGGTTTGCGCCATTAGTGAGTCGGTAGAAGGAGCCGTCGTTTGGCCAGGATGTTGCGCATCATCTCAGAGCTGCCACCGGACACGGTGTATGCACGGGACCACAGCCAGCATTCTTTCAGACGCTGTTTGGCAAGCGCCACATCCGGATCGGCGGCGACGGTGCAGACCATCGTCGACAGCTGCGCGCCGTACGCCGAAACCCGGTGATACGTCTCGGCGAAACTGAGCTTGGCGATCGAACCGTCGCCAGTCTGCTCGGCGCCGGCCACCAGGCGTTCGACATGGTCGTCGATGAACGCTTTCGCCACCTCGACCTCGACGGCCAGCTCCGCGACGTGGTGCCGGATGTCGGCGTGTTGCAGTGCCGGCATGTCGTCGATGCGACCGTGACGGGCCACCGTGACCAGATCGTCGACGAGAAGTTCCAGGAGGATCACGTTGCCGCCGATGCCGAACCGTTCGAAGTCCAGGCCCGCCATGATGATCGACCAGCCCTGGCCGGGCTCCCCGATCAGGCTGTCGGCAGGGATCGTCACATCATCGAAGAAGACCTCGTTGACCTCGATCGCCTCGTTGATCGTGCGGATCGGCCGGATCTCGATGCCCGGTGAGGCCAACGGCACGATGAACGCGGACAGCCCGTGATGACGCGACGACGACGGGTCGGTGCGGATCAGGGCCAGGCCCATGTCGGCCCAGTGCCCGTCGGTGATCCACGTCTTCTGTCCCTCGATGACCCATGACCCGTCGGGCCGTTGCGTGCCCCTACAGCGCACGGCGGCGATATCGCTGCCCGCATCGGGCTCGCTGAGCAGCTGACACCAGACGTGCTCGCTGCTCCGGATCGGCGGCAGCAGAGTGGATTTCAGCTCATCGGAACCGAAATGCAGTAGCACGTGGGCCGCCAGGTTGACCTGATCGACGGGACGCGGCGCGCGGGCACGCAGGATCTCCTCGGAGACGATCCGATCGTGCAGTGGGTGGTGATCGGCGCGGCCGCCGTATTCGACGGGCCAGTCCGCACCGACGAATCCCGCGTCGAACAGCGAGGCGAACCATGTGCGCAGCATCGCTTCCTGCTCAGCGGTTTCCGGCGCCCGGTGTCCCTCTCGGGCCTCGAACGGTGGTGCATGTTCGGCGATGTGTGCCCTGACGCGGGCTCGGAACTCGGCGAGCTCGGCGTCTGTGGGCCGAACATGCGGGGCGCTCACCAGCCGGCCCTGTCTGCGAAGAGGGCGCGACTGGAGCGCGCCGTGCCGAGTAGACACGCGTTCGTGAACACTCGGCGCAGGTCATGATGCAGCGGGTATTCCCAGGTGAATCCGATGCCACCCGACAGTTGCATGCACTCATCGACGGCCGCTGTGGCGTTGGCCGCGATGAAGGAATGTGCAGCGACGGACAGTGTGACCGCGTCGCTCGGGGCGCTTTCGGCGGACAGCGCACGGGCGGCCTTGGTGAGGACGGCGCGGGCCTTGGCCTCGAACACCAACAGCTCCACCAAACGGTGTTGTACCGCTTGAAAACTCGCGATCGGTGCACCGAACGCGATCCGTTCCTTGAGATAGGTGACCAGCCGCTCGAAGGTGGCCGACAATGCGCCGAGCGAATCCGCACTCAGCAGAATTCTGGCCACTGCGAGTAGTTGCTCCGCTCGCTCGGGCTTACCGATGGGCACGTTCTGTGCTCCGGAGAGGTCGACGCGCCACACCGGCCGGTTGACGTCCAGCAACTCTTCGTCAGCTTCCCGGGGCAGGGTGTTGGCCGCCTCGAACAACTGAATTCCGTTGCCGCCGAACGTGACAATGATGTCCGCCGATTCGGCGCCCGACACTCGCGTGACATCAGCGGCCAAGGCGCAGGCCGCCGCACCGGTTCCATCGAGCATGGCGGGCAACCACCGGTCACGGGCCTCGGGCGGCGCCGAACTCAACGCCGCAGCAGCGAGGACGCTGCCGAGCCAGTGCGTCGAGTTTCCCGCCCGTCCGAGTTCCTCGGCGATGACCGTCGTCTCCACGGGGCGCCACCCGCTGCCGCCGAGATCCTCGTCGACCAGCAGTCCCGTCCAGTCCATCGCCGCGAGGTCTTTGAGAGTGTCGTGCGTTCCACACCCGGCCAGCAAGTCGCGCGCCGCGCCACGTACCAGTTCGATATCGACTGCATCGTCGAGGGCGGCATCTCCCTCAGTGCCCACCGGTGGTCAGCTCCGCAGCAGCAGCTGATCGGCGTTGTCGCGCATGATGCGTCGCTTCGCCGCGTCGTCGAGCGGGTCGAGGAGTTTGAGAAAGTCCGCCGGTTCGGCCAGCCCCTCGGCGTGCGGGAAGTCCGAGCCCATCACCAGCACGTCGTCGTAACCCAGGCTGGTGACGATGCCCGGGATGTCGTCCTCGGGGTACGGCACAACGCGGACGTGTTGCCGGAAGATGTTCGACGGCCGCTCGGTCAGCTTGCCTCCGATCCACGGGCCGTTGCGGCCCATGCCGCGGCTCTTGTCCATGTGCTTGAGGAAGAACGGCACCCACTCGGCGCCGTGCTCGGCGACCAACACGTTGAGTTTCGGGAAGCGGCCGAACAGGTTGTCGAAGATCAACGCCGAGAGCGTGTCCTCGATCGGCCGCTGACCGTAAATGTTCATCCACTGCCATGCCGACATGTGCCAGGACGCCGGGTCGGGGTTGTGCCCCCAGGCAGGCGAGATTGCGTTGAAGTACCAGAACGGCATGATGTGGTACACGAGGACGCAGCCGGCCTCCTGCAGCCGGGCGTACACCGGGTCGAAGTACGGATCGCCCGGCGAGCGCCCATAGGCGGGCCCGGTCGGCAGCATCACGAACTTCGCACCCTCCGCGATGATCGCCTCGGTCTCGGCGATCGCCGAATCGAGGTCGCGCAGGGACAACAGCGCGGTCGCGTAGATGCGGCCCTCGAAATCGAAGCCCCACTCGTCGTCGATCCAGCGGTTGAACGACCGCAGATTCGCGTACAGCGCCGCCGTGTCGTCGACGTAGTGTTCGGCGGCCAGGGCCATTCCACTCGGATAGATCACCATCCGCTCGACGTTCTGCTTGGCCATCACCGCGAGCCGCGCGGACCGTTCGATGTATTCCGGCTGCATGGGCTGTGGCTCGTAGGACTCCTCGGGGTTGCCCGAACCCATCTGGCGCAGCATCTCCTTGAGCGAACCGGGGCGATACGCCACGTCGAGGCCGAGGCCGCCTTCGCTGTTGAACGTCGCGACGCGGTGACCGGCGAGAATCACCTCCACACCGTCAGCGCCCCGCACCGTTGTGATCGCCCGGTCCTTGAACTCCTCGGGTAGGTACCGGGTGAAGGCGTCGCGCGTCTCATAGCAGTGCGTGTCGCAGTCGAAAATGCCGTAATCAATGGTCGTCACCGCGCCGCTCCTTCGTGCGAGAATGCTTATTCTCTCTTTCAGGAAAAGATACTATCTTCGATCGGTAATGCCTATCCGGGGTTGTCTCGAACGAGTACCGCCTCCGTCGGACCCATCGCCGCGGCGATGGTCACCGCGCCAGTGCGGAAGGAAAACATGACTGCAGCAACGGTATTCGCCGTCGTCGCAGTGGGAGGTCGGTATGTCCACCGCTGAGGCGGAGGATCACCGCGACCTGCGCCAAGCAGTCCGCGATTTCCTCACTGCTAGGTCGCCGAGCAGCGCCGTGCGAACCGCGATGGATTCTGTGCCCGGCTATGACGAGCGGGTTTGGCACGAGTTGACCGCCGACCTCGGCCTGGCCGCGATCGCCGTGCCCGAGGAGTTCGGGGGTGCGGGCGCGGGCGTGCCCGAACTCACGGTCGTCTTCGAAGAGATGGGCGCGGCCCTGGTATGCGCCCCGTTCTTCTCCACCGTGGCGCTCGCGATCCCCACGCTGCTCGCCAGCGGTGACACGGCCGCGATGCGGGACTACCTACCCGTGCTCGTCGACGGGTCGAGGACCGCCACCGTGATCTTCAACGGGAGCCTCGATCCGTGGGACCCCGACGCCGTGACGCTGTCGGCGCACAGCGACGGTCCCTCTTATCGGCTCCACGGGAACGCCGCACTCGTCGTCGACGGCCATACGGCCAATACCATTCTGGTAGCGGCGAATACAGCCGCAGGTACATCGCTTTTCGCGGTGGAGGGAGACGCCGACGGCCTGAGCCGCGAACCGTTGACGACGCTCGACCGGACGCGCAAGATCGCGAAGCTGGACTTCGAAGCCGTCCCCGCGCGGCTCATCGGGACCGACGGCACCGCCGCGCCCGCCCTCGAGCGCGCACACCGAGTCGCGGTCATCGCGCTCGCCGCCGAACAGCTCGGAGGGGCGCAGAGATGCCTGGACATGGCCGTGGGCTACGCGAAAGAACGCATCCAATTCGGCCGTGCCATCGGCAGCTTCCAGGCCGTCAAACATCGCTGCGCGGACATGCTCGTGCAGGTCGAGGGGGCGCGATCGGCCGTGCGGCACGCCGCCGGACTGCCCGACGGTGAGGACCGGGCGGTGGCGGCTTCGGTGGCCAAGATGTCCTGTTCGGAGGCGTTTCTTCAGGCGGCGCTGGACAACATGCGGATCCACGGCGGCATCGGGTTCACCTGGGAGCACGACGCACACCTCTACGTCCGTCGCGCGAAAGCCACCCAACTGATCTTCGGCACCCCCGACTACCACGCACAACGCCTGGCAGACCTCGTCACATCATCAAGCCACCAGCCGGAAGGACAACCGTGACCGTTTCATATTCGCTCGAAATCCCCACTCAGCGGGTGGAGGAGGCATCGGAATTCGTCAATGCCGAAGCGATCGCCGAGATAGCGCGCGGCGCCGAGTCCAGCGGATTCGCCGCTGTACACGTCACCGACCACCCGGCACCCGATGCCAAGTGGCTCGACCACGGCGGCCACCACGCCCTTGACCCGTTCGTCGCGCTTTCGTTCGCCGCAGCGGCCACCACCGACGTGAAGCTGCTGACCAATGTCTACATCGCCGCATATCGCAACCCCTTCCTGGGCGCAAAGTCGATTCAGAGCCTCGCCGTCCTGTCCGGCGGCCGCCTCATCCTCGGCACGGCCGCCGGCTATCTGAAACCGGAGTTCAAGGCGCTCGGAATCGATTTCGACGCTCGGGGTGCGCTGCTGGACGAGGCGCTCGACGTCCTGAGCCGGGTGATGACCGGAGATGACGTCGCCTACGAAGGGTCGTCGTTCGCCGCGCGCGGGGTGCGTCTGCGACCGGTGCCTGCGGCCCCGCCCATCTGGGTGGGGGGCAACAGCAAGCCCGCTGTGCGTCGCGCGGTGTCGCGCGCCCAGGGGTGGGCGCCGTTCAACACCTTCGGCTACGCGACGGCGTCACGAACCGCGGAGATCTCCTCCCTCGAGGACCTCGAGGCCGCGATCGTGTGGGCCAAGAAATACGCTGCTGAAGTGGGTCGAACCGAGCCGCTGGACATCTGTTTCTCGGCGGGGAACCTGCTCGACGACAGCAAGTCCGCCGACGAACGCCACGCCACCATCGCGAGGCTCGAAGCCATGGGTGTGACGTGGTTGACCATCGCCCCTCAAGGCGCCGACCGCGCCGAGGTGATCGATCAAGCGCGGGCGTTCGCCAAGGAGTTCATCGCATAAGGCCATCCATCTCGTCGGTGACGTAAACACAAGTTGCCGCTGCACGATAACGTGTGTTCTCATGCCCCAACCACGCCTGCAAGACCTCCTCAATCCCACCACGACCGCGCTGGTCACCCAGGAGTGCCAGGGTGGAGTGATCGGCCCGCAAGCCGGTCTACCGATGCTCGCAGAAGAAGCGCGCCGCGAGGCGATCCCGAACATCGCGCGACTGCTCGATGCGGCCCGCGCGGCAGGGGTGACAGTGGTGCACTGCCTGATCCAGAAGCGCCCCGACAACCGCGGTTCGAACACCAACGCCAGGCTGTTCATGGCGGGTAAGTCCTTCGCCGCAGACCTGACGCCCGGAAGTCCGGGCGCCTCCGTGTTGCCGGAACTGAATCAGGCCCCTAGCGACATCGTCCTCACCCGCCTGCATGGCGTCGGGCCCATGGCCGGCACGGATCTCGACTCCGTCCTTCGGAACCTCAACATCAAAACCATTGTGGGTGTCGGCGTTTCGGTCAACATCGCGATACCGAACTTCGTCATGGATGCCGTCAATCGGAGTTACCAGTTCGTTCTGCCACGCGACGCGGTGAGCGGGTATCCGCGGGAGTACGCGGAGGCGGTCATCGACAACTCATTGGCGCTGCTCGCGACGGTTACGACGACGGACGACGTCGTCCAAGCCTGGAAGGAAATCGGCACCTGAGCCCATATGGATGTCGCCAACGCATGGTGATAACGTCGTTCTCACCAGCCGTAAATGCTCATATCCGCTGCTCTTAGGAGGTCGACCACATGTCACCCCGGTCCCTGCCGTATCCGGTCTTCGACATCGACAACCACATGTACGAGACGACAGACGCGCTCACCAAGTATCTGCCGAAGCAGCACCGCGGCAAGGTCGGCTACGTCGAGGTCAACGGCAGACCGAAGCTTGTCGTCAAGGACCACATCAGCCACATGATCCCCAACCCCACGTTCGAACGCGTCGCTCGCCCGGGTAGCGCGGAGGACTACTTTCTGGGCAACAATCCCGAGGGGCTGAATTTCCGCGAGTTCGTCGGTGAGCCAATGGAAGTGATCCCGGCCTTCCAGGCGCCCGCACCACGGCTGGAACTGATGGACGAACTCGGCATCGACCAGTGCGTCATGTACCCCACGCTCGCCAGCCTCATCGAGGAACGCACCACCGACGACGTCGTCCTGACCCATGCGATCATCCACGCGCTCAACGAGTGGATGCACGAACACTGGACCTTCAACTACAAAGACCGAATCTTCGCCACGCCGGTGATCTGCCTGCCGCTGGTCGACGAGGCCATCAAGGAATTCCGCTGGTGCCTCGAGCGCGGGATGAAGACCTTCCTCGTGCGACCTGCCCCGGTGCCGAGCCGATTCGGGGGATCGCGCTCGATGGGCCTGCCGGAGTACGACCCGTTCTGGCAGGAGGTCGTCGACGCCGGCATTCCCGTGACATTCCACGCGGCAGACAGCGGCTACCAGAAGCACCTCATGGAATGGGAGGGCGGCGACGAGTACCTCTCCTTTAAGCCCAGCGCACTGCGCGAGGTGGTGATGGGCTTCCGGGCGATGGAGGACACCCTGGCCGCGCTGATCTGCCACGGTGCGCTCTCGCGCTTCCCCGACCTGAAGGTCCTCGTGGTAGAGAACGGCAGCGGCTGGGTGCGAAACCTTCTGCGCCTGTTGGACAAGGCCTATCGGACGATGCCCAAGGAGTTCGACGAGCATCCCGTCGAGGTGTTCAAGCGCAATGTCTACATCCACCCGTTCCTCGAGGACGACATCAAGGGGATCGTCGAGATCATGGGTGAGGATCACGTGATGTTCGGCTCCGACTTCCCTCACCCCGAGGGCATCGGCGACCCGCTCAGTTTCGTCGACCGACTGGATGGGTTGTCGGAGACGACGAAAGCGAAGATCATGGGCGGCAACGCCATCGAGCAACTGGGCCTGCAAAAGGTCCCGGCGTGAACCAGACGACCGCGTCGCCGACGGAATACGACGGGATCGCCGCGTTCGAGGAGCACGTGGGCGAACATCTGGGGTACAGCGATTGGCGCGAGGTCACCCAGAAAGAGATCGACCTGTTCGCCGAGGCCACGGGTGACCACCAGTGGATCCACGTGGACGCCGAGAAGGCGGCGAAAGGGCCCTACGGCAAGACCATTGCCCACGGCTATCTCACACTGTCGTTGGTGCCCATCCTCGTCCAACAGATCTACAAGGTGACCGGGTTGTCGATGCAGGTGAATTACGGTGTCGACAAACTACGGTTTCCGGCACCCGTGCCCGTCGACTCCCGCATCCGCGCGGGCGCAGAACTGATCAAGGTGGACCGCACCAACAACGGCGCCAGGGCCACGGTGCGGGTCACCGTCGAGGTCGAAGGATCCGAACGGCCGGCCTGCGTCGTCGACACCATCGCTGCGATGGTCGACTGAAAGCATCACTCCAGCAGGCGTTCGCCGATGACGCGTCGTTCGCGAAGAGCGGCGATCTCCTCCCCGGTCAGCCCCAGCGCGCCGAGCACCTCGTCGTTGTGTTGACCGAGAGTCGGTGAGGGGGTTCGGTGGTGGCGCGACGGTCCCGGCGTGATCCGGAACGGCCACCCGGGGTACCGCTGCCGACCGGCGATCCGATGGTCCAGGTCTTCGTAGAACCCGCGTGCATCGAGTTGGTCGACTTCGTACATCCGGTCGGCGGTCATCAGCCGCTGCGCCGGCACACCGCGTTGAAGCAACGCTTCTGCGAGTTCGTCGGCCTTCCGCGTGGCCGCGCACTCCGCGATCACCTCGTCGAACTCGTCGTAATGCTGTAACCGCGCCTCCACCGACGCGAACCTCGGATCGTCACGCAATTCGGGGCGACCGATCGCGTCGGTCACTACGGCCCAATCGGCGTCGTCGCGCACCGACAATGCCACCCAATCATCCTCTCCGGCAGCGGGATAGACGCCCTGTGCGTATCGGCGGTGCCGATTGCCCTCGCGCTCGCGCACACGTCCCGTCAACGAATACTCGATGACGGGTTCGGCCGTCACCGCCGCCCCGACCTCGATCTGCGCCACCTCGATCAGCTGGCCCTCACCGGTTCGGCGCCGGTGTTCGAGCGCTGCGAGGAGCGCCACCGTGGCGTGAACGCCTGCGATCGGGTCGGCCGGACCCTGCAGGTTGCACGGGGGGCCGTCGGCGTAGCCGGTCACCGCGGACATCCCGGCCAACTGTTCGATATTCAGGGCCCATCCGACGTAGTCCCGCCACGGGCCCTCGAGGCCGAACCCGGGCATGCGAACCATGACCACACCCGGATTGATCTGGGCCAGTGAGTCGTAGTCCAACCCGAACTGTTCGACCACTCGTGGCGAGAAGTTCTCGACCACCACGTCGGCATCGGCGGCGAGTCGCAATGCCAACTCCCGGCCGGCCTCGGTACCGAGGTCAAGGGTGATGTCGCGCTTGTTGAGGTTCGTGCCCTGCCACAACGGCCCGATCTCGTACCAGTCGTCGCTGTTGCGCAATAGCGAACCCGAGTACCGGTGCCCGTCAGGGCGCTGAATCGACTCAACCTTGACGACGTCGGCACCGAAAGCGCCGAGATAGCAGGTGAGATACGCACCGGCCCAGAACGTGCTGAGGTCGAAGACCTTCAGTCCCGCGAACGGTTGCGATGCATCGCTTTCAGCTCCGGCCTTGCGCTGCTCGGGCGCCTCCCACCGGGTGACTCCCGTCGTCCTCAAAGTCGGGGCGGGCCGCGGCGCACCCACTGGCGTCCTCGACAACCGGAACGGTGCCCCCGGCCGTCGAAACCGCGCATCCTCGGGCCCGCCGTCGACGAAGAAGCCGCGGTCGCGGTACTGCGGGCAGTCCTCGATCGACGACCCGTCGTTGATGGGGGCGGCCGGAATCCGCATGGCCTGACTCAGCTCGACGAGGTCGCCGACCGAGATCGAGTCCAGCCAGGGCTGCGCCTTCGCGAAGAACTCATCGCGTTCGGGCCCGCCCAACATGATCGCGAGCTGGTGTTCGCCGAATTCGGGGAGCCCCATCATCGCGCAGACGTCGAGCCAGTGCTGCCCGGTCAGACAGTTGATACCGATCCAGCCGTCGGCCGCGCGGACGATGCCCAGCATCGGTGCGGCCTTCGAATTCGTCGGCAGACCCATACTTTTCAGCCGCTCGGCCATCAGCATCGGGTAGGGCAGCGTGCACAACAACGACTCGAACGCCGAGACGTCGGCCTCCACGAGCCGACCCGGTTCGGCGTCCCCGATGCGCAGGGCGGTCAGCGCCGCGAGCGCCGCGTAGCCTCCCGCGATGTACTCCGGTATGCGCGCTCCGGCCTGCACAGGCGGTCGGCCGAACTCCCTCAGGTTCACCCAGCCCGACGCCGCTTGCAGCGTCAGTGACGTCGACGGCTGGCCGCGCCGGGGCCCCTCCTGCCCGTAGTCCGAGACCCTCACGACGACAAGGTCGCTGTTGATCTGTTGCAGTGAATCGCGATCGAGGCCCCAGTCGAATCGCTCGGCCGATCCGGCGGGCAGATCCTCGACCAGTAGGTCGGCCCCGGAGATCAGTTCGTGAGCTTGTTCAATGCCGGCTGCGGTGCGCAAATCCAGTGTCAGACCGCGCTTTCCGGCGTTGAGGTACTCGAACAACCCGCCGTGCTCCTGCGAGCCCCCGCGAAACGGCCCCCACGCGCGCAGCGGATCACCCGTCGGCGGCTCGATCTTGCACACCTCAGCGCCGAGATCGACGAGAAGTTTTGTGCAGTACGGTGCCGCGATGTCGCCGCCCAGTTCGACGACCCGCAGTCCGGCCAGGGCTTCGCCCGGATCGATGGTTCGCTCGCAAGCGTCGCTCACGCCTCGACTCCTCCCCGCTGCGCTCCTCGCTGCGTTCCTCGTTCCTGCGGTACTCGCTGCGATGCTCGCGCGTCGTCGCCTTCGGGGCTCACGCCGGAACCCCGATTGCCTTGGGCTCCATATATGCGCGCAGGCCCATCACGCCGCCCTCACGCCCGATCCCGCTCTGCTTGAAACCCCCGAAGGGCGCGTCGCCGGGGATGGTGCCGTTGATCGAGACCTGGCCCGTCCTGATGCGTCGTGCGATGCCGACGGCGCGTTCGACATCGACGCCCCATATCGCACCGCCGAGCCCGTACGCCGAGTTGTTCGCCACGGCCACCGCCTCGTCGTCGCCGTCATAGCGCAGGACGGTCAACACCGGCCCGAACACCTCCTCCTGCGCGATGTACGAATCGGGGCCGGTGTCGGTCAGTATCGTCGGCTCGAAATAGAACCCACCCGAGTGGTTTTCGGGACGACCGCCACCCGCCACCACCTTCGCGCCATCGGACTCGGCCCGTCGGACGAAGCCCTCCACCCGCTCGAGGTGCTCCCTGCTGATCAGGGGCCCCATGTCCACCCCGTCGTCGGCGGGATTGCCGACCGTCACGGCGCGCGCCAGGTCGGCGAGCCGGGTGACGACCTCGTCGTGCAGTGCGGAGGGCACCACGAGTCGGCTGTTGAGGATGCACGCCTGCCCCGCATGCAGCGTGCACCCCTCGAACAACAGCCGTTCCAGCAGCTCGTCGGTGACCTCGACATCGTCGAGCAGAACCGACGCCGACTTGCCGCCACATTCGAGCAGGATCCGTTTCATCGTCCTAGCCGCGCCCGCCATCACGTCGCGGCCGACCGCAGAGCTGCCGGTGAAGCTCACCATGTCCACCCGCGGGTCCAGGGTCAGCGCCTTGCTCGCATCGATGCCGGTAGGAGTGATGACGTTGACGACTCCGGGTGGGATGTCGGTCTCGCTGTCGATGATCCGTGCCAGGGCCAGTCCGGCGAGCGGGGTCAGTGGCGACGGTTTCAGCACGACGGTGTTTCCCGCGGCCAGCGCCGCACCCACTTTCATCACGTTGAGGGTGTGGGGGAAGTTCCACGGCGTCATGATCGCCACCACGCCGAGAGGTTCGTACCGCAACAGCGTGGTGCCCGCCGCCCCCCATGCGTCCATCGGCGCCTCGGCCGGCTCGAGCGCGAGCTCGGCGGAGTGCCCAGCCATGAATGCGGGACCGTCGACGTGGATCAGCCGTTCGTTTGCTGTGCAACCCCACTCGGACTGCGCGAGCGCGTAGATCTCGTCGCCGTGGGCGAGCAACGCATCGCTCAACTGCTGCAGGCACCGGGACCGCTCCTGCGGTGTGGCCATCGCCCACGGCCCGGTGTCGAACGCGGTTCGCGCGGCGGCGATCGCCTGTTCGACCTGCGCCACCCCGGGATCGGGCGCCGACGCGATCACGGCCTCGGTCGCCGGATCGATGACGTCGTATCGGCCGCCTTCCGGCTTCACCCAACTGCCGTTGATGTAGAGGTCGTAGTCGTCGACGAGGGTGGATGCGGCCATCAGATCACTGGACCTTCCTGGTTACGGCTGTGGGCCGTCGAGTCATCTCGCCGATGCCCGAAATGCCCTACATCTGCGCCTTGTGTGTACACCGGCCGTAGGCGCGTAGTCAACGTTCAAGCCTATTGTCCTGCGGCGATGTTCATTGACATGGCCGTCTCACGTGCTGTAGACACAGTTTCACCGGACATTCCTGCCTGATTTGTCCGATGCCTGATGTGTTGAGGAGAGTTTGCGTGCCCACTGAATCCACGCCCCGACCGACCTCCGCCCATCCTCTGCATTCGCCGGACTTCTACGCCGGCGATCCATACCCGGCCTACCGGGAACTGCGCGCGACGACTCCGGTGGTGTGGAACGACGTCACGAACTTCTGGGCGTTGACCAAGTACGAGGACGTGCGCTTCGTCTCCGGCCACCCGATGTTGTTCTCGTCGACGCAGGGCATCACCATTCCCGACCCCAGCCAGCCCGAGCCTGTTCAAGAAGGCAACCTGATCTTCACCGATCCGCCGCGGCACCGGCAGCTGCGAAAGCTCATCAACGCGGGTTTCACCCGGCGTCAGGTGTCGTTGCTGGAGCCCACGATCCGGCGGATCGTCGACGGCATAGTCCACGGCATCGACCCCTCCCGCGAGTACGAATTCGCCGAAGAGATCGCGGCTCCCCTACCCACCCGGATGATCGCCGAGATGCTCGGCGCCGCACCGGAAGACTGGGAGAAATTTCGCACCTGGTCCGATGCCGCCGTCGGCACCGCCGACCCCGACATCGAGCTGGATCACCTGGTGGCGCTCGGTCAGCTGTACGAATACTTCACCAAGCTGATCGAGGCCCGGCGCTCCGGCGAGGTCTCCGGACAAGACGATCTGTTGAGCATCCTGGCCGCCGCCGAAGTCGACGGGGAGCGCCTCACCGACGCCGATCTGCTCAACTTCTCCTTCCTTCTCCTGGTGGCCGGAAACGAGACCACCCGCAACCTCATCGCGCTCGGTACGGCTGTGCTGCTGGATCATCCCGATCAGTTCGCACTGCTTCGTTCGGACCCGTCGCTGCTGACCTGCGCTGTCGAGGAGATGCTGCGCTTCACCAGTCCGGTGACGCACATGGCGCGAAGGGCGACCGCCGACGTCGAGATCCGCGGGCAGAAGATTCAGGCCGGCGACACGGTGGTGATGCTGTACGGCGCGGCCAACCGCGATGAGGAGATCTTCGGACCGACAAGCGAGGAATTCGACATCACCCGGAACCCGAACCCGCACATCGCCTTCGGCGCCGGTGAACATGCGTGTCTGGGCGCTCAACTGGCACGGCTCGAGGCCAGGATCATGTTCGAGGTGCTCTTCGGTACCTATCCGAGCATCGAGCTGACCGGGGACGTGACCCGCCTGCGCGCCACCATGGTGCCGGGCGTCAAACGCATGCCGGTGCGCCTGAAAGCGAGTGTGTGATGGACTTCGACTACACCCCCGAACAGGAGCGACTCCGCGCGGAGTTCCGGGAGCGCCTCGAGGCGGTGATGACCCCCGAGCGGCGTGCGGCGGTCTCCGGCCTGATGGAGGGTGGCGCGGCGATGACCGAGTGCAGGCGCGCCCTCGGCGAGGCCGGTCTGCTCGGCGTCGCGTGGCCCGTGGAGTACGGCGGACGCGGGCTGACCGCGCTGGAGCAGTACATCTTCAGCGAGGAGGCGCGCCGTGTGCATGCACCGCTGCCGATGATCACGCTCAACACCGTCGGACCCACTCTGATCCAGTACGGCACCGAGGAACAGAAGCAGAAGTTCCTTCCCGCAATACTCAAGGGCGCCGTTGACTTCGCGATCGGTTACTCCGAGCCAGGCGCGGGAAGCGACCTCGCCTCGCTGCGGACGACCGCGGTGCGCGACGGCAATGAGTTCGTCATCAACGGCTCGAAGATGTTCACCAGCGGCGCGGAGTTCGCCGACTACATCTGGCTCGCGGCGCGCACCGATCCAGAAGCCAAGAAACACAAGGGCATCACCGTATTCATCGTGCCCACCGACTCGCCTGGGTTCTCGTGGAAGCCACTACACACCATGCCCGGCGTGTCGACCTATTACACGTTCTACGACGACGTGCGGGTACCCGAGAGCGCGATCGTGCTGGGCGAGAACCAAGGCTGGAAGCTGGTGACCAACCAGCTGAACCTGGAGCGTGCCGCGCTCGGCAACCTCGGCGCACTCGAGCCGTTGTTCGCCAAGACCGTCCAGTGGGCCAGGACCACGCCGCTGGACGGCGGACGCGTCATCGACCAGCCGTGGGTCCAACAGGCCCTCGCGCGCGTCGAGGCACAGGTCGCTGCCTACCGGTTGTTGAACCTGCGGGTCAACAGCAACATGAGCTCCGGCGCACTCGGTATGGGAGAGGCCTCCGCGGCAAAGGTTTTCGGCACTGAACTGACACAGCAGGTGGCCCGCGAGCTCCTCGACGTCGTCGGTCAGGCCGGCACCCGGAAGGGCTCCGACGCGCCTCTGAAGGGTGAACTCGAAAGCGCCTACCGCCTGGCCGTCATCAATACCTTCGGCGGCGGCGCGAACGAACTGCAGCGAGACATCATCGCCATGGCGGGCCTCGGGATGCCACGTGCACCCCGCGACATGCGAGCGTCCTGAGAAAGGAATCCAGCAGTGACCGACACAGCGAAAGACGAACTGCGAGAGCGCCTCGACGCGCTCATCGGCAAGCCCACCGACGGCGTCGGCAAGCCGGTGCGCGCGCCGGACCCGGTGAACGCCGCGATGATCCGGCACTGGGCGTATGCCCTGGGTGACATGAACCCGGCCTACCTCGACCCCGAGTTCGCGAAGAACTCCCGCTATGGCGACATCGTGTCACCGCCGGTGATGCTGCAGACCTGGACGATGCCGCCGCCGAAGCTAGAGGGTATCCACGACCGCGGCGGTGTGCCGATCGAGATGAAGGGTGAGAATCCTCTGCAGTTCCTCGCCGATGCCGGCTACACGGGCATCATCGCGACGAACTCCGAATTCGAGATCGAGCGCTACCCGCGAATCGGAGACGAGATCACCTCCGAGACGGTCTTCGACTCGATCTCCGATGAGAAGAAGACGGCCATGGGCAACGGGTTCTTCGTCACATGGGTGACCACCTACCGCGATCAGAACGGGGACGTCATCGGCCGCCAGTGGTTTCGCACCCTGCGGTTCAAGACGGGTGGGAGTGATTGATGGCCAGCAGACTCGCCCCTTCGATCAGTCCCGACACGGAGTTCTTCTGGTCCGGTCTCAAGGAGCACGAGCTCCGCATCCAGCGCTGTACCGACTGCAAGACCTTCCGCGTTCCGCCGCGACCGATGTGCGGTGGCTGCCAGTCACTCAACTGGGACTACGTCGTTTCCAGCGGACGCGGCACGGTCTACAGCTTTGTGATGCCGAAGTACCCGCCCCTTCCCTTTCTCGAATATCCCTACGTCGTCGCGCTGATCGAACTCGACGAAGGTGTTCGCATCGTGTCGAACCTCTGCGATATCGAACCCGAGGCGATCGAGGTCGGAATGCCCGTCGAGGTCTTTTACGAGATCTTCGAGGCACTGCCAAGCGGGGAAGAGCTGGTGTTGCACCAGTTTCGGCCGGCGCGCTGAACTAGAGGAAGCCACACATGGATTTCACCTTCACCGAGGAGCAGGAGACCGTCGCCAAGGTCGCCCGACAGCTCTTCGAGCACCGCGCCACACCGGAGCATCTGACCGAGCTCGAAGCCGGCGAGGTGCGGTATGACGCCGCACTGTGGGCCGAATTGGCGTCGGCCGACCTGCTCGGAATCGCGCTGCCAGAATCCGTCGGGGGTAGCGGCGGTGGTTTCCTCGAATTGGGTGTGCTGCTCAGCGAGGTCGGGTACAGCGTTGCGCCGGTCCCGGTGTACGGGACGCTCGCCCTCGGTGCCGATACCATTGCCCGGCACGGTGATTCGGAGCTTCAGCGGCGGTGGCTGCCCGGCGTGGTCGACGGCAGCACCCTGTTGACCGCGGCGCTGGCCGAACCGGGTAGCTCGGATCCGACCGCACCGCGGACCACCGCGCGGGCCGACGGGCAGGGCTGGCGGCTCACCGGCGCCAAAGAGTTGGTGCCCGCGGCGCAGATCGCGTCGGCCATCGTCGTATCGGCCACGACGGACGACGGGCCCGGCTTGTTCGTCGTCGAAACCGACGACACCGGCGTGGATGTGACGCCGGCGTCCACGACCAACGGTGAGCCCTTCGCCGACGTCGAATTGACCGATGCCATCGGGTCACGGCTGACCGAGCGAGCCGACGCCGACATCGTCCGCGCGCTGTACAGCAGAGCGCTGGTGGGGTTGTGCGCGATGCAGATCGGCGTCGCCGACCGTGCGCTGAAGCTGGCCGCGTCCTACACCAGCGAACGTGAGCAGTTCGGCCGCCCCATCGGATCATTTCAGGCCGTACAACAGCGTTTGGCCGACGCATTCATCGACACCGAAGCGATCCGCTGGACCACCTGGCATGCGGCCTGGCTGATCGCCGAAGGCAGGCCCGCCGAGCGCGAAGCGGCAATCGCCAAGTTCTGGGCCGCCGAGGCAGGAGCGCGGGTCACCGCGTCCGCGCAGCAGGTACACGGCGGCATGGGCATCGACGTCACCTACCCCCTGTCCCGCTACTTCCTGTGGGCCAAGCAGATTGAACTCGCGCTCGGATCGGCGTCACAACAGCTGTCCCGGCTCGGCAACGCATACGCGGAAGGACCAAACCAATGACCTCGACCCTGAAACGCACCACCACGCTCGCGTTCAACGACGTCAACGTCGGTGACCAGGTGACGCCGCTCGACGTTCCCGTCACCACCACGTTGATCGTCGCCGGTGCGATCGCGTCCCGTGACTACATGCCGGTGCACCACGACCGCGACTTCGCCAATTCTCAAGGCTCCAAGGACATCTTCCTCAACATCCTGACGACCAATGGGCTGTGTGTGAAGTTTCTACACGACTGGGCGGGACCCGAGGCCATGGTCAAGAAGCTGTCCATCCGGCTCGGTGTGCCCGCCTATCCGAACGACCCGCTGCGGTTCGAAGGCAGCGTCACCGACAAGTCCTCGGCCGACGGCGAGGGGCTCATCGAGGTCACCTTCAAGGGCACCAACAGCCTGGGCGATCACGTCAAGGGCACGGCGGTGCTGAGCCTGCTCGAGGGCGTTGAGGCATGACCAAGGACGGCATCGGCGGCAGGGCCGCGCTCGTCGGCATCGGTCAGACCGAATTCTCCAAGGAATCCGGGCGGACCGAGATGCAACTGGCCTGCGAAGCGGTCAAGGCGGCCATCGAAGATGCGGGCCTGAGCCCCAGGGACATCGACGGCATGGTCACGTTCTCCGTCGACGAGAACGAAGAGATCGAGGTCGCCCGCAACGTCGGTATCGAGAACCTCACCTTCTTCACCCGGGTACCGCACGGCGGCGGTGCCGCCGCGGGCACCGTGATGCAGGCCGCGATGGCGGTCGCGACGGGCGCGGCCGAGGCCGTCGTCTGCTACCGGGCCTTCAACGAGCGCTCCGGGTTTCGGTTCGGCGGCGCCGGACGCCAGCCCGGCGTTACCCCCCTGTGGATGGCCCCGTATGCCCCGTTCGGATTCATGACACCGGCGGCGTGGGTTGCCCTGCACGCTCAGCGCTACATGAGCACGTACGGCGTCACCAACGCCGACTTCGGCAAGATCTCCGTCATCGACCGCAAGCATGCGGCCAAGAATCCCGACGCCTGGTTCTACGACAAACCGATCACCCTCGAACAGCACCAGGAATCACGCTGGATCATCGAACCGGTGTTGCGCCTGCTCGACTGCTGTCAGGAGAGCGACGGCGGGGTGGCCATGGTGGTGACCAGTGTCGAGCGGGCGCGTGATCTCGCCAAGCCCCCTGCCGTGATCACGGCCGCGGCCCAGGGCGCCGCATACGACGGCGAGGTCATGACCAGTTACTACCGCGACGACATCACCGGCCTGCCCGAGATGGGCGTGGTCGGCGACAAGCTCTGGCGCAACTCCGGATTGAAGCCCGACGACATCTCGACCGCCTTCCTCTACGACCACTTCACCCCGTTCGTGTTCACGCAACTCGAGGAACTCGGATTCTGCGGCCGGGGCGAGGCCAAGGACTTCGTCTCCGTCGACGAACTCTCGCTGGGCGGCCGGATGCCCATCAACACCAACGGCGGACTGCTGGGCGAGGCTTACATCCACGGGATGAACGGCATCACCGAAGGCGTCCGCCAGGTCCGCGGCACCTCATACAACCAGGTCGAAGACGTCGAACATGTGCTGGTGACCTCGGGCACCGGCGTCCCGACCAGCGGCCTCATCCTCGCCCCGGACCGCTGAGCGGTTAATGTCGTGCGGTGGCGTCTGACATGACCCAGTCGGTGGAGCTGGACACCCGGGATGCCATCATCTCGGCCGCCTTCTCCTGCTTCCGCACACGCGGGCTGGCCAAGACGACCATCGTCGACATCGCCCGCGCCGCCGACGTGTCGCGCAGCACCTTCTACGAGTACTTCCGGGACAAGGAGACGATCGTCGAAGCGTGCGCCGAGGCGGCGTCGCAACGGTTCTACCGCAACATGGCCAAGGCCATCGACCGCCACGGGGGCAGCACGCTGGAGGGGCGGTTGACACGCGCCGCGGTCTTCGTCGCGCAGGCGCGTCGGGTGGTCGAACCCGAGGCGTACTTCGACGCAGCGGAAGTCAGCCTCATGATGACCAAGAATGCCGCCACGCTCCTGAAAGAATGCGCCGATTTTTTGACCCCGTACGTGACCGCTGCCAAGCTGACCGGCGAGGTCCGTTCGGACCTCGACGTGCCGTCGGCGTGTGAGTGGTTCGCACGAATGTTGTTCTCGCTGTTCACGACTCCGTCAGCAGTGATCGACATGCGTGACGACGACGCCGTGGCCGAATTCGTGCGCGCATACGCCGTGAACGGATTCGTCGACAGCGGTCGACGCCGGCGGTAGCGATAAGGGTTCAGCCCTTGCGGCGCACCGGGACGTTTGAGTAGCCGCACACATTGGACATCGCCACGCGCTCGAGACCGTCACGGTCGACTTCGTATTCGGGGATGAAGTCGAGCAGCGCATCGAGTGCGATACGGCTTTCCATGCGTGCCAATGCCGCCCCGAGGCAACTGTGCACGCCGTAACCGAAGGCGAGGTTGAAGCCCATCCTGCGGTCGCGGTCGATGTCGAGGCGGTCGGGGTCGTCGAACATCCGCTCGTCGCGCAGGGCGGACCCCGTCACGAGCAACACGGCGGCACCCTTCGGAATCGTGGTGCCGTAGTACGTGACATCGCGCGTCGCGGTGCGGACCTGATACTGCGACGGCGCTTCGTATCGCAGTAGTTCCTCGACCGCGGCGGGGATCTTGCTGCGGTCATCGCGAAGTTTGCGCCACTGATCGGGGAAGTCGGCGAACGCCACCATCGCATTTCCCACCAGTTTGGTGACCGTTTCGGCGCCGGCACCTCCCAGCATCGTGGCGAAGCCGGTGATGTCGACATCGGTGAGCTTCTCCACCACACCGTCGCGTTCGATCTCGGTCTCGATGAGACGGCTGATCATGTCGTCCTGCGGCGCCGCGCGGCGCTGCTGCACAAGGTCGTAGTAGTAGAGGCCGGTGTTCATCGAGGCCTCGTATCCCTCTCTGGGAACGGCGATCTCACCGGGACGCCGTTCGAGTAGGAGATCCAGCCAGCGTCGGATCTGGTCGCGGTCCTGCTTCGGCACGCCGAGCATGGTCGTGATGACCTCGTTCGGGAACAGGGCCGAAAAGTCGGCGACTGCGTCGAACTGCTCGGGGTTCAGCGCTTCGATCCGTTCGTAGACCTTCTCGCGCACCATGTCTTCCAGCGCGGCGATCGCGCGGGGGGTGAAGACGTTGCTGACTAAGCGCCTCATCTTCTGATGCTCCGGCGGATCCATCGAGATGATCACCTTCGGCACCGGGATGGCGTCGTCGTGAGCCTTGACCATGTCGAGGGTGGCGCCCTTGGCCGACGAGAAGGTCTCGTGGTCCTTCGTGGCGGGTGCCACGTCGTCGTAGCGCGTCAGCGCCCAGAAATCCCACTTTTTGCTGTAGTAGACCGGCGCCTCGTCGCGCAGGCGGCGGTAGGTGTCGTACGCGCCGTCGAAGAAGTCTTGCGAGAACGGGTCGAATTCGACGGGCCGTCCATCGACCTCGTGCGAGGGCGCATTCACAAAATGGCTCCGGATTCCTTGAGTTCTTCGATGGTGTCCCACTCGATCCCGGCGTCCATGAGGATCTCCTCGGTGTGCTGACCGTGCTCGGGCGCACCACCGGGAGTGACCGACCGCTCGTTGAACTGAACGGGATTGGTGGGCAGCGAGAACGGCACACCGTTGACGGTCTGGGTATGGGCGACATATCCGTTGGCCGTGATGGCGGGGTCGTCGCAGAGTTCACCCGGGGTCTGCACAATTCCCCACGCACCCGAGAGCGGTGCCAGCGTCTCCCGCCACTCGGCCAGGGTGCGCTTGGCGAACGCCTCGTCGAGCAAGGCGATGAGGGCGACCCGGTTCTCGAACCGTGATGCCGGGTCGGCGAATCGCGGATCGTCGATCAGTTCCGGAAGCCCGATCACGCGCATCGCTTCGGCGTAGAACTTGTCGAGTTGCAGCATCATCAACTGGACGTAGCGTCCGTCCTTCGTGCGGTACGTCCCGACGAGCGGGTTCGGTGCATCCGCATGACCGAACTTGGGAATGGCGCTGCCACCGTGGATTTGGCTCACCGCGACGTCGGGGCTGAGGTTCCAGGCCGCAAGTCCGAGCAGCGACACGTCGACGACCGATCCCTCGCCGGTCGTCGCCTTCTTGTACAGCGCCGCGGCGATACCGCCTGCGATGGTCATGCCGCCGAGGAGGTCACCGAATGCCGGGCGGGAGCGGACGAGCTCGTCCTTCTCCTCCGTCAGCGCGGTGGCGATCCCGCCGCGCGCCCAGTACGAGACGCCGTCATAGCCCGGCTTGTCTGCGTCCGGCCCCTTGGGGCCGTGGCCGGATCCCCGCACGTACACAATGCTCGGATTGACCGCCCGGATATCGTCGACGTCGATGCCGAACTTCCGGCGGCGATCGGGCAGATAGCTGGTCAGAAACACATCGCAGGTCTTGGCCAGTGCGTGCACCACATCCCGACCGCCCGGCGTGCTCAGATCGACGCCGATCGATTTCTTGCCGCGATTCGGGATCTCGATCATGTAGTTGACCGAACCACCACCCTCATCGACGATCCCCATGGTGACGAGGCCACGCTGCGGATCACCGCCGTCACGCGGTTCGACCTTGATGACCTCGGCACCCCACTCGGCGAGCACTGCACCAGCCGACGGCACAAATGTCCATGCGGCGACCTCCAGCACGCGAACTCCGTTGAGCACGTTATCGACGGAAATGTCGTCCTCCTACAAGCGTTAACGGACATTTTCAGATTTGAGAATCACACTATCTTGGGGGTTGTATGCGCGCTACGGCCGCCGGGACAGACGCTCGGGGAGCGCCGGGTCACCGCTGTCCCAGAATGCCCGCCAGGTCGGCATCCGGTGGGGCATCTGGGCGCGCAGCGGTACATCGGTGGGCCACCGGATGAATTCCGGCCCGGGCCGCTCAGTCACGTCGACGGAGTACCAGGGATGCTCGCGTCGCTTGACGAAGTACCAGGCGCCGTTACGACGCTCGTAGACGTCGTCGTAGCGCATCGTGATGACATACCACCCGTCGCCGTCCTCATGCTCGGCCCGGCAGTAGGTCGAGCCCGTCGCATGGTCAGGATCGGCGAAGTCGAATACATGCCCGCAGATCAAGTGGATGCTTCGATAGAACCTCCGCAACACGTCGTCGTACCACTGCCTGAGCGCCGCTCTACCGATGCCGTGCGACCCGGCGTGCACGTCGTCGACGAACAACGCCACCAGGGCATCGAGATCTCGCGCATCGAGCGCCATGGCGTAGCGGCTGGGCAGTTGGGCGATCTCGATGCTGGACTCGAGTCGATCCACCCGGTCGGACATCGACATGGCCGGAGTCTAATGGCCGGGGACAACCCGCGAGAACCGATATTCTCGTTTTCGGTGAGGATGGCTATCCTGTTGAGACCAGCCCGTCCCCGTCCGAGCGCAGGACCGCTAAGGAATCCACCCCGTGCCTTTTCCGACACTAACGCCCACGATCCCCGTCCTCGTCAGATCGTCTGCGGCGCAGTTCGGAGACAAGCCGTTTCTCATCTCGGATGGTCAGACGCTGACCTACGCCGACCTGGACCAGCGGTCGGCCCGGTTGGCGACGGCGTTGCTCGATGAGGGCTTCGGAAAGGGCGACCACGTCGGCATCCTGATGCCCAACAGCGTCGACTGGGCGGTCGCCTGGTTCGCGATTACGCGCATCGGCGCGGTCGCGGTGCCGTTGAACACGTTCTACAAGGCGTCTGAGCTGGCCTGGACCGCCCGCCACGCCGATCTGCGCGCAATCCTCGCCCTCTCGAGCTTCCGTGGCCACAACTTCCTCGACCGCCTCGAGGAAGCGCTGCCCGGCCTTGCCGACCAGGGCAGTCCTGGCAACCTGGCCGTCACCGGCGCGCCGTTTCTGCGCACGATCGCGGTGTGGGGACGCTGTGACCGGGCGTGGGCGACGACGCTGTCCGTCAGCGCGGATACGCGATACGGCGCCGACTTCTTGGCGGAGGTCGAGTCGTGCGTGACGCCGGCCGACGACGCGATGATCATCTACACCTCGGGTAGCACCGGAGATCCGAAAGGCCCTGTGCACACGCAGGGTACGTTGGTGCGCCACACGTACAACCTGACCTTCGACTACGGCGTCACGAACACCACCGTGATGTTCACGGCGATGCCGTTCTTCTGGGTCGGCGGCCTGATCACCGGCATCCACGCCGTGATCCACCACGGTGCGACGCTGGTGACCCAGCCCGCGTTCGACGCGGCTGACGCGCTCGAGTTGATCGAGCGTCATCGTGCGACCATCACGCTGGGTTGGCCACAACAAGGCCAGTCGTTGGCCGAGCACCCGGACTTCGCGAGGCGCGACCTCAGCTCGGTCCAGCGCACCAGCATGCCCGCCATGGTGCCCCCCGAGCGCCGGCCGAAAGGTCCCAATGCGCTCGGGATGACCGAACTCTGCGGCAATCACATCGGCGTCGACCCGTATCCACCGCAGCCGGCCGATCGCTCGGTGACGGGCGGCTATTCGATCGAGGGGTTGTCGCATGTTCTCGTCGACCCGGAGACGGGAGACCCTGTTCCCCCGGGCAGCAACGGCGAGATCTGGGTGCGTGGCTACTCGCTCATGCAGCGGCTGTACAAGCGTGAGCGTGAGGACGTGTTCACACCCGACGGCTATTACCGCACGGGTGACTGCGGAATCCAGTCCGACGACGGCTGGATCAAGTTCACCGGGAGGTTGGGCGACCTGATCAAAACCAGTGGCGGAACCAACGTCACACCGGGAGAAGTGGAATCGGCCCTGTCGAGTTGCGACGGCGTTCTCGAGGCGTATGTCATCGGTGCCGAGGACGGCCACAGCGGAACGATCGTCGCCGCGGCGGTGGTTCCGCGGGGCGACGCGCAGCTGGATGCCGAAGCGCTGCGGGCAGATGTCCGTAGCCGCCTGTCGGCATACAAGGTTCCGAAGTTCATCTGGGTCACCGACAAAGAGGCGCTGCCGTTCACTGCCACGGGCAAGGTCAAGAAGTCGGACCTCGCCAAGCAGCTCAGTGATCTCTTGTCAGAGAAGTGAGGCGGCAGCGTCGGCGTTCGGCCCGGACACCGTGGTGCGCCCGGTAGCTCTCGCGAAGATGGTTTTCCATTCTCGGAAACTTGCATTCTCACTCCGGTACATTCGCGACGAGGCATTGGAACCGGGCCACCTCCCCGATCCCCGCTCTGGGATACCGAAGGAGCTCAATCCGTGACTGACAAGCCATTACGGGTCGCCGTCATATCCACCGGTTGGATCAGCAGCCTGTCGATCCGTGCGATCGCTCGCCGGCCACACCTTGACCTGGTCGGGGTGTGGGTACACAGCACCGAGAAGGTTGGAGGCGACGCCGGCGAGATCGTCGGGTTGGGCCCGATCGGGATGATCACCACCGGTGATCTCGACGACATCATCGCCGCGAGGCCCGATTGCGTGGTCTACGGCGCGGCCAGCCCGGAGATGGACGCCGCCGCGGTGCGCGACTACCTCCGTCTGCTCAATGCCGGACTCAACGTGGTGACCACCAACACCCCGGGAATGATGTTCCCCGACAGGTGGATCCCGCAGCTGGCCGATCAGGTCCGTGCCGCCGCGTTGTCCGGAGGAGCCACGATCTACACGTCGGGTATCGAACCCGGTTTCGCCGGCGACCAACTCGCGGTGCTGCTGAGCACGCTGTCCAACACCATCCGGTCCATACGGGCGCAGGAGATCTTCGACTACTCGGCATACCCCAACCGGGACCTCATGATCGACGCCATGGGTTTCGGCAAACCCCTCGATTTCACGCCGCTCCTCGAACTCGACGGTGCCCAACAGTTCGCCTGGGGACCGCCGATCGGGTTGGTGGCCAGAGCTCTTGGTGTTGAGCTCGAGAAGGTCACCGAGTCCTACGAGCGGGTGCTCACTCCGCGAGATCTGCATGTCGCGTGTGGAACCATTCCCGCGGGAACCTGCGGCGCGGTGCGGGCCGAGACCACCGGCATCGTCGACGGCCACCCCGTGATCACCATCGACCACATCAATCGGATGGCGCCCGACCTGGCACCCGAGTGGGCCTCGGCGCCCAACGGCACCTACCGGCTGATCATCGACGGGCAACCCCACATCCGGTGTGACCTGAACCTCGGCACCGAGGACACGCCAGAGTCGGCCAACGCCAACGCGATGGAGGCGACGGCCATGCGGGTCGTCAACGCCATCCCCTACGTCGTCGACGCGGCGCCGGGAATCGCCACGTCGCTGGATCTGCCGATCACGGCCCCCCGCAACGCGCTGGACTTCGGCTAGACCGTGAACATCGGTCCGCGAGGTGCGCCCCGCACCTCATTGCCTCCGTCGATCGCGAAACTCTGGCCAGTCATCCAGCCGGATTCCGGTCCTGCCAGGTAGCGCACGCCGGGAGCGATGTCATCGGAGACACCCAGCCTGCCCAGCGGTACCCGTTCCAGGAAGCTGCTCGTCAACTCCTCGAGGTGGATGTAGCCCTGAGTAGTGGCCGCTTCCGTCAAACCCGGACGTACCGCGTTGACCCGGATACCGCGCGGGCCCAGTTCTGAGGCGGCGACACGAATGAACATCTCGAGCGCGGCCTTGCCCGCAGAGTAGTGACCCAACCCCTCCATCGGAATCTTGGCGGATGTCGACGAGATGAACACGATCGAGCCGCCGTCCGTCATCAGCGGCGCCGAATAGCGCAACGCCAGAAAGTTCGAACGCAGGTTGCCCATCACGAAATTCGTGAAGGTTTCGAGGTCCTGTTCGACGAGCGGCCCGTGCCGCCGCCGGCCACCGTGCCGACGACGATGTTCAACCGACCGTGGACATCGTGGGCGGACTGTGCCGCCGCTTTCACGGTGTCCTCGTCTTCGGGGTCCCCCTTCTGCAGCACGATCTCCGCGTCCGGCGCGGCCTCATGAATTCGGTCGCGCGTCGCTTCGAGCCGCTTCATGGATCGCCCCAGCAAGTACAACGTCGCACCGTCGATCGCCAGCAGTCTGGCTGAGGCCTGGGCGATACCCGCCGATGCACCGAGAACGAACGCCGTCTGACCGTCGAGAACACCCATGATCGGTGAAGCTATCACTTACGCAACGGACGCTCTCCAAAACCGTTAATCCGAATTCTCAGGTGCGGTAGCGTGCGCGTGTGCCAGACATGACCGACAAGGTCGCGCTCATCACCGGGGCGGCGCGCGGACAGGGCCGCGCTCATGCCGAGAGGCTCAGCGCCGATGGTGCCGACGTCATTCTCGTCGACATCGCGGGGCCGCTACCACCGAGTGTCCCCTACGATTCCGCCACACCTGACGATCTGGCCCAGACGGCGAAAATGGTTGAAGCCAATGGCCGGCGGGCGGTGACGGCGGTCGTCGACACTCGAGATCACGACGGGCTTTGCGCAGCTGTCGACAACGCGGTCGCAGAGCTCGGACGGCTCGATGTCATCGTCGCCAACGCGGGCATCTGTGTGCCGGCCGCGTGGGATCAGGTGTCGCCGCGTGACTTCCAGGACACCATCGACATCAACATCGTCGGTACCTGGAACACGGTGATGGCGGGGGCCAAACACATCATCGCCGGCGGGCGGGGTGGCTCCATCATCCTCGTCAGCTCGGCGGCCGGCCTCACAATGGAGCCGTTCATGATCGCCTACACGGCCAGCAAGCACGCTGTGACGGCGCTGGCCCGTTCGTTCGCCGCCGAACTCGGCAAATACCACATCCGAGTCAACAGCTTGCACCCCGGCTCGGTGGCGACGCCGATGGGAAGCGGTCGAATGATCGAGGCGATGGCCGAGGCGGCGAAGTCGAATCCGGCGCTGCGGCCCGGCTTCACAAAGCAACTTATGCCCGACGCGATCACCACCTGCGAGGACATCGCCAGCGCCGTCGCGTGGTTGGCATCCGACGAGGCGAGATTTGTCACGGCCGCCGCCATTCCGGTGGACGTCGGTGTGACGGGCAGCTAAGCGTTCGACTGCCGGGTGACAACCGACGGCCCAGACAGAGGGCTGGAGATCACGCCCGGTGGGGCTTCGACGACGCTCGGAATGGCGTTCACCGCCGCGAGCGCCGTGGCCGCGACACCGGGATTAACCCGGCCCTCGTCCGACTGTTCCAGATGCAGTTCGAGGTTCATGTTGGGATTGCCGTTGACGCGGAATACCATTCCGCCTTGGCCTTCACGCGCCGGTTTGGGCCAACGATCGGGCCACGGCGTGCTGCTGACCGTCGCGAAGTATTGAACCGCGACCGCGGGGCGGCCGCCCACGATCCCGGCGAGCTGCCACCGGTGCGCACAGATCGTTCCCTCCTGGATGACACCGAGCGCCGTCGCAAGGTCGGTCGGTGCGAGCAGCGTCTCCCAATCCAGCTCTATCCCATCGAGTTCGAATCCGAGGATAGCGGCGATGTAAGTCACCACCGTGCTCCAGTCCTTGTCGACCTTCCCCGACGCGATTCGAACCGGCACATGGCCGTCGGGCTTACCGAATCCCATCGACTCATGAAGGACGTCCCATATCGGGTACGCCTTGTCGAGGTCGACCGCGTATTCGTCCATCCGGTACGAGTCGACTCGGCCCGCTCCGGTCAGCAGAGCCGTGGGGATGTTCAGGCTGATGAACCCCGGTTCGCTGCCGGTGGCGTAGAACGTTGAATTGCCCTGAGCTGCAGCCTGTTCCAGGGCTTCTCGCCACGGCGCGGGTGCGGCCGGGGGATAGATCATCGGGATCAGCGAGAAGGTCACCACATTGATCCCGGCTCTGAGGTACGTGGCGATGTCCGCAATCGCCTCTTCTTCGCGTCGGACGGCGGTCGCGCAGTAGGTCACGCAGTCGGGCTTCAGCGCGAGAACAGCCGATAGGTCATCGGTCGCATGCACTCCGATCGGTGGTGCGCCGCACAGTTCTCCCGCGTCCATACCGGCCTTTTCCGGTGACGACACCTTCAGTCCGACGAGATCGAGCGAGGGGTCCTCGATGACCGCGCGCAACGCCTCCCTGCCGGTCAACCCGGTGCCGACGTGGACAACTCGATAGCGACGACCGGACAAGTCGGTCACGGTGTATTACCTCCTCACCCCTGCGGGGCAACAGTTCTCGTCATCGTGGAAGTGACCATGTCAGCGGTAGAACGGTCCTGGCTTGCCGGCTTCCTCGAGATGACCGTATGGGTCGTACAGGTTCACATCCGGATACGGGTTCTGATCGAAGGAGGGCCGCGACAGACCTGCCTCCCGCAGCCCCGCCAACACGGCCAGCGGCAGAGCGAACGACACCAGGCCTACCGTCACCGATACCAACAGCTGCCGAGTCAGGGTCACCTTTGCGCGCCCCCGCCTCGCGGGCAACCAGCGTGCGAGTCGGTTGATCAACATCAGTTCGCCACTCTCGTCCCGCACGCACATCACGGCAACCATGGCGAAGATCGGGGCGTCGTACACCGCCATGATCACGGGAAAGTGGATGTGCCCGATGTGCAGCACCGGACCGACTGCCTCTGTGTAGTAGAAGATTCCGGCTCGCATCCAGGTGAACTGGATGAGGCCGTTGATCGGGACGGCGATGATCGTCGCACCGATGAACACCCGCAGCAGCCTGTGCGGCGCCAACCAGCCGACGCGACGCATCAGCGGATCCAAGAGCCTGTCGTGCAGCTTCAAAAAGCCCAGACCGTTCAGCAGATAGTAAGCGGCGTAACCACCGAGGAATGCCAGCGCCGGTTCGAGATTCGGTGAGATGTTCACGTACGGCCAGGACAGCGGGAAGTGCAACATGCGCGGGTCGAATATTGCGAACGTCGCCCAGTTCGCCAGTGGGTCCAGCGCCCCGGTGATCAGGCCGGCGAACGCGATGATGACCGCCCAGTGCACCTTTCGCTGCCGCCACGACAACCACGCCAGTACGGCGATCAGACCGATCGCCAACGGGATCGAGCTGATGGAGACGGCCAGCGGCCAGTTGTCGAAGCCGAGAAACGGCGGATACGGATCGGGGCCGGGATTCGGGTTCACCTTCTTCGGGTCCCCGTGCAGACCTGTCTGGATGTTCGCGATCGTCACTACGGCGAACGCCAGGTAGGCGATGAAGAACAGCGACCATCCGATCCTGGCAGGCCACGGCGAGAGGTGCGCCTCGGCCGGTTCTCCGGGAGCGGAGTTGGGCGTGCGGTCAACGGTATTGGTCAACTCACACCGCCACCGGAAGCGTGGCCCACCCTCTGACGCTGGAGGTGTGAGCGCGTTTGGCCGCCCCGTAATCGACTTCCCAGTCGGGCCATCGGCTCAGCACCTCCTCGAGCGCCACCCGCGCTTGCATCCGCGCGAGCGCGGCGCCGAGGCAGAAGTGAATTCCGCGACCGAACGACAGATGAGTGGCCTGCCGGTGGATGTCGAACCGGTCCGCGTCCGGGTACTGTCGCTCGTCCCGATTCGCCGAACCGTTGATGAGCAGCATCACCGAGCCCTCGGCGACCGTCTGGCCATAGAATTCGACATCACGAGCGACATATCGTGCCTGCACAGGCGAGGGTGCCTCGTAGCGCAGCACCTCCTCGACCGCCGCGGGGATGAGGCTGAAATCCGCCGCGAGTTCGCGGCGTTGGTCCGGGTGGTCGGACAACAGTTGTCCGGCAAAGCCGATCAGCCGCGTCGTCGTTTCGTTTCCTGCGCCGACGAGTGTGCCGGCGTAGGTCAGCACCTCTCCGCGAGTCAACCGCCTACGGCTACCGTCACGTTCCTCGATCTCGGCGTTGACCAGTTCGGTCATCAGATCATCCGATGGGTGCTCGTACCGCCAGTCGATGAACTCCTCCAGCATCGAGCCTTGCCGAGTCAGCATGTCGTCGGCCGCATCGACGAGTTCGCCGTCTTTGAGTTCGAGGAGCCGGTCGGTGTTCTGACGGATGGCGATCTGCCTGTCCTCCGGTATGCCCAACAGGTATCCGATGGTGCGCATCGGCATCCATGCGCCGAGGTCGGCGATGAAATCGAACGTCTCGGCGTTCTCGAGGGGTTCCAAGGCGCGCCGGCAGAACTCTCGCGCCAGCGGTTCGATAGCCGCCATGCGCCGCGGTGTGAACACACCCGACAACAGGCGCCGATGGAAGTCGTGGATCGGGGGGTCCTCGAACAGGATGATGCCCGGCGGTACCTCGACGCCGTTGAGGATGATGTCGATGGTGGTGCCCTTGCCCGAGCGGTAGTCCTGCCAGTTGGCCAGCTCACGGGCGACGTCGGTGTACCTGCTCAGCGCGTAGAAGCCGTACTTGTCGTTGTAGTAGAGCGGCGCTTCGTCGCGGAGCCTCTTCCATACGGGGTAGGGATCGTCGTCGATGTCGAAGTCGAACGGGTCGTAATACGGCTCAACCTTCACCCTGTAGGTCACACCGTGAGAATAGGCTTTACCGGACGTCATTTTGGCGGATTTCTCCCGCCCCGGGCTCCCAATGGGCGCCGCCGAGCACCCATGTCACGGCCGCCTACCGCCAGAAACACCTGTATGAGAATATGAATTCTCACATCGCGGACCCTCGGGTGCACCTGCGTCAAACGGGATCGAAGGAGGCGGCAATGGCCCCAGCCGCCGTTCGCAGCTTCATCTTCGCCGTCGAGTTCCGGATCGCCGAATCCGAGCGTGTGGGGCCGGTACTCGCGCAGCACGAGGACAGTCTTCGCGATCTCGGCGCGCGGTATGCGTTCGTGTACGAGTCGGTGGTCGACCCCGGGAAGGTCCTGGTCGTCATCGGTATCCGAACCGAGCGGCCGCTGCTGGGCCTGCTCCGTTCGCCGCATTTCTTCGAGTGGTTCGACGCGGTCGGTATCGACGACCTTCCCGCGGTCTTCGCCGGTGAGGTCGTCGAGCGCTTCGACCTCGGCGAGCCACCCGCGCCGGGCACCGAGGTGGTGGTCGCCGCCGTCACCCGGGTCCGGAGCGTCGAGGTTTTCATGGCCCGCGTGCGCGACTCACTAGCCGACTTCGCCCGTTCGGGAATTCGCCGAACACTCGTGTACCGCGCCTTCGACACCCCGCGCGAAGTGCTTTTCCTTCATCAGTTGGCGACGGCCCGCACCGCGTTGCAGTGGGTCGCGGACTCCGACATCGCTTCGGAATGGCTGACATCGGCCGGCGTGGGCGCATATCCGCCGGTCTTCGTTGGGCGGTTCGTCCACGCGATGCGACTGGCCGAGACGGCCGGGACGGATCTGCACTGATGTATGTCTGCCTGTGTCTCGGCATAACGATCGAGGCGGTTTCCGATGCCGTCGCCTCGGGCGCCAAGACATCGCGTCAGGTGTCTGATGCCTGCGGTGCCGGATCGGACTGCGGCAGGTGCCGACGAACGATCCGCTCGATCATCAAATCCGCGGAAACGGAATCAGAATCAGGTAGGAGAAGCACGGCATGAGCGATCGACACTCCAACATCGAGGGCGCGCGGATGCTCGTGATCGGCGCATCCTCGGGCATCGGTCACGCGCTTGCGCGGGCGGCTCACACCAGGGGCGCGCGTGTCGCGCTCGCGGCCAGACGCGTCGAGCTCCTGTCCGAACTGGCCGAAGAGCTCGACGGTTCCGCGCACGAGCTCGACGTCGCCGATCCACGCGCGATCGAGCGGGTCGTAGACGAGGTGGCCACCACGTTCGGTCAGCTCGACGCGGTGGTATTCACCAGCGCCGTGGTTCCGTTCGCGTTGATCGAGGAGACCGACGTCACGACATGGCTGCACGCCTACGCCGTCAACGCGGTAGGCGCATCGCATGTGCTGCGCGCGGCGCTCCCCCACCTCGCCGACGACGCGGTTGTGCTCGTCGCGTCGAGCCATGATGTCGGCAGGCCGCGCGCCGGCGTCGGCGCTTACCACGCCAGCAAGGCCGCGCTGGACGAGATCCTGCGATCATGGCGGGCCGAGCATCCTGAACTGGCCGTCATCCGTGTCAGCGTCGGTCCGACGGAGGGCACCGAAATCCTCCGCGGGGCGGACCGCGACCTACTCGCCGATCTCTACCGGGCCTGGGCCCAGGAGGGTCAGATTCCGGCGAAGATGTCAGCCGTCAACGACGTCGCCAACGCCATGCTGTCGTTGATCGCGATGTCTCGCGCCAACCCCACGGTCGTGAGCGACATCGTGCACCTCGCCCCCCGCCTGAGCGCCGGCCGATAGATGTTGCCAGTCAAGGGATTAGAGTCGCTGCGGTCTGTTAACCAAGGGTGCGCGCGCGCAGTCTTGTACATGGGGACCGGCGTGTCGTGTACAAGACTGCGCGCTCGGCGTGTCCGGGATGCTCAGCTGTTCTTCGACATCTCTGCGGCCGCCGTGTCGGCCCATTGCGCATGGTGTCGGCCCATCGTCATGGCGCCGTTCCAACCGCCATCGGTCCACAGCACCTCACCGCCGACATAACTGAACCGTGGGCTGCCGAGACAGACCAGCGGCCAGGCTTGTTCCTCGGCAGTCGAATATCGTCCCACCGGTCCGACCGCCTGATCGACGGTGTCCTTGCCCATCAGGTCCTGGAAGGCCGGCATCATCGCCGTTTCGGTTGGGCCCGGGTTGATGCAGTTGATGCGAATGCCGCGGCGGCCCAGTTCGGGATACCACCAACCCACCCACGCGTCGATGATGTACTTCGAGTAGGCATAGCCGCTCCACGACCACAACTTCTCGTTCGCGGTCAGCCATTCGACGGCAGCCTCGAAACCCTTCGTCTCGAGCAGCCCGGTGATGACCTTGATGTGGTCCTGCCAACCGATCGCGGCCGACGATGAAATCACGCTGATGGCGGACCCTTCGGCCATCTTCGGCACGAGCTGCTCGGCTAGGTGACGCGCCCCGACGAAGTTGACGAGGATCGTGTCCCATTCGCTGAACGGCGGACCGGGCAGCCCCGCACAGCTGAAGAGCCCGTCGACAGGTCCGTCGATGGACGCCGCGACCTCTTCGATGCTCCTCGGGTCGCGCAGATCAATCTGTAGCGCCCGGGCAACGGAAACGGTCGTGGGTTTGATATCGAGGGCGGTGACTTCCGCGCCGAGATCGACGAGGATCTGCGCGGTCGCCTGCCCCATGCCCGACGCCGCACCCGTTACGACCACCGACTTGCCCCGGTACTTCAGCACATCGTCCATGGCACGCTCCTGTCGAGAATTCCATTTGCCGATTGTGAGAATCTACGTTATCACCGGTGTATCGTCGCACCGTGACGGTTTCGAAGGGGGCCGCCCCGTGACCGCCGGCAGCCGCCCATTGCGCGTCATTCAGTGGGCCACCGGCGGGGTCGGCTCCGAGATGATCACCACCATCCTCGATCACCGCCCCGACCTCGAGTTGGTCGGCGCCCGCGTGTATTCCGAGGCCAAGAACGGGGTCGACATCGGGACGCTCGTCAACAGAGCTCCCATCGGCGTCGCCGCCACCACCGATGTCGCAGCAATCCTCGCGCTGGATGCCGACCTCGTGTTGTACGCACCGTCTTTCACCGACCTCGACGATGTCTGTGCGTTGCTCGAGAGCGGCAAAAACGTGGCAACGCCGTCTTTTCTGTTCCATCCTCGGCGCATTCCCGAGGCCGACAGGGACAAGGTCCTGACGGCGTGCAAGAAGGGCAACAGCACCATCCACGGCAGTGGACTCAACCCAGGCAATTTGTCTGGTGTGCTGCCGCTGGCGCTATCGGGCATGAGCCGCACGATCGAGCGCCTGACCCTCCAGGAGCGGGCTGATTGGACGCTGTGGGAGAGCACCGGAATCACTTTCGACGGAATGTGGTTCGGCCGACCGGTCGACGAGGTGACCCCTACGGCAAACAGCTACCTGAGTTTTCTGACCAAGCTGTTCGTCGAGCAGACCTGGTTCATCTCCGACAGCTTGAACGCCGACATCGACGACGTCTCGGTGTCCCTGGAGACGGTTCCGGCGACCAAAGACCTCCAGGTCTTCGATCACGTGGTGCGGCAGGGCAGCACGGCCGGACAGCGCTGGAACTTCATCGGCCATCGCCGCGGTGAGCCGCTGATCGAATTCGAAACGCTCTGGACCGTCGGCGGCGAATATCCCGACCACTGGCCGCGACCGCTCGATGGCTGGACACTGACCATCGAGGGCGACCCGTCCATGCGCACGCACTTCTTTCCGCTGGCCAGCTTCTCGCGTGAGGCATCGATCTCAGAGCACGTCCGCGCCGGTCTCATCACGGTGGCGATGCAGGTCGTCAATGCCATCCCGGCGGTCTGCGCGGCGCCCGCGGGGTTCGCCACGATGGCGGACCTGCCACTCATTCGCAGCTACACAGGATTCGGAAACAGGAGCGACAGCTAGTCGCTGCGGTTGGTCCAGTGCGCGACGAACGGCGCGACGCCCGACAGGTCGTACAGCCCAGGCTCGGCCGCGACGACTGTGGGTATGGCGTTGATCGCGTGCATCGCGGTGGCCAAGCAGCCCTGTTCGGCGTGGTCCTCACCGGGAGAACCGATTTCGAGGTGTATCCGCATGTTCGGCTCGCCCTCGAAGGCAAGATCGTATCCGATCTCGTTCGGCCAGTGCGGAGCCAGATCGTCAGCCATGCGGGTGAGATGCTCGACCGATATCGTAGTCTCGCCGCAGTCGACGACCACGCCGAACCGCATGGCACCGACAGTGCCCGAAGGGATCTCGCCCGCGGCGACGGTCAACGCGCGCGGCGTCGTCACGACCTCGCGGAACCCTTCGACCGACCGAATGCGCAATCCGAGCGCCTGAGCAAGCACCGTCGCGCTGCCGATCCATGCGCTCGCCGCATACTCGGCGTTGGCAAGCAGTGGGGTGGTGTCATCGGGCGCGTGACCGAAGCCCATGGCATTGAAGATCAGGTCGTGACTGGCGTAGGTGGAGTAGTTGAGCACTTCGCGGACGGTGATCCGGTTCGTCTGCTGGGTGAGCCGCGACAGAAGAGGCGCGATCGACTCACCGAAGAAGCCCGGGTACAGGCCCACCCCGAGGAATGAGGATCTCCCTGCCTCACAGGCATTTTCGATGCCGTCGGCCAGCGATTCGTGCAGTGAGCGCGGATGGATGAACCTGCTGCCCGTGGCGACCACATTCTTACCCGAGGCGAGCAGGTCACAGACGTCGGCGAAGCAGCCCGGGGTGTCGATTTCGACCTTGCCCATGTAGAGCACCACATCGGCATCGGTGGCGATGATGGCGTCGCGGTCGTCGCTGGCGAGGACCCCGGCCTCGCCGACGCCGCACAGCGCGCCCGCGTCGACACCGGCTTTTGCCGGATCGTAGACACGAACGCCGACGACCGTGAGATCGGGCCGGCCGAGGATGTGGCGAAGCGCCATCGTTCCCGTCACACCGGTCGCCCACTGAATTACTCGTGTCATATGCGTGCCACCTCAATCCCACACGACGTCGAGGCGAGGGGGCGAGCGAAACATCGTCCCGGTGATGTAGGGCTCCGGCGCGTCGGGATCGAGCCGGAGTCCGGGCAATTCGTCGAACAGGGCGTTGAAGATCTTCGTGGTCTCGAGCCGAGCGAGATGCATACCCAGGCAGACGTGGGCCCCGTGCGCGAACCCGATGTGCGGCTTGCGTTCCCGGAAGATGTCGAACTTCTCCGGTTCGTTCCACCGCGTTTCATCGTGGTTCGCGCTGCCGAGACTGAGCATCATCGTCGCGCCCGCGGGTACGTGGACTCCGCCGATCTCGGTGTCGCGGGTGACCTCGCGCATGAAATTGAGCAGCGGGGTTTCCCAGCGGATGCCTTCCTCGATGGCCTGCGGCAACAGGCTGCGGTCGGCGCGAACCGCGTCGAGCTGATCGGGATGGGTCAGCAGTGCGTAGGCCAGGCTGGCGGTCGAGCGTGACGTGGTCTCGGCGCCGGCGGGCAGAAGATTGCGCATGAATCCGTAGATCTGCTCGTCGGACATCTTCACGCCGTTGACCTCTGCGGCCGCGAGAATGGACACCATGTCGTCCTTCGGCTCCTTGCGCCGGTCGGCAAGGATCCCGACGAAGTACTCCTTCATCTTCGCCGAGGCCCGCATCGCGCAGTCCATGTCGCCGCGGAAGCCCAGTAGGTCGATCGCCAGTCGGTGGAAGTGCAGGACATCGGAATCGGGAAGCCCCAGTAAGGCTGCGATCACCCGCACCGGAATGGGCATGAACACCGCGTCGACGAGATCGGCGCGCTTGGCGTCCTTGATCTTGGCAAGGGTTCGGTCCACCAGCGGGCCGACGAGTTCGGTATCCCACCGTTTCATCGATGAGCGCGCGAAGGCGAATTCGTGCAGCTTGCGGTATATAGCGTGTTCGGGATCCTGCATCTCGAGGATGGTGGGGCCCTGCAGTGGCCGCACGACGTCCTCGTAACAGCGGGTGCTGAAGGTGATGTTGTCGGTGAAGATCGCCTTGACCGTGTCGAACGTGTACGCCGTGAAAGTCGGCGGGCCGTCTCCCGAATTGCCGATCATGCCCATCTCGGGCCACCCGGCATGCACCGGCGCCTGCGCCCGCAGCTCCTTGAGGAGGGGGTACGGGCTGGCGTCACCGTCGGCGCCCATGCCCGCATTGAATTTGTCCTGAGCGTCTCGAATGCTCTGCTCGAGATCCTCGACGCTCGCCGGCTCGAACATGCGACGACTCCTCACTGCGGATCGGCCGCTATCAACATACACCCTGGTGGTTGCCGACCTCCATCATGTACGTTTGGCCGAGGCCAGGCATAGCATCAGCGAAAAGCACACCGGGAGCGTTCGATTGGCAACTCGAGTCGTCCAATGGGCCACGGGCGCCGTCGGTCGCGCTGCACTGGCCGAACTGATTGAGAACCCCGATTTTCAATTGGTCGGCGTCCTCGTGTACGACCCGGCGAAGGAGGGGCTGGACGCCGGCGCACTGTGCGGTCTGCCGCCGACGACGGGCGTGCTCGCCACCACCGACAAGGACGAGATCTTCGGACTCGGCGCCGACGTCGTCATCCATGCCGCCAGCAAGGCCCATGCCGTTGACACCAACGCCGACGACATCTGCCGACTGCTCGCGTCGGGCACGGACGTCATCACGACGACGTCCTACAACCACCTGCCCACCTACGGTGCCGAGACCGAGGCCGCATTCGTCGAAGCATCCCGGGCGGGACAGTCCCGCTTCCACGCCGCGGGCGAGAACCCAGGGTTCATGTTCGAACGGCTGGTGGCGACCGTGACGGGACTGAGCAAGTCGATCGACCGGATCGACCTCTACGAAGCGACCGATGTCTCGGCGGTCGACAGCCGGCCCATGCTCGTCGATCTGATGGGTATGGGCAGGCCGCCCGAGGACGTCAGCGTCGACTCGCCGATCATCAAGAAGCTCGACATGGCATACCGCCAGGCGCTCAACGCCACCGCCGACGTTCTCGGCGTCACGCTGTCGCACGTCGAGGTTTCCGTCGACGCCACCACGCTTCCGCACGACCTCGAGGTGCCGGCAGGCACTATCGAGGCGGGAACGGTCGTCGGCCAACGGTTCTCATGGGTCGGCCACTGGTCAGGCCGTCCGCTGCTGGCCATCCACGAGGAATGGGTCCTCACGCGGGACCTGCCCCAGTGGGGCCTCACGCCGCTTGCCCCGGGAGAGAAGGCGCCGCTGATCCGCGCCGTCATCAAGGGCGAACCGAGTTTCGAGCTCGCGCTCGACGTCGGCTGGGACGGCCAGGCACCCAGCGGGCAGCACGCGCAACCGGGGCATCTGATGATCGCGATGGGCGCGGTCCGGGCGATTCCCTACGTGAGGGCCCAGCCACCGGGGATCGTCACGGCGCCGGTGTTCGGGGCGATCCAGCTGGGAAGTCAACGCCGAAACTGATCTTCTGCAGGAGATTTCGCGTCATCGTCGCGCACAGGCTCAGTCTCGGTGGGAATTCACCGCGCGCGAGATGTTGTCGCTCGGCGCCGCGTGGAATACGTGTCCGCTTCCGTCCGGTAGCACTCGGCGCGCGATCAGGTAATCGGACCCCAGCCAACCCTGCCTGATGTAACGGCCGAACCGGAGGAACGTCCCCGGAGCTCCGCTCGCCGACGGCACGAGCTTCACCTGCTCGATTCCGTGTTTGACCCCTTCGCCGGTCAGCGGCCTCGCCGCCGCCAGGCCCCGGGCGATCACGGTCGCGACGTCGTGACACAAGCCGGGCATCGAGTGCGCCGGTCGTCGGCCGTAACGCGCCTCGAACCGGTCGAGAAAGGCCTGACCGACACGGTTGCGCTCGTCGTAGCTGTCGAGACCGATCCAGCCGCGCAGGTGGCGCATCCACTCGGCGTTGATGTGCGCCATCTCAAACGCCGTCGTGGTGTAGCGCGGCGGATCCCAGCCGGCGCTCTCGAGAGCGTCCGAGAAGCCCCACAGCCCGTGGCCAAACCCGACGTGCACCAGCGCATCGGGGCCGGCCGCCCTCAGTTCGGCGACCACCGCCGCCTTGTCCGCTTCGACCTGCGGAATGGCCGCCGTGGCCACAACCTTCAATCCCGCTGCGGAATAAGCCTTTTCGGCGAACGCGAGATACTCCTTGCCGATGAGAGAGGCCTCATACGCGATGGCGATACGCGACCTTTCATCGCCGAGCATCACCGCGGCGAGCATGACCGGCTCCTCGGGCATCGACCCGTTGTTGAGCGCGAACGTCCACTCCCCCAGCGCCTCCTCCGATCCCGACAGGATGAGATTCGGGACCTTGCCCACCCGGTTGGCGTGCGCGGACAGCGGCACTGCGTTGTCGGAGACGTACGGGCCGAAGATCACCAGGCAGCCTTCGGCGACCAGCTCGTCGTAACCGCGTTCGACGGCGTGGTACGTCCCGTTGGGCAGGCCGATGACGTCGCGGCGCACCACCTCGATCGGCCGATCGACGAGTCCCGCCGAGACCGCTTCCTCGAAGACCAGCCGCAGCGTGTCCAGCGTGTCGTCCTCGGTGCTGGACCTCGTCGGATAGTCGTTGAGCAGGCCGACTTTCAGCGGGGCGACCGATCCGTACGCGCGAACATCTTCGTCTGCCACATTCAGCAACGTACAACATGCAGGTTGTCCGCAACCGCTAACCTACACGGTGAATGTTGCTAGCATGCTCGGCATGGCCAAGCGTGGTGGCACGGACTCCGAACGACGCGCTCGCGGAGATCAAACCCGGCGTCACCTCATCGATGCCGGGCGCATGCTGTTCGTGGAGAAGGGCTACTTCAACACCAGCATCGGCGATTTGGTCACGACCTCGGGTGTCGGCACCCGCGGCGCCTTCTACCACCACTTCAAAGACAAGGCCGAACTCTTCCGCGCAGTGTTCGAGGAGGTCGAGCGGGACCTCACCTTGCGGTCGCTGTCCTCCCCACCGCGCGGAGCGGACTCGTGGGAGCGACTCTGCGCTGGTCTTCACGGCTTCCTCGAGTCAGCACTCGAACCCGAGGTGCAGCGCATCATGTTGGTCGACGGGCCTGTCGTCCTGGGCTGGCGGACACTGCGCGCGATCCAGGAGGACAACAGCATCGCGTTGATCAACGAGATGGTGCGCAATGCCATCGCAGAAGGCAGCATCGACGATCTGCCCGTTGCCGAGCTCACGCACATGCTCGTCGCATCGCTCGAGGAGGGCGCGCTTCTGGTGGCGCACGCGAAGAGCCCCGGGCGTGCACGCGGTCGTGCGGCACGGATACTCGACCGGCTTTTGCTCAGTTTCGCGACGGAGCCGCGCAAGGTAGTCAGGCGGTAGTAGTGGCTGATTCACGACTCGGAATGATGGCCTACCGTATGGAAATGTGCGTTTCCATTTTTGATTATCGTTCTTCTACCGGGCTGATAATGTTGCTTCGCCCTCGTCTCAAGGAGATCTGATGTCAGACGCGCCATCGCTGCGAGTCGCCGTAGTCGGAGCGTCTGCGGGTCTCGGCCGCTGCATCGGTATCGGGCTCGCGAAGGAGGGCGCCCGGGTCGCATTCCTCGCGCGGCGTCGTGACCGCCTCGAGAACGCCGCCAAGGAGGCGGGCAATGGTGCGGTGGCCGTCGCGTGCGACGTCACGGACGCGGACGCCTGTCAACGCGCCATGACCGACGTCGTCGACGAATTCGGCGGTCTCGACGCCCTCGTCTACACGACCGGCGTCGGCGTTCTCGCCCCGCTGACCGACGTGACGGCCGAGCAATGGGCAAATCTGTTCGCCACCAACGTCACCGGCGCCTCTCTCGTCACCGCGGCGGCTGCACCTCACCTCGCGGCCAACGCGGGCTCGGCGGTCTACCTCTCGTCCCTCAGCGCTTCCTACTCTCCCCCATGGCCCCTGCTGGGTGCCTACGCCGTATCGAAGGCGGCGTTGGACAAACTGGTCGAAGCCTGGCGCATCGAACATCCGAACATCAGCTTCACCCGGCTGGCGGTCGGCGACTGCTTCGGCGGTGAGGGAGACTCCCAGACCGAATTCAACAAGGCCTGGGATCCGCAGGCGCTCGAGAACGCCATCCGGTTCTGGATGGACAACGGTTACATGCAGGGCGGTCTCGTCGAGGCCGATCACCTCGTCGACGTCGTGCACAACGTACTTCGTTGCGGAAACAGCAGTTTCATCCCCTACCTGACATTGGCTCCCAGACCGTCGGGCGCCGTGGCCGAACTTCGACAGTGGTGAAGGACACCCGGTGACACACGAATCGCGCATGCTCATCGACGGCAAGCTCGTCGAATCCGAAACAGGCCGGCAGTTCGACAACATCAACCCCGCGACCGAGGAGGTCCTCGGGGGCACCGCCGACGGCACCCGCGCCGACATGGAACGGGCGGTGGCGGCCGCCCGCCACGCGTTCGACCACAGCGACTGGTCGCGAGACGGTGAAGCCAGGGCCGCAGGACTGCGTCAACTACAGGCGGCGCTGGAGGCCGAGCGCGAGGAGATCCGCGGCGAGCTCATCGCAGAGGCCGGCTGCCCGCTGCTGAGCACGTTCGGGCCGCAGCTCGACGTTCCGCTCAGGGAGGCCTTGACTTGGCCGGCCGACATGATCGCCCAGTTCCCCTGGAAGCGAACGCTTCCCGACAAGGATGCCTTCGGCTTGGGCACCCTCGCCGAGCGCGAAGTGTGGAAGGAACCCGTCGGGGTGGTCGGCGTCGTCACGCCGTGGAACTTCCCGGTCGAGATCATCCTCAACAAGATCGGGCCGATCCTGGCGATGGGCAACACGATGGTGCTCAAGCCCGCTCCCGATACGCCGTGGAACGCCACCCGCATCGGCCGGATCATCGCCGAGCAGACCGACATCCCGCCGGGGGTGATCAACATCGTCACCTCATCGGACCATCTGGTCGGCGAGGTGCTCTCGACCTCTCCCCTCGTGGACATGGTGGCCTTCACCGGGTCGACGGCGACCGGGCGACGCATCATGAAGGCGGCCGCCGACACCGTCAAGCCGACATTCCTCGAACTCGGCGGCAAGTCGGTGTACCTGGTGCTCGACGCCGACGGCGACATCAGTGCGACGGTGGGCGGCAGCGCGTTCATCTCCATGCATGCCGGACAAGGCTGTGCCATGCCCACCCGGTTGCTGGTGCCCAACAGTCGATACGCCGAGGCGGTCGAGATCGTCAAGGTCGCCATGGAGAAGAACAAGTACGGTGACCCCACCGACCCCTCCGTGCTGCAAGGCCCCCAGGTATCGAAGCGCCAGCAGGACAGGGTGATGGGCTACATCGAGAAGGGCAAGCAGGAAGGGGCACGGGTCGTCACCGGCGGCAACATTCCTTCACACCTCGAGAAGGGATTCTTTGTCGAGCCAACGGTTTTCGCCGACGTCGACAACCGGATGACGATCGCTCAGGAGGAGATCTTCGGCCCGGTGCTGTCGGTCATCGGATTCGACGACGACGACGATGCGGTGCGGATCGCCAACGACTCCATCTACGGGTTGTCGGGCGTGGTGTTCGCCAACGACCTGGAGCGGGCCAAGTCGGTGGCCGGCCGGATCCGTACCGGGACGCTCGGGATCAACGGCGGCCTCTGGTACGGCGCGGATGCCCCGTTCGGGGGCTACAAGCAATCCGGTATCGGACGGCAGTGCGGCATCGAAGGCCTCGAAATCTTCACCGAAACCAAGACTGTCGGCTGGCCAAAGGAGTCGTAGATGAAATCTCGAGCCGCCGTACTCCGCGGAGTCGGCATCGACTGGGAAGTGACCGAGGTCGAGCTGGACCCGCCCCGCGCCGGCGAGGTGCTGGTCAAGATGGCCTACGCCGGGATCTGCCATTCCGACGAGCATTTCTACACCGGCGACAGCGTGCCGAGTCCGGAGATGGAAGAACTGATGCGGGCCTCAGGCGTGCCGGTGCCCGAATGGTTCCCGATGCTCGGCGGCCACGAGGGCTCGGGTGTCGTCGAAGAGGTCGGCCCCGAAGTGAAGACGCTCAAACCCGGTGACCACGTGGCGATCTCGTTCCTGCCGGCGTGCGGCAACTGCCGCTGGTGCGCCAGCGGACACACGTACCTCTGCGACGTCGGCGCCGACATCTACAGCAAGGCCATGACCACCGACGGCACCTGCAGGCGCCACATCGGCGGTGAAGACCTGATGGCCATGATGCAGGTCGGCACCTTCTCCGAGTACGTGGTGGCGTCCGAGCGCTCGCTGGTCAAGATCCACGACTGGATCCCGCTCGAGGCCGCATCGCTGGTTTCATGCGGCGTGACAACCGGTTTCGGCTCAGGATCGGTAGCGGCCGGCACCCAGCCCGGCGACACCGTCGTCGTCATCGGTGTCGGCGGCATCGGCATGAACGCCGTGCAGGGCGCCAAAGTCGCCGGCGCCAGACACATCGTCGCTGTCGACCCGAACGAGTTCAAACGCGAGATCGCGCCCACCTTCGGCGCAACGCACACCGCAGTCGACGCCGGCGCGGCCCTGGAACTGGTCAAGGAGATCACCTGGGGTGTGATGGCGGACCGCGTCGTACTGACACCGGGCGTGGTGCCGGTCGACCTCGTGATGGTGGCGTTGATGCTGCTGCGCAAGGGAGGCACCTGCGTGCTCACCGGCATGGCCAAGGTCAGCGACATGATGGTCCCGCTGAGCCTGCCCGACATGGTGAGTTCCTGTAAGACCCTCAAAGGAGTGCTTTACGGCGAGATGAATCCTCGCGAAGCCATGCCACGGCTGCTGTCGATGTACGAGGCGGGCACCCTCAAACTCGACGAATTGGTCACGCAGAAGTACAAGCTGGACGACATCAACGAGGCGATGAAAGATCTGCGCGCCGGGCGCAACATCCGCGGCGTCGTCGCTTTCTGAGGAAGCGGTGCCGCGCCTTTTACAGACGACGTGGAGCCGGTGCAGGGTAGAGTCGGTTTGATCAGGGGCTGAGCCCACGCCTCCCAGCGGTTTTTCCTGTCTGCAGGGGTGTGATGCTTTCGAGTTCGGATGTCGTCTTTCACAGTGACGACTTGAGCGCGACCGAGGACTTCCTCGTGCGCAACTACGCGAAGATGTCGATCGGGGGTCAGGGCGAGCGCCCTTCGACCCGGATCAGTCGAAAGTGGCTCGGCGAGATCAATTACGACGAGGCCCAGTTCTCCTACGAGATGTCCTACGACTCCGAGCCCCTCGACAAGGTCTGCCTGTGCCGCGTCCTCGACGGGCACATCGAGGATGACATCTTCGGCCAGCCCACAGATGTGTTGGCTCCGGGCGACGTGGCGCTGGTGTCGCCCCCGCATCTGCCGTACTCCGGACGGGTCCGCGAGGCCCGATACGACTTGATCATGTTCGATCCCGAACTGCTCGGCCGCGTGGCTTGCCCCGCGTCCGGTCCGGGTGAACCGATCCGTCTTCTGAGCCATAGACCGGTCTCGGCGCAGGGCGCGCGACTCCTCGACGCGACGTTCGACTTCGTCAAGCAGGTCCTGGGGAGCGACCAGGAGGCGTCTCCCCTGGTCATGTCCACCGTTGCAATGCTGCTGGCCTCGGTCGTGGTGTCCGCGCTGCCCACCGACGCGGTGGCGGAACCGGAGGCGGCGGACGGCGCGGCCAGACCCGCGCTGCTGCGCAAGGCGATCGCCTATATCGAGGCCAATGCCGCCGACGAGGTCACGGTCACCGATATCGCCGCCGCCGTGCACGTCACCCCCCGTACCCTGCAATACATGTTCAGGCGACACCTCGACGCGTCGCCGATGGAGTACCTGCGGCGGGTCCGGTTGGATCATGCTCATGGCGATCTGACCCGTGAGGATCCCACCACGGCCTCGGTGAACGCGATTGCCCACCGGTGGGGCTTCACCCACACCGGTCGTTTCTCGAGCTTGTACCGCCAGACGTATGGACGCACACCCTCGGCCACACTGCGGAGTTGACCGATGAGCGGCGATGAATGCGTGAGAACCGAGGCACCGAATGCGGCGGCGGGGTGGCAGTCCGTTCCGCACCCGGTGCTGGTCATCGACCGCTCCGGGGTGATCCGCGGACTGAGTGCGAGCGCGCAGTCGCTGCTGGCCGACGCCGAGGTCGGACGGAGGCTGGCGGACGCGGCGCCGGAATGGCTGGTGCAGGCGCACGACAGTCTGATGCGACAGCGGTCCGGCGAGACCCGTGGTGAGCTCGGGGGGATCGCGTTCGAGGCGCGCCCCAGTTCACTGCCCGGCGGCGAAGTCGCGTGGTGGCTGATCGAGGACGCCGACCAATCGGTGCGCGACGCGCAACGGGATCTCGAGGTCCAGCGGGAGCGCGCGGCGCTGCTCGACGACGTCTCGGCCGTGTTGATGGCGTCGCTGAACGTCGAACGCTGCATGGAGGCCACGGTGCAGATGGCCGACCGCCATCTGGCCGACGCGGCTGTCGTCGTCGCCCCCGTCAGGGACGACCGGATGCCGGTGGTCTGCAGCGGTCCCGACGGTGTCGCCGAGCACCGCAGCGTCGAAGCCGACCCGACCGAGATTTCCGGCCTCAGCGAGGCGCTCCGCGGGTTCCCCCCGGTGCCGTCGCGGTGGATCGATCCGGCGTCGGTGCCCGATTGGATGATTCCGTCGCACTTCGCCGGGCCGGTGGGTTCGGTGCTCATCACGCCGCTGCCCGGCCACGGCGTTCCTGCCGGCGCGCTGGTGTTGCTGCGCCGCGACTCGCAGTCGGCGTTCACCGAGAGCGAGGAGTTGTTCGCCCGCCTCTTCGCGACGCGCGCGGGTGCCGCGTTGTCGGCCGCACGGCTGTACGCGGAGCAGTCGGCGATCACCCGTACGCTGATGCGCGACCTGCTCCCGCCTCGGCTGGCTCAGCACGGGGATTTCGAGCTCGCCGGCGGCTATCGCGCCTCGGATGACCACCAGCTGGTCGGTGGCGACTTCTACGACGTTCACCCCCCGCAGACACCGGACGGCGAAACGCTCGTGGTGCTCGGCGACGTCTGCGGCAAGGGTCTCGAGGCCGCGGTGCTCAGCGGCAAGATCCGCAACACCCTGCAGGCGTTGGCCCCGCTCGCCGATCAGCACGAGGCGGTGCTCAAGCTGCTCAACAGCGCCCTGCTGAGCCCGGACAATAGCCGCTTCGCCACCGTGGTGCTGGCCTCCATCTCACGCCGGGACGGCCAGTTGGTGGTGCGTATGACGTGCGCGGGGCATCCCCCGCCCCTCATCGTGCGCAACGACGGAACCGTCGAGCAGGCCGACACCCGGGGCATGTTGGTGGGCGCGCTGCCCCAGTTCAAGGCGCGCTCGTGCGAAACGACGCTGGCGCCCGGTGAAACGTGCCTGCTGTACACCGACGGCCTCACCGAAGCGCGCGGCGGCCCGCTCGGCGCGGAGGTGTTCGGCGACGAACGGTTGTCCGACGCGATGGCGCAATGCGCGGGGTTGCCCGCCGAGGCGGTCGTCGAGCGGATGATGATGCTGGCGTCGCAATGGGTAACCGGTCGGGACCATGACGATATGGCCGTCGTCGCCATCACGGCGCCGCGCCGGACACATCTCAGCGCCGTCGACGGCCGCACCCCAGGCAGGTACATCGCGTGAACAGTCAGAACGCCGACGCAGCGTCGGTGACCGAGCCGTCCGCCGTGCGCGACCGGTTGTGGGAGGCGGCGCTCGACGGTGACGAACAGACGGCGGTGGCCGTCGTCTTCGCGGCGGTGGACGCGGGCCTGTCACCCGAGGACGCACTGCTCGAGGTGATCGCCCCGGTCCAGCGCAAGGTCGGCACGGAGTGGGCGGCCAATCGGATCACCGTCGCGCAGGAACACGCGGCAACCGCGATCAACGACCGCGTCATCGCCGCTTTGGCACAGCACACGGCCGATCGGTCCACCGGGGATGCCGGACGCGTCACCGTCGCCTGCGTGGACGGGGAATGGCACGCGTTGCCGGCCCGCCTGCTCTCCGAAGTCCTGCGTCTGCGGGGCTGGCGGGTCGATTTCCTCGGCGCCCAGGTGCCGACGCCGCACCTGATCGCACATCTGCATCAGCACGCGCCCGACGCCGTCGCGTTGTCGTGTTCGATTCCGACCCGGCTGCCCACCGCCCATGCCGCCATCACGGCGTGCCAGGGGGCCGGCGTCTCGGTGCTCGTCGGTGGTGCGGCGTTCGGGCCGGACGGGCGCTACGCGCGGCTGCTCGGTGCCGATGCGTGGGCGCCCGACGCCCGCGCCGCGGCGCAATGCCTGAGCGAGGGCATCGGACGGCTTCGACTGACGCCGAACAGGCAGGCCCACCATGACCTGCCGCATCTGGTCGATCAGGAGTATTCGATGGTCAGCGCGTCAAAACCGCAGCTGGTCAAGACGACTGTGGCAGACCTGGAGGATCGCTTCCCCGCGATGCGGGACTACACCGACGCGCAACGCGAACGCACCACCGAGGACATCGCCCACATCGTCGACTTCCTCGCGACCGCTCTCTACACCGATGACGACGAGCTGTTCACCGGTTTCATCGTGTGGACCGCCGAAGTGCTCAGTTCCCGCGGCGTCCCGGCCACGTCACTGATTCCCGGGCTGGAGTTGTTGGCCGCTCAGCTGCAAGACTTTCCGCGGACCCAGCGCATGCTGGCCGCCGCACGCACCGCCCTCGTTCCCGACTCCACACCGATCGCATGAAACTCACCCTGAAGTCCGAGATCACGATTCCCTCGGCACGCTTCCACGTCGCCGGCGACCTCGACTACGGCCACACCGCGCCGTTGCTGGACGCCGTATCCGAGCTGATTTCCGCCAAAGCCGGCGTGCGAGAACTGCACCTGGATTTCACCGGACTCGGGTTCCTCGACTCCACTGGGCTGTCTGCCCTGTTGATCGTCCATCGCGAGGTGTCACGCTCCGGAGTGGTGCTGCATCTCGACAACCGGCCACCCCACCTCGAGCGCGTCCTCGAGATCACCGGGCTTCTGGACCATTTCACCACCGTGCCGGTCGCCGCGTCACAACGCCCGGACGAGATCGAGATCGGTTGACCGGGACGGCGGGCCGGGTGGTGGCGCTCAAGCGCTACCCGGTGAAATCGATGCTCGGCGAGACACCCCAGCGTATCCGGGTCGGGCCCACGGGTGTCGAAGGCGACCGGCGGTACGCGCTGATCGACGAGGAGACGGGGCGTGTCGCGACCGCCAAACATCCACGCCGCTGGAGTGCGCTGCTGCAGTGCGCGTCGAGTACCGAGGAGGACGGCAGCGTCGCGGTCACGCTGCCCGACGGCCGCCGCATGCCGGTCACAGAGGTGGGTGCTCCCCTGTCCGAGATGCTGGGCCGCACCGTGCATGTCGCCGATGAACGGGCCGCGGGCGCGATCCTCGAACGGTCCGATCCGCTGGAGGTGCTCGAGCACGGCATCGACGCCGAGTTCGATCCGGTGCTGCTGGAACTCGGACAGGGCGCACCGGGCGGCGCGTTCGTCGACCATTCCCCGGTGCACCTGATCACCACGGCTACGCTCGACGCGATCGGCGTCGGCTTGGATGAGGCGCTGCGGTATCGGCCGAACGTCATCATCGAAATGGCCGACGACACCGAACCTTTCGTGGAGAACGCTTGGGTCGGCTCCGAGATCGCGCTCGGCGAGATCACGCTCCGTGTCACCCTGACCACCCCGCGGTGTGCCGTGCCGACGCTCAAACACGGAGACACCGCGCGCCTTCCGGATGCCGTGCGGTACCTGCTGGACCACAATCGGGTCGAGGTGCCCGGGTCGGGAAAACTGCCCTGTGCCGGGGTGTACGCCGAGGTCGTCGCCACGGGCGCCATCAGTACCGGCGACGAGGTGAGAGTCGGTCCGCCGCAGCAGCGGTGACGGCGCCGGTGACCCGTTCGACTATCGGGCTGTCGAGCTTCCAGCACTGCCAGAACAGCGGAACGTCGAGGTGCGCCTTCGCGATCCGCACGAATGATCCGTCGTCCAGGCGCGGTCCGGCCAACGCGTCCGGGAACATCCCCCAGCCCAGTCCCGCCTCTACCGCCGCTCCGAACCCCTCCGCCGTGGGCACGAAATGCTGGGGCCGGGCGATGTCGCGGCGAAACACCCTGCGCACCAACATGTCCTGCAGCGCGTCGTCGCGGTTCCACGCCAATGACGGTGCGTGTGCGGCCGCGGCCGCGGTGAAGCCGTCGGGCAGATACCGGTCGCGATATCCAGGACTGGCCACCGGGACGTAACGCATCACCCCCAGCGGATGCACCCGGCACCCCGACACCGGTGCGCTCTCGGTCGTCACCGCGCCCATCACCACACCCTCACGCAACAGACGCGCCGAGTGGTCCTGATCTTCGATACGGATGTCGAACAGTACTTCGCCCAGGGCGGCGAACACCTCGGTGAACCACGTGGCCATTGAATCGGCGTTGACCGCCATGGCAATTCGAGGCTCGCTTCCGCTGCCGCCGGCCATCTCCGTGAGCGCCTCCGCCTCCAGCAGCGCGGTCTGTGCCGCCATGCGCAACAGCGGAACACCGGCTGCCGTTGCAGTACAGGGTTTTTCGCGGACCACCAGGACCTGACCGACCCGTTGTTCGAGGGCCTTGATGCGCTGGCTGACCGCCGACGGCGTGACATGCAACTGTGCCGCCGCCGCGTCGAACGAGCCGTGTTCGATCACCGCCGCGAACGCCGCCAGCTGCTGACCGTCGATCGCCACATTAGAAATGCTAATGCATCTGCAGAAACATTAGCTGTACTGATCCTGTCGGCGATCCTACCGTCGACCCCATGACCTCTCCCCTGGTGGTGGGCTTCCTGGCCTCGCTCGCGCTGATCGCGGCGATCGGCGCGCAGAACGCGTTCGTGCTCCGCCAGGGGATCCGCGGCGAGCATGTGCTGGCGGTCGCAACTGTGTGCACGCTGTCCGACATCGTGCTGATCGCCGCCGGCATCGCCGGGTTCGGCGTGGTGATCAACGCACATCCCGCCGCGGTCGACGTCGCCAGATTCGGCGGGGCGGCGTTCCTCATTGGTTACGGCGCGCTCGCGGCGCGGCGCGCATTGCGGCCGTCGGCGCTGACGCCCTCGGAGAAAGGCCCGGCGCGGCTGCTCGAAGTGCTCGTCACCTGCCTCGCCCTGACCTGGCTCAACCCGCACGTCTACCTCGACACCGTGGTGCTGCTCGGCACGCTGGCCAACGAGCATCGCGACGGACGCTGGCTGTTCGGCGTCGGGGCCGTCACCGCCAGCGCGATCTGGTTCTTCAGCCTCGGTCTGGGCGCACGCCGGCTCGCCGGGTGGTTCGCGACCCCGACGACGTGGCGCATCCTCGACGGCGTGATCGCGGTCGCGATGGTCGGGCTCGGGCTGTCGCTGGCGTTCACCTGACACCGCGCTGACGTCATATCCGCCGGAGCGGGTATGAAGAGGTGATGACGATGCGCTCCACCTCCCGCAAGACCGTGTTCATCACCGGCGCCGCCGCCGGCATCGGCCGCGCCACCGCGCTGACGTTCGCCCGCAACGGATACGTGGTCGGGGGATACGACATCGACGAGGTCGGGCTCAAATCACTGGCCGACGAGATCGAGCGGTCGGGCGGCGTCGCGCACACCGGCCACCTCGACGTCACCGACCCCGACGAGATGGCCACGCGGGTGCGGGAGTTCGTCGAGGCCGCTGGTGACCGCCTCGACGTGATGATCAACAACGCAGGGATCCTGCGGGCCGGCCGCTTCGAAGAGATGGACATCGCCGGCCATCACAAGGAGGTCGACATCAACGTCAAGGGTGTCGTCAACGGCCTGTACGCGGCGTTTCCCTACCTGCGCAAGACCCGGAACTCCGTCGTCGTGAACCTCTCGTCGGCGTCCGCGATCTACGGGCAGGCCGAGTTGGCCAACTACAGCGCGACGAAATTCTTCGTCCGCGGAATCACCGAGGCACTCGACATCGAATGGAATCGGTACGGCATCCGCGTCATCGCGATGTGGCCGCTGTACGTGCAGACCGCGATGACCCACGACATCAAGACCGGCACGACGGACTCGCTCGGCATCCGGCTCACGGCCCAGGACATCGCCGATGCGATCGTCGAGGCCATCGAACCGGCGCGCCTGCGACGCCTGATCCATCAGGTGCACTTCCCGGTCGGAACGCAGACCAAGGTGATGACCATCGCGTCCCGGTTCTCGCCGGGTTGGCTGACCCGGTACGCCAACAAGAAGCTGTCGCACTCTTGATGTTCGGCTGAGTTTCGATTCGCGCTGATCCCAACGGGTGACCACAGGCGGCGCCCGACGTACGTTCCGCGCATGAACGAGGACTGGCTCGCCGTCATTGTCGGCCTTTCGCTGCTCGCACTCGTCTTGGTGGGCGCGATTCCGGGAAGCGTGATCCCGTGACCGAACAGGCGACGGCCGCTCCGAAGCAGCAGACCGCCGGGGTCGGCTACGCCGTCGCCGGGGTGCTGGTGGTGCTCGCACTGGGCGCCGTGACGCGGTTCCTGGAAACACAGGTGCCGCGGTGGGCCGACGGCACCGCGTTCTTGGGCATCGCCAAGTCCATCGAATTCCCGGTCTACGCAATCGCTCTGGGCTTGCTAGGCAACTTCGTTCTGTCGCGGCTGGCCCTGCGCGATGCGCTGGCGCGTGGGTTCCGCACCGAGTTCTTCATCAAGACGGGCCTGGTTCTGCTCGGTGCGTCGATCAACCTCAAGGTGCTCGTCACCGCGGCGGGCCCGGCGATCATCCAGGCGCTGCTGCTGATCTCGATCGTGTTCGGCTTCACCTGGTGGCTCGGCGGTGTGCTGCGCCTTGAGGACAAACTGCGGGCGCTTCTCGCGTCGGCGGTGTCGATCTGCGGGGTGAGCGCGGCGATCGCAGCGGCAGGAGCCGTGCAGGCCAAGCGCGAACAGCTCGCGTACGCGGCCTCCCTGGTGATCGCGTTCGCACTGCCGTCGATCTTCCTGTTGCCCTGGCTCGCAGACGTTTTCAACCTCTCCGATGCGGTGGCCGGCGCCTGGATCGGCGGCAACATCGACACCACCGCCGCCGTCGCCGCGTCCGGGGCCATCGCCGGCGAGGACGCACTGCAGATCGCGACGATCGTCAAGACCACGCAGAACGCGTTGATCGGCATCGTCGCGATCGCGCTGACCGCCTACTTCGCGCTCAAGGTCGAACGCAAGTCGGCCGCGGAGGCCAAGCCGTCACTCGGGCAGTTCTGGGAGCGTTTCCCCAAGTTCGTGCTCGGTTTCATCGCCGCGTCGATCGTCGGCACGCTGTACCTGGCGTGGGGCGGGAACAAGTCGGCGATCAGCACGGTCAACGACCTGCGGACCTGGTTCCTGATCTTCGCGTTCGTCGCGATCGGCCTGGAGTTCTCGCTCAAGGGGCTCAAAGAGGCAGGTTGGCGCCCGGTCGCGCTGTTCGCCTCGGCGACCTTGGTGAACATCGTCGTGGCGCTCGGCCTCGCCGTCGTGTTGTTCGGGAACTTCCAGGTCGGTTAGCTACGCTCGCCGGGTGGCCAAGGGGCTGAATCGACGAGGCTTCCTGACGGTGAGCGCGGGCGCGGCGCTCGTCGTCGCCGGGTTCACGGCCGGATGCGGTTCGGACAAGCCCGGCACCGTGGCTCGAGACGGCTCGGTCACCGTCAAGCACGCCTTCGGCGAGACCAAGATCCCCGCACCCCCCAAGCGGGTGGTCAGCGCAGGACTGACCGGGCAGGACGACCTGCTCGCGCTCGGGGTCGTGCCGATCGCGGTGACCGAATGGTTCGGCGGCGAACCGTTCGCGGTATGGGCGTGGGCGCGAGCGAAACTCGGATCGGCGCAGCCGACCGTGCTCAGCCTCGCCGACGGCATCCAGGTCGATCAGATCGCGGCGCTGAAGCCGGACCTGATCGTCGCCACCAACGCCGGGTTGGACGCCGACACCTACTCGAGGCTGTCCGAGATCGCGCCGACGGTCGCGCAGTCCGGCAGGGAGGCGTTCTTCGAACCGTGGAAAGACCAGGCCACCACGATCGGCCAGGCGGTCTTCAAACACGATGAGATGCAGGCGTTGATCGCCGGCGTCGGCGACAAATTCATCGCGGTGTCCGAGGGCAATCCCGGGTTCTCAGGCAAGACGGCGGCGCTGTTGCGTGGTCAGCTGGCCGACGGGAAACCGCAGAGTTTGACGCCTGCATGGCGCGCGGAGTTCCTCACGGCGATGGGATTACAAGTCGTCGAGGGACTCGACGCCGAAGTGCTGATCTGGGCCACCGAGTCCGACGAGGAACAAGCCGCGCTGCTGGCCGACCCGCAGATCGCGGGGCGCGGCAAGGCCAACATCTTCACGGGTAAGGAGCTCGCCGGCGCGATCGCATTCGCCTCCCCGCTGTCCTATCCCCTGGTGGCCGACCAACTGCCGCCGCGCATCGTCGAAGCCCTGGCCTGACCCGCGAAGTGCCGCTCGTCGAACGTGCGCTCAGGACGAAATCTGAGCCTGCTTTTCGCGCTGAGTGCACGCTCGGCGACATTGGGACGTGGTCCTGAGAAGATTGCGCGGTGACCGCCGACATCGAGACCGAGCACCGCGGGTTCGCGACCACGGGGTCGGCGTACTACCCGACGCTGGTCGCGGTGTTCACCGGTCTGGTGCTGATCTCCAACGTGGCCGCCACCAAGGGCATCGCCTTCGGCCCGCTCATCGGGGACTGGTCGCTGATCACCGACGGCGGCTTCGTCGTCTTCCCACTGACCTACGTGATCGGCGACGTGCTGTCGGAGGTCTACGGATTCAAGGCCACCCGGCGCGCCATCTACATCGCGTTCGTGATGGAGGCGCTCGCCGCGTTCACGTTCTGGCTCACCGCCGTGCTGCCGCCCGCCGACTTCTACACCAACCAGGCGGCTTTCGAGGCGGTGATGAAGCCGTTCACGCTGTTGATCGTCGCGGGCCTGGCCGGCTTCCTCGTCGGGCAGACGCTCAATGCGTGGGTCGTCGTCAAGATCAAGATGCGGGTGGGCGAGAAACAGCTGTGGGCACGGCTGATCGGATCCACCGTCGTCGGGGAGTTCGCCGACACCCTGGTGTTCTGCAGCATCGCGGCCGCCGCCATCGGGATCAACACCTGGCGCGACTTCATCACGTATGTCGCGCTCGGGTGGGTCTACAAGACGGCGGTGGAGGTGGTCGTGCTACCCGTGACGTACCGGGTGATCGCCTTCATCAAGCGCCGCGAACCGACGTATCGGCCCGCCGCTTGAGGCATCGCTAAAACTCCTCTGGCAAGGCTCATAGAGCAGGCGTATTGCTAGCTACTCGCGGGTAATTTCGAGTCATGACCGTGACAGCCGAAAAGGAACATGACGTGCGGGGCACCGGCGCCATTCCGATCCGCGACTACGGAGACCAAGCGCTGCTGCTCGAACTCGAGACCACCGCCGAGGTACTGGCGTGGGCCGACGCGATCCGCGAGGCCGACCTGCCCGGTGTCCTCGACATCGTGCCTGCCGCCCGGACCGTGTTGCTCAAACTCGCAGGTCCCCGCTATCAGGCTCCGACCCGGCAGCGCCTGAGCGGACTGCGGACCGACGTCGACCCGGAAGCCGAACTGACGCCGCCTGCCGACGGCCGCGCCGACCTCACCATCGACGTCGTCTACGACGGGCAGGATCTCGACGAGGTGGCCCGACTGACGGGGCTCAGTCGCGACGACGTGGTCGCCGCGCACACCGGCAGCCTCTGGCGGGTCGGGTTCGGTGGGTTCGCACCGGGTTTCGCCTACCTCGTCGGCGGTGATCGTCGACTCGAGGTGCCGCGGCGCTCCGAGCCGCGCACGAAAGTCCCGACGGGCTCCGTCGGTCTGGCAGGTGAGTTCAGCGGTGTCTATCCGCGGGAGTCTCCCGGCGGCTGGCAGCTGATCGGCCGCACCTCTGCGGTGCTGTGGGACATCGAACGGGAGAATCCGGCGCTGCTGACGGCGGGCATGTGGATCCAGTTCAAGGCGGTCGAATCATGACGACGACGCTCGCGATCCTGCGTTCCGGTCCGCTCTCGCTGATCGAAGACCTGGGTCGTCCCGGCCTTGCACACATGGGCGTCGGCCGCTCCGGGGCCGCCGACCGCCGCTCGCACACACTGGCCAACCGGCTGGTGGCCAACCCCGGCGACCGGGCCACCATCGAGGTGACCTTCGGCGGGCTAGCGGCGCGTGTGCGCGGCGGCGACATCGCGATCGCCGTTACCGGCGCCGACACCGACCCGTCCGTCGACGGAGTCCTTTTCGGCACCAACAGCATTCATTACGCCCGCGACGGCGAGGTGATTTCGCTGGGCTCACCGCGCTCCGGCCTGCGGACGTACCTGGCCGTGCGCGGCGGCATCGACGTGGACCCGGTTCTCGGCTCGCGGTCCTACGACGTGATGTCGGCGATCGGCCCTCAGCCGCTGCAGCCGGGCGACGTGTTGCCGGTCGGCGAGCACACCGAGGATTTCCCCGAGCTCGACCAGGCGCCCGTGGCAGCGATCGAGGACGACGTGCTCGAGCTGACTGTGGTGCCCGGGCCCCGCGACGACTGGTTCGTCGACCCGGACGTCTTGGTTCGCACCAACTGGCAGGCCACCAACAAGAGCGACCGGGTGGGCATGCGACTGGTCGGGATGCCGCTCGAGTACCGGTGGCCGGACCGGCAGCTCTCCAGCGAGGGCGCCACGCGCGGCGCAATTCAGGTGCCGCCGAACGGTTTTCCGGTCATCCTCGGCCCCGATCACCCCGTGACGGGCGGATATCCGGTGATCGGTGTGGTGGCCGAGGAGGACATCGACAAGGTCGCGCAGGTGCGTCCCGGACAGACCGTGCGGATGCATTGGTCGCGGCCGCGCCGACCGTTCGGGGGCCGTTAGTCACACCGCGCTGGTAGAAAAGCAGTGTGCATGTTCAGGACCCTCTCGTTCCCGTCGTGCGCATCCACAGCGCACGGCTGATCCACACTTCCGACCTCGATCCGGAAACGCGCGAGGACGCCAAGCGCATGGTGATCGACGCTTTCGAGGGCGAGTTCACCGAGGTCGACTGGGAGCACTCGCTCGGCGGCATGCACGCAATGATCTTCGACCACGGCGCGCTGATCGCCCACGCGGCCGTGGTGCAACGGCGGCTGCTCTACCGCAACACCGCGCTGCGGTGCGGTTACGTCGAAGCGGTCGCGGTCCGCGAGGACTGGCGCGGGCAGGGCCTGGCCCGCGCCGTGATGGACGCGGCCGAGCAGGTGATCCGCGGGGCGTATCAGCTGGGCGCGCTCAGCGCGACCGAGGCAGGCAGACCCATCTACATCGCGCGCGGTTGGCTGCCGTGGCGCGGTCCGACGTCCGTGCTCGCGCCGGCCGGGCTGACCCGAACTCCCGACGACGACAACGCGCTGTTCGTTCTGCCGGTCAGCGTCGACCTCGACACCGCCGCCGAGATCACCTGCGATTGGCGCGAGGGCGACGTCTGGTGAGACTCACAACTCGTTCCGGCGCGAGGTGAGGTGAAGTTCACGGCGGGGTCACCGCACGGCACGCCGACGCAATAACGCCTCGTTAACGTGCGATTCATGAGTGGGTGCAGGCTGCGGGCGGTGCCGACACGCCTCCGAAATGGTCAAGTAATCGCTTGGAAACATGCGCTGCCTACACAGGTCCCATGACTGAGCCCGACTGGGCGCCGCTGACCGGATTCCGGGTGGCCGTGACCTCCGCCCGGCGCGCCGACGAGCTGAGCGCGCTGCTGCGCCGCCGCGGCGCGACGGTGACCAGCGCGGCGGCGATCCAGATGGTGCCGCTGCCCGACGATGATGAGTTGCGCGCCCACACCGAGGCCCTGATCGACGTGCCGCCGGACATCGTGATCGCCACGACAGGGATCGGATTTCGCGGCTGGGTCGCGGCGGCCGACGGGTGGGGGCTGGCCGGCGACCTGACCGCCGCGCTCGCGAAGGCGCGCGTCGTGTCCCGCGGCCCCAAGGCGACCGGTGCGCTGCGCGCGGCCGGACTGCCCGAGGAGTGGTCGCCGGACTCGGAGTCGTCCCGCGAGCTGCTGCACTACCTGGTCGAGGGCGGTATTGCCGGGCAGCGCATCGCGGTGCAGCTGCACGGAGCCACCGAGGAGTGGGACCCGTTCCCGGAGTTCCTCGACGAGTTGCGCGCCGCCGGCGCCGAGGTCGTGCCGATCCGGGTGTACCGATGGCATCCCGCGCCGCACAACGGCGATTTCGACCAGCTGGTGGCGGGCATTGCCGACGAGAAGTTCGACGCGGTGAGCTTCACCTCGGCGCCCGCGGTGGCGTCGGTGTTGTTGCGGGCCCGGGAGATGGGCCTGGAGAACCGGGTGCTCGCCGCGTTCCGCCGCGACGTCCACGCCATGTGCGTCGGCCCCGTGACGGCGCGCCCACTGGTTCGGCTGGGTGTGCCAACCTCGGCGCCCGAGCGAATGCGGTTAGGCGCCTTGGCCCGTCACATCACCGACGAATTACCGCTGCTGTGCTCGCGGACCATCCGCGTGGCCGGACACCTGCTGGAGATCCGGGGCACCTGCGTTCTGGTCGACGGGGCCGTCAAGCCCGTGTCACCGGCGGGCATGGCGACAATTCGCGCGCTCGCACACCGGCCGGGAGCGGTGGTGTCGCGCACCGACCTGCTGCGCGCGCTGCCAGGCACCGGCACCGACACCCACGCCGTCGAGACGGCAGTGCTCCGACTGCGAACGGCGTTGGGCGACAAGAACATCGTGTCGACAGTGGTGAAGCGCGGTTACCGCCTGGCCGTCGAGGACAATCTGGCGTACGCGAAATGAGCTATCTGTTGGTAGCGCACGGCACCCGCAAGCAGAGCGGTGTCGAGCTGATCGGGGGTCTCGCCGACCGGGTGTCGACGGCGCTCGGCGGCCGGGTGCATGTCGCGTTCGTCGACGTCCTCGGCCCCACGCCGAGCGAGGTGCTGCAGACGCTGCCCGACCGGACGATCCTGTTGCCGGCGTTCCTGTCGCGTGGGTATCACGTCAACACCGACATTCCCGCGCACGTCGCGGCCAGCGGGCATCCTGGCGTCACCGTGACCGAGGCGCTGGGCCCCAGCCCGCAACTGACGCGGGTGCTGATGGACCGGCTCATCGAGTGTGGTTGGCGGCCTGGCGATTCGGTGGTGCTCGCCGCGGCGGGCACGTCCGACGCGGGCGCATTGTCGGACCTGCGCCAGATGTCGGCGATGCTGTCGGCGGTGATCGGCGACCGGGTCGAGCTCGCGTACGCCGCCACCGGTGAGCCGCGCGTGGCCTCTGCGGTCGAACGGCTCCGTCGTGAGGGCGCTCGGCGAGTGGTGGTGGCCTCGTATCTGTTGGCGGAAGGGCTTTTTCAGGACCGCCTGCGCGACAGCGGCGCGGACGCGGTGGCCGACCCGCTCGGCACCCATCCCGCGATGGTGCGATTGATCGCCAACCGTTTCCGCCGCGCCCGCGTACCGCTGGCGGCCTGAGAGTTCTTCCCGCGAGCAGACGCAAAACTGCCGAATTTCGCGTGAAAAGGGGCAGTTTTGCGTCTGCTGGCGGTGAAAAAGGGACGCGGTGAAAGAGGTGAGGCTAACCGCGGACTTCGACCTGGCCGTCGGCGGTGAGGCGCGTTTCGTAGACGGGCAGTGACACGTCGGGGTCGTCGAGACACACGCCGTCGTCGAGCGCGAAGGCCTGCTTCTTGATCGGTGACTGCACGGTCGGGCGGCCGGCGCGATCGCCGACGATGCCGCGCGACATCACCGCCGCCCCGGAGAACGGGTCGATGTTGCCGACAGCATGCAGCGACCCGTCGTCCAGGCGGAACAGCGCCGCCTGGCTGCCGTCGGCGAGCAGCACGCCGACGCCGCGGTTCGGAATCAGGAAGTCGTATCGGCAGGCCGTGGTCCAGACCTGAATCTCGTTGAGCAGTGTCATTTCTGCGGCACCTTCGGCATTCCGATGGACACGGGCACCTTGCGGCCGGACCGCTCGGTGAATTCGACGGTGGGATCGGCAACGTCGGGGGCATTGACGAACGACACGAAGCGCGACAACTTGTCCGGATCCTCGAGCACGCCCTTCCATTCGCAGGCGTAGCCCTCGACGTGGCGGGCCATCGCGGCCTCGAACTCATCTGCCAGACCCAGCGAGTCGTTGCACACGACGTCGCGCAGATGGTCCAGGCCGCCATCCAGCGCCTCCAACCACGGCGCCGTGCGCTGCAAACGGTCGGCGGTGCGGATGTAGAACATCAGGAAGCGGTCGATGTAGCGGATCAGCGTCTCGTCGTCGAGGTCGCCGGCCAGCAGTTGTGCATGTCGCGGCGACATTCCGCCGTTGCCGCACACATACAGGTTCCAGCCCTGCTCGGTGGCGATGACACCGACGTCCTTGCTCTGCGCCTCGGCGCACTCGCGCGCGCATCCCGACACCGCCATCTTGATCTTGTGCGGGGCGCGCAGCCCGCGATAGCGCGACTCGATTCGGACGGCCATGTCGACGGAGTCCTGCTGTCCGTAGCGGCACCACGTGCTGCCGACGCAACTCTTCACAGTGCGCAACGCCTTGCCGTACGCGTGGCCGGACTCCATCCCGCCCTCGACGAGGCGGCGCCAGATCTCCGGTAGCTGGTCGACGCGCGCGCCGAACATGTCGATGCGCTGACCGCCGGTGATCTTCGTGTACAGCCCGAAGTCCCTGGCGATTTCGCCGATCAGGATCAGCTGCTCGGGGGTGATCTCACCGCCCGGCGAGCGTGGCACGACCGAGTAACTGCCGTTCTTCTGGATGTTGGCCAGGAAGTGGTCGTTGGAGTCCTGCAGCGACGCCTGCTCCCCGTCCAGGATGTGATCGCTGCTCGTGGAGGCCAGGATCGACGCCACCACCGGTTTGCAGATATCGCAACCCTTTCCGGTGCCGAAGCGTTCGATCAGTCCCGAGAACGTGCGGATCTCGGTGGCGCCGATGATCTCGAACAGCTCGGCGCGGGACTGGGTGAAGTGCTCGCACAGCGCCTTGGACTGTTCGACGCCTTCGGCCTCCAGCAGTTGTTTGAGCAGCGGTACACACGAACCGCACGACGTGCCCGCGAGCGTGCACTTCTTCAGACCGGGCACATCGGCGCAGCCCCCGCCGATGGCTTCCTTCAGGTCGCCCTTCGTGACGTTGTTGCACGAACAGATCTGCGCGATGTCGGGCAATGCTCCGACGCCCAAACCCGCTGCGCCCCCGTCAGATGCGGGCGCGATCAGCGAGAGCGGGTCGCCGGGTAGCTCGCTGGCGACCATCGGGCGCAGCACACCGTAGGCCGACGCGTCGCCGACAAGAATGCCGCCCAGCAGAGTCTTGGCGTCATCGGAGAGCACGAGCTTGGCGTAGGTCTGCTTGACCGGATCGTTGACCACCACGTCGAGGCAGTTGGGGGTGCGGCCCTGGGCGTCGCCGAAGCTGGCCACGTCCACGCCGAGCAGCTTGAGCTTGGTCGACATATCGGCTTCGGGGAATTCGGCCGCACCGCCGAGCAGGCGATCGGCGACCACCTCCGCGCTGGTGTAACCGGGGCCGACCAGCCCGTAGCAGCGGCCCTCGATCGCGGCGACCTCACCGATGGCATAGATGTCGGGATCGCTTGTGACGCACGACAGATCGGTCAAGACGCCGCCGCGCTGCGCGATGTCCAGTCCGGCTTCGCGCGCGAGTTCGTCGCGGGGGCGGACACCGGCGGCGAATACGACGACGCCGGTGTCGATGTGGCTTCCGTCGTTGAGCGACAACCGCACCGAGTCGTCCTGTTCGGATTTGCGCAACGGCTTGTTGCGTTGCGCCGGCGCGATGCTCTCGGTACCGACACCGGTGTGCACGTCGATGCCGAGGCTCTTGATCATCCGGCTGAGCAGCGCGCCCCCGGCTTCGTCGAGCTGTGCGGCCATCAGGTGCGGCGCCATCTCCACGACGTGGGTCTTCAATCCGAACGCGCGCAACGCGTTCGCCGCCTCCAGGCCGAGCAAGCCGCCACCGATCACGACGCCGACCGGTGTCTTGGAACCGAGCGCCGTATCGGCACCGGCCCGGATCGCGTCGAGGTCGTCGAGGGTGCGGTAGACGTGGCAGACCGGGAGGTCGCGGCCCGGCACCGGCGGCACGAACGCATACGACCCGGTCGCCAGCACCAGGACGTCGTACGGCACCCGGGCGCCGTCGGCGGTCGTCACCGTCTTCGCCGTTCGATCGATCCCGGTCACCCGCGAGCCCAGCCGCAACTCGACCAGCTCGTCGTCCGGGTAGTCGTTACCCGCGAGCGCCAACCGGCCGCGGTCCCAGTGTTCGGTGTATCCGGTGAGCCCGACCCGGTCGTAGGCGGCATCGGTTTCCTCGGCGAGGATCGTCACGCGCCATTCACCGTCGGCGTCGCGCGACCGCAGCGCCTCGACGAACCGGTGACCGACCATGCCGTGGCCGACCACCACCACGTTTCTTGTTGACCGCATGCCGCCGACGCTAAGCAGCCGATATTGCCGCAATGTCGCCTCGTGTGAAGCACCGATCACGGTGTGCTCACATCCGCCGACGCCCGCTGTGAGACCGGCGCCGGGCTTCGCTGCCAGCGAACAGCCTTCGGGAACATGAGCGTGGTTGACTCAAGTTTTATTGGGTGAGCGACCGGCAGCGGGCCGGCCCGAACAACGAGGAGGACAGTATGAGCACGTTGGCATTGCGGACTCGTCCCGCGTGGGATCTGGACCGGTGGGTACGCGACTTCTTCGGCCCCGCGACCGCAGAGAGCTGGGCCACGGGGGCGTTCACCCCCGCCGCCGAGATCGTCAAGGACGGCGATGACGCGCTCGTCCGCGTCGAGCTCCCCGGCCTCGACGTCGAGAAGGATGTGAACGTCGAGGTCGACCGCGGCTACCTCGTCATCCACGGTGAGCGTCGGGACGAGCGGTCGGAAGACAAGGACGGTCGCACGCTGCGCGAAGTGCGTTACGGGTCGTTCCGTCGATCGTTTCGCCTCCCCGAGCACGTCACCGGCGGCGACATCAAGGCCGAGTACGACGCGGGTGTGCTGACGGTGCGGATCGCCAACGCCCACAAGGGCCCCGAGACGCAGCGCATCGCGATCGAGGCCAAGAAGTAAACAGTCCGACACGGAGCCGGTGGACCCTCGAGGTCCACCGGCTTCGTCGTATCACTCCTGCGTCGGAGTCGTGGTGGGTTCCCCCGACGGCTCGGGCGTCCTGACCTCCGGCGGCGGCTCGGGCGCCCTGACCTCCGTGGTCTCCACGCTGGGCATCGTGTAACTGGGAGTGGTCGTCGTTGTGGTGGTGTACGTCAACGGAATCGAGGTGGCCGCCGGTGGCGGCACGGTCGCGGGAACCTTCGCGGCGTCGGACGTGCGCAGCACCGCGTAGATCAGGATCGCGACCAGCACGGCCGCGACCACGCCGGCGGCCATGACCAGCGACTGGTCGTCCTGCCAGTTCAGATCGTCGTCGGACACGTCGTCCCCTCTAGACCCAGCGCTGCAGCATCTCTTTGGCGTGCGCCGACAGCGCACGCTGCAGGAAGGGGCCGAAACTCACCCGCGCCACGCCGAGCGGTCCGAACGACGCGGGGTCGTCCTGATCGGGCAGGCCGATCGCATTCACGGGAAGTGATAACTCAGATGTCAACCGCTGCAGGACATCCGGTTCATGACGGCCGACCGGATAGAGCACGTCGGCGCCCGCAGCGGCCGCCTCGGTCAGCCGGGCGATCGCACGGTCTACGCGATCGGACTCCTCACCGTCCTGCCGCAGGAACAGATCGGTGCGCGCATTGATGACGACGTGCACGCCCGTCGCGTCGGCCGCTTCGCGGAGCGCGCCGACAAGTTCGGCGTGTTCGCTCGACGAACGCAGCCGGCCGTCCTCGCTGTGCACGGTGTCCTCGATGTTGAACCCGACCGCGCCGGCCTCGAGCAGACCGTCGATCAGCCGCGCGGGCGGTTGGCCGTAGCCGGATTCGAGGTCGACCGACACCGGCACGTCGACCGCCGCGGTGATCTGCTTGACACGGGCGATCACATCGTCGAACGACATCCCCTCACCGTCGGGCTTGCCCACGGAATCGGCCAGCGGATGGCTGCCGACGGTGAGCGCAGCAAATCCTTCGTCTACCGCGAGCCGAGCCGACCAGGCGTCCCAAACGGTCGGCAGAATGACCGGGTTGCCCGGTTGGTGCAATGCCAGCAGGGCGTCGGCCCGCTCTTTGAGGACCTGGTCGGGCATCGGGCCTTCTCCTTCGGTTTGACGTGATCTGTCTCACGGTGCACTGCATGATGTAGCTAGCATCGGGTGTCGTACTGTGATGCCTGACACCCTTCAGCCCAAGGAGGTCAATTGTCCAGCACTACCGAACTTGCCGAGCTGCACGAGCTAATCGGAAGGCTCCGGCGGTGCGTGACGTCGCTGGCGTCGAGGTACGGGGACACCCCGGCGACGCGTCGAATCGTCAACGACGCCGAACGCCTCCTCAACGACATCGACCGTCTCGACATTGACGCCGAAGAGCTGGAGCTGGCCCGAGGCGTGGTGCACCACCACGCCGGAGACCGCATCCCGATCCCGGACACCCAGTACGACACCGATTTCTGGCGCGGTGTCGACGACGAAGGGCTCGGCGGCGTCCGCTGACGCGGCCCACCGAGTAACCGGGACAACTCAACACCGAAAGGCAACAGTGAGCGCACCCACCGCCGACCGCAAGGCGACCGGCGTCTTTTCGCCGAGCCGTGCCGAGATTCCGCAACGCACCCTTCGCACCGACCGGTGGTGGCAGTCACCGCTGATCGTGAACCTGGGGTTCGCGGCGTTCATCATCTACGCGACGGTGCGCGCGTTCCTGCAGAACAACTACTGGGTCGCGGAGTACCACTACCTGACGCCGTTCTACTCGCCGTGCTTCGTCAAGTGGAACGAGGCGACGCAGAGCGGATGCATCCCGGAGGCCAGCCATTTCGGGCAGTTCCTGCCTGACGTGTGGTGGCTGCCCTACGCCGCGGTGTCGCTGCCGTTCCTGCTGCTGTTCCGGCTCACCTGCTACTACTACCGCGGCGCCTACTACCGGTCGGTGTGGCAGTCGCCGACGGCGTGTGCGGTGCCAGAGCCCAGGGCGCACTACACCGGCGAGACACGGCTGCCCCTGGTCATCCAGAACACACACCGCTACTTCTTCTACATCGCGGTGCTCATCTCGCTCGTCAACACGTACGACGCGATCGCGGCGTTCCGCTCGCCGTCCGGTTTCGGATTCGGTTTAGGCAATGTGATTCTCGTCGTCAACGTGTTGCTGCTGTGGACGTACACGGTGTCGTGCCACTCCTGCCGTCACGTCGTCGGCGGACGGCTCAAGCACTTCTCGAAACACCCTGTCCGGTACTGGATGTGGACCCAGGTGAGCAGGCTGAACACCCGGCACAAGACCTACGCGTGGATCACCCTCGGCACGCTGATGCTGACCGACTTCTACATCATGCTGGTGGCCAGCGGGACCATCTCTGACCTGAGATTCATTGGCTGACGCCCTAATTCGATCGGTAGTGAGGTTTATTTGATGGCGGAATCTGATGCTCTTCGCGCAAGCGGCTCATCGGAGTCTGATGCTCTTCGCGCAAGCGGCTCATCGGAGTCTGATGCTCTTCGCGCAAGCGGCTCATCGGAAATAGAACGGCACTCCTACGACGTCGTCGTCATCGGTGCCGGCGGCGCGGGATTGCGTGCGGTCATCGAGGCGCGCGAACGCGGCCTGAAGGTCGCGGTGATCACGAAATCGTTGTTCGGCAAGGCCCACACGGTGATGGCCGAGGGCGGCTGCGCCGCGGCGATGGGTAACGCGAACCCGAAGGACAACTGGCAGGTCCACTTCAAGGACACCATGCGCGGCGGGAAGTTCCTCAACAACTGGCGCATGGCCGAGTTGCACGCCAAGGAAGCGCCGGACCGGGTGTGGGAGCTCGAGACCTACGGCGCGCTGTTCGACCGCACCAAGGACGGTCGGATCAGCCAGCGCAACTTCGGCGGCCACACCTATCCGCGACTGGCCCACGTCGGTGACCGCACCGGTTTGGAGATCATCCGGACGCTGCAGCAGAAGATCGTCTCGCTGCAGCAGGAGGACAAAGAGGAGTTCGGCGACTACGAGGCGCGTATCCGGGTCTTCCACGAAACGACGATCACCGACCTCATCAAGGATGGCGACCGCATCGCGGGGGCGTTCGGCTACTACCGCGAGGGCGGCAACTTCGTCCTGTTCGAGACGCCCGCGGTGGTGCTGGCCACCGGCGGCATCGGCAAGTCCTACAAGGTGACGTCGAACTCCTGGGAGTACACCGGAGACGGTCACGCGCTGGCGCTGCGGGCGGGCGCGACGCTGATCAACATGGAGTTCGTCCAGTTCCACCCGACCGGCATGGTCTGGCCGCCCAGCGTCAAGGGCATCCTGGTCACCGAGGGTGTGCGCGGCGACGGCGGAGTGCTGAAGAACTCCGAGGGCAAGCGCTTCATGTTCGACTACATCCCCGCGGTGTTCAAAGGCCAGTACGCCGAGAGCATCGAGGAAGCCGATCAGTGGCTCAAGGACAACGACTCGGCGCGCCGCACCCCGGACCTGCTGCCCCGCGATGAGGTGGCCCGCGCGATCAACTCCGAGGTGAAGGCCGACCGAGGCACCCCGCACGGCGGCGTCTACCTCGACATCGCGTCGCGCCTGCCCGCCGAGGAGATCAAGCGCCGGCTGCCGTCGATGTATCACCAGTTCATGGAGCTGGCCGAGGTCGACATCACCAAGGAGCCCATGGAGGTCGGGCCGACGTGCCATTACGTCATGGGCGGCATCGAGGTCGACCCGGACACGGGTGCGGCCAAGACGCCGGGACTGTTCGCCGCGGGTGAGTGCTCCGGCGGCATGCACGGCTCCAACCGGCTGGGCGGCAACTCGCTGTCGGACCTGCTGGTGTTCGGCAGGCGCGCGGGAATGGGCGCGGCGGACTACGTGCGCGCGCTCGGTGACCGGCCGAAGGTGTCCGACACCGCGGTCGACGAGTCGACCAAGCTGGCGCTGCACCCGTTCGAGGGACCGTCCAACGGCGATGCCGCCGAGAACCCGTACACCCTGCAGCTGGATCTACAGGACACGATGAACAGCTTGGTCGGCATCATCCGCAAGTCCGAAGAGGTCACCGAGGCCATCGACAAGCTCAAGGAGCTGCGCGAGCGGTACAAGAAGGTGCGGGTCGAGGGTGGCCGGCACTTCAACCCCGGCTGGCATCTGGCGCTCGACCTGCGCAACATGATCCTGGTCAGCGAGTGCATCGCCAAGGCGGCGCTGGAGCGCACCGAGAGCCGTGGCGGGCACACCCGCGACGACTATCCGTCGATGGATTCGAAGTGGCGCAAGACGCTGCTGGTGTGCCGGGCTGAAGGCGAGACCGTGGTCCCCGACATCAGCATCACCCCGCAGGATCAGGTACCCATGCGCGACGACCTGCTGGAGCTGATCGACATCGAAGAGTTGGAGAAGTACTTCACCTCCGAAGAACTCGCCAACCACTCGTCTAGGAGGGGCGCATGAGCTACCAGGCAAAGATGCGGGTGTGGCGTGGCGACGACAACGACGGCGCGCTGCAGGACTTCTCGGTAGAGGTCAACGAGGGCGAGGTGGTCCTCGACATCATCCACCGGCTGCAGCAGACCCAGGCCGGCGATCTGGCCGTGCGGTGGAACTGCAAGGCGGGCAAGTGCGGGTCCTGCTCGGCGGAGATCAACGGCAGGCCCCGGCTGCTGTGCATGACGCGGATGTCGACCTTCGACGAGAACGAGGTCATCACCGTCACCCCGTTGCGCACCTTCCCGGTGATCCGCGACCTGGTCACCGACGTGTCGTTCAACTATCAGAAGGCCAGGGAGATCCCGGCGTTCACGCCGCCGAAGGATCTGCAGCCCGGCGAGTACCGGATGGCGCAGGAAGACGTCAACCGGTCACAGGAGTTCCGCAAGTGCATCGAGTGCTTCCTGTGCCAGAACGTCTGCCACGTGATCCGTGATCACGAGGAGAACAAAGAGGCGTTCGCCGGTCCGCGGTTCCTGATGCGTCAGGCCGAGCTGGACATGCATCCGCTCGACGTGCACGCGCGGCGCGCGGAGGACGCGCAGGAAGTGCACGGCCTGGGCTACTGCAACATCACCAAGTGCTGCACCGAGGTCTGCCCCGAACACATCAAGATCACCGACAATGCGTTGATCCCGATGAAGGAGCGGGCCGCAGATCGCAAGTACGACCCGGTGGTGTGGCTCGGCGACAAGCTCTTCCGGCGACGGTAGGAGCCGGCACAAACAGCCTGAGCCGGCGACGGTAGGAGCCGGAACAAACAGCCTGAGCCGGCGACGGTAGGAGCCGGAACAAACAGCCTGAGCCGGCGACGGTAGTCGTCCCGGCGTCTCACGACACCCCACGCACACGATTCCGCAGGTACCCTGCGGGTAAGCGGCCAATCAACGACGAAAGGTTGCAATCGTGACACTTCGACACCCGCACAGCATCAACGACATTCGTACCGCGATCCGCGAGCTCAGCACCCGCGCGGCTCTGGCCCGCAAGGAAGGCCGCGCCGCCGACGCCGACGAACTAGAGCGACGGGTGGCCAGGTATCGCGACGAGCTCAGCGAGCGGCCCTGATCTAACGGCTTGGGTGCGCTTCCGCTCGCCGAGCGACCGGTTGCGCACCGAAATCACCCGTTGCCGAGGCGGCGGAACGTGCTGCGGTGGAACACGATCGGTGCGACGTCGGCGTGCACCGTGATGTCACAGACCCGGAGGATCACGATCGTGTGATCGCCCGCGGGAACCAGCTGCTCGATCGCGCTCTCCAGCCATACCGCGGTGCCGTCGATGAAGACCGCACCCGATTCGCGCGACACCGTCGCCAGGCCGGCGAACCGATCGCCGGTCTTGGCGGCCAGGGTGCGCGCGGCGTCGTCGTGGGCCTCCCCCAGCACGCTGATCCCGAGCGACGGAAGATCCTTGAGCTTGGGCCAGGTCTCGGAGGTGTTCTGCACGCAGAACGACACCAGCGGCGGGTCGAGCGAGACCGGGACGAACGTGCTGGCCGCCAGCCCGACCCTGGTGCCCTCCACCTCCGCGGCGATAGCGATGACACCGGACGGGAAGTGCCCGAACGCTTCGCGCAGTGTCGCCGGGCTGAGATCAGTTGCGCTCATATCCCGTCCATCTTCACACGCGCCCGCGATCGGGGGCCACGTGCGGACCACCCAGCGGACCGCCATCGACCGTGGCCGCAGCGGGGGTGAGGGTCGGAATCGTCGTGAACGCAACCGGTAACCTGACGCCCATGCTCGAGCCGCCCGCGGATGACCGGTAGGCCGAGGACCGACGAAATCCATGTGGATGCCGCTCCTGGTGATGGCCGTTGCCGTCAGCCTCGAGCCGTTTCGCGTCGGCATGACGGTCCTGATGCTGAACCGCCCGCAGCCGACCCGTCAGCTCCTGGCCTTTCTCGCCGGCGGATTCGCGATGGGAACGGTCGTGGGCGTCGTCGTGCTGTTCGTGCTGCGTCCTGCGTTGGGGTCGGCCCGGTTCACCCTGCCGAAGGTGCAGATCGTGGTCGGCGCCGTCCTGCTGCTCAACGCGGTCCTGGTGGTCACGGGCGTGTGGGCACGCGGGCGTGAGGTAGCGAGCGTGGCGGAGGCCAGGGTCGGAACGCTCGCGGGTCGCGCCCGGCGGATGCTCGAGGGCCGGTCGCTGTGGACGGCGGGTGCCGCGGGCCTGGCTATCGCACTGCCGTCGGTCGACTACCTCGCCGCGCTCGCGCTGATCGTCGCCTCCGGCGCCGCCACCGCGACCCAGCTGAGCGCGTTGGTGCTGTTCAACGTCGTGGCGTTCGCGCTCGTCGAGATCCCCCTGCTGTGCTACCTGGTGGCCCCCGACCGCACCCGCGCCGCCCTGACATCGCTGTACGACTGGCTGCGTGCGCAAGGCCGTCGCGGGGTCGGCGCGCTGCTCGCCGTCATCGGGTGCGTGCTGCTCGGTGTCGGGTTCGCCGGGCTATGAGTGTTCAGGGTTTGGGCTGGTTGTTCAGCACGTACTGGAGCCCGGAGAGCAGCTGCGACACCGGGTCGGCGGCACCGCCGAAGGCGGCCTGGGTGGCGGGCGCCGTGACCGCCGCGGGGTCGTAGCCGTTCACCGGGTCCACCGTGATGGGCGCGGTCAACGGATTGTCGTTGCGTGAGTAGCCCGCGTCTACGTACGGCTTGAGAACCCCGTCCAGTTTGATCAGCGTGTCCTTGTCCACTCCGAGGTACTTGAACGGCAGCACCAGCGGCAGATGCTCCTCGGGGATCATGAACGTCGTCGTCTTCGCCCCGCGGGAGTTGACGGTGGTGCGGATGTTCTGCGGCGGCACCATGCTGGGGTCGGTGAACGCGACCGCCGTGTGCCCGGTCGCGAGCCCGACGATCGCGTTGGCGACGGACATCCAGTTGTCCGGCCGATCCGGCCAGTCGGCGATGCTGTCGTAGGCCGAGATGAACTGATAGGTGTCGTACTGGCTTTCGACCGGCGGCGGGATGCGGTAGTCGAGCGACGGCACGACGCTGCCGACGGGGAACATCTGCGTCAGGAAGCTCTCGCCGAAGGCGTGCCGCGCCACCGGGTCGCCGTAGGTCGCGAAGCTCAGCTCATTCGGTGGCGGCGCGGCCGGGTCGTACGCCAGGCGCGCTTTCACGTCGTTGAGCACCATGGCGCCCTCCGACAGGCCGATCGCGGTTCCCGAACCACCCGCCTTGATGGCCTCGATCACGTTGGGCGCCCCGACGTCGACGGACTCGCCGACGCTGGGCCCGTCGATTCCCAGACCTGGGAAGTCGTCGTCCAACCGGCCGATGCCGGGGAACAACCGCTCCAAGGTGTGGCCCTGGACCTGCCCGGCGGGGTAGTCGACGATCTGGCGGTCCAATCCGGGGAACCAGTCGGCGCCCGTGCGCATGATGTATTCGTCGTACGGGATGCCCAGCACGTGCGCGCCGCCCAGGGCGTACGCGCGCCCGGGTGTGCCCAGCGGCGGCGGACCGTCGCCGGACGGGGCCGGCTTCGGCGGCGGTGGCGGCTCGTCGGCCACCGCGATCCCGAGCCCCAAACAGCCTGTCGCGCCGAGTGTCGTCAGCGCAGCGCCGAATGCGAGGAACCGCTTCATTGCACGTCCAATCGCGTGAACCGACCCTGTTGATAGTGCTCGACACAGGCGGCGCGGCGGATCTTGCCGCTCGTCGTCGTGGGGATCGAACCGGCGGGCACCAGCACGATGTCCTCGACACTGACCCCGTGTTTATTCGAAATCGCCGCGGTCACATCGGCTTTGGTCGTGGTGAGCCGGCGCATTGTATCCTCGTCGAGGTCGGCAGGTTTCTTGAGTTCGATGACGGTGACCAGCCGCTCACTACCGTTCACCGGGACCGCGATCGCCGCGACCCGTCCTCGGGCGACCTCCTGCACCGTCGCCTCGATGTCCTCGGGATAGTGGTTACGGCCCCGGATGATCAGCAGGTCCTTGATGCGACCGACGATGAACAGCTCGCCGCCGTGGACGAAACCGAGATCGCCGGTGCGCAACCACGGGCCGCCCGGTGTGCCCGGCGACGGGTCGACAAGCGTTGCGCCGAAACAGCTCTGCGCATCGCGAGGTCTCCCCCAGTAGCCGTCGGCGACGTTCTCCCCGTGCAACCAGATCTCGCCGACCTCCCCGGGCGGGCAGTCCCGGCATGTGTCGCTGTCGACGATGCGCAGCGACGGCGATTGCGGCACGCGGTATTTCACCAACGCCATGCCTTCGCCTGCGCCACAGGGCCGGACCTTTCCCGCACCGAGTTCGTCGGCGTCGAAGTGGACGGCGGGCGACGCCTCGTCCCATGTTCCCGTCGCGACGAAGACCGTCGCCTCCGCCAGCCCGTAGGCGGGTCGCATCATGTGATCGCGGAAGTCGAAGTGCGCAAACCGGTCGACGAAGCGGTGCAGCGTCGCGGGCTCGACCCGTTCGGCGCCGCTGATGATGCCGACCACCCCGCCGAGATCGAGTCCGGCCAAGTCGTTGTCGGTCGTCTTGCGGGCGGCCAGGTCGAATGCGAAGTTCGGCGCCGACGACCATGCATGCGGGTTCTCGGCCAGCGCGCGCACCCAGCGGGCGGGCTTCTCGAGGAACGCGACCGGGCTCATCAGCTCCGCGCGGCGACCGCACAGGATCGGCGCACAGACCCCCAGCACCAGTCCCATGTCGTGGTAGAACGGCAGCCACGACACCAGCGTAGCGTCCTGGGGCAGCGGCGACTGGGCGAAGAACTCCCGCATCAGCTGCTCGAAGTTCGCCGTGAGATTGCGGTGGGAGATCTTCACTCCCGTCGGCAATCTCGTTGAGCCCGAGCTGTATTGCAGATACGCGACGTCGGGCAGATCGACGGGCTGGGGAGCCATGTCCGCGTCGGCGTCCAGGTTGAGCGCGTCGATCTCGATGAGCTTGGGCACGATGTCCAGGCGCGACCGGTCGATGAAGTCGCCGACGTCACCCGCGGCGGCAGAGGTCGTGAGGACGACGGCGGGCTGGGTGTCAGCGAGCACCGAACTCACGCGCTCGTGGCCCGAGCCGGGATGGGGCAGCGGCAGCGGGACCGCGATCAGGCCCGCCTGCATCGAGCCCAGGAACGCCAGGATGTACTCCAACCCCTGCGGGGCGAGCATCACCGCCCTATCACCGATCGAGCCGTGGCGCCGAAGCGCGCGCGCGACATTGACGGTGCGTCGTGCCAGTTGCGACCAGGTGAGGGTTTCCCGCACGCCCGCCGAGTCGCGCGAGTATTCGGTGAAGGTGAAGGCGACGTCGTCGGGACGCAGGCTGGCGCGACCGTGAAGCATCGACAGGATCGAGGAATCCGACGGGCTCATGGGTTATCCGTTTCCACTCCGCTTGACGACATGGCCGGGTTGCGTCGCCGCGGAACCGCCACTCGTGATGGCCACCAGTTTGCCCGCCCGACCAGTGCGGCGACCGCGGGCACGGTGATGGTGCGAACCACAAAGGTGTCCAGCAAGATTCCGACGCCGATCACGAAGCCGCCCTGGATGACGATCCCGATGCTGGAGAACAGCAGGCCGGCCATCGACGCGGCGAAGATCAGGCCGGCCGCAGTGATGACACCTCCGGTCGAACCCAGCGTCCGGATCACGCCGTACCGCACACTGTGCGGTGACTCGTCGCGCAACCGCGACACGAACAACATGTTGTAGTCGGCGCCCACGGCGATCAGCACCACGAACGCCAAAGGCGGCACGCTCCAATGCAAATCCTGGCCGAGGAGCAGCTGGAACGTGAGCACCCCGATGCCCATCGCCGCGAAGTACGACACCACCACCGACCCGACCAGATACAGCGGCGCGACGATCGCGCGCAGCAGCACCATCAACGTCAGCAGTACGACGATCAACGTCGCGGCGATGATGAACCGGATGTCCTGCTGGTAATAGTCGCGGGTGTCGCGCAGCGCTGCCGGGAAGCCGCCCATGGAGATCGTGGCGTCGGACAGCGCGGTATTGGGTTGGGCACCCCGGGCCACGTCGTAGATCTGGTTCACCTGATCCATCGCCTCGGGGCTGAACGGATTCAGCTGGGTCTGGATCAGGTAGCGAACCGACCGTCCGTCGGGTGAGATGTACGCCGCAGCAGCCTTTTTGAAGTCCGGGAGGTTCAGCACCTCCGGTGGGATGTTGAATCCGGCTTGCGAGGGATCCGAGGCGTTACTCCGCATGGTCAGCAGGAAGGTCGACGCCTCGTTCAATCCCGCGGCGATCACCTTGACCTGTTTGACGAGGTCGTCCACCCCGCCGGCGACCTCCCGGCTTCCCGTGGCGAGGCGGTTGGCGCCGCGCTGCAAGTCGGTCATGCTGCGCTGCACGCCGCCCGGTTGATCCAGTCCCATCGTGCTGACCGCCTTGGCGACGCTCGCCATCGCTGCGTTGAGGTTGGCCACGGCCTGGTTGAGGGTCTGACGGTCCTCGACACCTTGAAGCTCCTGAGCCAGGCCGTTGATCTCGTCGAGGCTTCCGTCCTCGCGCGCGGAGACCAGCTTCTGGAACTGCATGCGGGTGTCGACACACGAGGGGTTGGCGTCGCACACCGCGTTGCCCTGCAGCGCGGTCAGGACGGGGCCGATCCAGGCGAAAAGGTCTTTGACCGCTCGGAAGTTCAAGCCCATCGAGTTGCCGAGCGCGTTGATGCTCGCGACGAGTTTGGCCGTGATCTCGACGTCGCGCACCAGCTTGTCGCCACCGTATTCAGTGCGTACCGAGGAGAACGTGTCGACGAGGCTTTGGATGCTGGGTGCTATCGCGTTGATCTGCCCGCGCACGTCGGCCAGGCTGTCGGCGAGCGTGTCGGCCCCGTCCCTGAGCTTGTTCAGATCCCCCGTCCGTTGACCGATCTGCGCGGAGCCGTCCGCCAGCCGGTCACCGACGATGCCCGCCTGGAACGTCGCCCGGAACTCCTGCGGCACCTCGCCGAGCGGGCGGGTGATGCCGCTGACCAGACCGATGTCCTTGAGTTGGGTGATCCGCGACGCCAGCTGTTCGAGGTCGGCGAGAGCCCGCGGGTTGCGCAGATCGTGCGGCGACTGGATCAGGACGTACTCGGGAATTGACTGATTGATCGGGAAGTGGCGTTCCAGCGCGGCGTACCCGACCGAACTCGGCGCCTCGGCCGGCAGCACCTTGCGGTCGTCGTAGTTGTAGTCGGCGAACACCGCGATGCCGGCCAGCAGCGCCAGCACGAGCAGGCTGGCGACGAGGTGGGGCACCGGCCTGCGCACGATGCGGATGCCGGAGCGCCGCCAGAACCGGGCGGTCAGTTCCCGCCGCGGTTTGACCCAGCCGCGGGGCCCGGCCACCACCAGGATCGCCGGGAGCAGGGTCATTCCCGCGAGGTAGGCGATGCCGATCCCGATCGCCGACGAGACACCGACGGTCCGGAACACCCCCATCTGCGCGAAGCTCAACAGAAGGAACGTCACGCCGACCGTCGCGGCGGACGCGGTGATGACCTTGCCGATCGAGATCAGCGCCGCTTTGACCGCCTCGTCGAAACCGTGGCCCGAGCGCAGGTAGTCGTGATAGCGGCTGATCAGGAACACCGCATAGTCTGTTCCGGCACCTGCCATGATCGCGCTGAGGAACACGATGGACTGGTTCGAGACACCCGCGCCGGTCAGTTCCGAGAATCCGGCGACGGCGGCCTGCGCGATCAGCAACGACGATCCGATCGTCGCCAGCGGCAGCAGCATCGTGACCACGTTGCGGTACACCAACAGCAGCACGCCGAGCACCAGCGCCGCGATCGCCGCCTCGATCGGCAGACGATCGTTTTCACCGGCGACTGTGAGGTCGGCGGCGGTGGCCGCAGGCCCAGTCAGGTACGCGGTGGCCGGACCGTCCGCGACATTCTGCTCGATCAGGTCCGCTACGCGGTTGAAGGAATCGAAGGCCCGCGGTGTGCCCAACTCCCCCTCGAGGCTGACCGGCAACACCCACGTCGTCTTGTCCTGACTGGTCAAGAAGGGCCGCAGCTGTGGTGTGCCGATGAAGTCCTGCACAGACTCGACGTCGGTGACGTCGTCGCGCAGTACGTCCACCAGCTTGCGATAGGTGGCCTCGTCCGCGGGGGTGAGGCCGTCCTCGTTGATCAGCGCCACCAGCAGCAGGTCGTCGTTGCCGGATTCGCCGAACGCCTCGGCCATCTTCGTGGCGGTGACGCTCGACGGTGCGTCGGCGGGCAGGATCGCGAGCGGATGCTTCTGGGCCATCTCACCCAGCGATGGAACGGTGAACGGGAGAGCGACGAGCATCGCCACCCAGACGCCGATGACCACCCACGGCCACCGCACCACGAGATCGGCTAGCCGCCGCATATCGTCCTCATCTCGACCGGCCCCACGCTATGCGACGCGCCCCCACTGACCGGTGTCGGCGACGCGTTCGGCCACCGATCTCATCGTGTTCATGTAGCGTGCAACGGATTTGCTAGCGACAGCATTATCGGGATGCATGATCGCCATGACGGTGCCTTCGCCGTAGCGGAATATGTAGACGGTCAGCTGATAGGAGAATCGGCCGTCGGGGTAGATCCCGATATTGTCTGCAAGGCCCATATCCGCGGCCGCCAGAACCGCGTTCAGCGGTGCGGCGCCGGCGTGGAAGAAATTGGATACGGGAAAGTTCGGTCGCGGCCAATGCAACGACGGCGCTAATTCGAGCACGCGGTAAAACGGCACCTTGGCCATGTTCAGATTCGAGTCGAATGAGGTCTGCGCCGACCACGCGGCCTCGGCGAACGAGGCGGCTCCGATCGGCACGGTGATCGGGATGAGTCCGGTGAACCAGCCCTGGGTCATGAAATTGTCGGTGGCCGTACGGGAATCGCGCGGAGTGAGGCCGTAATAGGTGAGTGCACCAGTCAGTTCGTGCTCGACCTGGGCGAGGCAGGCAAATAATCCGCCGACGAACCGCGCGCCGACCGCGGAGCACGCGGCCTCAAACCGCTCGGTCTGTGCGGGATTCATCAACACTTCCGACGTCATGTCGCTGCTGGTCGCCTCGCGCGGGTTACCGAGAGGCAATGGGAATTCGGGAAAGCCGCCGCCGTTGCTTTCGGCGAATTCGACCCATGCGGCCACTTCGGGCGTATCGAGGGTCAATTCCGAGGTGCGCTCCCTCTCGCGGATACAGAATTCATCGAAGCTGCCCGGGTCGGGCAACTCAAGCGGCTTACCGCCCCCGCTCAATGCCGAATACATCCCGTTGGCTTCCAACATCGTCGTGCCGATCAATGTGGCGTCGCCGTGAATGTGATCCATCGCCGCGAAGAACGTGAAATGGTCCTCGTGCTGGATAAGTCCGAAGGTGAAACAGCCCCATTCCAACGGGCTCGGTATGCCGACGACGTGACCGCGGATATCGTCGGCCGTCATTCTGCCGTGATCGATCGGCACGAATTCGATGTCCGATGGATTCTCGACCGCGCGACGGATGAACTCACCGTTCTCGGTGTGCTCGAACCAGCTGCGAAATGTGTCGTGCCGACGCAGATAGGAATTCACGGCCTGATCCATGGCCGCGATGTCGCATTCGCCGGAGACCTCGCAGCTCGCAATGATCTGCCTGGAGAAGTTCAATCCCGCCGCGCTCCGTTCGCAATAGTTCCGGAGGTGCTGGCGTTGCATATAGCTGATCGGCACCGAACTGACGGGCGCCCGTCGCGCCGCCTCGGCGGCCGCGGCAGTCGGATGCCAGGACGTGACGGAACCCGGTTTGAGGGACCATTCATCAAGCGCCCCAATCGTAATCTTGCCGATGCGCAATCCGACTCGTCCTCCCAGCTCGGCCGCCTTGGGCCGGCATCGCTCGTGTGGGATCCCGAAAGTGGGAACCGCACGGCCATCGTTACACGTGCAATAGTGTTCGTCGACGCCGATCTCGGGATGGTGCAACTGCAGCAGCCCAGAGTGTGAATGTCACCGTCAACGCACGGAAGGACGGTATGGGACCCGCTGAGCCGCGAACCGACCCGACGCCCCGCTTCGCCATCGTCGGTTACGCGGGACGATTCCCCGGAGCCCGCGACGCCGGCGAGTTCTGGGACCTGCTCCGCGAAGGCCGCGACGCGATCTCCGAGGTGCCGGCCGAACGCTGGAACGCCGACGATTTCTTCGACCCCGACCCCGGGGCGCCGGGCAAAGTGGTGACCCGCAGAGCGGGCTTCATCGACGATGCGACGGGCTTCGACGCGCCGTTCTTCGGGATGTCCGCGCGCGAGGCCAGGATGATGGACCCGCAGCACCGGCTCCTACTCGAGACGGCGTGGCGGGCGGTGGAGCACTCGGGCATTTCGCCGACGGCGCTGAGCGAAACCAACACCGGCGTGTTCATGGGGCTGTCCACCCACGACTACCTCGGCATGGCCTCCGACGAGCTGACGTACTCCGAGATCGAGGCGTACATGGCGATCGGGACGTCTAACGCCGCAGCGGCGGGCCGCATCAGCTACCGGCTGGGCTTGCAGGGTCCTGCCGTGGCCGTCGACACCGCGTGCAGCTCGTCGCTGGTAGCCATTCACCAGGCGTGCCAGGCGCTGCGTCTGAGCGAATGCGACTTCGCGTTGGCGGGCGGGGTGAACCTTCTGCTGACGCCCGCGACGATGATCACGTTCTCCAACGCCCGAATGCTCGCCCCTGACGGGCGATGCAAAACCTTCGACGCGGCGGCCGACGGCTACGTGCGCGGTGAGGGCTGCGGCGTGGTCGCCCTCAAACGCCTCGAGGACGCGGTGCGCGACGGCGATCGGATCCGGGCCGTGATCCGCGGTAGCGCAGTCAACCAAGACGGCGCATCAGGCGGATTGACGGTGCCGAACGGCGTTGCGCAACAGCGGGTCATCACCGATGCACTTCAGCGCGCAGGCGTACGCCCCGGCGACGTCGGCTACCTAGAGGCGCACGGCACTGGCACCTCGCTGGGCGACCCGATCGAGGCGCAGGCGGCTGGAGCGGCGTACGGCGCCGGACGCGACGCCGGACGCCCGCTGCTGATCGGTTCGGCGAAGACCAACATCGGTCACCTGGAGGCGGCCGCGGGCATCGCGGGCGTCATCAAAGTCGTGCTGGCGCTCGAACACGAGGCGCTGCCCAAGCACCTCAACTTCGAGAACCCCTCGCCGCACATTCCGTGGGGCCGGCTCCCGGTCGAGGTCGTCACCGAGACGCTCCCGTGGGAACGCGGCGACCGGCCACGCATCGCCGGTGTGAGCTCGTTCGGGTTCGCCGGCACCAACGCGCACGTCATCCTCGAAGAGGCCCCCGAGGTTGCCGCCGCGGTTTCGCAGCCGGACGCCTCCTCGCGGTTCAGCGTGCTTCCGCTCTCGGCGCGCACCCCCGCTGCACTGAGCCAGACCGCCGAGCGTTACCGCACCTGGATGACCGAGCATCCGGACGCCGCACTGGCCGATGTGTGCTTCAGCGCGGGCGCGGGACGCGCCCACCTGGAGCATCGCGCAGCACTCGTGGTCAACTCGACCCAGTCTGCCGCGGACCTTCTCGGGGCGCTCGCCGAGGACCGCCCCGCGCCGGGCTTGGTCCGCGGGGAGTGCCATGAACCGCCGAAGACGGCCTGGCTGTTCACCGGCCAGGGCAGCCAGTACCCCGGCATGGCGCGCGAACTGTTCGACACTGAGCCGGTCTTCGCCGAGACCATGCGACGATGCGCCGCAGCGGTCGCCGATGTCCTCGAACGGCCTTTGCTCGACGCCGTTTTCGACGTCGACAGCCCGACGGCCGACGAGACGCTGCGACAGACGTCGTACGCGCAGCCCGCGCTGTTCGCGGTGGAGATGGGCCTCGCCCGCCTCTGGCAATCGTGGGGTTTCGAACCCGACGTCGTGCTTGGCCACAGCGTCGGCCAGTACGCGGCGGCCTGCGTCGCGGGTGTGTTCGATCTCGAGGAAGGCGCGCGGCTGATCGCCGAGCGCGGACGGCTGTTCGGCAGCCTGCCGGCGGGTGGGCGGATGGCCGCCGTGTTCGCCGCAGCCGAGCGGGTCGAGGACCTGACCAATGACTTTCCGAGCTTGTCGGTGGCCGCCTACAACGGTGCCAACACCGTACTATCCGGTCCCGCAACCGATTTGGAGGCAGCGGTCGCGCGTCTGGCGGGTGACGGTGTGCGGTGCGAATGGCTCGACACCAGCCACGCCTTTCACTCGGCGCTGCTAGACCCGATTCTCGACGAGTTCGAGTCGTACGCAGATCAGTTTACTTTCGCCGCGCCGCAACGGATCCTGATCGACAACCGAACGGGAGCCGCGCTCGGTAGGAGCACCAAGCTCGACGGTGCCTATTGGCGTCGGCACGCGCGTCAGCCGGTGGAGTTCGCCAAGAGCGTGCGCACTCTCGCCGAGATCAATTGCAAGGCGCTGCTCGAGATCGGACCCCGACCGGTGCTCGCCGCCGCCGCGCTGGCGGCCTGGCCCGATCCCGCGACAGCGCCGAAGGTGATCGCGTCACTGCGGCCGAACGTCGCCGACCACCGGCAGATCTCCGAAGCGCTCGCCGACGCTTACGTGTTGGGCCATCTGCCCGCATTCGATGCTTTGCGGCGGCCGGATGCGCGGAAGGTGGATCTGCCGGGCTACCCGTTCGAACACCGCGAGTACTGGTTCCGCGACGACCGGCGGCCCGCGGGGCAGAGCGTCGCCGACTCACTGCCACCCCAGCGTGTCGTCGACGCGACCGCCGACGATCGCTACGAAATCCGGTGGCACAAAGTCGATGTGCCGTCTCACAGCGATGGCCAGAAATACGAGTGGATCGTCGTCGCCGACGACGCCGATGCCGTCCGGCCGCTGACCGACGCGCTCGCGAACCGGGGCGACACGTACCGGATCGTCGGGCTTCCTACCACCGATGCCGACGGGGACGCGCTGGCGGATGTATTGCGCGCCGCGAGCGTGCCTCGCATCGTGCACGCCGCGGCGATGGAATCCCCTGCGGCGCCGTCCATGCGGTCGCTGCTGCGCATGCAGCACAGGGTGTTGGGCGGCACCCGGCGCCTCCTGCACGCGGCGGCGGCCGCCGAACAGCGGGCATCAGTCTGGATCGTCACCCGCGGCGCGCAACGGGTCACCGACGCCGACGGCGTGAAGCCCGATCAGGGCTGCCTGTGGGGGTTCGGCCGGGCCGCGGCGCTGGAACTGTCGCAGGCGTGGGGCGGCCTGGCCGACCTGGCAGAGTGCACCGTCGACGAATGGTCTCACCTGCTCGACCGGATCACCGCCTCAGCGGGGTCCGGCGCTAGGGACGACCAACTCGCGGTGCGCGGCGCGAACGTCTACGTACCGCGTTTGACTCGCCGACCGGGCCGTACCACATCGCTGCATGTGCGCTCCGACGCAACGTATCTGGTGACGGGCGGGCTCGGCGCGATCGGTATGGAGATCGCCGCGTCCTTGGCTGCGCAGGGTGCCGAACACCTGGTATTGACCAGCCGCCGGACACCCGACGACGACACCCGACAGCGCATCGACGAGCTGGCCACACAGCATGGCGTCGACGTGCGTGTCATCGCCGCCGATGTCGCCGATGCACACGACGTCGCCCGCCTGCTGGCCACCGTCGAGGCCGAGCTACCGCCGCTGGCGGGCATCGTCCACGCCGCCGGCGAGATCGGCACCACCCCGCTGAGCAGCCTCGACGACGCCGAGGTGGACCGGGTGTTCGCTGGGAAGGTCTGGGGTGCATGGCATCTGAGCGAGGCGGCGGCCGACCTGAGCCTCGACTTCTTCGCCTTCACCTCGTCCATCGCGTCGGTGTGGGGCGGGTTCGGACAGACCGCCTACGGCGCCGCCAACGCGTTTCTCGACGGGCTTGCCTGGCGGCTGCGCGAACAGGGCGTCCCCGCGGTCAGCGTCAACTTCGGACCGTGGTCGGCGGGCATGGCCGACGCCGAATCTCGCGCGCGACTCGAACAGCGTGGGGTGCAGGCGCTTTCGCCCGCAGAGGCGCTGACAGGGCTGGCCGATGTCGTGTCGGCGTCCACGCCACAGGGCGTCGTGGCCCGGATAGACTGGACCCGTTTCCTGCCGCTCTATCAGCAGGCGGGACGGCGCGGATTCCTGGCCGAGCTCGAACGCGAACTGCCCACCGCACCCTCGGCCGCAGGGCCCGCGACGCCGTCGGGGCCCACCGAACTGGTCGAGCGCCTCTCCAAGGCGCCCATGCAACAGCGCAAGCGACTGCTGACCAATTACCTGCGCGACGCGGTCGCGGAGGTAACGCGCGTCGATGCGGCGGAAATCCGCGAGGACGCAGGTTTTTTCGACCTGGGCATGGACTCACTGATGGCCGTCGAGCTCCGACGGCGCCTCGAGCAGGGTGTCGGCCGGGAGATTCCGGTCACGTTGGTGATGGACCATCCCCGGCTCTCCGACGCCGCGGACTATCTGCTCGGCGAAGTTCTGGGACTGACCATGCAGTCCGGTGCGGAGCCTCGACCGACGACGGCCACCGCGCTACCGCGTACGGACGAACCGATCGCGGTCGTCGCGGTGTCGTGCCGCTTCCCCGGCGCACCGAACCCGGAGGCGTTCTGGGAATTGCTCTCCGGCGGCGTCGACGCGATCCGGGAAGTTCCCGAGGACCGGTTCGACATCGACGAGTTCTACGATCCCGATCCCGAGGTCGCCGGTAAGACCTACACGCGCTTCGGCGGATTCCTCGACGGCATCGACGGATTCGATCCCGAGTTCTTCGGGATCTCACCGCGTGAGGCCGTCTGGATAGAGCCGCAGCAACGGCTGATGCTCGAGACGGTCTGGGAGGGTCTCGAGAGGGCGGGGTACTCCCCTGCGAACCTTCGCGGCAGCCGGACCGGCGTCTTCGCCGGCGTCGCCGCCAACGAGTACGCGCACCTGCTGTCCTCGGAGTCGGTCGACAAGATCGAGCCGTACTTCATCACCGGCAATGCGCTCAACGCGATCTCCGGCCGGGTGGCGTTCGCCCTCGGGCTGGAAGGACCCGCGGTCGCGGTCGACACCGCATGCAGTTCGGCGCTGGTGGCCGTTCATCAGGCCGTCCAGGCGTTGCGCACGGGCGATTGCGATATGGCGCTCGCCGGCGGGGTGAACGTCCTGCTCAGCCCGGTCACTGTGATCGCCGCATCCCGCGCGAGGATGCTGTCCCCCGTCGGGCGGTGCAAGACCTTCGACGCCTCCGCGGACGGCTACGTTCGCAGCGAGGGCTGCGGCATCCTCGTGCTCAAGAGGCTGAGTGACGCCGAGCGCGACGGCGATCGGATCTGCGCGGTCATCCCCAGCAGCGCGGTCAACCAGGACGGCGCGTCGAGCGGCCTGACCGTGCCGAACGGTGGTGCACAACAACGGCTTATCAACACCGCGCTGACCCGGGCGGGTCTGTCCGGCACCGATGTCGACTATCTCGAGGCGCACGGGACCGGCACCCCGCTGGGTGATCCGATCGAGGTGCAGGCGGCAGCGGCGACTTACGGTGCCTCGCGCGATCCGGACCACCCGTTGCTGATGGGCTCGGTGAAGACGAACATCGGCCACACCGAGTCGGCGTCGGGAGCGGCGGGCCTGATCAAGGTCGTATTGTCGCTGCAGCACGAGGCGATCCCGCCGAGCCTGCACTTCCGGGAGCCCAACCCGCACGTCCCCTGGGAGGCGCTCCCGGTGCGCGTCGTCGACGAGGCCAGGCCCTGGCAGACCAACGGCAGACCGCGCCGAGCGGGCGTGAGCTCCTTCGGTTTCACCGGCACCAACGCCCACGTGATCGTCGAGGAAGCGCCCCCGTCGGCTACCGCGGACGAATACTCATCGGACGGTGCCTCGCTCGAACCCGGCGATCTCCGAGAACCGTTGCACGTGTTGCCGCTTTCGGCGCGCTCGCCCGAGGCGCTGGTCGAACTCGCGCAGCGGTACGGCGACTGGCTGGACGCCAACCCAAAGGTCGACATCGCCGATCTCTGCCACACGGCCGGTGTCGGCCGTTCGCACTTCGAGCATCGCGGCGCACTGGTGGTCGACTCGGTGCAGGGCGCCCGCGAGCTGCTGACCGACCTGGCCGACAACCGCCTCCGACCGGGCGTGGTACGCGGCGAATCCACCGACGCGCCGACGACCGCTTGGCTGTTCACCGGCCAGGGCAGTCAGTACCCGGGGATGGCACGCGAATTGTTCGACTGCGAACCGGTTTTCGCCGACACCGTCACGAGGTGCGCCGAAGCGGTCGATTCGATGTTGCCACGGCCCCTGCTCGACGTGGTGTTCGCGGTCGACCGAGAGACGGGGTCGGCCCTGCGGCACACGTCGTACGCGCAGCCTGCGCTGTTCGCCGTCGAGATGGGACTGGCCCGGCTGTGGCAGTCGTGGGGCATCGAACCCGACGTCGTGCTGGGGCACAGCGTCGGCCAGTACGCCGCGGCCTGCGTGGCGGGGGTGTTCAGCCTCGAAGACGGGGCCCGGTTGATCGCCGAGCGCGGACGGTTGTTCGGCAGCCTGCCCGACGGCGGGAAGATGGCCGCGGTATTCGCCGATGCGAAGCAGGTCGAGGACGTCGTCGGCGAATTCCCGCGGGTGTCGATCGCGGCTTACAACGGTCCGAACACGGTGGTGTCGGGTCCCGCCGAAGAGGTCGAACGGATCGTCGAGCGATTCACCGATGAGGGTGTCCGCTGCACCGCGCTGGAGACCAGCCATGCCTTCCACTCCGAACTGCTGGATCCCGTGCTCGATGAGTTCGAGTCGTACGCATCCCAATTCGAGTTCGCTGCGCCGACGATTCCGCTGGTGTGCAACCGCACAGGCGCCGTGCTCACCGGCCACGCCAACCTGGACGCCCAGTACTGGCGGCGCCATTCGCGCCAGCCGGTGCAATTCGCCGAGAGCGTGCGCACGGCGGCGGCGCTGGGTTGCTCGGTGCTGATGGAGATCGGCCCGCAACCGGTTCTGACCGGAGCCGCCGTGCAGGTGTGGCCAGAGCACGTGACGGCGCCGCGGACGATCGTCTCGCTCCGTAAGGGCGTCGCAGATCGCCGCCAGATCGCCGACGCGCTGGCCGCGGCATACGTCGGTGGCCTGCGACCCGCTTTCGCTGCGCTGCACCCGAAGCCGCGTCGCCGGCTGGAATTGCCTACCTATCCCTTCCAGCGGCGCCGCTTCTGGCCCAAGACCGCCGCCATCGCCATCGACGGGACGGGCAGCGCCGCGTCCTCCGGGCTTCTCGGCAGTGCGAAGGATCTGGCTTCGGGCGACACCGTCTACACCAGCAGGCTGTCGGTGAGATCACAGCCGTGGTTGGCCGACCATGTCATCTACGGGACCGTTGTCGTCCCCGGGGCGACGTATGCCGCCATGGCCCTCACTGCGGTCGGTGCACCGGCGCAGGTGCGCGACGTCATCTTCTACGAACCGATCATCCTGCCCGAGAGAGCTTCTCGCGAGGTCCAGCTCACCTTGCGGCCGCAGGGCGATAGTGACGAATGGCGCTTTCAGGTGCACAGTCGTCCGTTCGGGGAACGCGGTGGCGATTGGTCGCTCAACGCCGAGGGAACGGTCGCGAGCGGGGTCAGTGACCATTCGGGGCCGGAGGATCCGATCGACGAGGCGATCGTGCGGTGCAACCGAATGCGCCCGCAGGACCTGTTCGAGACATTCGCGGACATGGAGTTGGCTTGGGGACCAACCTGGTCCGGTTCTCTGAAGTCGCTGTGGTTCGCCGACGGTGAAGCCATCGGCGACCTGTTCGTCGGTGAAGAGCTGACCGATCAACTCGGCGACGAGCCGATGCACCCGGTGCTGATGGATCTGTGCACCGGCGTCACCTTCCCCGCGTTTCCATCGGAACTGGCCCTAGAACAAGGCGTCAACGACCTGTTCCTGCCGCTGCGCTACGGGCAGGTGACGCTGCACGAGAAGATGCCCCGACGCTTCTACTGCCGCGCTCGATGGCGTACCGGTGAAATCGACAGCGAGACACATGCTTTCGACCTCGACTTCATCAGCCGGGACGGGCGGCCGCTCGGCGGCATCCGAGAGTTCACCGTCAAACGCGCGCCTCGCGAGGCGCTGCTACGAGGCCTAGGCGGGGACGCCACCCGGCTGCTGTACACGCTCGGGTGGCACGAGGTACCGCTGCCCGACACCGATGCGGCGGGACCCGACGGCACCTGGCTAGTCGCCGGATTCGACGAGCTGGCCGAGAACTTGCCTGGCTGTATCGCCCACGACCGTCTAACCGATGCATTGCCATTGGGCCGACAGCTGGCCGACGCGCACGGGCGCGGAGTTCCCTTCTCTGGTGCGGTATGGCGCCCAACCCCGGGGCGACCTGGAGAGTCGAACTCCGAAGCGGTCATGCGGATCGAAGCCGACATCGCCGACCTTCTCGACGCGGTGCACACCATTCAGCGCGGTGAAGCGAAATTGCCGAACGGCCTGTGGATCGTCACCGAACGAGCGGTGGCCACTGAGTCCGGTGAACCCGTCGACCCGGCGCAGGCGGCACTGTGGGGATTCGGGCGCACAACGATCAACGAGGAGCCGGCGCTACGTTGCATGCTCGTCGACTGTGACGGCACGCCGGAAGCGGTTCGCGCGGTGGCCGGCCTCTTGGCAGCACCGGTTGGCGAACCCGAGCTCGCTGTGCGTCAAGGGAAGTTACTGGCGCCCCGACTCTTGCCCTGGGCGCGAAGCGGCCACCTCACAGTGCCGCCGTCATCGGATTATGTCCTTGCGCCCACCGAACGCGGTGCGATTGACAATCTGCGTCTATCCGAAACCGAGCTGTCCCCGCCGGCTGAGGGTTATGTGCAGGTTCGTGTGCAGGCCGCTGGACTGAATTTCCGCGACGTGCTGAACGTTCTCGGCCTGTACCCCGGCGACCCGGGGCCAATCGGTGGCGACTTCGCCGGTGTGGTCACGCACGTGGGCGACGGTGTGACCGGCCTTGAGGTGGGCCAACACGTCTACGGCTTTATGCAAGGCGCATTCGCGAGCCGGTTCAACGTGCCGGCCCAACTAGTCGCGCCAGTGCCCGACGGGCTCAGCCCCGTTGCTGCTGCGACGATTCCCGCCGCGGCGCTGACGGTTCGCCTCGCATTCGATTGGGCGCAGTTGCGGGCCGGCGACCGTGTTCTTATCCACGCCGCCAGCGGCGGCGTCGGACTGTATGCGGTCCAGATGGCGCAGCAGCGCGGCGCAATCGTCTTCGCAACTGCCAGCCAATACAAGCGTGACACGCTGCGCAAGATGGGCGTGGAGCATGTCTACGATTCGCGCACAACGGATTTCGCGGATCAAATCCTGGATGATACCGATGGGGCCGGCGTTGACGTCGTGCTCAACAGCTTGACCAACGAAGGTTTCGTGGAAGCCACCGTACGGGCCACCGCCCAGAACGGTCGCTTCGCCGAAATCGCCAAGCGCGACATTTGGACACCCGAGCAGATGGCGGCCGCCCGACCCGATATCGCCTACGAGATCGTCGCGCTAGATCTCACAGCTCTGCAGAATCCCGACCACGTCAAGCGGTTGCTGATCGAAGTCTCGGACGGCATGGCCAGCCGCGAGTGGAAGCCGCTGCCCGCCGAGATCTACCCGATCACCGAGGCAAGGGCGGCGTTCCGCCGCATGCAGCAGGCGCGCCACATCGGCAAGATCGTGCTGCAGATTCCGAACCCGTTGCACCCGAAGCCCGATCGGAGCTATCTGATCACCGGTGGTCTCGGGGCGATCGGCCTGCACACCGCCGCATACCTGGCGCAGCTGGGGGCCGGCCACGTCGTGCTGACCAGCCGTCGCGATCCCGACGCGGATGCTCAGCGCGCGATCGACCAGATCGCCGAGCGCTACAAGTGCCGGATCCACACCTTCTCTGCCGATGTCGGCGACGAGGCCGAAGTATCGCGGTTACTCGAACGGATCCGCGCAGAGTTACCGCCACTTGCCGGCGTCGCGCACCTGGCCGGCGTGCTCGACGATGCCCTGCTGTCCCAGCAGGATCTCGACCGCTTTCGGACCACGTTGCGGCCCAAGGCTTTCGGTGCCTACCACCTCGACCGACTCACGCGGGACGACGAGCTCGACTTCTTCATCGTCTCGTCGTCGGTGTCGAGCGTCTTCGGCTCGCCCGGCCAGGCGAACTACGCGACGGCCAATGCGCTGCTCGACGGCCTAATCGCGCGGCGTCGTGCGCAGGGCCTGCCCGCGACAGGCGTGAACTTCGGGCCGTGGGCCGACGGCGGGATGGCATCGTCGGAAGCCGTGCGCGCTAACCTCAATGCGCAAGGCCTCGTGCCGCTGGAGCCGTCGACGGCGCTCAGTGCGCTCTCCGAGGTGATCGCGAACGGCACCGGACAGGCGACCGTCGTCAAGGCCAACTGGCAGCGGGCCGCGAAGTTGTTGGGCGCGGCACGGCCGCCGATCCTCGATCTCGTGCTGCCGCGCCCCGAGGGTGAAGTGACCGGCGACAGTGAGCTGCTTCGCCAGTTGCAGGAGATCCCGGTGCCGCAGCGCGCCGGGTTCGTCACCGAGTTCCTTCAGCGCGAGGTGCAGAACTTCCTGCGGCTCGCGCAGCCGCCCGCCGCGACGAGTCGCTTCCTGGACCTCGGAACCGATTCGCTGATGGCGATCGAGCTGCGCAACCGGTTGCACAGCCAGTTCGGCGGCGCGTTCACGATCAACGCGACTGCGGTGTTCGACTATCCGACCATCGGCGGGCTCGCCGAGTATCTCGTCGGCCAGCTACCCGACGCCGAGGGCGCGGAACCCCCTGCGGAGCAACCTGTTTCGGAGGCCGACTGATCGCGCCGGGCTAGGCCCAGCGCTGGGCCTGCACCTCGGGCGGCAACGTCGTCTGCAGTGGCACGTCAAGCCCGTCGTAGATGCCAGGCTTCTGCTCGACCAGCCATGCCAGCGCGCCGAGCAGCCGGTTCGCGGCAGTCGTGTTGCCGCCGTCGGCACGGGTACCACCGGGCACGTCGGCGCGGGTGGTGATCGTCAGCCGCGGGTCGCCGTCGATGATCACGCGGTGATCGCCGACGCCCTCGTCGGGATACGGCCAGTCCGGTGCGCAAGATGCGTGGATGCGAGTGATGTGGTCGATGACGATGCGCTCGCGTCCACCCGACTTGCCGATCACTTTCAACCAGAACGCACCCTGGGTGCCCTTCTCGAAGGTGCCCATCACCGTCTCGACGGATTCCTCCAGCGGGCGCCGTTCGACCTCTTCGGCGATCTCGTCGATGTCCATTCCGAGAGTGCGACCGACCAGGCGAATGTTGCCGCCCCACACCATGGTCGGGATCGACGGCAGCAACATCATCGGTGTCTCGTCCATGGAACCGCCGAACCCACACGACACCTTCACCGCGAAGGGCTGGTTGTAGGTGGAGTAGTCGAAGATCTCCTGACAGTGGATGGTCTTGATCCTGGTGCACAGCCCGGCGGCGATCACCGCGAGCGCGTCGTTGCCCCAGCCCGGGTCGACGCCGCTGACGAGCAGCGTCGAGTTGCCCTCCTCGGCGGCGCGGGTGAGCCGGTCGACCCACTCGGGCGGCGCCGAGCGTGGGTCGTAGAGGGAATACAGCGACGGCGTCACCACATGCCTGCCCGCGCGCAGGCAGCGTTCGATGTCGGCGACCGCGTCGTCGGGCCGAATATCCCCGGACGCCATGTAAGCGACGGCATCGCAGCCGGCCAACGCGGCGTCGACATCGGTGGTGGCGGACACGCCGAAAGGGCCGTCGAGCGCTGCGAACTCGGCTGCGTCCCTACCCGCCTTGTCCTGCGAAGACGTGATGACGCCCGCCAGTTCCAAGCCCGGAAAAGCGGTCGTCGAGCGGATGGCCGACGACCCCATGTTGCCCGTCCCCCAGACCGCGACGCGAAGCATCGCAACACCCTATCCGGCACCGCGTGACGATTCTCACATCGGGTCGAAATGCCCGGTCAGACACCTGTCAACTGCGGATTTCATCCCCCCGACCAACCAGGCGGTTAGTTAGTCAGAGGAAATTGTTTTGAGGTGGTTTGAGTTGAAGTTACTGATGGGTATAGTTCAGCCAGTTACTGGTGGGTAACTTAAGCAAGAAGTACCCAACCAAAGTGGCCGTCTCACCGAGGAGGAACTGTGAGCCACTACAAGAGCAACGTTCGTGACCAGGTATTCAACCTGTTCGAGGTCTTCGGGGTCGACAAGGCGCTGGGCGAAGGTGACTACACCGACCTCGACGTCGACACCGCCCGCGAGATGCTCGGCGAGATCGCCCGGTTGGCTGAGGGCCCGCTCGCAGAGTCGTTCTCCGACGCGGACCGCAACCCCCCGACGTTCGACCCCAACACCCATGCGGTGACGCTCCCCGACTCGTTCAAGAAGTCGATGCGCGCGCTGCTCGAGGGTGGCTGGGACAAGGTCGGCCTCGCCGAGGAGCTTGGCGGCATGCCGATGCCCCGCGCGCTGCAGTGGGCGCTGATCGAGCATGTTCTCGGCGCCAACCCCGCCGCCTACATGTACGCGATGGGCGCGGGCATGTGCGAGATCTTCTACAACAACGGCACCGACGAGCAGAAGAAGTGGGCCGTGCTGGCCGCCGAGCGCGGCTGGGGCGCCACGATGGTGCTGACCGAGCCCGACGCGGGCTCCGACGTCGGCGCCGGCCGCACCAAGGCTGTTCAGCAGCCGGACGGCACCTGGCACATCGACGGCGTCAAGCGCTTCATCACCTCGGGTGATTCCGACGACCTGTTCGAGAACATCATGCATCTGGTGCTGGCCCGCCCCGAGGGCGCCGGCCCGGGCACCAAGGGTCTTTCGTTGTTCTTCGTGCCGAAGTACCACTTCGACCCGGAAACCGGTGAGCCCGGTGAGCGCAACGGTGTGTTCGTCACCAACGTCGAACACAAGATGGGCCTGAAGGTCTCGGCCACCTGTGAGCTGTCCCTTGGTCAGCACGGCACCCCCGCCGTTGGCTGGCTGGTCGGCGAGGTGCACGACGGCATCGCGCAGATGTTCGACGTCATCGAGCAGGCCCGAATGATGGTGGGCACCAAGGCAATCGCCACGCTGTCGACCGGTTACCTGAACGCGCTCGAGTACGCCAAGGAACGTGTGCAGGGCGCCGATATGACCCAAATGACCGACAAGACGGCGCCGCGCGTCACCATCACGCACCACCCCGACGTGCGTCGTTCGCTGATGACCCAGAAGGCTTACGCCGAGGGTCTGCGTGCGCTGTACCTGTACACGGCGACCTACCAGGACGCCCCGGTGGCCAAGGCCGTGCACGATGTGGACGCCGAGCTGGCCGCGCGGGTCAACGACCTGATGCTGCCGATCGTCAAGGGTGTCGGCTCGGAGCAGGCGTACGCCAAGCTCACCGAGAGCCTGCAGACCTTCGGTGGCTCGGGCTTCCTGCAGGACTACCCGATCGAGCAGTACATCCGCGACGCAAAGATCGACTCGCTCTACGAGGGCACCACCGCCATCCAGGCGCAGGACTTCTTCTTCCGCAAGATCGTCCGCGACAAGGGTGTGGCGCTGGCTCACGTGGCCGGGCAGATCGAGCAGTTCGTCAAGAACGAGTCGGGCAACGGCCGGCTGAAGGCCGAGCGCGCGCTTCTGGCCACTGCGCTGGAGGATGTCCAGGCCATGGCCGCGTCGCTCACCGGCTATCTGATGGCGGCGCAGGAGAACTCGTCCGAGCTGTACAAGGTCGGCCTGGGCTCCGTGCGCTTCCTGATGAGCGTCGGCGATCTGGTCATCGGCTGGCTGCTGCAGCAGCACGCCGCGGTGGCCATCGACAAGCTCGACGCGGGTGTCAGCGGTGACGATCGCGCCTTCTACGAGGGCAAGGTCGCGGTGGCGTCGTTCTTCGCGAAGAACTTCCTGCCGATGCTCACCAGCACGCGCCAGATCATCGAAAACCTCGACAACGAGGTGATGGAACTCGACGAGGCGGCCTTCTAAGCCTCTTCTGCCGCTTCGCAACCAAAACCGCCCCCGGTCTCTTCCCGGGGGCGTTTTTGGTTGTGCGCTACGTCTTCAGGTACGAGAGTACGGCCAGCACGCGGCGGTGATGCGCATCCGACGGCGGCAGGCGGAGCTTGGTGAAGATGGCCGAGATGTGCTTCTCGACGGCACGTTCGGTGATCGAGAGGGTGTGCGCCAGAGCGCTGTTCGAGTGGCCCTCGGCCATCAGCGCGAGCACCTCGCGTTCGCGTGGTGTCAGGCTCGCCAAGGCATCGGGGCTGCGCCGGCCGAACAGCTGGCGCACCACCTCCGGGTCCAGCGCCGTGCCGCCGGCCGCGACGCGGCGTACAGCAGCATCGAACTCGGCGATGTCGGTCACTCGATCCTTGAGAAGGTAGCCGACGCCCTCCGGGGTGCCCGCGAGAAGCTCGGTCGCATAACGGGTTTCCACCCACTGGGAGAACACCAGCACGCCGGTGTCGGGCTGTGAACGACGCAGCGACACCGCCGCCACCAGTCCCTCGTCGGTGTACGACGGCGGCATACGGATGTCGACGATCGCCACGTCCGGTCTCAGATCGTCCACGGCGCTGAGCAATTCGTCGGCGGTGCTCACCTTGGCAACCACATCGTGACCGCGTTCGAGGAGCAGCTGGGCCAGACCGTCGCGCAGGATGGCGTTGTCTTCGGCGATGACGAGCCTGCTCACTGGTCGACTCCCGGTGGCACGACGGCGGTGACGACGGTCGGGCCGCCGTCGGGGCTGTCGACGGTCAGCCGGCCGTCCAGCATCGCCAGCCGGTCGTTCAGGCCGGTCAGGCCCGACCCGTTGCCGATCTGGACGCCGCCAGACCCGTTGTCGCGCACGGTGATCCGGAGTTCATGCTCGTCGCTGCGAAGCGCCACGGCGGCATGATCGGCGCCCGAGTGTCGCGACACGTTGGCCAGCAGTTCCGCCACGCAGAAGTACGCCATCGTCTCGACCCCGAGCGAGGGCCGAACGGCGAGGTCTGCCGAGACGTCGACCGGCAACGGGTTGCGCGCAGCCAGTGTGCGCACGGCGGACTCGAGACCCAAATCGAGTGCGGGCGGTCGGATGCCGCGCACGATCTCGCGCAGCTCGGCCAACGTGTCCTTGGTGTTGGCCAGCGCATCGGCAACCAGCGTGCGGCCGCGGTTCACGTCGGCCGAGGCGAAATGTTCCTCCGCGCGGGCCAGCGCCATCGCCGTCGTGATGAGCCGCGCCTGGGTGCCGTCGTGCAGATCACGCTCCACCCGCTGCAGGGTGGCCGCGGATTCGTCGACCACATCGGCGCGGGCGCGCTCCAACTGCCCGACCCGACGGTCGCGGTCGGTGGCGCCCAGAAGTCCGCGGGCCAGCGACACGTCGAGGCGGGTGACGCCGATCATCACCCAGCCCAACAGGTAGAGGCCGACAAGTCCGGCGACCGACAACGCCAGGTACACGGCGAGTGAATCAATCGGCTCGCCGAGTGTCATGAACGGTTCACCGGTCAGCAGGTACACCACCGGCGAGGCGACCGCCGAGGCGCACACCGAGATGCCGATGATGACGGCGTAGCCGACGAGGGTCATGAGCACCGAGTGCAGGGCGACGAACCCTAGGCTGCGCCAGCCGACAGCGTCGGTCAACGCTTCGGCCACCGCACGGACTCTCCCCGGGGCCGGGGCGAACGGCGGCGGCGGTTCGATTTCGGCACCGACGAGGCGGGCCAACGACCGATACAGCCGGTTCCACGCCCGCCCGCTCAACACGACGACCGCCAGCAGCGGGATGCCGACCAGCGTCACCAGCAGGAGCCCGGATGCCAGACCGGCGGCGAACAGGAACGCCACCCCGACCACCGCCAGCACGCTGGCCAGCACGAAGTACAGGTAGATGCGCCAGGATTCGGGCCGCAGCGGTCGCCGAAGATATCCGAGTGGGGCGGCAATGTCCGGAGTCGTCACGCATTCCATCGTGACGTGCAGCGGTCATCGGAAGCCATCGTGCTGGCCGGTGAATCGACGGTGTTGCCAGCCGTACCCTCACACGAAAGGGCGGGTTCGGGAGGACACCAGGTGCGTCACATCAGTCTCGCGCGGTCGGCTTTCAACCCTTGCCGACTCTTCGGAATTGTCACTCCCGAACCCGTCGTGCGACCGATCGTACGCCGGTGACGCGGATCACACCAGGGCGAATTTTCGGCGGTCAGGCGTCCTTGGAACGCAACAGCGCGCGGGTGCGCGCACGGGCCTCGGGGTCGGCGTCGAAAACGCTGGCGACGAACTCATCGACCCCGGAAGCACCCAGTTCGTCGAGCCGCTGCGACACCGTTTCCTCGTCGCCGATGATCGCCGCGTCCGCCGGACCGGTGAAGCCCTCGCGGTCGAGCATCGCCCGATACGACGGCAGTTGGCCGTAGATCGCGAACTCTTCGGCGGCTTTGGCCCTCGCCGCGTCGACGTCGTCGGTGACGCTGATCGGCAGTGAGGCCACGACGCGCACCGAGCCCTCGTCGCGGCCCGCCTCGGCGGCGGCCTCACGCAAAGTCGGGACGACGTGGTTGGCCAGCGTCTGAGGTCCCGTCATCCACGTCATCGTCCCGGCGCTGCGCCGACCGGCCAGGCGCAGCATCTGCGGTCCGAGCGCCGCGAGGTAGACGTCCGGCCGCGGTGCGCCGGGCACCTTCAACGAGCCGCGCGTCGTCCAGAACTCGCCGGACGCGTCCGCGGGCTCGCCGTTCAGCAGCGGCTGCAGCGCGTCGAGGTACTCGCGCATCTGCCGCACCGGCTTGTCATACGAGATGCCCCACACTCCTTCGGTCACCATGCGGTGACTCAACCCGATCCCCAGGGTGAAGCGCCCGCCCGCGATGGTGTTCAGCGTCAGCGCGCGCTGGGCCAATTGCGTGGGGTGCTGGACCTGGATCGGGATCACACCCGAGGCCACCTCGATGGTGTCGATCTCGCGGAACGCGACGGCCAGGATCGTCAGCAGGTCGGGGTCGTAGGGCAGCTGCGCCATCCACACCCGGCGAAAGCCCTCGTCCCGCAGCGACCTCAGCTTGTCCAGGCTTGCGTCGAGCGGAGAACGTCCGTCATCGAGAAGTCCGGTGAGTGCGACGCTGGTCTGCATCCCACCATCGAAGCACGGGCCCGAAACGTTAAGTGCCCCGTACTGCCGTCGGGTCGGGGGGTCAGACGGCAGTACGGAGCTATCCCATGTATCGGCGCCGTTTCGGAGGGTGTTACAACCGCCGGAATTAATTTTTTCGGCGGTTTTCCGGCTGCCCTCAGGCCTCGAGGATCGCGGTCACACCCTGGCCGCCAGCTGCACAGATGGAGATCAGGCCGCGCACCGGCTTGCCGGTTTCCTTCTTTTTTTCGGCGAGCTGCTTGGCCAACTGGGCGACAATGCGCCCACCGGTCGCGGCGAATGGATGGCCTGCCGCAATCGAGGACCCGTTGACGTTCAGCTTCGACCGGTCGATGGACCCCAGGGCCGCGTCCAGGCCGAGGCGCTCCTTGCAGTACTCCTCGGACTCCCAGCCCTGCAGCACGGCGAGCACCACGGACGCGAACGCCTCGTGGATCTCGTAGAAGTCGAAATCCTGCAGGGTCAGCCCGTTGCGGGCCAGCAGCGGCGGCACCGCGTACGTGCCTGCCATCAGCAGGCCGTCGCGGCCGTTGACGTAGTCGACCGCCGCGGTCTGCGAGTCGACGAAGTACGCCATCGGCTCGATCGAGTGCTGCTCGGCCCACTTCTCGCTGGCGAGCAGCGCCACGGAGGCACCGTCGGTCAGCGGGGTGGAGTTGCCCGCCGTCATGGTCGCGTCACCGTTGCGGACCCCGAACACGGGCTTGAGCTTGGCGAGCTTCTCGGCCGACGAATCGGGCCGCAGGTTGTTGTCGCGGTACAGACCGAGGAACGGCGTGACGAGGTCGTCGAAGAATCCGCGGTCGTAGGCGGCGGTCATGTTGCGGTGGCTCGCGGCGGCCAGTTCGTCCTGGTCGACGCGCTTGATGCCCATCTCCTTGGCGGTGACGGCGGCGTGCTCACCCATCGACATGCCGGTGCGAGGCTCGCTGTTGACCGGGATCTGGATGCCCAGCGAGGCGGGCAGCTTGCCGACGAGCTTGAGCCGGTCGACGTTCGACTTGGCGCGGCGCAGCCCGAGCAGGGTGCGGCGAAGGTCGTCCCCAAGTGCGATCGGCGCATCTGAGGCCGTGTCCACGCCGCCGGCCGCGGCCACCTCGTAGCGACCCGAGGCGATGCCGTCGGCCGCGCTGATCGTCGCCTGCAGCCCGGTGCCGCACGCCTGCTGGATGTCGAACGCCGGCGTGTACGACGACAGAGCGCTGCCGAGCACGCATTCCCGGATCAGGTTGAAGTCGCGGCTGTGCTTGAGCACGGCTCCGCCGATGACCGCGCCGAGGGTCTCGCCCTCGAGGTTGAAGCGCTCAATCAGGCCGCCGAGCGCGGCGGTGAACATGTCCTGGTTGGAGGCACTGGCGTACGCGCCATCGGAGCGGGCGAAAGGAATTCTGTTGCCACCGAGAATGGCGACGCGTCGGCGGGTATCACTAGGCATGTACCCATAGTACCCACCCTTCTTACTCTGGAGTAAGTTCGTCCCATGGCTTCCGATCTGTACTCGCAAATCGTCCATTCGGCGCCGGGGTCGTTCCTCGCCAAACAACTCGGCATCCCCCAGCCCGAGACGCTGCGCCGCTACAAGCCCGGCGAACCGCCGCTTTCGGGCACGTTGCTGATCGGCGGTGAGGGCCGGCTCGTCGAGCCGCTGCGCACCGCGCTCGCCGAGGACTACGACGTCGTCTCCGACAACCTCGGCGGTCGCTGGGCCGACTCGTTCGGCGGGCTCGTCTACGACGCCACCGGCATCACCGAACCGGCCGGGCTGAAGGGCCTCTACACGTTCTTCACCCCGCTGCTGCGCAACCTCGGGTCATCCGGCCGCGTCGTCGTCCTCGGCACCACCCCGGAGCTGGCAGGCAGTGAGCACGAGCGCATCGCGCAGCGGGCGCTCGAGGGCTTCACCCGGTCGCTGGCCAAGGAGATGCGCCGCGGGGCGACCGTGAACCTGGTGTACGTGTCGCCGGAGGCGAAGCCCGCCGCGACGGGTCTGGAGTCGACGATGCGGTTCCTGCTGTCGGGCAAGTCGGCCTACGTCGACGGCCAGGTGTTCCGGATCGGCCCCGACGACGCGGCCCCGCCGGCGGACTGGGACCGCCCGTTGGACGGCAAGGTCGCGATCGTCACCGGCGCCGCGCGCGGCATCGGCGCGACGATCGCCGAGGTGTTCTCCCGCGACGGCGCGAAGGTCGTGTGCATCGACGTCGAGCAGGCGGCCGAGGCGCTGGGGCAGACGGCGTCGAAGGTCGGCGGGACGGCACTGACGCTCGACGTGACCGCCGAGGACGCGGTCGACAAGATCACCGAGCACCTACGTGAGGTGTACGACGGGCACGCCGACATCCTGGTCAACAACGCGGGCATCACCCGCGACAAGCTGCTCGCCAACATGGACGAGGGACGCTGGGACTCCGTCGTCGCGGTGAATCTCGTTGCGCCGCTTGCCCTTGCCGAGGGTCTAGTGAACAACGGCGTGATCGGTCAGGGCGGCCGGGTGGTCGGACTGTCGTCGATGGCCGGCATCGCGGGCAACCGCGGGCAGACGAACTACGCGGCGACCAAGGCGGGCATGATCGGGCTGACCGACAGCCTGTCGCAGGCCTACGTCGACAAGGGCGTCACGGTCAACGCTGTGGCGCCGGGCTTCATCGAGACCAAGATGACCGAGGCGATTCCGCTGGCCACCCGCGAGGTGGGCCGCCGGCTCAATTCGCTGTACCAGGGCGGCCAACCGGTCGACGTCGCCGAGACCATCGCCTACTTCGCCAGCCCGGCGTCCAACGCCGTCACCGGCAACACGGTGCGGGTCTGCGGCCAGGCATGGCTGGGGGCGTGACCGAAGGCGACGACGAGTGAGGATCGCAGCGAGGAACGAGCGAGGACCGGAGCGAGAAGGAGTCGAGGCATGACAGGTGCGAGCCAACCGTCCGGGCTGATGAACCTGGCGCGCGCGGCGGCGGGCGCCCTGCCGTTCGTGCCGCGCGGCGAGTCGCTGCCCGACCGCACGCTGACCGTCGAAGACCTGAGCATCGATCCACAGAACGTGGCGGCCTACGCCGCGGTGACCGGACTGCAGTTCGGCGACACCGTCCCGCTGACGTATCCGTTCGCGCTCACCTTCCCGACGCTGATGTCGTTGGTCACCGGCTTCGACTTCCCGTTCGCGGCAATGGGTTCGGTGCACATCGAGAACCACATCACGCAGTACCGCCCGATCGCGGTGACCGACTCGGTGTCGGTGAAGGTGCATGCGGAGAATCTGCGCGAGCACCGGCGGGGTCTGCTGGTCGACATCGTCACCGACGTCAGCGTCGGCAACGAGCAGGCGTGGCATCAGATCACCACGTTCCTGCACCAGCAGCGCACGAGCCTGTCCGACGAGCCGAAGCCGCCGCCGCAGAAGCCGCCGAAACTCGGTCCGCCGAACGCGATGCTGCGTATCACGCCGGGACAGATCCGGCACTACGCGTCGGTGGGCGGCGACCACAACCCGATCCACACCAGTGCGATCGCGGCCAAACTGTTCGGGTTCCCGACCGTCATCGCGCACGGGATGTTCAGCGCGGCAGCGGTTCTGGCGAACATCGAGGGCCAGCTGCCGGATGCGGTGAAGTATTCGGTGAAGTTCGCCAAGCCGGTGGTGCTGCCCGCGAACGCGGGCCTGTACGTCGACCGGGTGTCCGACGGCTGGGATCTGACGTTGCGCGACATGAAGAAGCGCGAGCCGCATCTATTCGGGACGGTCCGTTCGCTGTAAGCGTGTCGAGACTGCGCACGGATCGCGATTGGAGCTAGTTCGGCGATCGCACCGCAGTCTCGATGGGGTGATCGGACGGGGTGCCCTTGAGGCCGCGCCAGAACAGGTTGATCATCAGTTCGGCCGCCTCGTCCACACCGGCGTCGCCCGTGCTGACCCGCGACGCCACCGCCTCACCGGCACCGACCAGTGCGACGGCCATCATGTCGAAATCGGTGTCGGGCTCCGGGTTTCGGGTGCCCGAGCGCAACAACCGGCCGACCAGGTCGATGATGCGCTCGCGGCCCTCGCGCACGGTGTGGGCGAACGCCTGCGAGCTGGTGGCCTGGCTGTAGAGCACCATCCACGACGCCCGGTTGGCGTCGATGTAGTTCAGGAACGCCAGCACGGCGGTGCGCAGCAGGTCTTTCGGGCTCTGCTTGAAGTCGATGCGGCTGCGCACGTCGTCGACGAACCGCGCCAGCTCCCGGTCCAGGCACGCCGCGAACAGCTCCTCCTTGGACCCGTAGTACAGGTACAACATCGGCTTGGAGATCTGCGCCTCGGCCGCGATCGCGTCCATCGACGTCTCGTGATAGCCGTTGACCGAGAAGATCTGCACGGCGGCGTCCAGCATCTGCTGCTCGCGCACCGCGCGCGGTAACCGCTTGGTTCCTCCGGCCATTCCACCAGGGTAAGCAATCCGCCCGCCGGAGGAGTGCGCAGCAGGTAGGGACTAGCAGCGCGGGTTGGGCCCCTTTACCGCCGCCATCCGCAGAACCGACGCGTCGACGCTGGACATCGACAGCTCCCCGGCTTCCAACGCCTTCTCCAACCGGTCGAGCACCGCGGGCACCTCGCCGGTGCTCAGCCACAGCGCGACGTCGGCGCCTGCCTGCAGGCTCCGCAGCGCCGCCTCGGCGACCCCGAACCGGTCTGTGATGGCCCGCATACCGGACAAATCATCGGTGAACACGGGGCCGTTGAACGGCTGGCCGCCGTAGTTGCCCGACCGCAGCAGCGCGTAGGCCGCCGGGCTCAGGCTGGCCGGGTCGCTGCCGGTCAGCCCGGGCACCTGTAGGTGACCGACCATCACACCGACCGGCGCCTGGCTGGTCAGCGTTCGGTACGGCACCAGATCGGTTGTCTGCAGGTCGCTGAGCGGTGGCGTCGTGACGCCGCCCGTGTGCGAGTCGCCCGAGAGGCGCCCATGGCCGGGGAAGTGTTTGAGCACCGGCATCACACCGCCGTCTCGCAGGCCACGGGCATACGCGCCGGCGAAATCGGTGACGACGGCCGGATCGGAGCCGAACGACCGGTCGCCGATGGCGCCGCCCCCATCGACGTCGACAACCGGCGCGAAGTCGACGGTGATACCGAGCCCGCGCATGGCCTGGCCCCGCTTCAGCGCGATGCTGTACACCTCTTCCGGCGTACTGCTGGCGGCCAGCGAGGCCGGCGCCGGTTGGCTGCCGATCAGCCCGGCCAGCCGCGACACCTGGCCGCCCTCCTCGTCGACGCTGACCGCGAGCGGTAGCGGGGTCGCCGATCCTGCGATGCCTGCCAACGAGCCGTCAGACAGCATCGACAGGTCGGTCCAGCTGCCGACGAAGATGCCGCCGACGTGGTGATTGTCGACGACCGCACGCGCGTCGGCCGCGTTGGAAACGCCCACCATCAACAGCTGGGCGAGCTTGTCGCGGGTCGACATCGACGCCAGCAGGGAATCCCCGGCTCCGCATGGGGGGGCCGCCGGCGCGGCCGGAGCCTCGGGCACGGCCGTCGCCGCCTTGGTGATGGGCGCCGACGACGCTGACGGCTCGGCCTCCTGCGCGGCAGGCGAGCACGCCATCAACAAGATCGGTGTGGCAGCGAGGACACACAATGCGCGGGGCAAGGCCATGGGCTTCGACACTAACTGCTGTCGCGCTTCACATCTATCTCGTGGTCGGCGTGTACCCCGAGAACCTGGGTTCAGCTGCGGACATGGCCCGCGTGCTACTTTTGCCGCATGGATCGGTTCCTCGTGCCAGCCGCCGCCAGCGTCGTGGTCGGCCTGCTGCTGGGCGCGGCGGCCGTCTTCGGTGTGACGCTGATGGTGCAGCAGGACAACAAGCCACCTCTGCAAGCGGGCGATCCGGCGTCTTCGGTGCTCAACAGGGTCGAGTACGGCGACCGCACCTGATTCTCGGGTCGCCGCGCAGACGACCCCGCTCTCCCGGCGCTGGTTGTGGGTGGCCGCTGCGGCGGCACTTGTCCTGACGTTCGCCCAGTCACCCGGACAGATCTCCCCCGACACCAAGCTTGACCTGACCGCCAACCCGCTGCGATTCCTGGCGCGCGCGTTCAACCTCTGGAACAGCGAGCTGCCGTTCGGTCAGGCGCAGAACCAGGCCTACGGCTACCTGTTCCCGCACGGCACCTTCTTCCTGATCGGCGACGTCGTCGGGCTGCCCGGCTGGGTCACTCAGCGGCTGTGGTGGGCGCTGCTGCTGGTCGTCGGGTTCTGGGGCATCGTGCGGGTGGCCGAGGCGCTCAACGACGGGCGCGGCATCGGCAGCCCGACGTCGCGCGTCATCGCCGCGGTCGCGTATGCACTGTCCCCGCGGGTGCTGACCACGCTCGGCGCGATCTCCTCCGAGACCCTTCCGATGATGCTGGCGCCGTGGGTGCTGCTGCCGGTGATCCTGGTGCTGCGGGGCGATCCGCGAGTGCGGGTGCTCGCGATGCGATCCGCGGTGGCGATTGCGTTGATGGGTGCGGTCAACGCGGTGGCCACGATCACCGGCTGCCTGTGTGCGGTCATCTGGTTGGCGTGCCACCGGCCCACGAGGCAGTGGTGGCGGTTCACCGCATGGTGGGCGCTCGGTATCGCGCTGGCGGTGCTGTGGTGGGTCGTCGCGCTGCTGATGCTGGGCCGGGTCAGCCCGCCGTTCCTCGACTTCATCGAATCCTCGGGTGTGACCACGCGGTGGATGTCGCTGACCGAGATGCTGCGCGGCACCGACGCGTGGACGCCGTTCGTGGCGCCCAACGCGACGGCCGGCGCCTCGCTGGTGACCGGTTCGGTCGCGGTGCTGGCCACCACCCTGGTGGCCGTCGCGGGCCTGGCGGGGCTGGCCTTGAAGACGATGCCCGCCCGCGGTCGGCTGATCATCATCCTTTTGGTCGGGGTCACGCTACTGGCGCTCGGCTATTCCGGCGGGCTCGGCTCGCCCGTCGCGCTGCAGGTTCAGGCGTTCCTCGACGCGTCCGGGACGCCGCTGCGCAACCTGCACAAGCTCGAACCGCTGTTACGGCTGCCGCTGGCGTTGGGGTTGGCGCATCTGCTCGGGCGCATCCCGCTGCCGGGGAGCGCACCGCGCGAGCAGTGGACGACCGCGCTGGCACACCCCGAACGGGACAAACGCGTGGCGGTGGGGATCGTGGTGCTGGTTGCGCTGGCCGCGGGAACGTCGCTGGCGTGGACCGGACGGCTTACTCCCCCAGGTGCTTTCGAGGCGATCCCGCAGTACTGGCATGACACCGCCGACTGGCTCGACGAACACAACACCGACGGCCGCGTTCTGGTCGCGCCGGGTGCTCCGTTCGCCACCCAGGTGTGGGGCAACAGCCACGACGAACCGCTGCAGGTCCTCGGCGACAGCCCGTGGGGTGTGCGCGACTCCATACCGCTGACCCCGCCGGAGACCATCCGCGCGCTGGACTCCGTGCAGCGACTGTTCGCCGCGGGTAGACCGTCCGCAGGCTTGGCGGATACCCTTGCCCGCCAGGGTATTTCGTATGTCGTCGTGCGCAACGACTTGGATCCGGAGTCGTCCCGTTCGGCGCGACCGCTGCTGGTGCACCGCGCCGTCGACGGCTCACCCGGCCTGGAGAAGGTCGCCGAGTTCGGCAATCCGGTCGGCGCCGGTACCCTGGCCGGATTCGTCTCCGACAGCGGCCTGCGGCCCCGCTACCCCGCCGTCGAGATCTACCGGGTGCACGCCGAAATCCCCGTGACGCCTTACCTCGTCGATACGGATCGCATGGCGCGGGTGGACGGTGCGCCCGAGGCGCTGCTGCGGCTCGACGAGCGCCGCCGGTTACAGGGCCGGCCGCCGCTGGGACCGATGCTGTTGACCCCCGACGCCGAACGCGCGGGCGTGCCGACCCCCGTCGTCACAGTCACCGACACCCCACTCGCCCGGGAGACCGACTACGGCCGCGTCGACGACCATTCCTCGGCGATCCGCACCCCCGACGATCCACGCCACACCCACAACCGGGTCATCGACTATCCCTCTCCCGGCGCCGATCTCGTCTACGGGCAGTGGAACGGCGGCCGCGTGTCGGTGTCGAGTTCGGCGGCCGATTCGACCGCGCTTCCCAACGTCGCACCAGCGACCGGTCCGGCCGCGGCGGTGGACGCCGACCCGTCGACGAGTTGGGTGTCGAACTCGCTGCAGTCCGCGATCGGCCAGTGGATGCAGGTGGACTTCGACCACCCCGTCACCAACGCGACCATCACCGTCACGCCCAGCGCCACCGCGGTCGGTGCGCAGATCCGGCGCATCGAGATCTCGACGGTCAACGGGACCAGCACCCTTCGCTTCGATGAAGCGGGCAAACCGCTGACCGCCGCCCTGCCCTACGGCGAATCACCGTGGGTGCGGCTCACCGCCGTCGCGACCGACGACGGTTCGGCGGGCGTGCAGTTCGGCATCACCGACCTCGCCGTCACTCAGTACGACGCGAACGGCTTCGCCCACCCCGTCAGCCTGCGCCACACTGTCGCGGTGCCCGGTCCGCCACCGGGTTCGACTGTGGCGCAATGGGATCTGGGATCGGAATTGCTGGGCCGTTCGGGCTGCGCCGAGAGCCCGACCGGTTACCGCTGCGCCGCGTTGATGGCGCTCTCAGCGGAGGAGCCGGTCAACCTGAGCCGCACGCTGACCGTGCCGGCGCCGATCGCGGTGACGCCGACGGTGTGGGTGCGGGCCCGTCAGGGGCCGAAGCTGGCCGACCTGATCAGCGCGCCGGGCGCCGCACGTGCGATGGGCGACGCCGATCCGATCGATGTGCTCGGTTCGGCCTACGCCGCGGCCGATGGCGATGCAGGCACGGCGTGGACCGCCCCTCAGGGTGTCGTCCAACAGGGGACGCCGCCCACGCTGACGCTGAAGCTGCCCCGCCGAAGCGAGGTCGCCGGGCTGCAGGTGACACCGAGTCCCTCGGAGCTGCCGGCACATCCGACGCTGGTGGCGGTCGACCTCGGCGACGGCCCGCAGATCCGTCCGGTGGCCGGCGACGCGGGCGCGCAGACGCTGCACCTCAAACCGCAGGTCACCGACACCGTGACGGTCTCCATCCTCGACTGGGACGACGTCATCGACCGCACCGCGCTCGGCTTCGACCAGCTCAAGCCGCCCGGCCTCGCCGAGGTCACCGCGCTCGACGCACGGGGCGAACCAATCGCCGCCGCCGACGCCGATGCCAACCGCGAGCGCAGGATCGAAATGCCCTGTGGCAAGGGGCCGGTCATCGGTATCGCGGGTGAGTTCGTGCAGACCTCGCTCACCACGACCGTCGGTGCGCTGCTCGACGGTGAGCCCGTCGCCGCACACCCGTGCCGGACCGAACCGATCCTGCTGCCCGAGGGACAGCAAGAGCTGGTCATCAGCCCCGGCGGCGCGTTCATCGTCGACGGGGCACGACTCGCCGGGCCGCAGGCCGACGAAATACGCCCGGCGCCAACCACTCCCGCGCACGTCGGGCATTGGAGCGCGGACCGCCGTGAGGTGACCGTCGCCCCGTCGTCGGCGTCCCGCATCCTCGTCGTCCCGGAAAGCATCAACCCCGGGTGGGTCGCCCGCGACAGCGGTGGAACCGCACTGACGCCGATCACGGTGAACGGCTGGCAGCAGGGGTGGGTACTGCCGCCGGGCACGGCAGGGCCGGTCACGCTGAGTTTCCCGGCGAACGCGCCCTACCGCGCCGGGCTCATCGGAGGCCTGGCGCTGCTGCCGGTGCTCGCCCTGTTGGCGTTGCTGCCGATGCGCAGGCGACCCGCCCCCGCGAACCCGGTGCCGGTGTGGCGTCCGCACCCGTACGCGGTGGGCGCCGCGGCACTGCTCACGGGCACCGCCATCTCGGGGGTGACGGGCTTCGTGATCGTCGGAGTTGCGCTGGGAATCCGCTATCTGCTGCGCAACCGCGAAAAGCTCTGCGAGGCAATCACGGTCACTGCCGCGGCCGGCGGGCTGATCCTCGCCGGGGCGGTGTTGAGCCAGAACCCGTGGCGATCGGTCGACGGCTACATCGGACATTCGTGGGGTGTGCAGCTGCTGACGCTGATCTCGGTGGCCACCGTCGCCGCATCGACCGTGCCCATCCGGTCGAGCCGGCTCAGTTGACCGCGATCAGGTGCTCGAGCTTGGGTTCGCCGACGACGTACTTCTCGACCTCCTGTTCGGCGATCAGGTCCTGACCCGTCTGCCGCACGACGTGTTGGTGCAGGTGCTCGTACCACGACCGCACGACAAACGCCTCGACGAACGTGTGGGGGAATTCGCCGCTGCGGAACAACCGCCATTGCGCGGCCCCGGTCCGCTGGCGTGAGCGCCTCACCCGGTCCATCGCGGCGATGAACGATGCCTCGTTCTCCGCTGCGACCTTGTACGTCTTGAGCACCAAGACCGGTCCGTCGGGCGGGGCGGGTTCGAACACCAGCGCCGGCTCCGGCCAGTGCGCCGACGGTTCGACATCGAGATTGCCGGTGCCCGGGTGCAGCGGCCACCACACCAGCGACACCGCGCACACGGCGAGCATCCCGGCCGCGATCAGCAAGGCCGTCACGCTGCTGGTGGCGCCGGCTACCAGGCCCCAGACCAGCGAGCCGATGGCCTGTCCGCCCATGAACACCAACTGGTAGACCGACAGCCCGCGCGCGCGCACCCAGGCCGGAAGGCTCAGCTGCATCGACGCGTTCAGCGTCGACAAGGTGAGCAACCACGACAGGCCGCCGACGACCATCGCGACGATGACAACGCTCAGCACCGGAACGAGCGCGAGCACGACGGTCGCGAGCGCGAAACCGACCGCGCCGACGGTCAGCAGCGCATTGCGCCCGAACCGCACCTGCAGCCGGGACAACACCATCGCCCCGCAGACCGCTCCGACGCCCAGGGCGCCCAGCAGCACGCCGTAGCCCGCGGACGACAGATGCAGCTGCCGGTCGGCGATGACCGCCAGCAGCCCCCACAACGCGCTACCCGGGGCGATGAACAGCAGCGCCCGCAGCAGGATGCGGCGGATCACCGGCGAACTGCGGATGTAGCGTCCGCCCGCGGTCAACGCCGACAACGGGCGCTCGGTCGGCAGCAACCGATCCGTGGTGGGCCGGCGCCACGAGAAGAGCACCACCACGATCCCGGCGAATGACAGCGCGTTCAGGGCGAACACCATCGTGGGCCCCGACAACGACACCAGCGCACCCGCGATCGCCGGCCCGATCGCCCTCGCACTGTTCATGGCCAGGCTGGTCAGCGCTGCCGCGGCCGGAATCTGTTCGCGCGGAACGAGTTCGGGCTGAATGGCCTGCCACGCCGGAGCGGTCAGCGCCTGTCCGCAGCCGACCAGGAACAACAGGATCAGCAAGACGGTGGGCGTCGTCAGCCCCACTCCGGTCAGGATCGCCAGCAGAGAGACACCGGCCGCCATCGCCGACTGCGTGGCGATCAGCAGCCGTCGCCGGTCGGTCAGGTCGGCCACCACGCCGGACGGCAGCGCCAACAACATCACCGGCAACGTCGTCGCCGTCTGAACCAGGGGCACGAGCACGGCGGCGTTGGGATCGGCGACCAGCATCCACTGCGCGCCGACGGTCTGCATCCAGGTGCCGAGATTCGAGACGAGCTGTGCGATCCACAGCGCACGGTAGGTCGGCGAGGACAGCGGTGCCCACGCCGACGGTGCGGCGCGGACACTCGACGATGCCGCCATATTGTTCTGGCCTTTCCTGTGGATCACGTTTCAAGTACCCGATTGATCCTCCGCTATCTCGTAGCATCGGCCGCGTGCCGGAATTGAACACCGCCCGTGGCCTGATCGACAGTGCGGATCTCGGTGTCACGCTTATGCACGAACACGTCTTCATCCAATCCCTCGACATCACCACCAACTATCCGGAGGTGTGGGGCGACGAGGCCCAGCGCGAGGCCGACGCGATCGTCCGCCTCAACGAGCTGAAGTCCCGCGGTGTCGACAGCATCGTCGATCTCACCGTGATCGGCATGGGGCGCTACATTCCGCGCATCGAACGCCTCGCCGCGCAGACCGACATCAACATCATCGTCGCGACCGGTGTCTACACCTACAACGACGTCCCGATGTTCTTCCACTTCAGCGGGCCAGAGACGCCGCTCGGCGAGCCCATGGTCGACATGTTCGTCCGCGACATCACCACCGGCATCGCCGGCACCAACGTCAAAGCGGCGATCCTCAAGTGCGCGACCGACGAACCGGGCCTGACCCCCGGCGTCGAGCGGGTGCTGCGCGCCGTCGCGCAGGCGCACCGCGAGACCGGCGTCCCGATCTCGACCCACACCCACGCCGCGACCAAGCGCGGCCTGGATCAGCAGCGCGTGTTCAGCGAGGAAGGCGTCGACCTCTCGCGCGTCGTCATCGGGCACTCCGGTGACAGCACCGACATCGACTACCTGGAGCAGCTGATCGACGCGGGCTCCTACATCGGGATGGACCGGTTCGGCGTCGACGTCTTCCTCGGCTTCGAGGAGCGGGTGGACACCGTCGCGCGGATGTGCGAGCGCGGGCACGCCGACAAGATGGTGCTGTCGCACGATGCGTCCTGCTTCATCGACTGGCTGCCGGAGGGAATGATCCCGCAGACCATGCCCAACTGGCACTACCTGCACATCCACAACGACGTGATCCCGGCCCTCAAGGAGCGAGGCGTCACCGACGAACAGCTCACGACGATGCTCGTCGACAATCCGCGCCGGATCTTCGAGGCGCGGGGCGGTTACTGACGTGACCGAGCCGACCCCACCGATCAGCACGCAGGTGTCGCGGCTGGCCGCGGCCGAACCGGACGCGCCCGCGGTCACCTGCGAGGGCGTCACCCTCACCCGCGGTGAGCTGGACGCGTCGGCCAACCGACTGGCCCGCGCCTATGCCGAACTCGGTGTGGGAGAGGGCGATTACGTCACCGTGGTGTTGCCGAACTCGATCGAGTGGGCGCAGGCGGTGCTGGCGACGTGGAAGCTCGGTGCGATACCGCAGCCACTGTCACCGCGGCTGCCCGACGCCGAACTGAGTGGCCTGCTCGAGCTGCGCCCACGCGCCCTGATCGTCGGCCGCGAGGACCCTGCCGGTCTGATACCCAGCGTGCCATCGGGTTTCGTTCCCGATCAGGGTCTGTCGGATGAGCCGCTGCCGGAGAAGGTGTCGCCGGTGCTCAAGGCGATGGCGTCGGGCGGCAGCACCGGGCGGCCCAAGCTGATCGAGGCGGGCGGCGACAGCCGTTTCCCGCCGCTGGTCGGTTATCCCCTTGGGGCGCAGGAAGGTGACGTCAACCTGATCTCGGTGCCGATGAGCCACAACACCGGGTTCACCACGTTCGCGATCGGGCTCGTGCAGGGCCATCACCTCGTGCTCATGCCGAAGTTCGAACCGCACGAGTTCCTCCGTCTGGTCACCGAGTATCGCGTGACGTTCCTGACGACGGTGCCGACGATCATGCAGCGCTTGATTCCGGTCTACCGGGCCGATCCCGCTGCCTACGACCTGTCGTCGATCCGACGGTTCTGGCACGTCGGCGCGCCGTGTCCGCCCGCGGTCAAGCGGGCGTGGATCGAGATCCTGCAACCGGATGCGCTCTGGGAACTGTACGGCGGCACCGAATTACAGGCGTTGACGTTCATCACGGGCAGCCAGTGGTTGGACCATCCGGGCTCGGTCGGTGTCGTCGTCGCCGGGGAGATGAAGGTCCTCGACGACGACGGCAACGAATGTCCGCCCGGGGTGGTCGGCGAGATCTACATGCGGCCGTCGCCAGGCAGCGCACCCACCTACCGCTACATCGGCGCGACGGCGAAATCCCGCGACGGCTGGGACTCGCTGGGCGACCTCGGCTACTTCGACGAGGACGGGTTCCTCTACCTCAGCGACCGGCGCGTGGACATGTTCACCGTCGGGGGCAAGAACGTCTATCCCGCCGAGGTCGAGTCGGCACTCGCCGAACATCCGGCCGTGCTGTCGTGTCTGGTGGTCGGTGTCCCGCACGACGATCTGGGGCAGGTGCCGCACGCGCTGGTGCACGCCGACGGCGATCTCGAGGAAGCGGACGTCATCGCGTTCCTGTCCGAACGCGTCGAACGCCACAAGGTGCCGCGCACGGTCGAGTTCAGCGACGAACCGCTGCGCGACGACGCGGGGAAGGCCAGGCGGTCGGCGGTGCGCGACGCCGTTATCGCGCGACGGGCTCAGGCACGCTGCTGACCGACGAGTCCAGCGGCGGAACGGGCCGGGCGTGCCGATACTCCCAGCGCCGCAACGCCGTTCGGCACGGTGACTCCACCAGCGCGTAGCTGACCGCGGCGATCGCGAATCCGAACACGACCGTCAGCACCAGGACCACCGGCATGTGTCCGTTGAACGCGAACTCGCCGATGACCGGGAACACCATCGCCAGCGCGGCGAGGTGCCAGATGAACAGTCCGTACGACCATCGCCCCAGCGTCACCATCGTCGTGTTGCCCAGCAGCCGGTGCGGGGTGTCGGGCCGGTCGAGCACGAGCGGCGCCAGCAGTGCGCCGGCGACCACCGCGCCCATCGCGGTCTTGACGACGAACTGGCTGACGGTGCCCGGGGTCAGTCCCTCGGGACCCGCGATCGGTGAGGCCGCGATCAGGAACGCGACGATCGCGAGGGCGGCCATCAGCACCCGCCGCCGGGCCAGCCGGTGCGGCCACCCGACGGGCGTGACCGTCAGCTCGGCGAGCAGCATGCCCGCCGCGAACCAGGAGAAGAACGCCGGCGGCCAGTTCAGGTGGTTGACGCCATCGGGCGTCGCGATCGGCAGCACCGCCCACGCCAGGCTGGCGATGCCCGCGACGGCGATGACGGGGATGCGGGCGCGCACCGGCACCCGGCGCACCAGCAGCGCGAGCACCGGCAGGGCGATATAGAAGGCGACCTCGACCGAGAGGCTCCACATCTGCGTCAGCCCCGCGGTCAGCGTCAACGGCACATAGATCTGGGTCAGCGTGAGGTTGGCCAACCACACGGTCAGGTCCGCGCGGGCCTCCGGCAGCAGCGACAGGATCACCACCACCGCGATGAGGTAGCCGGGCATGATGCGGACCAGCCGCGAGCGCAGGTAGTGGCCGGTCGGCGGGATCGGCCGCAACCCGCGCGCGGCGGCGGCATGCCCGCGCCACAGCAGAAAGCCCGACAGTGCGAAGAACACCGCGACCGCGAGGTCGAACCGCCCGAACAGGCGTCCGGTGACGCCACCGGTGTGGCCGGTCTGGAAGGCGACGTGGGTGACGACGACGCCGACCGCGGCGCAGGCGCGCATGCCCTCGACGGCAGGCAGGAACCCGCGGGTGCCGCCCACCTGCTCGTCGCGCGTCTCACCGGTCACGGCAATCAGTGTGCCGGGTAGAACCAAACACGCTGACCACGGGTGCGCGGATGCGGCCGGACTAAACGACGACCTTAAATTGTGCTGTTAGGGTCAAACGGGTTTCTGCGGGCATACCGCAGGTGAAGGAGGCACGGTTTGAACCGCGCAGTGGCGCTGCGGATTGCGGCATGCGGAATCTTGGGGCTGGGTGCCGCCCTGCTGATCGCCGCGTTGTTGCTGTCCACCTACACCCACAGCAAGATCGCCAAGATCCCGCTGGACCTCGAGGCCACGCTGATCAGCGACGGCAGCGGCACGGCCTTCGACCCGGCGTCGCTGAACGGGGAACGCTTCGTCGTGGACCGGGATGTGCCGATGGTCCAACAGGAGCAGCTCTCGGTGGAATCGCCGTCGAACGCCGACGTGGTGACGCTGCAGGTGGGCTCCACGCTGCGCCGCACCGACAGGCAGCAGGACGCTGGGCTGCTGCTGGCCCTGGTCGACACCGTGACCGTCAACCGCAGCACCGCCGAGGCCGTGTCCAGCGAGAGCAATCCGGGCGGTGCGGTGCAGAAGCCGCGCGCCATGGAGGACGACAAGCCCCCGACCAACATCGCGCTGCCGCACGAGGGCCTGGCCTACCGGTTCCCGTTCGACACCGAGAAGAAGACCTACTCCGTCTTCGACCCGATCGCGCAGAAGGCGTTCGACGCCAACTACGACGGCGAAGAAGACGTCAACGGCTTGACCACCTACCGGTTCGTGCAGAACGTCGGGTACGACTCGGACGGCAAGCTCGTCGAGCCGGTGAAGTACGCGTCGCTCTACGAGGACGACGCCGACAGCGAGGTCACCGCGCGCGCCGCGATGTGGGGCGTGCCGGGTGAGCCCGACGAACCGATCACGATGTCGCGGTATTATGCCGCGCAGCGCACCTTCTGGGTCGACCCGGTGTCCGGGACGATCGTCAAGAAGGACGAGCACGGCTACCACTACTACGCCCGCGAACCGCTCAAGCCCGAGGTGACGTTCGTCGACTACAAGGTCGCGTTCAACGACGAGACCGTCGAGTCGCAGGTCGCCAGCGCCGGCGACGAGCGCGACCGGGTCGCGCTGTGGGGCCGCATCCTGCCGATCACGTTCACCGCGACGGGGCTCGTGCTGCTGGTCGGCGGTGCCCTCCTCGGCTCGTTCAGCCTGCGCGCGGAGTCCGCGCTGATCGACCCCGGGCTCGACGAAGCCGACCACGGGTTCTTCGACACCCAGGGCATCAAGGTTCCGGGCGCCGAGGCCAAGACCGAGAAGATCCCGACATCTCGCCCGACCGACCTGCCCCCGGACAGACCGGTCTGATTCGGCGGTCGGTTGTGGCACCGGCGTATGCGCTGGTGCTTGCCCTTGCGGTGACGGTGCCGCTGCTGGCGCCCGGATATCTGCTGGTGCGCGACGCGGTGTCCACGCCGCGCTCCTATCTGTCTGACGCCGCGCTCGGCCTGTCCGAGGCCGCGCCGCGGGCGCTGCCGCAGGACTTCTTCATGGCCGTTGTGTCTTCGGTGGTCGACGGCGGCGTGGTGGCCAAGACACTGCTGGTTGCGGGGTTGTGGCTGGCGGGCTGGGGTGCCGCGCGGCTGGCCGCGGCGGTGGTGCCCGAGTCCGGGGTCGCCGGCCAGTGTGTGGCGGCGACGGTCGCGGTGTGGAATCCGTACGTCGCCGAGCGCCTGTTGCAGGGCCACTGGAGTCTTCTCGTCGGCTACGGGTGCCTGCCGTGGGTCGCCGCGACGATGCTGCGGCTGCGGGAGTCGGCGGGGTGGAGTTCGGTGGCGGCGCTGGCGTTTTGGATGGCGCTGGCAGGGCTGACGCCGACCGGGCTGCTGTTGGCGGCGACGGTCGCGCTCGTGTGCGTCGTCGCCCCCGGGCAGGGCTGGCGGCGGGGGCGGTGTGCGGGCGTGGCGCTGGGTATGACGGTGGTCGCGGCGTTGCCGTGGTTGGTGGCGGCGGCGGTGGCGCGCTCGTTGGAGTCGTCGCAGGCCGACGGTGTCGTCGCGTTTGCGGCTCGCGCAGAACCGGGCCTCGGGACGCTGTTCAGCCTGGCCGGGCTGGGCGGTATCTGGAATGCCGATGCGGTACCGCCCTCTCGTACAACGCTTTTCGCGATCGTCGCCACCGTGGTGATGCTCGCTGTGGTGGCTCTTGGCCTGCCGGTCGTATTGCGGCGGCCCGCGGCGGTGCCGCTCATGGTGCTCGCCGGGGTGGCCGTCGTGCTGCCCGCGCTGATGGCCACCGGGCCGGGGCTCAGCCTGCTCGAGGCGGTCATCCGCGCCTTTCCCGGCCTCGGGGTGGTCCGAGACGGGCAGAAGTGGGTGGCGCTGGCGATGCCCGGCTACGCGCTGGCCGGTGCTGGTGCGGTCGTCGTCGCGGGACGCCGGGTACCGGCCGCGGTGGCCGCGACGCTCTGCTGCGTGGCGTTGATCGCGACGCTGCCGGACCTGGCGTGGGGGGTGGGCGGCCGGGTCGCGGCCGTGCAGTATCCGCCGGGATGGGCGAAGGTGGCCGCTCTGATCAACGAAGACCCGCGCACGGTCGCCGTGATGCCGATGGGCAGCATGCGGCGGTTCGAGTGGGCGGGCGACGCGCCGGTGCTCGACCCGCTGCCTCGGTGGGTGCGCGCCGACGTCTTGACCACCGGCGATCTGCAGATCGGTGACCGCACCGTGTACGGCGAAGGGCAACGCGCCCGCGACGTGCAGGAGATCCTCGTCGAGAGCGCCGACCGCCGACTGCTCGCGGACGCGGGCGTCGGCTGGGTCGTCGTAGAATCAAGCGGCGTCGAATCGAGCGGTGCGACAACACCTTTGCCGCTACCCGTGGCCTATGCCGACGACGACCTCAGGCTGTATCGCGTGGGTGGCTCGACGCCGCCGGCCGACAAAAGGGCGGTGGTGGTGGCCGCGCACCTGGCGTGGCTGGCGATGCTGGTTGCGGGCGCGGGTGTCGGGATGGCGCGGAGGTTGAGCAAGGCGCCGCCACGAGTCAGGGCACCTCACCGTCGATGACCTCGCCGTCGGCTGGCGGCAACCGGATGTCATACCCGACACTTACAATCGCACGTATGTTCGACACGGCGAGCGACGCGGGGCTGGTCGACCTGATGGGCCAGGCGCAGCGCGCGAGCCGACGGGAGTTCGCGCGTCAGCTGTTGGCTATCGGGCACTTCAGCCTGCGCCGCGTCCCCGAATGCGATGGCGTGAACGACGACAAGGTGGTCGACGACTGGGAGGTCGTGGCTGCCGAGATCGGTGCCGAACTCGGCATCAGCCGCGGACGGGCCTCGTCCATGATGAGCTCGGGCCAGGCCCTGATCCAACGGCTTCCCAAGGTGGCGAAGCTGTTCGCCGCCGGTGAGATCGACTGGCTGGTGGTCAACATGCTGATCTATCGCACCGAGCTCATGGTCAGCGAGGACGCCTGCGCACTGATCGACGCGATCTTCGCCGACCGGGCCGCCCAATGGAACCACCTGTCGTACAACAAGCTTGTCGAGGTCGTCGACTGGCTTGTCCTTCAAATCGACCCGGACGCGGTGCGCCGAGCCAAATCCCGTGACGACGACCGCCATTTCGACGTCACACCGGGCCAATACGGAATGGCCGACATCGTCGCCTGCCTACGCGGCGTCGACGGGGTGGCTTTGACTCAGCGACTCGACGCGCTGGCCGCCACGGTCTGCCGGGAGGATCCACGTACGCATCGCCAGCGCCGGGCGGACGCGATCGCGGCGATCCTCGCCCACGAAGACGCGATGGCGTGCCTATGCGAACGGCCGGACTGCCCTGCCGCCGGCAGAACGGCAACCACCGTAGTGGTCCATGTGCTCGCCGAGCGGGACACCGTCGAGGGCACGGGCTCGACACCTGGGTATGTGTCCGGGCTGGGCCCGGTTCCGGCGCCGACCGTTGCCGAGGTGGCGCGCCACGCCCAGCGGCGCCCCGTCGAGGCTCCCGACAACGCCGAACCCGAACCGCAGTACCGTCCCTCGACCGCGCTGGCCAACTTCGTACGCTCCCGCGACCTCACCTGCCGGTGGATGAATTGCGACCGCCCCGCCTGGCGATCCGACATCGACCACGCCGCGCCCTGGCCCTATGGGCCCACCCATCCGTCCAACAACGCCTGCTTCTGCCGGCTGCACCACCTGATGAAGACGTTCTACTACGGACCCGGCGGCTGGATCGTGCAACAGCAACCCGACGGCACCGTCATATTCACCAGTCCGACCGGGCGTATCCACACCACGACCCCGTTCGGAGCGATGCTGTTTCCGCAACTCGGCGCCTCCACCGGCACGCTTCACGTGCCCGAGGTGCCGGCACCGACACCGGGACGCGGGATCTGCATGCCCACCCGCCGACGGACCCGCCGCCAGAACCGCGAGCGGCGCATCCAAGGCGAGCGCGCCCTCAATGCCACGATCCGAGCGGAGAACACCACGCCGACCACTCCGAGTTCCGGCAGCTTCTACCCCCTGGGTACCGGTCCGCCGACCGACCCGAGAGTTCTGATGGACGATCTGCCGCCGTTCTAGCGTCGCGAAGGCTATACGACGCCGCTGACGTATTGCCCGGAGTGCACGGACTCGAGCACGGTGCGCATCGCGTCGGCGCTCTGCTGCCAAGAGAATTCGCCGCAGCGGGCGTGCGCCTTGGTTCCGAGTTGTTCGCGCAGAACATGGTCGGACAGCAGCTCGCCCAGACCGTCGACCAGACCGTCGAAGTCGTCGACCAGCACGCCGGTCACGCCGTCGACGACCGAGTCGGTCAGCCCGCCCGAGGATCTATAGCCGATGGTGGGCACCGAATGCTGGCCGGCTTCGATGACCGCCAGCGCCCAACCCTCTTTGCGTGACGGCAAAACGTGCACCCAGGCTTCCTGCAGCACACGGTGTTTCGCTTCATCGTCGATATGCCCGTGGAACGTGACGGCGTCGGAGATGCCGAGCAGCGCGGCGTGTTCGACGAGCCGCTGCTCCCACCAGCCGCCGCCGACGATGTCGAGCGTCAGGTTCGGGATGCGCGGACGCAGCGCGGCGACGGATTCGAGCGCGTCCTCGATCTGCTTGTGCGGCACCAGCCTTGACAGCACCACCACCTTCGGCGTCGCCGCGCGCCGGCCGGTCAACGTCGACGCGGGTGCATCGTCGAGACCGTTGCGCACCACCGCGATCTGTGCGGGTCGCACACCCAACGCCGCGAGATCGCGCGCCGACGGCAGCGACACCGTGACGTACTGATTGCGCCGGTGCGCCCGCGGCGAGAGCCTCGACTCGACGAACCACCCGACGCGGCCCTTCACGGGACCGGCCACCGGCCACTGTTCGCGGTGGCAGTGGTGCACGAGCACCGCGACGCGCCGCCCGTAGGCGAGCCTCGCCATGAACGGGATGCCGTTCTGGGTGTCGATCACCACGTCCGGCCGCACGCGTCGCAACGGCCCCAGCCCGATGCGGGCGAACACCATCGCGAGCCCTGCCCAGATGTAGACCGTGTGCCGTCCCCCGCCGCGGCTGACCCGGACTCCGTCGACGACCTCGCGGCGCCGCGCCCCCGGATAGCGCGCGGTGCGCAGCGTGACCTCGACTCCCGAGGCGGCCAGCTGCGCGCCGATGCGCTGCAGGTAGGCCTCGCTGCCGCCCCCTTGGGGATGGCCGGTGTCGCGCCAGCACAGCAGCAGCACCGATCGGAGCGGACGGGAAGACATCGGCAACAGCGTAGTCGGGCCGAGGCGCTGCGTAGGGTTCGGTTCCATGTCAGTCACGGACAGGTTCGCCGACCGGGCGACGCTGTCGCGGTCGCTGCGCCTGCTCGCGGAGTTCCGCTTCGAGCAACCCGACCCCGCCCGCTTCTACGGCGCGCTCGGCCGCGACACCGCTGACATGATCGCCGACCTGTGGCTCGGCGCTTGTCATTCGTCGCCGGTCGGGCTCACCGTGCTCGACGTCGGGGGCGGGCCGGGATATTTCTCGGAAGCGTTCACGGACAGGAGTTTTCGCTACATCGGGGTCGAGCCGGATCCGGCCGAGATGCACGCCGCTCCCGGGGCGGTCACACCGACCACCTACGTGCGGGCGTCCGGGATGGCGTTGCCGTTCGCCGACGACAGCGTCGACATCTGCCTGTCCTCGAACGTCGCCGAACATGTGCGGCACCCCTGGCGCATGGGCGCGGAGATGCTGCGGGTGACCAGGCCCGGCGGGTTGGTGGTGCTGTCGTACACCGTGTGGTTGGGCCCGTTCGGCGGGCACGAGACCGGGCTGTGGCACTACCTCGGCGGCGCCCGCGCCGCGCGCCGATACACCCGTCGACACGGTCATCCGCCGAAGAACAACTACGGCTCGTCACTGTTCGCGGTGTCGGCGGCCGACGGCCTGCAGTGGGCGGCGAGCACCGGCGCCTTGATCGCCGCATTCCCCCGCTACCACCCGCGATGGGCGTGGTCGCTGACCGAGGTGCCGGTGCTGCGGGAGTTCCTCGTGAGCAACCTGGTGCTGGTCCTGCGGGCGCTCTGAACGGTCGACTGCAACAGGTTCTCGTTTTGCGTCGCGATAGGTAGTGTGACGGTCATGACACAGAGCACCGCGTTTCGGACACAGTGGGACAAGCTGTTCATCGGCGGTAAGTGGGTCGAGCCGGCCACCTCGGATGTGATCGAGGTGCACTCGCCCGCGACCGGTGAGGTGGTGGGCAAGGTGCCGCTGGCCTCGGCCGCCGACGTCGACGCGGCCTGCGCCGCCGCGCGCAAGGCGTTCGACGAGGGCCCGTGGCCGCACAAGTCGCCGCAGGAGCGCGCCGAGGTGCTGGCGGCGGCGGTGAAGCTGATGGAGGAACGCGGCGAGGAACTCAAGTTCCTGTTGGCCGCCGAGACCGGTCAGCCACAGACGATCGTCGACATGATGCAGTACGGCGCCGCGATGTCGGCGTTCCAGTACTTCGCGGGCGCCGCGGACAAGTTCCCGTGGAAGGAGATCCGCGACGGCATCTACGGTCAGACGCTGGTGCTGCGCGAGCCGATCGGCGTCGTCGGCGCCGTCACCGCATGGAACGTGCCGTTCTTCCTGGCCGCCAACAAGCTCGGGCCGGCGCTACTGGCCGGCTGCACCGTGGTGCTCAAGCCGGCCGCCGAGACGCCGCTGTCGGTGTTCGCGATGGCCGAGATGTTCGCCGAGGCCGGCCTGCCCGAAGGGGTGCTGTCGATCGTGCCCGGCGGCCCGGAGACCGGTCGCGCGCTGACCGCCAACGACCTGATCGACAAGTACACGTTCACCGGCAGCAGCGCGGTGGGCAAGGAGATCGCCAAGATCGCCGCCGAGAAGCTCAAGCCGTGCACGCTGGAGCTCGGCGGTAAGTCCGCCGCGATCATCCTCGAGGACGCCGACCTGGACTCCACGCTGCCGATGCTCGGGTTCTCCGGTGTGATGAACAGCGGGCAGGCCTGCGTCGCGCAGACCCGCATCCTCGCGCCGCGCTCGCGCTACGAGGAGGTCGTGGAGAAGGTCGCGAACTTCGTCGGCGCGATGCCCGTCGGCCTGCCCGACGACCCGAACGCCGCGATCGGCCCGCTGATCTCGGAGAAGCAGCGCGACCGCGTCGAGTCCTACATCAAGAAGGGCGTCGACGAGGGTGCCCGCATCGTCACCGGCGGTGGCCGTCCCGAGGGATTGGACAACGGCTGGTTCGTACAGCCGACCGTGTTCGCCGATGTCGACAACTCGATGACGATCGCCCAGGAGGAGATCTTCGGCCCCGTGCTGGCGGTCATCCCCTACGAGGACGAAGAGGACGCGATCCGCATCGCCAACGACTCGGTGTACGGGCTCGCGGGTTCGGTGTGGACCACCGACAACAAGAAGGCGCTCGAGGTCGCATCGAAGATCCGCACCGGTACGTACGCGGTCAACATGTACGCCTTCGATCCCGGCGCCCCGTTCGGCGGCTACAAGAACTCCGGCATCGGCCGCGAGAACGGCCCCGAGGGCATCGAGGCCTACGTCGAGCACAAGAGCGTGCTGCTGCCGTTCGGCTACACCCCCGAGGACTGATCTTTCTTTCCGCGAGCTGGGCCCACGCCGAAGGCAGGGGAACGTAAAACTGCCTGAAATCGCGTAAAAGTAGGCAGTTTTACGTCTGCTCGCCGGTATCAGAAAGCGGCTTCGGGGACGTCCATGACTTCGAGGCCCACGGTCTCGATGATGCCGCGCTGGGCGGTCAACAGCGGCAACATGTGCTTGGCGAAGAATTTCGCAGCGGCGACCTTGCCCGTATAGAACGCGTGGTCACTGTCGGGGACATCGCCGTCGAGTGCGGCGAGCGCAATCTCGGCCTGATGCAACAACAACCAGCCGATGACCAGATCGCCGACGGCAAGCAGGAACGGAACGGACCCCAGCCCGATGCGGTACAGCTCGCGCGGATTCTCCTGAGCCGACACCAGATATCCGGTCAACGACGCGACCATGGACTGCACATCCTGCAACGCGGTGGCCAGCAGCGCCCGAGCATCCGCAAGTTCCGGACGGGCGGTCTCACTGCCGACGAATCCCTGGATCTGGCCGGCCAGGTGCGCCAGCGCAGCGCCTTGGTCGCGGGCGATCTTGCGGAAGAAGAAGTCCTGCGCCTGGATCGCGGTGGTGCCCTCGTAGAGCGAGTCGATCTTGGCGTCGCGGATGTACTGCTCGATCGGATAGTCCTGCAGGAAGCCCGAACCGCCGAACGTCTGCAGCGATTCGGTCAGGCACTGGTACGCCCGCTCCGAACCCACGCCTTTGACGATCGGCAGCAGCAGATCGTTGACGCGTTCGGCCATCTCGGCGTCGGCGCCCGACACGAGCTGCGCCACGGCGGCATCCTGGTGGGCGGCGGTATAGAGGTAGAGCGCCCGCAACCCTTCGGCGTAGGACTTCTGCGTCAGCAGCGCGCGACGCACATCCGGATGGTGCAGGATCGTCACCCGCGGCGCGGTCTTGTCGGTCATCTGCGTCATGTCCGCGCCCTGCACCCGCGTCTTGGCGTAGTCGAGCGCATTGAGATAGCCGGTCGACAACGTAGCGATCGCCTTGGTGCCCACCATCATTCGGGCGTACTCGATGACCTTGAACATCTGGGCGATGCCGTTGTGGGAGTCGTTGACCAGCCATCCGACGGCGGGCACGCCGTGTTGGCCGAACGTGAGCTCGCACGTCGCCGACACCTTCAGCCCCATCTTGTGCTCGACGTTGGTGACGAAGACGCCGTTGCGCTCACCGATCTCGCCGGTCTCGGGGTCGAAGTGGTACTTCGGCACGATGAACAGGCTCAGGCCCTTGGTGCCCGGGCCCGCTCCCTCGGGCCGGGCGAGCACGAGATGCATGATGTTCTCGAACAGGTCGCCGGTGTCACCGTTGGTGATGAACCGCTTGACTCCGTCTAGATGCCATGTGCCGTCCGGCTGCTGCACGGCCTTGGTCCGACCGGCGCCGACGTCGGAACCCGCGTCGGGTTCGGTGAGCACCATCGTCGCGCACCAGTCGCGCTCCACCATCAACGATGCCCAGTGCCGCTGCTGTTCGTTGCCGATGCCATAGAGGATGTCGGCCATCTTCGAGCCAGCCTGATAGATGAACACCGCGGGATTTCCGCCGAGCACGAACTCGTTGATCGCCCATTCGACCGCGGCGGGCGCCGCCACCCCGCCGATGTCCTCCGCCATCCCGACGCGGAACCACTCACCCTGCTGCCAGGCCCGGAACGACTTCTTGAACGGCTCGGGCAGGGTCACCTCGTGAGCGGCCGGGTCGAAGGTGGGCGGGTGGCGATCGGATTCGGCGAAGGACTCGGCGAGCGGACCCTCGGCCTGCCGAGCCGCCTCGTCGAGCATCTGCCGCACCGAATCCCCGTCGAGGTCACCGAACTCACCGGTCGCCAGGGCCTTGTCCAGGCCAAGCACCTCGAACAGGTTGAACTCGAGATCCCGCGCGTTGCTTCTGTAGTGGCCCATGACGAGCGCCTTTCGTTCTCGCGTCGAGCCGTAGCGTAGCCGTCCGACGGACCCGCGACCTGCAGTTCAGCTCAGGCGCGTGGCGAGCCCAAGAATTATGCTTTAAACCATAATCAGGCGTCTTGTGGCTTCTGCCCGGCTGAGCCGCGTCCCACGCTCCCACCTGCACTGACCACGGATAACACTGTGATGTGGAATACATTAATTGCTTCGGTGTGTTCTGGGTTTTATGCTCTTCGTCATAACCAGGGAGGCACCCCATGTGGGTCATTGAAGTCAACATCGCCGGATACCGGTTCACCCACCGGGTGCACGACCGGCGTCGGCCCGTCTTTCGCTTCAGCCCACTCAACTGGCGTCCGGCGCAAGTGCCTCGCACACCCGCAGCCTGACCACTCGATTGGAGGTTGATCTGTCTTCCGCCGCCACCAAGACCGCCACGAAGCGCGGATCGACGCGCACCAAGATGCTGATCGCCGCGGCCGAGGTCATGCGGGAGCGCGGCGCAGCGGGTGTCACGATCGACGAGGTGCTCACCCGCAGCGGCGCCCCGCGCGGGTCGGTCTATTACCACTTTCCCGACGGCCGCAATCAGATCCTGCGCGAGGCGCTCCGGTTCGCGGGTGAGGCGATCACCAAGGAGATCGACGAGGCGGCCGCCAAGGGTGGCATGCACCTGGTCCGCAGCTTCGTGGCGTTCTGGGAGGAACTGCTCGTCGAAAGCGAATTCGCCGCGGGTTGTCCCGTGGTCGCCGCGGCAATCGGTTCGGCCGAGGACGAGCCCCAACTGACGACGGTGGCAGGCAGCATCTTCGGCCATTGGCGTGACGCGCTGACGCGAGCGTTCGTCTCTGACGGTTTCGACGAGTCCGACGCGGCCTCCCTCGCCATCACCTGCATCGCGGCGCTGGAAGGTGCCGTGGTGCTGTGCCGCTCGACGCGCTCCGTCGACCCGCTGCGTGACGTAGCCCAGCAGGTCGAATTCCTCATCAGGTCACGGGATTTCATCCGCCGCAACGGCGTGCCCGACCGCAACTAGGCCGAGCGCCAGCGGGCGCATACGAAGTCCCCGTTGACCGCCGACTCGACCAGCGTCCACTCCGAACGGATCGGCAGCACGGGCGAACCCGCGCCCAGCGAGCACGGAGCGTAGCTGACGATCATCTCGTCGATCAGCCCCGCCGACACGAATTGTCGTGCGACGTCACCTCCCCCGACCACCCACACGTCCTTGCCCGCCGCGGCGGACACCATCGTCGGGTGCAGATCGGAGACATCGCCGGCGAACGTCCGCACGTCGTGTCCCTGCTCGATGATGTGCGGGCGACGCGTCATCACCCAGGACGGCTGCTCGTACATCCAGTCGCCCGGGTGGTTGCGCACGATCCATTCGTAGGTCGCCGAACCCATCACCACGGCGCCGATCGTCGCGATGAACGCGTCGTAGCCGAACGGTCCGCTCTGGTCGATGTCGCGCGAGGTCAGCCAGTCCAGGCTGTCGCGGTCGTCGACGATGTAACCGTCCAGGCTCGACGCCGTGTAGTAGACCGTCGCCAAATCAGTTGCCCCGCATCCATTCCAAGGGATCGCCCCGGGGCACATCGATACCGTGGCGGGCCAGCATCGTGCGGGCCAGGCCGCGCCGGTGCGCGGAGTACTCCAACACGTGCGCGACGATGCCGTACAGCTGGAACGACTCCGGTGGATCACACAGCGCGTCGATGACGGTGTCCCCCATCCGGCCGTCGGCGGCGTACTCGGAAACCATTGCCGTCCAGCGCTTTGCGATGTCGTCGTGGTGCTGGGCGAGCTGTCCGGCGGTCATGTTCTCAGGCGTTGTGGCGGTGCGATCGGGAAAGTCGCGACCGTCGATCGTGGCCAGCCACACCTGCTTGGTCCACACGATCGTTGCGAGCACCGCGCCGACACTGGGTTCCGCGCCGTCCCAGTCGAGCACCACCTGGCCGGGTGAGATCGCCTCCCGCCATTGGTCGTTCGTCAGGCCCGTCGCGCGGTCGATGAGGTACGCGGTGTCGGCGACGTCGTGCGCCACCATCAGTCCAGAGATGTCCGGCTCCTTTGCCTCGCCCGCGTTGTCCAGCCACAGCGAGTGCGGCGGATGGAAGTGCAGCCCGTTCGGCGCAGCGACCCGGAAGGCGACGTCGGCGGCCCTCGACGGCGGCACACCGAAGGTGCGCCGGAAGGCGCGTGAGAACACCTCGGTCGACGACCATCCCTCGTCGGCCGCGACGGCGGCCACCCGCTCACCGTGCTGCAGTCGCCAGGCAGCCCGTTCGAGCATGATGCGGCGACGCATCGCGGCCGGCGACTCGCCGGTCAGCCGACGGACCTCCCGCGAGAAGTGGAACTCCGAGGCGTGACTGCTGCGGGCCATGCTGTCCACACCGCTGTTGTCGGCGTCGACGACCGCGTCGAGCAGTTCGCGCAGGCGGTCGCGGCGTGCTGGCTGGCTCACGATCAACGAGTATGGCCGCGCCGCTCGCGGATGGCCATGACGATTCCTGCTGCGTTCAGCTGTCCAAGACCTCGTGGACGCGGGCCTCGATGTCGCGGTGGTCGCCGAGGTCGGCCAGATCGATGCCGAAGCGGTCCGTGAGTTCGGTGAGGACCTCGGCCGCGGTGTCGAAGCGGATCCGTTCGGTGCCACCGCCGCTGTGGACGGCCAGATTGCGTCCACGCAGATTCCACCGAGCGTCGTCGGTGACCAGCGCCACCGTCAATCCGGTCACGAAGCCCGACTCGGGAAACGTTGAGACATACCAACTTCCAACCTGGAGGTCGATCTGCGGTCGCGGTCGAGAGTCGAACATGTACAGCGGCTGCCACTCCCCGCGGATCTCGGCCTCCAGGAGATACCCGTCGTCGTGCTCGCGCAGCCGGTAGGGCTCGTGGCGGGTGGTCTGCACGGGACCGGCTTCGAGCCGGATCGGCGACGACAGCGTCTGGCCGCCGAACCCGACGTCGACCAACCACTGTCCGTCCTCGCCCGGCATGTGCACCGCCAGCACCTGATGGGTCTGCGCGGGCAGGGCACCCGACTGGTTCATCCACACCACCCGGCCCGCAAGGCGAGCGACGTCGTATCCCAGTGCCTCGAGCACGTAACCCATCAGACCGTTCTGCTCATAGCAGTATCCGCCGCGGCGACGGCGAACGAGCTTGCGGGCGAGGGCCCCTGCGCTGAGATCGACGACCGGAATGCCCATCAAGGGATCGAGGTTCTCGAACGGGATCGATCGGTTGTGCGCGGCCACCAACCCGCGAAGTGTGGACAGCGTCGGCTCGTTCGAACCGGTGTATCCGATCCGGTTCAGATAGGCCGCAACGTCCAGATCGGCCAGCACATCCGTCGTCATGCCTCACATCTTGCGACCTGAACGGCCGTTGAGGTCAACGATTCGCGGTGCGGCTTACGGCTTGCCGCGCGCGGGCGTCTGGTTCGCGACACCGTGCCGCAGCGGCGTATTGCCCTGCGCGGCCGTCGACTCCTGCACGGGCGATCCGCCCGCCGCGCCACTCACCTCGGGTGCGTTGTTCGGGTCACCGGACGACGGCTCGGCGCCGTGCGTCAACTCCTTGAGCCGCGCGTGGAGCACCTCGAGCACCGGAATGCGGTTGCCGTGCGAGGTCTCGTGGTCGAACACCGCGCGCAGTTGGGGTTCGTCGAGCGCGCGGATGCGATGACGCAACTCGGTCAACGGCAGCTGGTCGTAGTCGGTGATCGGCAGATCGTCGCTCTGCGCCATGCGCTGTCTCCTCAGAGGTGGGGTAGGCCGTCGGTCGGCGAAGGGATCGCTGGTCCCGGCTCGTCGGCACGCCCGCGGTACCGGACGACCACCGCGGCGACCGCTCCGATGCCTGCGAGTGCCAATGTCGGCCACATCGCGACCTGTAACAACCACACTCGCCGCTGCACCTTGAAGATGCGCTTCTGCGCGCGCCGCGCTCGGGACAACGTTTCCACGCCTTACGGTTGCCCCGGGCGGCGGCGACAAAACCCTTTTGCGAAACCCCTTAGGTTCCCGTCCACTTCGGCGCCCGCTTCTCGGCGAACGCGATTGCGCCTTCCTTGGCGTCGTTGGACATGAAGACCGGTCCGAAGATCTCGACCTGCTTCTTCCACATCTCCTGGGAGTTCCAGTCGCGGGATTCGACGATGATCCGCTTGGTCGCCGCGACGGCGAGCGGACCGTTGGCGGTGATCTTCTCGGCGAACGCGATCGCGGCCTCCAGCGCCTGTCCGGGCTCGGCGAGGACGTTGACCATGCCGAGGTCGTGGGCGCGCTGCGCGGACAGGCTCTCACCGGTCAGGGCGAGCTCCATCGCGAGGCCGTACGGGAGCCGCTGCGGCAACCGCAGCAGTCCGCCGCCGCCGGCGACCAGGCCGCGCTTGACCTCGGGGATGCCGAACGCGGATTCCTTCGACGCGACGATCAGGTCGGTGGCCAGCGCCAGCTCGCACCCGCCAGCGAGGCAGTAGCCCTCCACGGCGGCGATGAGCGGCTTGGCGGGTGGGCGCTCGGTGAAGCCCAGGCCTCGGCCCTCGATCGCCACGTTCTCGCCGCGGGCGAACGCCTTGAGGTCCATGCCCGCGCTGAACGAGCCGCCGGCGCCGGTCAGGATGCCCACCGACAGGCCGGCGTCACCGTCGAGTCGGTCCATGGCATCGGCGAGGCCCCGGCTGACGTCGGCGTTCACCGCGTTCTTGGCCTGCGGACGGTTGATGGTGATGATCAGGATGCGGTCGCGCTGTTCGACCAGTACGACTGGTTCAGTGTTGTCACTCACGCGGCTGATCGTAACGGCCCGTCGATCGCTTCATGCGCGTCGCAGCGATCCGCCGGACCCGCTGCGCTCACGGGCCTTTCTTCCCGTTCCCGTTGCCGTGGCCGTTGCCCTTCTTGGGCGGCTTGGGCGGTTTGGGCGGTTTGGGCCTGTCTCTTATACACATCTCCGAGCCCACGAGACTGCAGCTAATGTCGTATGCCGTCTTCTGCTTGAAAAAAAAAAGGGGGGGGGGGGGGGGGGGGGGGGGGGGGGGGGGGGGGGGGGGGTC